>JBGUKK010000001.1:0-1569 GCA_045114435.1 Sodaliphilus sp.
CCGTTTTCAGTGCCGACGGCAAGAACGTGCCGTGCACTGTTATCGAAGTAGGTCCTTGCGTTGTCACTCAAGTGAAGACTGTTGAAACCGACGGTTACGAGGCTTTGCAGCTGGGCTTTGTCGAGAAGAAGGACAAGCACACCACCAAGCCGATGGCCGGTCACTTCAAGAAAGCCGGAGTGAAACCGCAAAGATTCTTGGCCGAGTTCAAAGGATTTAATGGAGAGCACAAGGCAGGTGACGAGTTCACCGTGGAGATGCTCAATGATGTTGAATTTGTTGATGTGATCGGCACAACCAAGGGTAAGGGCTTCCAGGGCGTCGTGAAGCGTCACGGCTTCGGCGGCGTGGGCCAGACCACTCACGGTCAGGACGACCGTCAGCGTGCTCCCGGTTCCATCGGTGCCTGCTCCTATCCCGCCAAGGTTTTCAAGGGCATGCGCATGGCCGGCCAGATGGGCAACAAGCGCTGCACCGCTCAAAACCTGCAAGTGATTAAAGTATTGCCCGAGAACAATCTTCTCATGGTTAAAGGCTCAGTACCGGGCAGCAAAGGTTCAATCGTAATTATCGAAATGTAAGAGAATGGAACTCGCAGTTTATAACATCAAGGGTGAGGACACCGGACGCAAGGTGACCCTTAACGATGAGATCTTCGCCATGGCCGAGCCTAACGAGCATGCCGTTTATCTCGATGTTAAGCAATTCCTGGCCAATCAGCGCCAAGGAACCCACAAGGCAAAAGAGAGAAGTGAGATTGCTGGCTCGACCAAGAAGCTCGGTCGCCAGAAAGGTGGCGGCGGTGCTCGTCACGGTGACATCAAGTCTCCGCTGTTCCATGGAGGTGGTCGCGTGTTCGGTCCCCGTCCCCGCAACTACAGCTTCAAGCTGAACAAGAAGGTGAAGGCCCTGGCTCGCCGCTCGGCGCTGACCTACAAGGCCCAGAACAACCAGATCATGGTCATCGAGGACATCAAGTTTGACGCCCCCAAGACCAAGGAATTCGTCAACATTACCCGCAACCTCAAGCTCGAGGGACAGAAGTTGCTGCTCGTGCTCAATGGTCAGGAGCGCAACCTCTACCTGTCGCTGCGCAACGTGCCCACGGCCAGCCTGATCACCGCCAGCGACATCAACACCTACCGCGTGCTTGACAACCGCATGATTCTCGTTACCGAGAGCTCGGTTGACACGCTCAACAATTTAAAGTAAGGAGGAAAGACAATGGAGAACATTCAGATCATTCCCGTTGTGACCGAGAAGGCCAACGCAATCACCGAGAAGGGTAACCGTTACACCTTCAAAGTGTCCCCCGATGCTAACAAGTATCAGATCAAGGATGCCGTTGAGAAGCTCTATGACGTGAAGGTCGTTGACGTGAGCACCATGAACTATGGTGGCAAGAACAAGCAGCGCTACACCAAGAGTGGCATCATCAAGGGTCATACCGTCGCCTTCAAGAAGGCCGTTGTCACCCTTGCCGAAGGACAAACTATTGATTTCTATAGTAATTTATAATAAAAAATGGCAGTAAGAAAATTGAAGCCCACAACACCGGGGCAAAGACAC
>JBGUKK010000002.1:0-9918 GCA_045114435.1 Sodaliphilus sp.
ACGGCGTCAGCAGGTCACCCATGTCACGGCTGTCAAAGCCGATGCCCTCGACCACATAGGCCAGCGTGTCGCCATCCTCACCCACGAATGCATAACGCTCACATTCAACACCTTCGATACTGATAGGGTCTACTTTCGTGAAGTTCTCATCAGTCAAAAAAGGCTCTATGCCTCCATATTGTTCCTGATAATACTCTAACATTAAATAATAGTCATCACACCCCCTATAACCAAAGGTATAGAGCAGAATAGTGCCTCCATCCGTCATCATGTCATATTCCAATAGCATCTTGCCTTCCTCAAGGTTCTGTTTGTAGGCATTATTCCTAAAACAAGTAACTTTAGGAGACTCATTGGGGCCTTTTTCAAGCATTCCTGCGATTAAACTATCATTCTCTACGTCAAGATTTTGTCCAGTATAATAATAGCACGCTTTATTAATGTCATACATCAAGTTTGAATGAATAGAATCATCCTCTCCACAAAACTCATAATTGTAATAGTAGCGGGTGGTATCGCCGTGGTCGACAATCACCTTCTCGTTCACCCATCTCACGCCCTCTCTTACTATCGGCAGATACTCTGTCTGCTGTGCTGCAATTTGAGACAGGCCTAATAAGGAAAACAGCAATAAAATAACATTCTTCATACTCAAAAGATTTAATGGTTTAAATTCTTCGCAAAACTAGCCGTTTTTTTATTTTTGCAAATATATTACAATAAAAATGACGGATAGGCTGGTTTTTAACAATTGGAACAACATTTCTTAACAACCGCGGTCGATGGTCTCGACGATGGCCAGGGCACTGTCGGGGGCGTCACGCATGAGGCTGTCGGCCGCAGCGAGCCGCGAGTCATAGCGCGGCGTTCCGTCACACCCCGTGACTACAGCCACGAGGACCGCAAGAAGCATCACTATGACAATCGGCGGCCTGTTCATGAGTGCAAAAACAAATCAAAACGGCGAATTACACAAATGCTCCTGCTTTCAAATTCAAGTTACTAAAGTAGCTATGCCTCTTTAGAAACTTGAGGGCTGAGGGGCAATGGTTTCCTATTTGGGGAGGGTGTTGACGGCGGCTTCGAGTTGGTGCATGGCCTGCTCGAGGCGCCCGCGCGGAGTTCCTACATTCAGTCGCATGTGGCAATAGCCAGGGACGCCATAGATTTCGCCATCGTTGAGAGCAAGATGTGCCTTATCGGCAAAGAAACGCACCAGCTCGGCATGATCAAGTCCTAATCGCCTGCAGTCGAGCCACATCAAGAACGACGCTTGCGGCTTGATGGCATAGATGCCGGGGATGTGTTCTTTGCAATATTGAGCCACATAGAGCACATTCTGCTCAATGTATCGCTTGCAGGCCTCGAGCCAAGGCTCACAATGACGATAACCCACCTCGGTGGCGAGCAGTGCCGTGATATTGGCATTGCACAACTCGTTCACCTCTACCCAACGATAGAACTCCTGGCGCAATTCCGGGTTCTTGATGACCAGCCAGGTGCTTTTCACTCCCGGGATATTGAATGTCTTTCCTGGCGACCCGCAGGTAATCGTCACCGCTGCCGCATCGTCGCTCACTGTCGCCAGCGGGATGTGCTTGTGGCCGAAGAGTGTCATGTCGCCGAACACCTCGTCACTGAAGATAATCACATTGTGCTTGCGAGCCAGCGCCGCTACCTGTTGCAGCTCCTCTTTTTTCCACACGATGCCTATGGGATTCTGAGGGTTGCACACGATCATGAGTCGCGGTTTCTGCTCAATGAAGACACGCTCCAGGTCGTCAAGGTCCATACGATAGAAATGGTCACCGGTGGGCACAAGGTTGTTACGCACCGCCAATCGACGGTTCCCCTCGATCACATCCTTGAAGTCGTAGTACACAGGCTCCTGCAGCACCACGCGATCACCGGGACGGGTGTAGAAGTTGAGGACCATGCCCAGGGCAGGCATTCCGCCAGGCATGAATGTCATCTCTTCGCGGCTGATTTCGAAGCCGTTGCGGCGACGCTGCCAGTCGATGATCGATTGCCAATACTCGTCATAGGGAAGCGTGTATCCATAAATGGGATGGTCGCCGAAGCGCGATATCAGCGCATCACTGATTTCGGGGCACACAGGGAAGTCCATGTCAGCTATCCACAAGGGCAGCAAATCGTGACGTCCAAACATGTCGTCCAACATGTCAACTTTTTTACAATGGGTGCCATGGCGGTCAATGCATTTGTCAAAATCGTATTTAGGCATTAGAGTTCTGTTATTATGATTTAAGGATAATAAAGCTGATAAATCTGGCTGCAAAATTAATGGTTTTTTCTGAATAATGACTACTTTTGCAAACCTTAACTATTATACGCATGATGAATCAGACAATCCAATTTATCAAAATGCACGGCGTGGGGAATGACTACATCTTTGTGGACACGAGCCGCTACCCGATCGATAACCCCGAAGCGGTGTCTATCGCCTGGAGTCGTTACCACACTGGCATCGGCAGCGACGGGCTCGTGCTGATTGGCCGTTCGTCAACGCCCGATGCCGACTTCACGATGCGCATCTTCAATGCCGACGGCTCTGAGGGACTCATGTGCGGCAACGCCAGCCGTTGCATCGGCAAGTATGTGTATGAACGGGGCCTGACCGACAAGCGGCACATCCGCCTGATGACAGCCTCGGGCATCAAGACACTTGACCTGGAGGTGGGCGACGACGGCATTGTCGAGCGCGTAACGGTTGACATGCTAGCCCCGGTCCTTGAAGATGAGGGGCTGTTCCTGCCTGACGGCGAGACGCTGCCCGACGGCGTGTTTGTCTCGATGGGCAATCCCCACTATGTGACCTTTGTCGAGGACATCGAGGCTGTGGACGTGGCCGCCGAGGGTGCTCTGCTGGAGCGGCACTCACGTTTTCCCGAGCGCTGCAACATTGAATTTGCCCAAGTGCGGGAAGACGGCATCCGCGTGAGGGTGTGGGAACGCGGCAGCGGCATCACGATGGCCTGCGGCACAGGAGCGTGCGCCACCGCCGTGGCAGCGGTCCTCACTGACCGATGCGGCCGACAGGCCCATGTCATCATGGACGGCGGCTCCCTTGACATCGAGTGGCGCGAGGGAGACGGTCACGTCCTCCTGAGCGGCCCCGCGGCGATCGCCTTTGAAGGCACGGCTGAGCTGCCCACCCCTTAATCGGTGATTTTTGGGCCAATAGCTTGCACGTGTCGGTTTTTTTGGGGAAATTTGCACTTTAAACAATTCATACTCACCAAAAACAATTATTTAATTATATATGAAACATCGTATACTTTTTCTTCTCGTCCTCTTGCTTGCGGTATTCCAAGGACGCGCCGGTGTCATCACAGCGGATGTTGAAAGCCTGAATTTCGGCGAAATCGAAATCGGTTACCCCGTGATCTTGAAATTCAACGTCACAGGCCATGACCTCACCGACAACATCAATCTGACGCTTGAGGGTCGCCACACCTATTTCTATGAGGTGACTCCCGAGACCATCACACCAGATGCCGCAGCTGCCGGCGTCACCGTTAAGGTGAAATGCAAACCGGTATCGGAGTACAACTGGCCTGTCAACCTGGTTTTGTCCAGCCCAGATGCCGAGAGTGTGGCTATTCCGCTTGATGCGGAGCCGTTCTATCCCGAGACCTTTGTGAACAACCGCGCCGAAGAATTCACCGCTCACGTTGGTCAGATTGTGACCCGCAGAGGCGCTATCAGGTTTGCCGACTATGAGGTGCCCACCGACCCTAACACGCCAGTTGTCAGGTCCAATAGCCCCATGCTCAATGTGGCTCCCAACTATTCAAACAATTATTCCTTCACCATTGAAGGCGAGGACAGCAATTGCTTCTCGGCCATGATTGTGAAATCGAGTTCCATAGTGAACATCTGCACCGTGGCCATCAACTATGTTCCGCTCTCATGTGGCACGCACTCAGCAACCCTCAAGGTCTATTGCCAAACTGCCGGCGTACCTCTTGTCACCATTCCCTTGCGCGGAGAATCCAACTCGGTTTTGGGCGACTTGAACGCCGATGGCTCAATCGGCATCACCGATGTTGTCGACATGATCGGCCTGCTGATGACATTAGACGCAGAGCCTGAATTGGGCGACGTGAACTGCGACGGCATGTTCAACATCACCGACGTGACACTGACCATCGGCAAGATATTGGAGGCAAAATAAGGGCACCACAACGACTGGCCAGCCATTTATTTAACAGCGTTGCTGCTGTCCAATCATTACAATAAGGAAAGCGACTGAGGAATCGGTTGCTTTTCTTTTTGACAATGCCGACATTTTTTGTACCTTTGCCGCCAGATTATAGAATGACCATAAACCGATAACTAGAGAACCTATCACTAAGAACAAACAACTCAATAAAAAAATGATTAACCAGCAATTACTGAATCCCAAGAGTATTGTCGTCATCGGCGGCAGCAACAACGAGCAGAAGCCCGGCGGCGCTATCGTGCGCAACCTCAAGCAGGGAGGTTTCAAGGGTGAACTTCACGTCCTCAACCCCAAGGAGGACGTCGTGCAAGGCATCAAGGCCCATCACGACATGAAGGACCTGCCCAACACCGACCTGGCCATCCTGGTCGTGGCTGCCAAGTACTGCCCCGAGTATGTTGACTACCTGACCGAGCACAAGGGTGTCAGGGCATTCATCATCATCAGTGCCGGCTTCGGCGAGGAGACCCACGAGGGCGCCTTGCTCGAGCAGCACATCCTGGACACGTGCGAGAAATACGGTGCTGCCCTCATCGGCCCCAACTGCATCGGCCTGTTGACCACCAACCACCACAGCGTGTTCACGCTGCCCATTCCCGCCCTGAGTCCCAAGGGTGCCGACTTCATCAGCGGCTCGGGCGCTACCGCCGTGTTCATCATCGACTCGGGCGTGAGCAAGGGACTGCAGTTCAACAGCGTGTGGTCGATCGGTAACGGCAAGCAGATCGGTATCGAGGACGTGCTGGAATACATGGACGAGAACTTTGACCCCGAGCGCGACTCCAAGGTCAAGTTGCTCTATATCGAGAACATCTCTCACCCCGAGCGCCTGCTCAAGCATGCCCGCTCGCTCATCAATAAGGGTTGCCGCATCGCCGCCGTCAAGTCGGGTTCGAGCGAGAGTGGTAGCCGCGCCGCATCGAGCCACACGGGCGCCATCGCATCGAGCGACACCGCCGTTGACGCCCTGTTCCGCAAGGCCGGCATCGTGCGCTGCTACTCGCGCGACCAGTTGACCACCATCGGGTGCGTGCTCACCTTGCCCGAGATGACCGGCAAGAACGTGGCCATCGTCACCCACGCCGGTGGCCCTGGCGTGATGCTGACCGACGCCCTGAGCAAGGGTGGCATGAACGTGCCCCTGCTCGATGCCAAGATCGGCGAGGAGCTCAAGGCACAGCTCTATCCCGGCTCATCGGTAGCCAACCCCATCGACTTCCTGGCAACAGGCACCCCCGAGCACCTGGGCATCTGCATCGACTTCTGCGAGAAGCGTTACGACAACGTGGACGCCATCGTGGTCATCTTCGGCACTCCGGGTCTGGTACCCTGTGATGACGCCTACAACGTGTTGCATGAGAAGATGCTCACTTGCAAGAAACCCATCTTCCCCGTGCTGCCGTGCTTGAACATCGCTGGCCGCGAGGTGAAGGAGTTTATCGACAAGGGTCATGTGAACTTTGCCGACGAGGTGGCTCTGGCCGAGGCCCTGGTACGTGTCGCCGACACGCCCAAGCCAGCTCCCGCCGACAGCCTCTGCCCCGAGGTGGATGTCAAGGCCGTGCGTGCCATCATCGACGGCATCAAGGAGGACGGCTATATTGCCCCCGACGACGTGCGCGCCCTGTTGCAGGCAGCCGCTATCCCCGTCGTGCCCGAGAAGGTGTCGGCCAACCGTGACGAGCTCGTTGCCGCAGCCCGCGAGATGGGCTATCCCATCGTTGTCAAGGTCGTTGGTCCCGTGCACAAGAGCGACGTGGGCGGCGTGACGCTCAACGTCAAGGACGATGCTCAGCTCGAGGCCGAGTTTGACCGCATGATGCAGATTCCCGACGCCACCGCCGTGATGATCCAGAAGATGATCAGCGGCACCGAGCTGTTTATCGGTGCCAAGTACGAGCCCACCTTCGGCCACAACGTGCTGTGCGGCCTGGGCGGCATCTTTGTCGAGGTGCTCAAGGACGTGCAGTTCGGCCTGGCTCCCCTGTCGCAGCCCGAGGCCGAGCACATGGTGCGTTCCCTCAAGGGTTACAAGATCATACAGGGCACCCGTGGCAAGCAGGGTCTCGACGAGGCCACCTATGTGAAGATCATCTGCCGCCTCTCGACCATGCTCCACTACGCTCCCGAGATTAAGGAGATGGACATCAACCCGCTGCTGGCCGGTCCCGACCACGTCACCGCCGTCGACGCCCGCATCCGCGTCGAGAAGTAATATCACCTCACCAGGGCAGAGCCCTGGCCCACGCGACACCACGACCGCAACCCGGTCACGTGAAACGCCTCGCGCGTCGTGTCCAGTGGGCCAGGGCTCTGCCCCTGTTTTAAAAATTTACTTTCCCTTCCTCCGGGACTTAATCAGTTTCCCATGAAATAAAGTCATAATCATCTCTCACATTAAGTTTCTTTTTCGCGTCATGGCTGACCAACAGGGGGCGGAGTTCTTCGGCATGGGCGTTGACATAGTGGGCGAAGCCCTGACTGATGAGCAACCATATCATATCGGGCGACAGCGTGACCGACATATGATTGGCATAAGCCGTGATCAGTGTTCCGTAGAAAGGACTTTCGCCTTGATACTTAAAGTTATTCTCATTGAAAAAACTTGTGGCGATAACGCGATAACACTTCAGATTGGGGCAAAAATGGTTGATTTGGAATGAAAAAAAACACGAAAAGAAGAGGGCAAACCGTTAATTAATCTTAAAAGAAGTGAGATTAAGGTGGTTTTCGGGGGATTCAAGGGTGAAATGGAGGAAAAATTTTGGCTGTGAAAATGAAAAGCAGTACCTTTGCGCGCCGATTATTACCAAAGTAAGAGCCCATTAGGGCAATGCCGTGTGGAATTTGGCCGTTCCGCAGGGTGTTGCTTGGGCAATTAACTAACTATTAATTAGGATTTTAAAAAAGTGGATACTTTAAGTTACAAAACCATTTCGGCCAATGCCGAAACCGTTCAAAAGGAATGGGTGGTAGTTGATGCTACTGACCAGATCCTGGGTCGCTTGTGCTCCAAGGTGGCTAAGTTGCTGCGTGGCAAGTACAAACCCAACTACACTCCCCACGTTGATTGTGGCGACAATGTGATCATCATCAATGCCGACAAGTGCAAGATGACCGGCAAGAAGTGGACCGAGCACCAGTACGTGCGTTACACGGGCTATCCCGGCGGTCAGCGCTTCACCACCCCTGCTGCTCTGCAAGCTAAGAGTGAGAAGAAGAAAGACCTTCGCAATGGTATGCACCCCCTGTATATGCAGGTTCTCAAGGGCATGTTGCCCAAGAACCGCCTGGGCGCCCAGCTGTTGAAGAACGTTCACGTTTACAACGGCCCGAAGCATCCCCACGAGGCTCAGCAACCCAAAGTTATTGACATCAACAAACTCAAATAAGAAGCATGGAACAGATTAATGCAGTAGGTCGCCGTAAAGCCGCTATCGCACGCGTATTTGTGAAGGAAGGCAATGGCGAAATCACAGTGAACAAGCGCCCGTTGGCAGACTACTTCCCCAACCCCATCCTGCAATACATCGTTAAGCAGCCGCTTAACACGCTGGAAGCAGCCGAGAAGTATGACATCAAGGTTAACCTCGTCGGTGGCGGTTACAAGGGACAGGCCGAGGCCCTGCGCCTGGCTATCGCCCGCGCCCTGGTGAAGATCAACCCCGAGGACAAGAGTGCCCTGCGCAAGGAGGGTTTCATGACCCGCGACCCTCGTGCTGTCGAGCGCAAGAAGCCCGGTCAGCCCAAGGCCCGCAAGAGATTCCAGTTCAGCAAGCGCTAATCGCCGCATGACGACGGCCGCAGGCTGTCGCCGGCCGATGCTTGCTCTACATTATATAATAAGGTGGGTATCACGTGCTGGTACATCCTTATTGATGAGTTTAGTATCCAAATCGCATAGACTCACACTGGGAACTGCGGTGGCTACTATGCGATTGACCAGGGCCTGTTGAGGCATCAACGTCCCTGATTAAAGTTGAATGTAAACAATTTATTTAAAAAACAAAAAAAACAATGCAGACACCTAATTTTGACCAACTGCTGGAGGCTACTTGCCACTTTGGTCACCTGAAACGCAAATGGAACCCCGCTATGGCGCCCTACATCTTCATGGAGCGTAACGGTATCCACATCATCGACTTATACAAGACCAGCGCTAAGCTGGAAGAGGCAGCAAACGCACTCAAGAACATCGCCAAGAGCGGTAAGCGTGTGCTCTTTGTTGCCACCAAGAAGCAGGCCAAGGACGTGACCCGCGAGCGTGCCATGAGCGTGAATATGCCCTACGTGATCGAGCGTTGGCCCGGCGGTATGCTGACCAACTTCTCCACCATCCGCAAGGCCGTGAAGAAGATGGACACCATCGACAAGATGGAGACCGACGGCACGATGGCCAACATGTCCAAGCGCGAGAAGCTGCAGCTCAGCCGCCAGCGCGCCAAGTTGGAGAAGAACCTGGGTTCCATCAAGGAGCTCAACCGTCTCCCGAGCGCCCTGTTCGTGGTTGACGTGCTCAAGGAGCACATCGCTGTTGCCGAGGCCAACCGCCTGGGTATCCCCGTGTTCGGCATCGTTGACACCAACAGCGATCCCAGCAATGTTGACTTTGTTATCCCCGCTAACGACGACGCCAGCAAGTCAATCGACATCATCCTGGCCACCGTCTGCGAGGCTATCAAGGAAGGTCTGGAGGAGCGCAAGGTCGAGCAGATCGACAACAAGGACGCCGAGGGTGACGGCGAGGAGGTAAAAGAGGCTCCCGCCAAGACCCGCCGCCAGCGCGTTCGCCGTGCCGCTCCCGCTGCCGAGGAAGCTCCCAAGGCAGAGGCCCCCAAGGCAGAGGAGCCCAAGACAGAGGAATAATTCCACACAATAACAACTAACCCATTAGTTAATTAAAACAGAATTATGGCTGTAACCATCAATGACATCAAGAAACTGCGCGACATGACTGGCGCAGGCTTGAGCGACTGCAAGAAGGCGCTCATCGAGAGCGACAACGACATCACCAAGGCTATGGAGCTCATCCGCAAGCGCGGACAGGCCATCGCCGCCAAGCGTGAAGACCGTCAGGCAGCTCAGGGTATCGCTATCGGTAAGACCGACGGCAAGTTCGCTGCTATCATCGCCCTCAAGTGTGAGACCGACTTCGTTGCCAAGAACGAGAAGTTTGTCAACCTCGCCAAGGCTATCCTGGACCTCGCTATGGCCCAGAAGCCCGCAAACCTCGACGAGCTCAATGCCCTCCAGATGGACGGCAAGGCCGTGAGCGAGCAGATCACCGCCCTGAGCGGTATCACCGGCGAGAAGATGGAATTGGGCGCCTATGAATGCCTGAACGCCCCCTCGACCGTTGTTTACAACCACTTCAACGGTATGCTGGCAGCTGCTGTTGCCTTCAACCAGGAGAACGTGGCCGAGGATGTTGCCAAGGCTATGGCAATGCAGGTTGCCTCGATGAATCCCCTCAAGGCCACCCGCGATCAGATTCCTCAGCAGGTTATCGACGAGGAGCTGCGCATGGCTATTGACAAGACCCGTGCCGAGCAGGTGAGCAAGGCCGTTGAGAACGCCTTGAAGAAGGCCGGTTTCAACCCCTACTACTGCGCTACCGAGGAGCACCGCGACGAGGCCATCCGCAAGGGTTACATGACCGAGGAGCAGGTTGC
>JBGUKK010000003.1:0-1662 GCA_045114435.1 Sodaliphilus sp.
ACCGGACTTATGCCCGATTATTATCCACGCGCGACCGCTCGACCGGTGAGCTGTTACGCACTCTTTGAATGAATGGCTGCTTCCAAGCCAACATCCCGGCTGTCTGGGCGGTCACACTTCGTTATTGGCTTCAACTTGGCCCGGATTTCGGGACCTTGGCCGGTGGTCTGAGTTGTTCCTCTCTCGGACACGGACGTTAGCACCCGCGCCCTTACTCCCGGTGAGCAAACCGTGGCATTCGGAGTTCGGCAGGACTTGATAGGCGGTGAAGCCCTCGCATCCTATCGGTCGCTCTACCTCCACGGATCTCCACCGAGGCTGCACCTAAATACATTTCGGGGAGTACGAGCTATCTCCAAGTTTGATTGGCCTTTCACTCCTACCCTCACCTCATCCGTAAGCTTTTCAACGCTTACCGGTTCGGACCTCCAGACGGAGTCACCCGTCCTTCATCCTGGACAAGGGTAGATCACTTGGTTTCGCGTCTGCCTCCGCTGACTCATAGCGCCCTGTTCGGACTCGCTTTCGCTTCGGCTGCGTGCGTCTTCGCACTTAGCCTCGCCGGCGACGGCAACTCGTAGGTTCATTATGCAAAAGGCACGCGGTCACATCATATAGATGCTCCCACCGCTTGTAGGCGCATGGTTTCAGGGTCTGTTTCACTCCTCTGCTCGAGGTTCTTTTCACCTTTCCCTCACGGTACTTGTTCGCTATCGGTCTCTCGGTAGTGTTTAGCCTTACGAGATGGTCCTCGCAGATTCCCGCAGAATTCCTCGTGCTCCGCGGTACTCAGGTGCCACCTTGGTCCAAGTCGGTGTTTCGCCTACGGGACTGTCACCCGCTGTGGTCACGTTTTCCACCGTGTTCGGCTACACGTTCTTTTCTCGTTGTTGGTGGTCCTACAACCCCGGTCATGCCTTGACATGGCCGGTTTGGGCTGATGCGCGTTCGCTCGCCACTACTTGCGCAATCGTTGTTTACTTTCTCTTCCTGCGGGTACTGAGATGTTTCAGTTCCCCGCGTTCGCCCCACTTCAAGTGGTGTCGTCATCGCTGACGACGGGTTTCCCCATTCGGACATCGGCGGGTCATAGCGCATTTGCCGCTCACCGCCGCTTTTCGCAGCTTGTCACGTCCTTCATCGCCTCCGAGAGCCACAGGCATCCCCCATGCGCCCTTGTTCGCTTTTCCTTTATCTTTGCGTAGATTATTTAAACCTAGGTCTTTGCTCGATTCTCGACTCTGGATGGCACAACGCCATCCCAGTGTGAATTGCTTTTTGACAAAAAAAAGTCTTTTCGCGTTCCCAGCATGTCAATGATCTCGTTTCCGTAGTCCCAGGCAGACTTGAACTGCCGACCTCTACATTATCAGTGTAGCGCTCTAACCAACTGAGCTATAGGACTGCTTGTCCAGTCGCCCTGGACTGACGGTGATATCGTGTTGCAGCAACGGGGAGGACTGTGACGCAAGGGGACGGGAAGAATCCGCTCCTGTAACACCTGCAGGCTCCTTGAGAACCGGTAACCAGCGCCCGGAGGGCCCGATGGCCGCTCCTGTGTCTCGCTTGGCGTGACACGCTCCAGAAAGGAGGTGTTCCAGCCGCACCTTCCGGTACGGCTACCTTGTTACGACTTAGCCCCAGTCACTTGTCTTACCCTTG
>JBGUKK010000004.1:0-7163 GCA_045114435.1 Sodaliphilus sp.
GTCGATTCAAATCAAGAGAGTCCGATCGAAGTGTGATATCAATGCTGGAGAAGTGTTGATGTCGCTCTTCTTTTTTTTCGGTTCGGTCGGGGAAAAATGAAAGGGAATAGCCATTAAAAACACCAAGAAGCTAGTGAAACGTGTGTCAAAAAAAACATCAAACAACACCTCTTATGTTCTCCTTGTAACTATAATGTCTCTTTTTAGCTTTATTTATTTGCACAAAAAATAAAAAGTTTCTAATTTTGCGCGATAATAGACGCTTTTGAGGTACTTTTGTGTTGATTTTGAAACAAAAAAATGGATTTAAAGGCAATATATCGGTTGGGGATCTTTTCTCTCAAAGATGTGATGGATGCACTCTCTGTCACAAAGCCGTCCGCTGTCAAGTTACTGCAACGTCTTCGAGATAAGGGCATAGTTCAGCTCATCCGCAAGAATCTGTACACAACCATTAACCTTGCCTCGGGGCAGCCATTGGCCGACAAGTATGAGGTGGGATCATCGGTTTCTCCCTCTTCCTATATTGGCTGGCATACGGCATTGGAGTTTCATGGCATAGCGCACCAGGTGTTCTATAACGCTTATGTGGGCAGTGAGAGCCGGTTCAATCGATTCACATTTGGAGGAACTGAATTTGAGCACTGTGTAGCCCCCATATCTGTCGATGCTGATTCTGGAGTCATCACGCCCACCCATAACCCTCACGTCAGGGTGACTGACCTTGAACGCACCTTTGTGGATTGCTGTGACCGGATCGACCGCTCGGGAGGCGCAGGTGAATTGGTTCATTGCTTTGAGGGCATTGTGATGCTCGATGAGGACAAGCTGCGCCGATATCTTCAGTTGTACGGCAAAGCTTTTCTCTACCAGAAAACTGGCTTCATGCTTGAACGCATACAGGCACAGGCTCATATCTCTGATGAACTGATCGACTTCTGCCGAAAGCAGGCTGGCAACAGTGTTAAGCGACTGACCAACGCCAGTGACTCGACACACTACGTAAGCCGATGGAAGCTCTACGTCCCCAACGATTTAATGACCACTGCAAACAATAACGATTATGCTATCATTTGATAAAACATATCTGGACCGACTGGCTACAGAAAGCGGGTTCTTCCGTGACAATCTTGAAAAGGTGCTGCGCCTTGTCGAGATCTTGAAGTTCTTTCACAACCACCCTACTCTATCGCAAGCCTTAGTATTAAAGGGAGGCACAGCCATTAACCTGACTGTGTTCGATATGCCGCGCCTCTCGGTTGACATCGACCTTGATTTCAACAATAATTGCAGCAGGGAAGAAATGCTCACTCAACGTGATGCCATCTATGACTTGATTATGCGCTATATGGCCAGTGAAGGATATGGCCTCAAGCCTTCATCAAAAAGCCCGTTCTCTCTTGATTCTTGGATATTTGGTTACACAAACGCCAGCGGCAATCCAGACAATATCAAGATTGAAATCAACTACAGTGACCGTTGCCATGCCCTCCCATCCGTCGAGAGCCCGCTGAGTATTGATATCCTTGGAGATGCCACTATCAATACACTGGCACCTGTCGAGCTCTTCGCCAGCAAGATTAATGCCCTGGTCAATCGTGGTGCTATGCGTGACTTGTATGATGTGAACGAGATGATCGATAACAACCTGTTTAGCCAACAGCATGAACAAGACCTACTGAGGCGCTTATTTGTATTTTATCACTCGGTTGGCGCCACCAGTAAGGCCGAGGACGTTAATCTGCAGTTCACCGCCATGCCCAAGATTGAATCAGCCAACTATGCCCAAGTTCGAGCTCAATTGATACCTGTCCTTCGTCGAAGCGACCGATTCGATTTTGAGCAAGCCAAAAAGAATGTTCTTGACTATCTTGGTCGTTTCCTTCAGTTCTCAGAGAGTGAGCACGACTTTGTTGCCCGCTTTAATCGTCGCGAGTATCGGCCTGAGATCCTTTTTGGCCCTGGCGACATAGCTGATCGCGTTATCAACCATCCAATGGCTTTGTGGAAGTGCCGACCTGCCGACGCATGACACACCACTGTGCAACGCCACCAAGCAAAATTGAGATGAAAAAAAAGACGAGACCGGCACCTCTTCGGTGTTAGCCTCGTTACTTCATTTCCAGACTCGCTGTCGGTTTGATTATGCCGTCTTGAGGGCACGGTCTCCCCGACAGGTGATAACGCCTGGTGATGGCGGTGCTGATGACTCTTCGTCGCCCAGTCCATGCCATCGGGTTATATATTGTCTTTGCCCCTCATGCCGCCAGCGTGCTCATTGTTGCCAGCGGTCCTCTCGGGGACATGTGTTTCTCTATATATAAGGTAACTGGGCAATCTCAACCTGCTGCTTTCACGATATTCCAGCATCTTCATTGATATCAGAGGCGACATATACTCGCTTTAAGTGCTCGAAATCGTAAACGGGGAAAATAGCATCATCTTGGTGATAAACCTTAGTATACCTCTTCAAGTTGTCTCGCACTGTCTTCCTACGTTCATCTTCTGTGGTATCAACTGCATACCGCTTACTCAAGTAAGCAAAAACGGCATAGATCCAATCAGTGACACCATTGTTAGTTGTTACATATTTGTGATTCTTCTGTCCGAGCATATATAAGTCCTTATCATTATTGAAGGAGAGATACCCTTTGTCAACGAATGCCTTGTACATCTCATGCATAGTTCGAAGTGCTCGCTTTTGATCGGCGAGTTTGTAAACCTTAATCTGCTCTTTCAATTCTTCAATGGTGAGAGCTGATTGGCTAAACCGATCATAAAACTGTTGTAGGATTACTTCCTCAAATAATTTAAGTGTTCGATCGCTATTTAACTCGGCATAATGACCTCGACCTTTGTTGATATCAATTCGAATACCATTTATATGATTTAGTTTTCCTGTTTTTGGATTATTAACTCTTAGGTGGTCTAACACTTCCCGGAAGGCTATCTCATCTCGGCACTCGGCTACCATCTGATCCAAATAATCCTTTCTATGATCATAGAACCAATAATAGTTGAGAGCTATTGCTTTTAAAATGAGTTTATCAGTAATTTGCATTAGCTTCAATTTTTGAGCATCTTCGGAATCCAGAAAATCATTTATCTTCTGAAGTACAAGATCCGCTTTGTGCATGATGAAAAAGTCATTCCGATCGGCAATTACACGAGTATATAACAGAAAGCGTGCAGTGTCTAATCTATTGGCTAGGGCTTGCTGGAAAACCGGAAGGAAGCCTGATGATTCTGCCAACAGATTTGAGCAATCTTCATACCATTTTCCGATCTTCTCCTCGGTTTGAAAACCATAAATATCAACACCCTGGTCAACCAGTCGAATAACCGCGTCTTTCATGTTCAAATCGGGCAGTTTCGAGATGAATTCTTCTCTAGTCATGAGTAAATCCGTTAAAATAATATAAAATTTCGGTTGTCAAATGGTTGTCAATTTTGCAACCACTCGTTAATTTATTTATTGATAATCAGTTAGTTATAAGAAAAATATCGTGAACCCGTGGGGAGTCGAACCCCAATCGAAGGAACCGGAATCCTTTATTCTATCCATTGAACTACGGGTCCAAGTTAGTGCACTTGCGGGAAAGGGCCTGGGCGGTCCGACCTGCAACGGGAAGCAATGAGCGCTGTCGTTGTACTGCGGGAATGGTGGAGCCGTTGAAGCGGTGGGCGCTTTTCCTTGAAATGCGGGGCAAAATTACGGCTTTTTTTGTAATTTTGCAACAAAGTGTGTCAAATTGGGGCGTGATCATGACTTGTCCGCTCGTTAATGAATTCAAAAATCGGTTGAGATGAACGTTCGCATCGACCCATCGTGGAATCGCGTGCTGTCCGGTGAATGGGAAGCACCTTATTTCAAGCAGTTGACGGATTTTGTCCGTCAGGAATACAGGACGCACCAGGTGTTTCCTCCTGGTAGACAGATTTTTGCGGCATTTGATGCGGCGCCGTTTGACCGGGTGAAGGTGGTGATTCTGGGACAGGATCCTTATCATGGCGTGGGACAGGCCAACGGGTTGTGCTTCAGCGTGAACGAGGGTGTTGCGCTGCCGCCGTCGCTGATGAACATCTTCAAGGAGGTGCATGATGATGTGGGTGCGCCGATCCCGTCGAGCGGTGACCTGTCGCGCTGGGCGCGCCAGGGTGTGCTGCTGCTCAATGCCACGCTGACGGTCCAGGCCCACCAGCCGCTGTCTCATCAGGGCAAGGGTTGGGAGGTGTTCACCGACCATGTCATCGCTCATCTGGCTCAGGAGCGGGAGCACCTGGTGTTCATGCTGTGGGGGGCATATGCCAAGCGCAAGGGGGCGTTTATCGACCGCAGCCGCCACTTGGTGCTCACGGCGTCTCACCCGTCTCCCCTGTCGGCCAACCGTGGGGGCTTCTTCGGCACGCACCATTTCTCTCGCGCCAACGATTATCTCGTGCAGCATGGCATGAGTGCGATTGAATGGTAATCGGGAGAAAAAATATCGGATTTTGTGGTGTTATTTCAAAAAGTTGTTGTATCTTTGCACCGCTTTTTGAAAATAATTTTTAAATATTTATTGTAATGTACTTAGATTCAGAGAAGAAGAAAGAGATCTTTGGCACTTACGGCAAAAGCAATACTGACACTGGTTCTCCCGAGGCCCAGATAGCATTATTCTCATACCGTATTGCCCACTTGACCGAGCACTTGAAGGTCAACAAGAAGGATCATACGACTCAGCGTTCGTTGAAGATGCTCGTTGGTAAGCGTCGCAAATTGCTCGATTACCTGATGCGCAAAGACATCAACCGCTACCGTGCTCTCATCGCCAAGAAGGAACTCGGTATCCGCAAGTAATCCTCAACGACGAGAAGACTCTCAACATCGGCACCGCCGCATCGCGAAGATGCGACGGTGTCTTGTTTTCTTGCGCCCCCGTGACCCATCGTCGCTGGGGGATAAGACGCCTTAACGGGCAACGAGTGTGGCAGGGTCGCCGAAGAGGTTCACCAGTGCCTCAAAACGGTCCAGCGTGCCTCCGCCGAACTTGGCGAGGGACTGCCGGGCTCGCTCGAGGGTCTTGGGCGGCTCATCGATGCGGCTCTTGGAAAAGAACTTATCGGCATAGCAGACGACCTTCTCCTCGAGGCTCTCGGGCAGCAGGTCGCGTGGTGGCACGATGGGCAGGTGCTGGGCGACAATCTCGTCGGCAGTGATGCCTGCACCGGTGTGGCGCTCACAGACGCGGCCGTGCCTGAAAAGCCCCATCGCATCGAGCATCCTGCGGCCTAGGATGCCATGCAGGATATAGGGTTCGGTGCCGTGACAGTGAATGCCCGGGGCATCGGTGCGACACATGCCGATGTCATGCAGCATGGCCGCCTCCTCGACAAACTCAACATCGACAGGCACACCCCTGTCGATGAGGCGCCGACTCAACGCGACAGCCATGTCGGCGACACATCGGCTATGAGAAACCAACACCCGGTAATCGTCGTTACCGGGTGTATAGTATCTTTCAATGATGGACAGGCAATCCAGCATCAGTCAACAAAGACTACCCAGCCGTGCTCGTCGGGATAGTCACCCATCTGGATAGCACGCAGGCGGTTATACAGAGCGGTCACCTTGGGGCCTACACTGCCGTCCTTACGGATCACGTAGTGCACGTCGTTGTCCATATCCACAACCTCGCTGATGGGAGCGGTAACGGCAGCGGTGCCGCACTCGGCAGCCTCATCGGCCTCGGCAAGTTCCTCGAGAGGAATGGGACGGGCCTCAACGTCCATACCCAGGTCACGAGCAATCTGCTGGAGGCTCATGTTGGTGATAGAGGGCAGGATGGAACCCGACTTCGGAGTGATGTAGCTGTTACCCTTGACGATGAAGAAGTTGGCGGGACCGCACTCGTCGAGGTACTTCTTCTCCTTGGGATCCAGGAAGAGGGCAGCGCTGAAGCCAGCCTCCTTGGCGCGGGCGGTAGCGCCCATACCGGCAGCGTAGTTACCACCGACTTTCCAGCGGCCGGTGCCACAGGGAGCGGCACGGTCATACTCGCGGTAAATAGCGACCTTGGTGCACTGGAAGCCCTCCTTGAAGTACGGGCCAACGGGGGTGACGAAGATGATTACCGTGTATTCATCGGCGGGGCTCACACCGACACGGGGCGAGATACCGATTTCAAGGGGACGCAGGTAGAGCGAGCTGCCACTGCCATAGGGCGGGATGAAGCGCTCGTTGAGTTTAACGACCTTCTTGCACATCTCCAGGAAGATATCCTCGGGAAGGGGCTGCATCTTGATACCAAGAGCGCTGTTCTGGAGGCGCTTGGCATTCTCGTCGGGACGGAACAAGCGGATCTTACCATCCTTACCGCGGAAAGCCTTGAGACCCTCAAAGATTTCCTGGCCGTAGTGCAGACAGCTGGCAGCCATGTGCAGGGTAATAGTCTCGTCCTGGGTGACCTCGATTTCACCCCACTTGCCGTCCTTAAACGTGCAACGCACGTTGTAATCAGTCTTCATGTAACCGAAAGGCAGATGTGCCCAATCAATGTTCTCTAAATTAGTCATTTTACTAATAAATGTTTAGTTAAGGTTATTAAATGGTTTTAGTCAAATCCGTGTCACAACAACGATAAGAGAGCTGTCATCAGATGGCCACCTTCTGAGTGATATTGCCGATCCTCACAAGATAGATGCCACGAGAACCCAGCCTCAACTCCGACGTGCCAGGCTGTAAAGTCGCCTGAGACACCATCTGCCCCAGAATCGTGTACACGCGCACGGTGATACGCTTGGGGGTGAAAATGGTGATCGTGCCATTGCGGCCATAGATCTCGATGCCATCACTCTGGCGAGGATCATTCCAGATCTTACCCTGCACCTCGCGGTTAGTCTCACGCCATTGCACCTCGGCCAGGGCCACGTTCTCGAGGCCCAACGTCACAACAAGCGCTAATATGACTAACAGTCTTCTCATCGTTTTGAATCAATCAACAAAATTATAACTATTTTTCCGAGCAGACAAACCTTTAAAGAAATTTTTCTTTTTTTACCAAAAATGTACCCATTAACGGCGGCACCATTTTAAACTACAGTTCACGCTGATTCAACGAATTAATACGGGTCACCGCTCAGCGGGAAAAAAGTGGGGGGATAAGCAGGTCGAAGGCCGG
>JBGUKK010000005.1:0-44037 GCA_045114435.1 Sodaliphilus sp.
CCTAAATAAAAAAGTAAATCCTCGACTCACGTCGGGGATTGCTTAACTAATTAACCTTCTAATACCATTAACATAAACCTTAAAACATTCTTGAAAATGCAATTGTCTCGCGACACTTGGATTTTCCTAACCTTAAAAACTATTACCATGAAAAATCTTTGCAAAATTAGTGCAAATATGCTTTATAACATAATTTTCAAACATAAATCGACCAAAAATTAACAAAAATTTAAATCAATTTATTGTTCTGACACAAAAGTTAAGCCTTGTTAACACTCTGGGATCTATAGTATCTATAGAAGCTATAGTATCTATAGGGACTATAGAAGCTATAGGCGTTGAGGCCGTTAGTGTTATTGAGGCGTGGTGGTCAGCGCTTGGTGAGTGTGTCGAAGTAGATCATGTCGATTTCCTCGTAGGAGAAGTCGCTGCTGAAGAAGTTGCCCGTCTTGAGCTTCAGGCAGTCGGACAGGCGCTGCAGGGCTTGCTCAAACATCTGCTGGTGGTCAAACGCCAACGGCGGCAGTTGATTGATGGGGAACCAGCGCGCCACACGTGCATCATCGCCGCCCACGACGTCCTGCATGCGTGCCAGGGTGAAGAAGGCGATGGAGATGACACGCTCGCGCGGGTCACGGTCGGGCTTGGTGAAGGCACCCAGCTGCTGGATATTGGTCACATGCAAGCCGGTCTCTTCCATCAGTTCACGGCGGGCACCGTCGGGGGCGTCCTCGTCGATGTTTAGGAAGCCTCCAGGGAATGCCCAGCAGCCCACGTAGGGCTCGCCGCCACGCTCGATGAGCAGCACGTTGAGATGTAATCCATCATAGCCGAACACAACGCAGTCGGTTGTCACGGCAGGGTGTGGATAGCGGTAACAGAATTGTCCTTCCATGATCCTCGTTTATTTTGACAATTGGCTCTTGGTGATTTTATCGTAATAGAAATTGAGTACGTCGCTGGCGGCGACAAACGAGGTCTGCTTGCCGGCAAGGACAGTGTCCTCCTTGATGCTGAGCAGTCGCTCGATTTCGGGGTCGAAATAGAATCGTGCCAGCAGTTGCTCGTTGATGGTCTCACGCATCCAGTAGCGCTCCTGCTCGTGGCGCTTCTCGTCGAAGTAGCCGCTGTGCTTGACATGGGCGAAGTAGCGGTCGATCATGTCCCACACGCCCTCGATGTTCAGGTCGTAGTAGCCCGAGTAGGTGATGACCTCAGGCAGGAAGCCGCTCGGGGGCAGGGGATAGAGGTGGAGAGCGTTGCGGAACTGTGCCGCCGCAAGGTTGGCGCGCTCGATGTTGTCGCCGTCACACTTGTTGATGACAATGCCGTCGGCCATCTCCATGATGCCGCGTTTGATGCCTTGCAGCTCGTCGCCTGTCCCTGCAAGCTGGATGAGCAGGAAGTAGTCCACCATCGAGTGGACGGCGATCTCGCTCTGTCCCACACCGACGGTCTCGACAAAGATGGTGTCATAGCCCGCCGCTTCACACAGCACGATGGTCTCGCGTGTCTTGCGAGCCACGCCGCCCAATGAGCCGGCCGAGGGGGAAGGGCGGATGAACACGTCGGGCTCTACGGCCAGGCGTTCCATGCGTGTCTTGTCACCCAGGATGGAGCCTTTGGATCGCTCGCTGCTGGGATCGATGGCCAGGACGGCCAGTTTGTGCCCTTGCTTGATGACGTGCATGCCGAAGGAGTCGATCGACGTGCTCTTGCCGGCGCCCGGCACGCCTGTGATGCCGATGCGTCGTGAGTTGCCCGTGTAGGGCAGGCATTTCTCGATGACCTCTTGTGCGATGATCTGGTGCTCGGCGTTGCGGCTCTCCACCAGGGTGACGGCTTGCCCGAGCACAGCGCGGTTGCCCTTGCGGATGCCATCGACATACTCGGCAGGCGTCAATTGCGGCTTGCGCTTGCGTTTCAGGTAAGGATTGACGCTGGGCAGTTGCTCCACTCCGCTGTTGACTTGCAGCCCGGCATATTGTTCATCGTTCTCGGGATGATTTGAGGGGCAGCCTTCGATATGTTGTACAATCTTGGTATTTTTCTTCTCCATGATTAGAATAGAATTGTCTGTATTTAGTGTTATTTTGTGTCGATCAGCCCCACGAGCCTGATGGTCTGCCGGGGGGCGTCCGGATCATTGCTCATCAAGGTCAACGGCACGTTGAGCATGTCGCTGTTTGCTGCGGCGGTGTTGACTGTGACCGTGACTGTGGCTGACTTGCCGTGCTTGATTTCCTCTCGATTGACACTCACGGTGATTCCCTCACCATCGGGCACCCACAGCCTCCTGATGGCGAGAGGGCTCTTCCCCTTGTTGGTGATCGTAAAGGTGCGTGTCGCTTGTTCACCGGCCGTCATGGTGCCGAAGTCCAAGCTCTCGCCGCAGTCCACGGCAGCGACAGGCGCGTCATGGCGCTGCTGCTCGGTTATGGTGCTGAAGTCTTCCAGCACCTGGGCCATCACATTGATCGTGGCCATTCCCGCTGTCGCATGGGATGCTTGATTCAGGGGGGTACACGTCAGCGTCAAGGTGTCCTCGTTGAGACCCCATTGTGGCGCCTTTCTCGAGTTGTAATGGACCGTCACTGCTGTGACTCTTGCCGGCGGCACGGTGTCGGGGATGACCGCCAGCTGCAGGTGAGGCTTGCCACCCTCGACATGGACCAGCACGGTGTCGGTCGAGGCATTATAGGCGCTCAGAAACTCGGTTCTGTACTCGCCGCGGGTGATTTCACCAAGCGGGAAATTCTTCTGGCTGATGCGCAGGTCTCCAGCCCGCAGGGGGTACTGCTTGTCGAGGGTCTTGTCGGTGGGGATGACGTTGCCTGTAATCTCGAGGACAGTCCGCTTGGGCACTGTATTGGTCAGTACCAAGACCTGCTTGGAGAACTGTCCGGGGCGACTAGTCGGGTCGTAGCTCAGGTGGATGGCCGCAGTGTCTCCCGGCTCGATGGGGTGCTCGGGGTAGGAGACACCCGTGCAGCCGCAACCGGCCTGCGCCTTGACAATGAGCAGCGGAGCGTTGCCTGTGTTCACCAGACGCATCGAGCACTTTGCCTTGCCGTCAGCCTCCTTGATGATGCCAAAGTCGTGCACGCGTTCCAGCCAGGTGACTTCGGGCTGGGCAAGCGCGCTGAGCGTTGCCATGGCAAGTGTGAGGGCCAATATGTGCCGTAGTCGTGCTGTCACCTGCTCAGTTCTTGGGGATGACAGTGCCCTCGATGCGCAAGGTCGTGGTGCGTTCCTTGCCGTTGGTCTTCACTTTGACGGTCTTCTTGAATGCGCCTGGTCGGCCGATGGGGCTGTAAGTGACCTTGATTTTCCCTTTCTTGCCGGGCTTGATGGGCTTGGTGGGAAATTCGGGTCGCGTGCATCCGCAGGACGCTGTGGCGTCGATGATGAGCAGCGGCTTGTTGCCCGTGTTGGTGAACTCAAAGGTGCACGTCACGGGGCCTCCCTCCTCCTTGATGTTGCCGAAGTCATGTGTCCGGGTCTTGAAAGAAGCCTTGGCATATCCCTCGTCGGCGATGGTGCTGAGTGCCACCAGGCAGACGGTCAAAACTGCAATGAAAAACCTCTTAGTCATAATCATTTTTTGTCAGATAATCAGTATAACCTGCAAAGTTAGAAACATTTTTTGTGATATGCTCCAAATGAGGCGTGAATTTCGGTAATTTGCCTTTTAAAGTTGATTTTTAGAAGTTCCTTTAACAAGTTTTTGTGTGTCTGATGAATATTGATTATCTTTGTGGCAACTATCAATTATTTAACCATTAAAAAAATTATTATCATGATGAAGCAGAGTTCTAAAATTTCACGGTTCTTCATGACCGGCTTGATGATACTGGTCGGCATGACGGCAGTAGCTCAAGATAGTTACCGTGCGGCGCTGAAGAGTTACCTCGCTATCAATCAGAAAGCTCAGGTCGAGAAGATGACGGCGGCCCTGAAGCAGTTGAATCCCACAATCTTTGAGTATAAAGCAGGTGTGGATTTTAACCAGCTGGTGTCAAACTATATCGATAATCAGTTTATCGAAATGATGGCCGATATCATGGTTGAAAAGATGGGCTCGTCGGTTTCCGAGTCCGATTTGCGCCAGGCTGTGACGTTATTGTCCACCCCCGCCGGCCTTGCCTTGAACGAGCATACCAATCAGTGGTCAGAACAATTTGAGCAGGAATTAGTGCAGAGTATCCAGCCGGCAATGCTTTCGGCCATGGCAGGCACGTCTGCCAGCCCGGTTGAGGCCAACAGTGACATTCCTGCTGCCTATGCCCAGAAGTTTAAGACGTTCTTCGACAGCAACCATATGCTTGACGCCTTCCTCAGTGCCTTCAATCAGGGATTGGCCATGAGTAATGGTGAGGCCCCCGAGGCGTTTACCACATGGTTGCGTGAGAACCTGTGCACCATTGCTATGAACAGCGCCCATGGCGTCATCACAACCGAGGATCTTGACTATTCGGCCCAGATGTTTTCTAGCGACGCCTATGGCCGCGTGGTTGAGGCTTCGTCCAATCTCACTGGCGAGCTTTACACGATAGGCACCATCGTGATTCTTAACTATATCGACTGGATGGGCGAGCAAGGCGTGTCCTTGAACTCGATGGGAGAGATGGTTGTCAAGCAGATCAAGCAGTCCATCACGGTTGAGGAATAACGTTTTGGCCCTCCCTGTGTGCCGTGATCAAGGTGAGTGAAGAGGACCAACCCTAAATTAGCCAGATAAAAACCATATCAGAATTCTATCCATATATAAATATAAGATGAAGAAAATCTTGCTTTCTATCGCCGCGATGACGGCGATTACCGCAATGGCCGACACGCCGTTATGGATGCGTTATGCGCGCATTTCTCCCGACGGCAACCGTATCGCGTTCTGCTACAAGGGGGACATCTATGTCGTGCCCTCAAGTGGTGGACAAGCTGTACAGTTGACCTCACAGTCGAGTTATGAATCCCAACCCGTGTGGTCGCCCGACGGGTCGATGCTCGCATTTGCCAGCGACCGCAAGGGCAACTTTGACATCTATGTGATGCCAGCAACGGGCGGTCAGCCCCGTCAGTTGACGCGCAACAGCGCTTCCGAGACGCCTTGGACCTTCAGTCCCGACGGCAAGAGCATCTACTACAGTGCCGCTATCCAGGACCCTGCAAGCAGCATGCTCTTCCCGAGTGGCCGCTTGACCGAGGTCTATAAGGTGCCCGTCGATGGTGGTCGTGCCACCCGTGAATTGGGTACACCTGCCGAGTACATCACCTGGAGTACCGACGGCCGCTTCTTCGTCTATCAGGACCGCAAGGGCGGCGAGGACGAGTGGCGCAAGCACCACACCTCGTCGATCACGCGCGACATCTGGCGCTATGACGCGACCACCGGCAAGCACACCAACCTGACCGACGTCGGTGGTGAAGACCGCAATCCGGTCCTCAGCCCCGATGGCAAGACCGTCTATTTCCTGAGCGAGCGTGGCGGCGGCTCGATGAACGTCTATTCGTTCCCCATCGACCGTCCCAGCCAGCTCACGGCGGTGACCAACTTCACCGTCAATCCCGTGCGCTTCCTCTCTATCGATAACAACGGCACGCTGTGCTTTACCCAGGATGGCGAACTCTACACCATGCGACAGGGAGGACAGCCCCGCAAGGTGGACATCAGCCTGTGGCATGACGACAGTGACCAGGTGCAGCGCATGTCCCACACCCGTGGCGCTACCGATGCTGCCGTTTCGCCTGACGGCAAGATGGTCGCCTTTGTGGTGCGTGGTGAGGTCTTTGTCACCTCGGTCGAGTACAGCACGACCAAGCGCATTACCACAACCCCGCAGGCCGAGAACTGGGTGTCGTGGGGCAGCGACAACCGCACCCTGGCCTATGCCACCGAGCGTAATGGCAACTGGGAACTCGTCCTGGCCACGATGGACCGCAAGGATGACCCCAACTTTGCCAACGCTACCCTGATCAAGGAGGAAATCCTGCTGCCATCGACCACTGTTGAGCGCACCCGTCCTTGCCTCAGCCCCGACGGCAAGAAGCTCGCCTTCATCGAGGACCGCTTCAGCCTCAAGGTGCTCGACCTCAAGACCAAGCAGGTGACCACGGTGACCGATGGTTCAACCTGGTATGAGACCAACGGCGAGTTCAACTACTCGTGGTCGCCCGACGGCAAGTGGTTCACGCTTGAGTTCATCGGCAACCAGCGCGACCCCTATACCGACATCGGCATCGTGTCGGCTAACGGCGGCCCCATCACCAACATCACCGGCAGCGCCTACATCAGCGAGGATCCTCGCTGGGTGATGGAGGGTAAAGCCATCATGTTCCACAGCAACCGCTACGGCATGCGCAGCCATGCCTCGTGGGGCTCGCAGGACGACGTCTTCCTCGCCTTTGTCAATCAGGAGGCGCTCGACCGTTATAACCTCAACAAGGAAGATTATGAACTGCTGACCGAGGCCGAGAAGGACGCCAAGAAGGCCGAAGAGAAGAAGGCCGATGACGCCAAGAACAGCAAGAAAAAAGGTAAGACCGATGACAAGAAAGCCGAAGCCAAGGCCGAGAGCAAGGATATCAAGGTGGAACTGGAGGGCATCGAGGACCGCATCGTGCGCGTGACGCCCAACTCGAGCAACATCTCGGGCTGCATGATCACCCCCGACGGCGAGTCGCTGTACTACCTGTCGGCATTTGAGAAGGGGTACGACCTGTGGAAGATGGACCTGCGCAAGCATGAGACCAAGCTGCTGAACAAGATGGGCGGCGGAGCTGCTGATATCCAGGCCAGCAAGGACGGCAAGACCTTGTTTGTGCTGGGGGGCAGCAAGATGCAGAAGCTCGTCGTGTCGAGCGACAAACTCTCGACAATCGATTACAAGGCCGACATGAAGATGGACCTCGCCGCCGAGCGCGAGTATATGTTCAACCATGTTGACCGCCAGATCGAGAAGCGCTTCTACAACCTCAACTACCACGGCTGTGACTGGAAGGCCAATGTGGAAACCTACCGCAAGTTCCTGCCTCACATCAACAATAACTATGACTTTGCTGACCTGTTGAGTGAGTTGCTGGGCGAGTTGAACGCTTCACACACCGGCGGACGTTATTATCCCAACGGTGGCGAGGCAACAGCCGACCTGGGCCTCATCTACGACTGGAACTACACGGGCAAGGGCCTCAAGGTTGATGAGGTCATCGAGGGCGGCCCCCTGGCCAAGGCGGTGAGCCAGATCAAGCCCGGCACCATCCTCGAGAAGATCAATGGCGTGGCCATCGACGAGGAGAACGACTACACCGAGTTGCTCAACGGACAGGCAGGCAAGAAGACCTTGCTATCGCTCTATAACCCCAAGACCGGCAAGCGCTGGGAAGAGGTGATGAAGCCCATCAGCAAGAGCGCCCTGGGCGACCTGATGTACAAGCGCTGGGTGAAACGCAATGCTCACATCGTGGACAGCCTCTCGGGCGGTCGCCTGGGCTATGTGCACCTGGAGTCGATGAACGATGCCAGCTATCGCGACATCTACAGCGATGTGCTTGGTAAATATAACAAGCGCGACGGTATCGTCATCGACACGCGCTTCAATGGCGGTGGGCGCCTGCACGAGGACATTGAGGTCCTCTTCAGCGGCAAGAAGTATTTCACTCAGGTAGTGCGCGGCCGTGAGGCCTGTGACATGCCCAGCCGCCGCTGGAACAAGCCCAGCATCATGCTGCAGTGCGAGGCCAACTACAGTAATGCTCACGGCACGCCCTGGGTATACAGCCACGACAAGTTGGGAAAACTCGTGGGTATGCCCGTTCCCGGCACCATGACCAGCGTGTCATGGGAGCGCCTGCAGGATTCGTCGCTCATCTTCGGTATCCCCATCATCGGCTATCTGCTGCCCGAGGGCAATTACCTCGAGAACACTCAGCTTGAGCCCGACATCAAGGTGGCCAACAATCCCGAGACCGTCACCGCGGGCGAGGATCTCCAGCTCAAGGCTGCCGTTGAGGAACTGATGCGCGAGTGCGGCCTGAAGTGAAATGATCAGCTCACCCTGTGATGCGCCAGTCGCTTCATGAGTAACTATTCGGTTGAAGTTCTTGATACTGAATCTCACACTAGGTCGCTAAGGTTATAGATATCAGAAAATGATACCATCTATAAAATATAGTCTTAACGCCTTGACGGCCTAGCGTGGGAATGTGTCGCTGAATAGTTACCGAGACGAGTTGAGTTATTAAAATTTGTTAAAAGGAAAAGGTCCTGATGACCTTGAAGTGGATTTGTTGTATTTTTGCAGTCAAATTCTTTTGCACGATTAGAGAAAAATGTTTGTAAACGACAGTATATCAAGCAACATGAAGCGCAAGACGCGGTTTTTCTCTGTGTGCTTTTCGTTCAGGAATTTCCGTAACGCTGAGATAATAATGTGATGTAATGGGACCCGCTACCGGGTCCCATTTTGTTCAACCCTTACCTAATTATAAACGTTTATGTTAATGGATTTCATCTCTACTCATCTGACAGATATCATTGGCTACACGGCTTCGATATGCCTGGTGCTCGGCTATATGCCCCAAGCGATTTACACGATTCGCACCCACGACACCGACGGCATCGCCCTGCCCACGTTCCTGATGATGGGCCTGGGTGGTATCTTCTTTGCCATTCAGGGCCTGATGCTTAAAAACTGGCCCCTGTTCATCACTAATGTCATCACGACGATATCGAGTGCTATCGTCTTTGGCATCAAGATGTATAACGACTATTTCAAGAAGGATAAGAACAAATAGCTGGTTGGACCGCCCCATGCTGCCGGCTATTGCTTTTTGGAGGAGGTATCATAAAAAAGCTTGGAGTTTTTCTTTGGCAAGTCAGAATTATTCTGTACCTTTGAGAAATTTTACCCGACCTGAGCAGAATCCTCCAGGTTTTTATCTTAATTTAACTTAACCGTTATCGGTATTCTGTTAAGCAAACAACTATAACTTTAAATACTAGAATGAATTTATGAGACTTAAACTGTTTTTGCTATTAGCACTCTTTGCGACCTTGCCGATGCTTGCTCAGCGGGCAGGGGTGCGCGGAATTGTGCTTGATGCCAAGAGCGGGATGCCTGTCGTGGGTGCGACTGTTATCCTTGACAATCAAGGCAATGCAGCGACCACCGATGTTGATGGCGCCTTCGTCATCGACGACGCCAAGTCGGGGGCCGATCAGCTGCTGGTGCTCGCTTATGGCTATAATGACTGGTCGCGTGATGTCACTATCGTCGGTGGGATGATAGAAGACTTGGGCACGATCCAGGTGGATCCCGTCTCCTTTGAGAGTGCTGAAGCGCTCGAGTACCGCAATGCTATGGCCGACATGACCCTGTCGGAGTCACAACTCGAGGACGAGGAAGGCAATACCCAGGAGGTGGCCCTGTTGAGCGGTGCCACCGACAACCCCTTCTATCAGGCATCGAGTTACACGTTCAGCACTGCTCGTTTCCGCATCCGCGGTTACGAGAACAACAAGACCGAGACCTATATCAATGCAGTGCCGTTCAACGACGCCATCCGTTTCTCGTTCAACTACTCGATGACGGGCGGCATGAACCAGGCCTTCAGGAACAAGACCATCGGCATGGGCCTGGAGGACAACTCTTACGGCTTCGGTGGCATCGGCGGCGCCAACAACATCAAGACGTTTGCCGCCGACTATGCTCCCGGCACTCGCGTGAGCTTGGCCTACACCAACGGTAACTACCGCTGGCGTGGCATGGTCACCCATGCGACGGGTCTGAACAAGCACGGCTGGGCAATGACGGTTTCGGCCGTGGCACGTTATGCCAAGGAAGGCGTCTATCCCGGTTCATTCTACAACAGCTGGGGTTACTTCCTCGCCTTGCAGAAGGTCTTCAATCCGCAGCACTCGTTGACGCTGACCACATTTGGCGCACCGACCAAGCGTGCCGCCAACTCGGCCATCTATGAGGAGTGTGCCAACCTGGTGGGCAGCAATATGTACAGTCCCGACTGGGGCTGGCAGGAGGGCAAGAAACGCAACTCCAAGGTCGTGGAATCCTTTGACCCGACGGCCATCTTGAACTGGCTGTGGAAACCTAATGACCATACCTCATTAAACACCGGTTTGGCCTATCACAAGTCGTTCTACAGCAAGGCCGCGCTCAACTGGCACAAGGCTGCTGACCCGCGCCCCGACTACTATCGTTACCTGCCGTCCTATTATGGTGCGAATACCGATGCGTTTGACATCTATTTCGACCGTTGGCGCGATGAGAGCGACTATACCCAGATCCGTTGGGACAACCTTTATCAGACCAACTACCTGAATAACCTTGAGGCTGATGGGACAGGCGTTGAAAAGGGTTCGACCTACATCCTCGAGAACCGCCACAGCAACCAGTCGAGCTTCACGCTCTCGTCGGTGCTCAACAAGCGTTTCTCCAACCAGCTCTCGATGCAGACCGGTGTTAACGCCAACTACTCCGTCGCATCCTACTACAAGACCATCAAGGACCTGCTGGGTGGACGCTATTGGCTGGATATTGATAACTTCAGCGAGCGTGACTTCCCCGAGAACCCCGACATGGCCCAGAACGATATGGACAATCCCAACCGCAAGGTGGGCAAAGGAGACCGCTTCGGCTACGACTACAATATCCTCACCCTCAAGGCACAGTTGTGGCACCAGTGGGTGTTGAATCTGGCCAAGTGGGAGCTGTTTGCCAGCGTCAAGGGTGACTACTTCCAGTTCCAGCGCGATGGTAAGATGCGCAATGGTCGTGCACCCGAGAATTCATACGGCAAGGGTGATACCCATCGTTTCTTGACCTATGGTGCCAAGGCCGGTATCACATTTAAGCTCGACGGCCGCAACAGCTTCACGGGCCACGCCTTCTACGGCACCGACGCCCCGCGCCCCTACGACGCCTACATCTCTTCACGCACCAAGGACGACGTCATCGACCTCAAGGTGGAGAAGACCTTCGCCGCCGACCTGAGCTATGCGATGAATTACCGCAACTTCAAGGCTATCGTCACCGCCTTCTTCACCGATCAGCGTGACAACACCGAGCGCACGGCCTTCTATGATGACCAGTACAGCACCTTCTGTAACTTTGCGCTCACGGGTGTTCACAAGCAGTACAAGGGCGTCGAGGTGGGACTGAGCTACAAGCTGTCCCCGTCGCTCACCGTGAGTGCCGCGGCCAACATCGCGCGCTACCAGTACAAGAACCGTCCCCTGGGTACCCGCAGCTATGAAAACGGTGTTCAGGAAGACGTTACCCAGACGGTTTACTTGAAGAATTTCTATGTTTCCGGCACCCCTCAGGAGTGCTACATGATAGCCTTCAACTGGGCCGGCCCCAAGCAGTGGTATGTTGAATTAAACGGAGCCTGGATGAATCGTTCTTACGTCAGCCTGTCGCCTGTGCGTCATGTCGAGATCGCCAGCTTGTACACCATGGCCGACAGCGAGGAGCACCTCCAGCAGATGATTAAGGACATCAGCCAGCAGGAGAAACTCAACGAGGCCCTGGTCATCAACGCCAGCATCGGTCATGTCATTTACATCAACCGCACGGCATCGTTCAACATCAACCTGAACCTGAACAACATTCTCGATAATAAGGAAATCCAGACGGGTGGTTACCAGCAGGGTCGTATCGACACCAAGGATATCACCAACACCGCCAACAAGTTCCCCAACAAGTACTACTACGCTCAGGGGTTCAAGATGTTCCTGAATTTGGGTCTGAAGTTCTAATCATCCATCACTTTCCATTCAACAATCAACCAAGATATTAATAGAACAAACAATACAACCACTATGAAACGTTTTAATTATTATCTCAGCCTGATGATCCTGTTGGTGTTCACCGCTGCCTGCAGTGATGAGTTTGACCAGCCGCCCATGGTGATTCCCACTGCCGAGCACACGCCCAACATGACCATCGCTGAATTCAAAGCCAAGTACTGGCAGGACGCAGTCAATTACATTGACACCGTCAAGGAGGATATTGTCATCCACGGTTGGGTGACCAGTAGCGACGAGAGCGGCAACATCTACAAGTCGCTCTACATCAGCGACGGCACCGCCGGCATCAACATCTCCATCAACCAGAACAGCCTGTACAACAACTACCGCATCGGTCAGGAAATCGTCATCCCGATGAAAGACTACTTCGTGGGCAAGTACAATGGACAACAGCAGCTGGGTTACCCCGCATGGTATGCCAGCGGCAGCGTGTGGGAGGCTACCTTCCTGCCCCAGGCCATGTGGGAGTCGATGGTCGAGCTCAACGGTCTGCCCGACCTGAGCAAGGTGGATACCGTGGACGTCAGCATCAGCGATTTCCAGGGTAAGACCGACGCCGAGACGTTGCTCAAGTACCAGGGCAAGCTGGTGCGCATCAGCGGCGTCCATTTCACCGAGGCCAACGGCACGGTCACCTTTGCCGAGTCCAGTGCCACGACCAACCGCACCGTTGCCGACGAGGATGGCAATCAGCTCATCGTTCGCAACAGCAACTATGCCGACTTCCGCGCCGACGTTCTTCCCGAGGATGATGTGGACATCGTCGGTCTGCTCAGTTTCTATGCCACTCGCCAGAACTCGTCAGGCACCTGGCAGTTTTACCTGCGCGATATCAACGACGTGATTGGTGGAGGCGGCATCGGCTCCATGAGCAATCCTTACACTGTCGAGGGAATGATTCCGCTGTGTAAAGAAATTGTGAACATTCCTCCCAAGGGTTGGGTCGCTGGTTACATCGTGGGCGCTGTCGCTCCCGAGGTGACCACCGTCAGCGGCAACAGCGATATCGAGTGGCAGGCACCCACCACGCTCGACAACACCATCGTCATTGCCGATGACCCCAACTGTAAGGACATCAGCAAGTGTGCCATCGTGGTACTGCCTCAAGGCTCCAAGGTCAGGGCCGACCTCAACCTCAAGGATTCCCCTGCCCTGTACAAGAAGCAGGTGAAGGTGAGAGGCGCATTCCTCCGCATGATGGGGCAGGCTGCTATCACCAATGTCGATAATTATGTGCGCCCCGAGATTCCTCACACGATGCTCAACGAGGGCTTTGACACCGCTCTGCCCAGTGACTGGTACAACGTCACTGTTGCCGGTGACAAGGCTTGGTACCAGACGGTATTTACCCAGACCAATAACGGTTATGCCGCCATGACGGGTTATAAGGGTAACAACCCCCCATTTGATGCATGGCTCATCACCCCACAGCTGGACATTAAAAATGCTGTTTCCAAGGTGCTCACCTTCCGCACTCAGGTCGCTGGCTATGGTAGCACGACAAGTAGGTTTGAGGTCTATGTCCTCAATTCCAAGAACCCTGAAGATGCTACCGTGAAGGTGAAGCTGAATCCCGCTATCGCTACCGCCACGAGTGGAACCCCTGTTTACAGTGACTGGAAGGAGTCGGGTGAGGTGGACCTGAGCCAGTGGGCTGACGGCAGCTACTACATCGGCTTCCGCTTCTACGCTACTCAAGATGCTAACTATGCCACCTGGTGTGTGGATGACGTGACCTTCGGTCTGCCTCCCAAATTGACGACCACAGCCGACTTTGAGACGATTCTTGCGGGCCAGGAGAAGGACTACACGACCACGCTGGGCAACTACACCTCATCGGCAGGTTGGGTGGCTTCCAACTGCACGATCCTCAAGGGCGGCGCTGCCGACGGTAACCCCGTGTTCACCTTCATCGGCTACGCACTCGGCTCGACTAGCGAGTATGCCAAGGCTCCCACCCTCAATGGCGGCACCAACAACGTCGGCACCATCGTGTCGCCCACCCTCAAGGGCGGTATGAAGAAGCTCCGCTTCAGCTATGGCTCGGCCTATTCGGGCAAGCTGCTCGCCTTCCGTGTTGACGTGAAGAAGGGGGGTAGCGTCGTGAAGAGCTGGACCATCAACGACACTAATGTTACCCAGAAGAAGGCTTATTCCTTCGAGGAGGAATGCGCGGTGAGTGGCGAGTTCACCATCGAGTTCACCAACCTGTGTCCGTCCAATGCCACCGGCAGCAAGGACCGTGCGTCGATCTGGAACGTGAACTGGGATCCTGCCGACTGATTAATCAGGCTTTAAACTTTACCGTTGGATGGTTGTCCAACGTGTGAAAAGCTGAAGTCGAACATCTAAATCAATGACACGAATTATGAAAAAGTTAATCTATATGATCCTGGCGTTGCTGGCCTTCATGCCCGTGATGGCACAGGGTCAGGGAGTGGAAGCCCAGCAGGAGCGTCGCTACACGATGTATGGCGTGATGTTCTACAACCTCGAGAACCTGTTCGACACCATTAACAACAATGGTAACTATGACAAGGAGTTCTCGCCGATGGGTGCACGCCAGTGGAACGGCACCAAGTATTGGCAGAAACAGCACAACATGGCCTATGCCATCAGCCAGATGGAGGTGAAGGGTTCGCCTGCCGACGGTCCCGTCATCATCGGCGTGAGTGAGATCGAGAACATCACCGTGCTTCAGGATCTCGTGCGACAGCCCGAAATCAAGGACCGCCGTTACCAGATTGTGCACCACGACAGTCCTGACCGCCGTGGCGTGGACGTGGGCTTGCTCTATAATCCCCGTTTCTTTAAGGTGCTCAACGTGACCAACCAGAACATTGGCAAGTACCTGCCCGACTATCCCGAGTTCCGCACCCGTGACCAGCTTTGCGTCACGGGACTGCTCGCTGGCGAGAAGGTGTCAATCATGGTTAATCACTGGCCGTCGCGACTCGGTGGCGAGGAACAGTCGAGCTACCTGCGCGAGGCTGCCGGACGCATGGCTCGCGAGACGATGGATTCACTGTTGCGCGACGATCCCAACCAGGGCATCATCTTCATGGGCGACTTGAACGATGACCCCCAGAACAAGAGCTGCTGCGAGGCCCTTGGTGCCAAGAAGGAGATTAAGGACTGCCTCGCCGAGCCTGGTTCATGCTTCAATCCCTGGTGGAACATCCTGGGCAGGGGCATCGGTACCCTCGGCTACAAGGGTAACTGGAACCTGTTTGACCAGATTATCTTCACCGACTACTTCCTGAAGAACTACGACAGCAAGGACAAGCCCACCTTGACCTACTCGCGTGCCGAGGTGCTCAACCGCAAGTTCTTGCGCTCGAGCGAGGGCGACCGTCAGGGCTACCCCCTGCGCACCTTCTCGGGCGGTGTCTTCCTGAACGGTTACAGCGACCACTTCCCCACAATGATTTATCTGGTCAAGGAAATCAAGTAAGAGCAACCCTCCAGGTTTTATCACACAGACAAGGGACAGGCACAATTCACGTTGCCTGTCCCTTGTGTGTTGAAGAGCCTGTAAAACACTTCTCTGTGGCGACGATGTGAAGTGTCTGAATGTAAATACTTAGCGACTTAGCCGCTTAGGGCGTGAGTGTTTTTCGTTGAATAGTTACTTTTTGATGCAATGGGATACTAAAAAACCACAATTATAGGGGCTTGTATGGAGATTTTGCACTACCTTTGCAGTGACCAAAGATATTGTGAACATGATGACCGATAAATTTGATATGGTGGCGAAGACCTTCCTCGGACTGGAAGGTGTGCTTGCCGACGAGTTGCGCGCGTTGGGCGCTGATGACGTTACCGAGGGTAACCGTGTGGTTTACTTCAAGGGTGACAAGGAGATGCTCTACCGGGCAAATTTTGCCTGCCGCACGGCCGTGAGAGTGCTCAAGCCATTTCTTACCCTGAAATCCACGAGTGCCGATGACCTGTACGAGCAGCTCAAACCCTTCGACTGGGAGCAGTTGATGCAGGTGAACACGACTTTTGCCATCGATGTGACAGCCTACAGCGAGAGTTTTAACAACTCGCGTTTTGTCACTTATCGTGTCAAGGATGCCATAGCCGACTTCTTTAATGAGAAATATGGCAAGCGCCCCAGCATCCGCCTCGACAATCCCGATATCCGTTTTGATGTACACATCTCGGGCAACGATGTGATTCTCTCGCTGGACAGCAGTGGCGCACCGTTGTTCAAGCGTGGATGGCGTGTCGCCCAGACCGATGCGCCCATCAACGAGGTGCTGGCAGCCGGTATCATCCTGCTCAGCGGATGGGATGGAAAGACCGACCTGATTGATCCCATGTGCGGTTCCGGCACATTCCTCATCGAGGCAGCACTCATCGGTGCCAACATCGCACCAGGCGTGTATCGCACCAGCTATGCTTTCCAGCAGTGGCCCGACTACGATGAGGACCTCTTCGACAAGATTTACAACGATGACAGCAAGGAGCGCGAGTTCACCCACAAGATCTACGGCAGCGACATCGAGGGCAAGGCCATCGCCATCGCCAGGGCCAATGTCAAGAATGCCGGCCTGAACAAATACATCGAACTGGAGCGCCGTGACATCAATGAGATCGAGCTGGTACCCGAGGGCGGTACCCTGATCAGCAATCCCCCCTATGGTGAACGCCTCAATGTCGCCGACATCGACCAATTCTATCGCGACTTGGGATTCAAACTCAAGCACACCTTCAAGGGCTATAATGCCTGGCTCATTTGCTACGACAAGGAGCAGTACTTCAAGATCGGCTTGAAACCGTCGGTGAAGTATGCCTTGAACAATGGCGGCCTTGACTGCGAGCTGCTGCAATATGTCATCTTTGAGGGCCGCTATGACGAGATGCGTGACAGCGGCGGCAACATCCGCAACGAGGGCTTCCGTGCCAGTGAGCGCAGCAAGGGCAATTATCATGCCCGCAAGATTGAGGTGGGCGATGATGCCGGTAACCGTCCCCGTCGCCGCTTCCAGGATGACGACCGTCCCCGTCGCCGATTTGGTGATGGTCATAGTTCCCGTCCTCGCACCGAGCATGACGATGCCAATCCCGTCAGCGATGAGGAGCGCCGTCGCCGCATGGCCATTCAGCGTGACCGTCGCTTGATGTCCGGTGTGGACAACCGTGACAAGAAGGGCCGCTATGATGAAGACTTTGACAAGGACTTCCGTCATACTGAGAAGTTTGCCAAGCGCATCCTGCGTGACCGCAAGCCCACGCTGGGCATCGACAAGGAAGTGCCCATCATTCACGGACGCCGTAAGAGCTGGAAACGCCGTGACCTGGACGAGCCCACCGAGAACAAGGAATGAGTTGTCTGTTTTCAGCGGCATCCTAACGCCTGAATAATGGCACACGAGCACATCAACGACTACTTCAACGGACGGCCATTCTTGCTACTTTGCTCCCTGGCAATGGTGGTTGTCAGTGTCATGGCCGTGGCCGTCGGAGTGCAGCCCCATCAGGTGGAGGAAACGGGCCTGCTCTTCAAGGTGGGCGACGGCTTCTTCTCCTCCCGGCTGATGTCGGCCGCAGCCAATGTGTTGGCACTGTTGATGGCCGGCTTTTTCGTGCTGGGCGTGAACAAGGTCTTCACTTTTGTCCGTTCGATGACCCATCTGGTGGCATCAGCGTTTTTCTTGCTGATGATAGCCAATCCGGCAGCGCTGGTGTCATTCAATGCCGGCACCTTGATTTGCCTGGTGACGGCGATGTCGTTAATGACCCTGTTTGCCTCCTATCAAGACAGTCATTCGCAGCGCAGCATCTTCCTGATATTTGCTTTGTTGGCTACAGGTGCCATGTTCCGCTTCGCCTTTGTGCTGCTCGTGCCATGTGCCCTGTTGGGATTCATCAATATGCGCGTCATGGGATCTAAGGGCGTGCTGGCTATGCTCATCGGACTGGTGACGCCATTCTGGATAGTCTTCGGGTTGGGCATCGCTTCGCCAGCCGATATTGTTTTGCCGCATTTCGACGGCCTCTGGACGATGGAACGTGTCCATCAGTCTCTGCCGCTCTATGCGTTGTCGGCGGCCTGTGGGCTTCTCGGCATCGTGTTGGCGCTGATGAACCTGTTCACGGTGCTGAACTACAGGCAACAGCCGCGCGTCTATAACATCTTCTTGATGCTGCTGCTCGTGATGGTGGTCATCATCATGTGCCTTGATGGTCTGGAGATGGCCGTTTTCCTGCCCTTGCTCAGCTTGATGGTCGCGGTGCAGATTGCCCAGATACACTCGTTGCGCAAGCATTCCCTCCGTTTTGTGTTCCTCTTGCTACTGATAGCCGCTTGTGTGGCATCGTGTGCTTATCAACTGTTGATGCCATGAGAGTCATCGTTGATAGTCATATTCCTCACATCCATAGCCTGATAGAACCATATGCCCAGGTGCTCTATCTGGAGCCTGGCGACATCTGCCGCGACGCTGTGCGTGAGGCCGATGCCCTTGTCGTGCGCACCCGCACCCGCTGCGACGCGTCCCTGCTCGACGGCAGCCGCGTGCGCTTCATCGGGTCGGCAACCATCGGCACCGACCACATCGACCTCGATTATTGTGCCCATCACGGCATCTCTGTGCACAACGCGCCGGGATGCAATGCCCCTGCAGTGGCCCAATGGGTCTTCTGTGCCATCGATGCCTGGATGCATGAGCGTGGCATGAGCCGTCCCGAGGGGCTGACCCTTGGCGTCGTCGGTGTGGGACACATCGGTTCCATCGTTGCCCGATGGGGTAGGGAACTGGGTTTCAATGTCCTGCTCAATGATCCGCCTCTTGCCGCACAATGTTATCAAAGGGACGGTTCTCTTGATGACATCTTCTTCTCTCCCCTTGACGAGTTGCAGCGCCGTTGCGACATCATCACGTTCCACACTCCGCTCACACGCAGTGGTCAGTGGCCAACGTGGCACCTGTGCGACCGGGCCTTCCTCAATAGTCTGGACCATTGCCGCCTGGTGATTGATGCCGCCCGGGGCCCCATTGCCGACAATGCTGCCCTGCTCGACTGGCATGGCGATGTCGCTCTCGACTGCTGGGAGAATGAGCCGACAATCTCTTGCCCCTTACTGGAAAAAGCCATTGTCGCCACTCCTCACATCGCTGGTTATAGCACCGAGGGCAAGCAGCGTGGCACAGCCATGATGCTGGCCGCCCTTAACCAATTCTATGGCTGGGACATCCCTGTCCCCGTGATTGCCGCTCCTGCCGCAGGTGCCGCACGGGTCACCCTCGATGGCATTGCCTCCAGCTACGACATCCTGGCCGACACCGCTGCCTTGAAGACCGACCCATCGGCCTTTGAATCCCTCCGTAACCACTACCGTCACCGTCCCGAGTACAAGGAATAGCACACTACAACAATCCACCTTGCAGCACTTTGACCTTCGGTCCAAGGTAGGCTTCGCCTCGACAATGTCATGCAAAAAACAAGCTTTTTGCTTGCCATTGTGCTCGGCTTGCACTACCTTTGTAGCACAATAATCGAGAATCAATTAATCACTAATTTTTCACTATCACAATGAAAGAGTTGAAAGGAACCAAGACCGAGAAGAACCTGATGGAAGCCTTTGCTGGCGAGTCCCAGGCCCGTAACAAGTACACCTACTTCGCCTCCAAGGCCAAGAAGGACGGATATGTGCAGATTGCAGCCATCTTTGAAGAGACGGCCAATCAGGAAAAGGAACATGCCAAGCTGTGGTTCAAGCACCTGCAGGGTGGTGCCGTGAAGGGTACCATCGAGAACCTGGAGGCGGCTGCCGCAGGTGAGAACTTTGAGTGGACCGACATGTACAAGCGCATGGCTCAGGAAGCCCGTGAGGAGGGCTTTGATGAGATTGCCGACCAGATGGAAGGCGTTGCCGCTATCGAGAAGTTGCATGAGGAGCGCTACTTGAAGCTGTTGAACAACATCAAGGAGGACATCGTCTTCTCGCGCGATGGCGATACCATCTGGCAGTGCACCAACTGCGGCCACGTCGTGATTGGCAAGAAGGCCCCCGAGATGTGCCCCGTGTGCAACCATCCGCAGGCCTATTTCCAGATCAAGGCCGAGAATTATTGATTTAGTCGGCACTAGGCGTTAACTTTTTAGGCTTTAGGTTACAGATGCGACCTGAAGCCTATAATTATTAGTTCCTTGCCCCATCTCGTCGTTTCATGTATTTCTTGTGGATAATACTTTCTATATCAAAGAAAACCTCAATAAGCCCAAAATTATGAAACAAAGACTTTATTAAACTGTACTGCTGATATTCAGTGTATTACTGATATCTTTTTCGACAGCAGCCCAGAATTCCTGTGACGATGGCAGCTGTGGAGGGGGCGAGACCCCTGGCACCTATGATGTGCTGTCGCCGATGGGACAGTCCTCGGTGGAAATGATTGAGATGGCTCCGCGATTGGAGTCGCTTGAGGGCAAGACCATCGCGCTGGTCGGTGGCTCCTTCATGGCCAGTGTGACGCATGTCGAGCTCAGGAAGATCATTCTTGAACATTATCCCACGGCCACGGTCTATGTGCTCAGCGAGATTGGCTCTGCCGGGCTGTTCCCCGGGCCGCATGCCCGTAAGCCTCAGGTCGAGCGCTTCCAGCAGCGCCTGCAGGAGTATGGCGTTGACCTCGTGATCTCGGGCAACGGCGGGTGTGGCATCTGCACGCCCAAGGAGACCGGATCCTGCATCGCCGCCGAGTATATCGGCATCCCGTCGGTGATGATTGCCGCCCCCGGATTTGATACGCAGGCCAAGACAACGGCACGCAACAACGGGTTGCCCGTCCTGCGTGTGGCCGTTTATCCGGGCGCATTTGCCTCCCACACCGAGGAGGAACTCAAGCAGAACACCCGTGACGTGCTCTGGCCCCAGATCCTGGAAATGGCCACCACCCCAATCATTGCTCAGGAAATCGTTGAGAACCAGCAGTTACAGCCTGCCGACCCGCAGGAGCCCGTCTTCAGCGGCACGATTGATGAGGTCAACGAGTTCTATAACGACATGATGTGGAGCGACGGCATGCCCATCGTGCCACCCACCAAGGAGCGAGTGGAGGAATTCATGCGTTTTACCGACTACCGTTGGAACCGCACCATCGCTGTCTTGTCGCCGTCCTACCGTCAGACTCTCGTGTGGCACGTGGCTGTCAATGGGGTAATGGCTGGCTGCAAGCCCGAGCACATGCCGTTGTTGATAGCCTTGACCAAGGCCATGACATCGGGCGACTTCCGCCGCACTTTGGGCAGCACGCACGCCTGGGTGCCTTATTGCTGGGCCAATGGTCCCGTGGCACGGCAGCTGGGCCTGGATCATGGGCAAGGGCAAATCAATGAGCAGGCCAATGTTGCTATTGGTCGTTTCATGAACCTGGCCATGCTCAACCTGGCGGGATACTACGTGAAACAGGACCGCATGGGCACCTTCGGCTACCCTGTGTCATGGTGCCTGGCCGAGGACGACGAGGCCTGCCTGCGCGTGGGATGGAATCCTTATCATGTGCGCCAGGGCATTGACCTCAACGAGAGCGCCATCACTGTGGCCTCCACACTGCTGTGGGGCAACAACATGCCGCCCGCCACGACCGACGGCGAGAAGATCATGCAACTCCTGGCATGGGACATCACCGAGAGGTGCCAGTTGGCGCTGGGCAGCGGCGTGCAGTACACCCATCGCACCATCCTCATGACCGAGGAGGTGGCCGCCATCCTCAAGGACAAGTATGGCTCTGTGGACAACCTTGAGGATCAGCTCATCGCGACAGCCCGCCGCCCGTTGTATGAGCGCACGTTTGCCCATTATTATGCCAATCCCGGCAGCGCCATCGACCCCGACAGGGTGTCGTTTGATGACTATATGTCCCAACTCCAGGATGAGGAAGACGCCGAGATGACCAGCACGCCGGCTTGGTATGCCAGCGATGAGCTCCAGATGATGACCATCCCCACGATGGTCAAGGGCGAAACGGCCTTCCTGATAACCGGTGATCCCTCGCGCAACAAGATCCAGACCATGCCGGGCGGTGGCATGTCGATGGCAGTTGTTGAGCTGCCTGCCGACTGGGATGTCCTGATGGAAGAAAAGGGCTACGAGCCGCTACGCTCGTTTTATCTTGAGCCCATCAATGACGAGGGACATGACGTGTTGACCGCTGTCGAGGAGTTGAATGTGGCGCCGGTTGTTAACCCTGCTACCAACGATGATGCCAGGGTGCGTTACTACAACATGGGTGGCATGGAAAGCAGCAAACCCTTTGATGGCGTTAACATCAAAGTGACCACCGACAGCCACAATAATACGAGTGCCAAGAAGTATATCCGCGTTAACTGAGTCACGCCCTATGAAGAACGTTGCTATTGCCGTGCTACTGGCGATCATGGTGGGCGCCTTACCGCTCAGTTTGAACGCTGCCACCCAGCGTGGCGACGTGAACCATGATGGACAGGTCAACATCAGCGATGCCACCTATCTGATTAACGTGCTGCTCAACGACTCAAGCCCCGATGGAGACCTTGGTTTGGCAGCCGATGTGAACGATGACGGTGAAGTAAATATCTCAGATGCTATTTCACTCATCAACTGTATCTTGAACGATATCGAACTGCCGTATATCGACGAACGGCTGCCCGAGGAGTTTACGGTCAATGGCGTGACCTTTGTCATGGTGCCTGTCGAGGGCGGCACGTTCACCATGGGAGCCACCGCCGAGCAGGGCGAGGATCCTATCGACCGCGAGAAACCCGCCCATGAGGTGACCTTGTCGTCCTACTATATCGGTCAGACCGAGGTTACTCAAGCCTTGTGGCAGGCGGTGATGGAGTCCTCTCCCAGCTATTTCACAGGGTCCACACTCCCCGTCGAGCAAGTGTCCTGGCAGGATTGCCAGGTCTTTATCGCCACCTTGAATATGTTGACAGATAGGACTTTCCGTTTGCCCACCGAGGCCGAATGGGAGTTTGCCGCGCGTGGTGGCAATGAGAGTGAGGGATACAAATATGCCGGCAGTGACTATCTGGCCAGTGTCGCTTGGTATTCCTATAATGACTCGTGGTTGCTTAGGGGCGAGGGAGCCTATGGCACCCATCCCGTGGCCACCCGCAATCCCAACGAGCTGATGCTCTTTGACATGAGCGGGAATGTGCACGAGTGGTGCCAGGATTGGTTTGGTGCCTATGGCTCAGCACCACAGGCCGACCCGACGGGTCCCACGTCGGGCACGGCCCGCGTCTATCGCGGCGGGAGCTGGTACTTTGACGAGTGGTTCTGCCGCGTGTCGTTCCGCAATAGCGTCGCTCCCACCTATCGCAGTTACGGCATCGGCCTGAGGCTTGCGCTATGACCTGCCGTTCTTGACCGATTGCATGAATGCCGGCTGGGTGGTGTCATTCCGCCGGCTTTTTTTATAGTGTTTTTCAAAAAAATGGCACAACTATTGCAATAGTTTGCAAGGATATTACTATATTTGCCATTCAGATAACAACATTATTAATCATATAAATTTTTAGAGACTATGAAAAAAGGATGTAGTGGACTTGGTGTCCTGATTGTGGTCGCCCTTGCATTGATAGCTTGGGGCGTATCGATTTACAACGGACTCGTTAATGAACAAGAGAATGTTGAAAAAGCATGGGGTAATGTGGAGAACGTGTATCAGCGCCGTGCTGACCTGATCCCCAATCTGGTAGAGACCGTCAAGGGCTATGCCAAGCACGAGCAGGAGACGCTTGAGGGCGTCATCGAAGCACGCGCCAATGCCACCAGTATCAAAATTGATCCTTCAAACATGACCCCCGAGGATCTGCAGAAGTATCAGGCTGCACAGGGCGATGTGACCAATGCTTTGAGCCGACTTATTGCCGTGAGCGAGGCATATCCTGACCTGAAGGCTAATCAAAACTTCCTCGAACTGCAGAACCAGTTGGAGGGTTCCGAGAACCGCATCGCTGTTGAGCGCAACAAGTTTAACGAGGCCGCTCAGACCTACAACACCAAGCGCCGAACCTTCCCCACCAGCATTATTGCCAGTATCTTTGGCTTTGGTGACAAGCCTTACTTCCAGGCACAAGAGGGTGCTGACAAGGCTCCCAAGGTAGACTTCGGAACCAGCGAGCCCAAATAAACTATGGCACTGGCCGATTTTATTCCTAGCGAGGGCCAGCGACGCATTGCTGATGCCATTACCGCAGCCGAGCGTCACACGACAGGCGAGATCTGTGTCCATGTGACGCCCCACTGCCGTGGCAAAGTGATAAAACGTGCCGTCAAGACCTTCAACCGGCTGCACCTGTACACCACCAAGCGCCGCAATGCCGTGTTGATTTTCATCGCCTATGAGGCCCGCAAGCTGGCCATTCTGGGTGATGTGGGCATTAACGCAGTGGTGCCTAAGGGCTTCTGGGACAATGAGGTGGAGGAGTTGACTAGCTACCTCAAGGCCGGTCGTCCGGTAGATGGCTTGTGTGAAATCATTGGCCACATTGGCGACCGCTTGTCGGAGTTCTTCCCTGGCGTGCGTGACGACGAGAACGAGTTGAGCAATGAGGTCTCCTTTGATGACCTGGATGATGAAGACGATAATGAAGACCACAATGGTGACATGGAGTAAAACGCTATCGCGATTGACAGCAGTCGTGTTGCTGTGCCTCACCACTGTGGCTGCAGTGGCGCAGGTGCCGCCGCGTCCTGACCCGCCGAAGCTCGTCAACGATTTTGCTGGCATCTTGGGTGACTGCGAGTGGCTGGAGGACTCGCTCCAGAAGATCGCCATGGAGACCAGCAACCAGATCTGTGTGGTCACCATGAATGACTTTGGCGGCTATGACAAGGCGATGATGGCCTACAGTATTGGTGATCAGTGGGGCGTTGGCAAGAGTGATAAGGACAATGGCGTTGTCATCCTTGTGAAGCCCAAGACTCCCGAGAGCAAGGGCGAGGCATTCATCGCTCCAGGTTATGGTCTGGAAGGCGCCATCACTGATGCTACAAGCACACTTATTGTCAATCAGGAGATGATTCCCTACTTCAAGGAGAATGACTACCTGGGTGGCGTGTGGGCCGGAGCACAGGTCGTGCGTGACTTGGCCGTCGGCGAGTACAACGAGGAGGATTACCTCAATCAGTATGATGAAGGCGACGCTTGGCTCGGCTTCATTGTATTCGTCGTCATCATGGGTTTGATCATATATGGTGCGACACGAAAAGGTGGCGGCAACCGCAACAGCGGTAACACCGGCACGTGGGGCGGACCGGTCGTCATCTCCCACGGCAGCGGTTGGGGCAGTGGCGGCTCCTCATGGAGCGGAAGCGGCGGCTCCTTCGGCGGTGGCGGCGGATGGGGCGGCTTTGGAGGCGGCTCCTTCGGCGGCGGCGGTGGCGGCGGCAGCTGGTAGCCCCGTGCATCTTGCAAGACTTATTACAATTAAGGACTTTAGAGACCGTGAGGTCTTTAAGGTCCTTAATGTTTTTCAGATGAAGAGTTGCTTGAGGATGTCGGGAGATCGCAGGGTGCCAATGGCCGCGTTGTGCAGGCGGTAGTAGCTGATGATGACGTCGAGCATGCGGTTGCGCTCCTCGCGGTTGAAGCGGAACACTCCCATGTTGCCGAACGTCATGCGCGACAGCAGGTGGATCACCTGTGCCTCTTGTGGCGGCAGATTCATGTGTCCCTTCCCCGCAGCTGGTACAAACACACCGTCGGTCATGTCAAACCAGTAACCCTCACGATAGCTCTCCACGTTGGGCTGGATGCCCAGGTGAGCCCCCAGGTGATACAGGAAGCAGATGTGGAAATTGGCGACCTGGCCCGGCAGTTGCTCCAGCAGCTGGACCGACTGCTCAATGTAACGGAACAACGGGTCATTACCCTCCGGTTCCTGGATGACATGGGTGAGCAGCTCGCTGATGAACAGAGCGATGGCATTCTTGATGGGGTCGCTGTAGAGCGTCGCCAGCGGATAGTTGCGGCGCACCTCGCGCAGCATCGACAGGTCACGGCCGTTGCGCACCCCAGCCTCCAGGTCCACCAGTGACAAGGGCATGAGCATGGCATTGCGCAACCGTGCCGAGTGGGTCTTGCCCAGCGGCACGGCAAATGACATCAGCCCACGCCCATCGGTGTAGATGTGCACGATGTTGTGCTTGTCGCTGTAGTGAATCGTGTTGAGCACAATGCCCTTTAGCTTCTCATACATGCCGCTAATTTACTCATTTTTCGGCACTCACGGTCAAGAAATCGGGCGAAAATGCAACTTTTTCGCCTTTTCGAGGGGTTAAATTTTGTCAATTCAAAAAATAGTGCTAATTTTGCAGTCGCTTTTGCGGAAAAATCCGGCAAAACGGCCCATTCGTCTATCGGCTAGGACGCAAGATTTTCATTCTTGAAAGAGCAGTTCGATTCTGCTATGGGCTACAATAATCAACTAAATATCAAAGTTTTATATATAAATTATGGCAAACCATAAATCAGCTATTAAGAGAATCCGTCAGAGCGAGACACGCCGTCTTCGCAACCGTTATTACAGCAAGACCATGCGCAACGCAGTGCGCAACATCCGCAAGATGACCGACGCTAAGGAAGCCGCCGAGGCTATGCCCAAGGTGACCGCCATGCTTGACAAGCTTGCTGGCAAGAACGTGATCAGCAAGAACAAGGCTGCTAACCTCAAGTCAAAACTCGCTCAGCACATCAACAAGCTGAACCAGGCCTAAGCAATTAGGAGTCAGGCGCCTCCCACCAGGTGCCGTGGTTCAGCCAGGTATGGCCCATTCGTCTATCGGCTAGGACGCAAGATTTTCATTCTTGAAAGAGCAGTTCGATTCTGCTATGGGCTACCGCAGCAAAGCGTTAACCTCATGGTTTAGCGCTTTGCATTGTGTTGTTATGGGTAACGTGAACGATAACGTGCCCGTCCCCATCTTGAGGGGGCTTGAATGATTAATGTTAAACAAAAAGGAGATGAACCAGGCGGTCCATCTCCTTTGTCTGTTGCCTTGCCCGGACTCGAACCAGGAAATGCGGCACCAAAAACCGTTGTGTTACCATTACACTACAAGGCAATCCTTATGTCATCAGGACAGTAGCCCATCCTAAATGCGGTGCAAAATTACTGCTTTTTTTTGAATTACAACCCTTTTAGAGGATTTTTTTTAGAAAAGCTGTGTTCAAGTAAGTGCTAATTACTTGACGATGAGCAGGAAGTACTTCTTCTTGCCCTGCTGGGCGAGGATGTACTTGCCGTTGAGCAGCATCTCGGCGCTGACGGCCATGTTGGGGTCGGTGAGCTTCTCCTTGTTGATGCTCACACCGCCGCCCTGGGTCATCTTGCGCATCTCGCCCTTGCTGGGGAAGACGGCAGCAGCATCGGTCAGCAGCGATATCATCGGGGTTCCCTCGTCAATAACGCTGCGGGGCACCTCAAACTGGGGAACACCGCTGAACACATCCAGCAGCGTGTTCTCGTCAATCTTGTGCAGGATGTCCTTGGCCTTGTTGGAGAACAGAATCTGTGACGCCTCGACGGCCTTCTCATAGTCCTCGGCGCTGTGCACCATGGTGGTGATCTCCTTGGCCAGGCGCTTCTGCAGCGGGCGCAGGCCGGGGTCCTTCTCCTGCTCGGCAATCAATGCCTCGATCTCGTCCTGGGGCAGGTCGGTGAAGATCTTGATGTACTTCTTGGCATCCTCGTCGCTCACGTTGATCCAGAACTGGTAGAACTTATAGGGAGAAGTGCGCTTGGGATCGAGCCACACGTTGCCCCCCTCGGTCTTGCCGAACTTGGTGCCGTCACTCTTGGTGATCAGCGGGCAGGTGATGGCGTAGGCCTCGCCGCCGTTGATGCGGCGGATGAGCTCGGTGCCCGTGGTGATGTTGCCCCACTGGTCACTGCCACCCATCTGCAGCTTGCAGCCCTCGTGCTCATAGAGGTAGAGGAAGTCGTAGCCCTGAAGCAGCTGGTAGGAGAACTCGGTGAATGACATGCCGTGGTCGGCGTTGGCAGCGAGACGCTTCTTCACGCTGTCCTTGGCCATCATGTAGTTCACGGTGATGTGCTTGCCGATGTCGCGGATGAAACTCAGGAACGAGAAGTCCTTCATCCAGTCATAGTTGTTCACCACGATGGCATGGTTAGGAGCGTCGCTGTCAAAGTCCAGGAACTTGGCCAGCTGCTGGCGGATGCATTCCTGGTTGTGGCGCAGCGTCTCCTCATCAATGAGCTTGCGCTCCTGCGACTTCATCGAGGGGTCGCCGATCATGCCCGTCGCGCCGCCAATCAGGGCGATGGGGCGATGTCCCGCGCGCTGCAGGTGCTTCAGCATCATCACGCCCACGAGGTGGCCGATGTGCAACGAGTCGGCCGTCGGGTCGATGCCCACGTATCCGCTCGTCATTTCCTTGTTGAGTTGCTCCTCGGCACCAGGCATGATATCGTTAATCATGCCGCGCCATTTCAGTTCTTCTACAAAATTCATCTCTTTATCTTTGATCGTTAGTGATTAGTTTTTTCTCTATTGAACGGCAAAGGTACAAAGTTTTTGCCGTGGTGCAAAATATTGCCTCTCAAGTTTTCGGTTTTGGGGAAAACTCAGGGACGGAAACTGTCATCTGAAAAGTTTTTCGTAAATTTGCAAATTCAAAACTATCATGTAAGCAAGATGGCAAAGGACCCACTGAATACACCGATGATGAAGCAGTTTGTGGAGATGAAATCCAAGCATCCCGACGCGATACTGCTGTTCCGTGTGGGAGATTTCTATGAGACCTATCTTGAGGATGCGGTGACGGCCAGCGAGATATTGGGCATCACTTTGACGCGGCGCAGCAATGGTGCTGCCGCGGCGACCGAGATGGCAGGTTTTCCCCACCATGCGCTGGACACCTACCTGCCCAAGCTGGTGCGTGCCGGCAAGCGTGTGGCCATCTGTGACCAGCTGGAGGATCCTAAGCTGACCAAGAAACTCGTCAAGCGCGGCATCACCGAGCTGGTGACGCCAGGCGTTGTTGTGGGCGGCACGATGCTCGACCGCAAGGAGAACAACTGGCTGGCGGCAGTGCACTTCGGCAAGAAACTGTTGGGCGTGTCGTTCCTGGACATCAGCACGGGTGAGTTCCTCACCGCCGAGGGTAGTGAGGAATATGTCGACAAGTTGCTGGTCAACTTCTCGCCCAAGGAGGTGCTTATCGAGCGCAGCAACCGTCAACGCTTTGCCACCACCTTCTCGTCGCGCTACCTGACGTTTGACCTCGAGGACTGGGTGTTTACCATTGATGCTGCCAACGATCGGCTGCTCAAGCACTTCGAGACGCAGAACCTCAAGGGTTTCGGTATCTCGAGCATGGACAACGCCATCATCGCCAGCGGAGCCATCCTGCATTACCTTGACATCACGCAGCACACCCAGCTGGGCCACATCACCCACCTGTCGCGCATCGAGGCCGAGCGCTATGTGCGCCTGGACAAGTTCACCATCCGCAACCTTGAGCTGGTGGCTCCCATGAGCGATGACGGCAAGTCGTTGCTCGATGTCATCGACCGCACCATCTCGCCGATGGGCGGTCGCATGATGCGCCGCTGGGTGCTCTTCCCCTTGCAGGACGTGAAGGCTATCGACCGTCGACTTGATGTGGTGGAGCACTTCATGCGCGACCCCGATGGCCGCGACCTGATCAAGGAGCGCCTGGAACTGATCGGCGACCTGGAGCGACTGACGTCCAAGGCCGCTGTCGGCCGCATCACGCCACGAGAACTTGTTCAGCTCAAGAGTGCTCTGCAAGCCATTGAGCCCATCAAGCAGTACTGCTCACAGTCATCATGTGAGGTGTTGCGGGCCATGGGCGAGCAGTTGAATCCATGTGCCATCATCCGCGACCGCATCGAGCGCGAAATCAATCCTGACGCTCCTAACCAGACCAACCGTGGCAACATCATCTGCCGCGGGGTGGACGCCCAGCTCGACGAGCTGCGCGCCATCTCGAGCAGCGGCAAGGATTACTTGGTGGCCATGCAACGCTCCCTGAGCGACCAGACGGGCATCCCGAGCTTGAAGATAGCTTATAACAACGTGTTCGGTTACTACATCGAGGTGCGCAACACCCACAAGGACAAGGTGCCCGAGGAGTGGATACGCAAGCAGACGCTGGTCAATGCCGAGCGCTATGTGACCCAGGAACTCAAGGAATATGAGGAGAAAATTCTGGGCGCCGAGGAGAAGATCCTCATCATCGAGAGCCGCCTGTTCAATGAGCTGGTGACCGCCGTGACCGAGTATATCCCCGCCATCCAGAACGACAGCGCCATCATCGCGCAGCTCGACTGTCTGAATGCCTTGACCCGTGTGGCGATGGAAAACCGCTACAACCGTCCTGTGCTCGACGACAGCCTCGACATCGACATCGCCATGGGCCGCCACCCCGTTATTGAGTGCCAGCTGCCGCCAGGCGAGACCTATGTGCCGAACAGCATCCGCCTGAGCAATGACGACCAGCAGATTATGATCATCACAGGTCCCAATATGGCCGGTAAATCGGCCTTGCTGCGCCAGACTGCACTCATCACCCTGATGGCCCAGATGGGCAGCTTCGTTCCGGCCCAGCAAGCCCGCATCGGCGTGGTGGACAAGATTTTCACCCGTGTGGGGGCCAGCGACAACATCTCGCTGGGCGAGTCCACCTTCATGGTCGAGATGACCGAGGCCGCCGCCATCCTCAACAACATGAGCCAGCGCAGCCTCATCCTGTTCGACGAGTTGGGCCGGGGCACGAGCACCTATGATGGCATCAGCATTGCCTGGAGCATCGTGGAGCACATCCATGAGCATGCCACCAGGCCCAAGACGCTGTTTGCCACCCACTACCATGAGTTGAACGAGATGGAGAAGTCCTTCAAGCGTATCGTGAACTATAATGTGAGCGTGAAGGAAATCAACGGCAAGGTGGTGTTTGTGCGCCAGTTGGTCAAGGGAGGTAGCGAGCATAGCTTCGGTATCCATGTGGCCAAGCTAGCCGGCATGCCGCCCACCATCGTCAAGCGTGCCAACGAGGTGCTCAAGCAACTGGAGGCGAACAACCGCAACTCGGGCACCTTGACCAAGGATCTGGGCGATGTCGCCAGCAGCCGTTCGGGCTACCAGCTCTCTATCTTCCAACTGGATGACCCGGTGCTGAGCCAGATTCGTGACGAGATCCTGACGATTGACATCAACAACCTCACCCCCATGGAGGCGCTCAACAAGCTCTACGACATCAAGGGCATCCTCACGGGCAAGAAGGAGAGATAAAATCAGTTGTTAGTCCTCACCTAACTTCTAACTAATAAATCGGTCGTCATGCCGATTTAAAGATTGTTCTTCTTGTATTTCTTGTTTTCCTTTTTTACCGGAATTGGTGGTTCGTGTTGAAATATTTTCTAATTTTGTGCCGCTTAAAACATACACATATAGTAAATATTATTATGAAGAAGATCTATTCAATTCTGATTGTGGCACTTGCCACTATGATGGGCTTCTCGGCACAAGCCGGGGCTCCTCAATGGGAGATTGTTGCAGGTATGAACGTGGCAAACGTTGATGCCAGTGGTTGCAGTTCACGTATCGGTTTCCATGTCGGTGTTCGATCGACCTTCGGCATCCCGAGCGTCAGCAATGGTTTCTATGCCAATGCCGGTGCATTGCTTTCGCTCAAGGGTTTTAAAGGCGGTGGTATCACCCTAAATCCTTTTTATCTTGATATTCCTGTTCACGCTGGTTACAAGTATGCAGTGAATGAGAATCTTGCTTTGTTCGGAGAATTTGGTCCTTATTTTGGTATCGGTTTGTTTGGTAAGACCGATGGCATAGACGTCTTTAGTGACGAGGACGGTTACAAGCGTTTTGATTTCGGCTTGGGCCTGCGTGCTGGTCTGGAATTCAACCAGAAAGTGCCTGTTTCCATCGGCTATGACTTTGGTGTGCTTGATGTGGCTGACGATGTTTCCGCCAAGACCCGCAATCTGACAATTTCTGTTGGATACAAGTTCTAAAGCCATATCAGTCCAACACAGTTATGAGACAATTCATCACTTTTTTATCTTTAGCGTTTGTGTCATTAATGGTGTCTTTATCATTGACGGCATGTGGTAATGACGACGTGGAAGAGGATAATGCCGATGTTCGCTACGTCACGACCTATGAGGTCAAGGTAACGCCAACCACCTTGAATTACTTCACGCTGACTGGAGACATTATCAACGAGAACGGTGATATAACCGATATTGACTTGTCACATTCGGTTCACTATATATCGCCAATTGCTACCTCAACAGTTCCTGACCATTTGCAGATCCGAGTCAATCTTGAACCTCATGAAGGTTTAGACAAGTATTCCGGTTTTGTTGAATTAGGGATTGAAACAAAGAAGTACACGGCGAGAGGTGAATATCTTGAAACGGTTTATTCCAATCGCAAGGTAATGTGCTTTATCGTCGATTATCCCGCCGAAGAAATAGAAAGCGGCAACTTCGATTCACATTTCACTCTGGAAGCAATAAAGGATAAGCAGGGCCGCTTGTACTAATAGAAACTTAAGTTTCTAATGTATAGCTGGCTATCGGCAACAAGATAGAAAGGTATTTATCAGCTCCTCCTCTGAGATCAGAGGGGGAGTCTTTTTGTCACTACATTAGAAAAACGAATTACACTCTCAGTAATTTTGTCTAAAATCATTCAACAGCGCTGAACTGAATTCTTTTCCTGCGTCCTTCTCATTGAACTCCTTCGGTCGCATCACCTGGGCATAGTACAAGTAGAGGACCGGTGGCCTGATTCCATTCTCGTAATGGGAATCACACATTTTGCGTTACACATTTTGTTGAATTGAAAAAAGTGTTGTACTTTTACATGTTAAAAACATGAGTCACCTGCATCTCACTTAAACACATATCATACACTATATGAACCGCAACGATTTTGAAATCATGGCCCCTGTGGGCTCTTGGGAATCATTATATGCCGCCCATCAGGGGGGCGCCGATGCCATCTACTTCGGCATCGAGGGCCTAAACATGCGCTCGCGTTCCAGCGTGAATTTCACGCTCGAGGACTTGCGCACCATCGCCGAGTGGTGCCGTGAGCGCGGCATGAAGAGTTACCTGACGGTCAATACCATCATCTATGACGAGGACATGGACTACATGCGCCAGATTGTCACCGCAGCCCGTGATGCCCAGGTGAGTGCCATCATCGCCAGTGACATGGCCACCATCCTGTTTGCACGCAGTATCGGTGTGGAGGTGCACATCTCCACCCAGGTCAACGTGAGCAACAGCGAGGCGGTGCGTTATTACAGCCAGTGGGCCGACGTCATGGTACTCGCGCGTGAGCTGAACCTGGAGCAGGTGACCGGGATCACCGATTTCATCGAGAAAAACGATGTGCGCGGGCCACATGGCGAGCGCGTCAGGCTGGAGATGTTCTGCCACGGTGCGCTGTGCATGGCCGTGAGCGGCAAGTGCTACATGAGTCTGCATCAGGAGAATACCAGTGCCAACCGCGGTGCCTGCCGGCAGATCTGTCGCCGGGGCTACCGTGTCACCGACCTGGTCAATGGTGACGAGCTGGCCATCGAGAATAAGTACATCATGTCGCCCAAGGACTTGAAAACCATCCACTTCCTTAACAAGATGGTGGATGCGGGTGTGACTGTGTTCAAGATTGAGGGGCGGGCGCGTGGGCCGGAATATGTGCGCACGGTCGTCGGCTGCTATGACGAGGCGTTGAAGGCCATCTGCGACGGCACCTACAGCGAGGAAGGCATCACCGAGTGGAACGAGCGCTTGGGCAAGGTGTTCAACCGTGGCTTCTGGGACGGCTACTACATGGGACAAAGGCTGGGCGAATGGTCGGCCAAGTACGGGTCCAGTGCCACAAGGGTGAAAGTGTATGCCGCCAAGGGCATTCGCTACTACAGCAAGCTGGGGGTCGCCGAGTTCCTCATGGAGGCGGGCGAACTGCACGTGGGCGACGAGGCTTGGATTATCGGTCCCACGACGGGCGCTATCCCGCTGACCATCGAGGAAATCCGTGTTGACCTCAAGCCCGTTGAGAAGACCGTCAAGGGCGAACATTTCTCAGTCACCGTGCCCGAGAAAATCCGTCCCAGCGACAAGCTCTACCTGTGGCGTCCTGTCACCCCCAAGGATGCCACTCCGCCGCCACCATCATCTGTCACTCCCTGCGAGTAAATACAATAGCGGCAACTGCAAAAAGCACCGCACCAGTTATTACCCATCATGAGCAGCGATAACTGGTGCGGTGTTTATCTGTCACAGGTTTTGATGGCTGTGTATCAAGACGTTTTCCCCTTGGACTTGCGTCTCACGGGGGCCTTCTTCTTGGGCGCTTCAACCCCCTCGGCAGCCTTGTAGCGCAGCACCATGGCCGAGCGTGCCGGCAGGTAAAGCTTGAGCCATCCCAGGCCATCCCCCGCGTACAGCCCGTCGTACTCGGTGATATGGTTCACGCTGTCATCGATATTGCCATAACCGCCGTAGCGCGGATTGTCGCTGTCGAACAGGATGGTGTACTCGCCCTCGGGTGCCAGCATGGGATAGTCCACATGAGAATGGGTGGGACTGAAGTTGAAGACAAACACGAGGTCACCGCGCATGTAGGCCAGCACCTGGTCATCGTCCTTGTCCCACAGCTTGCGCACGGGCAGTCGCTGGAAGTCCTTGACACTGCCGATGAGGTGCACCATGTCGTTGTCCCAATTGTTGAGGAAACGGTACTTGAGGTCCTCACGATCCACGAGGTCCCACTGGCGGCGTGCATACTTGTAGCTCCAGCCGTTGCCTTCACGGGGGAAGTCAATCCACTCGGGATGTCCCCACTCGTTGCCCATGAAATTGAGGTAGGCGCCGTTGATGAGCGATGCGGTCACCAGGCGTATCATCTTGTGCAGTGCCATGCCGCGGTCCACAGTGCCGTCATGGTCGCCAGTCATCATGTGCCAGTACATCTCCTTGTCAATAAGGCGGAAGATGATGGTTTTGTCGCCCACGAGGGCCTGGTCATGGCTCTCGGCATAGGAGACGGTCTTCTCGTCGGCACGGCGGTTAGTCAGTTCCCAGAAGATAGACGTCGGCTTCCAGTCCTCGTCCTTGCGCTCCTTGATGGTCTTGATCCAGTAGTCGGGGATACCCATCGCCATGCGGTAATCAAAACCGATGCCGCCGTCCTTGAAGGTGCGTGCCAGCCCTGGCATGCCGCTCATCTCCTCTGCGATGGTGATGGCGTGAGGATTGATGTCGTGGATGAGTACGTTGGCCAGCGTCAGGTAGGTGATGGCGTTGGTGTCCTCGCCGCCGTTGTAGTAGTCGTCATAGCTGCCGAAGGCCTGGCCCAAGCCGTGGCTGTAATAGAGCATCGAGGTCACCCCGTCGAAGCGGAAGCCGTCGAAGCGGTACTCCTCCAGCCAGAACTTGCAATTGGACAGCAGGAAGTTCAGCACCGCATTCTTGCCGTAGTCAAAGCACAACGAGTCCCAGGCGGGATGCTCACGCTTGTCGTCGCTGTAGAAGTAGAGGTCGCCAGTACCGTCAAAGCAGCCCAACCCCTCGACCTCGTTCTTTACCGCATGGGAGTGGACGATATCCATGATGACGGCAACGCCGGCAGCGTGGGCATCATCGATGAGGTGCTTCAACTCCTCGGGGGTGCCAAAGCGTGACGAGGCAGCATAGAAACTTGATACATGGTAGCCGAACGAACCGTAATAGGGATGTTCCTGGATGGCCATGATCTGGATGGCGTTGTAGCCATCGGCCACGATGCGCGGCAGCACATTCACGCGGAATTCCTCATAGGTGCCCACGCCCTCGCGGTTCTGAGCCATGCCGATGTGACACTCGTAGATGAGCAACGGGCGCGTGTTGGGCTTGAATTTCTTGACCTTGAATTGGTAGGGCTCAGTGGGGTCCCACACCTGGGCCGAGAAGATGTAGGTCTTCTCGTCTTGAACCACGCGAGTGGCGTAGGCCGGGATGCGTTCGCCCTCACCGCCGGGCCAGTGGATGCGCAGCTTGTACAGGTTGCCGTGCCGCATCGCGCGTGCCGGCAAGGTGATTTCCCAGTTGCCGTTCTCCAGGGGTTTCAATCGGTAGGGGGCGCACTCGCGCCAGTCGTTGAACTCGCCGATGAGGTAAATCTCTGTGGCATTGGGGGCCCATTCGCGGAAGACCCAGCCGCCGTCGGCGGTGTGATGCAGCCCGTAATAATTATAAGCGTTGGCAAATTCATCGAGGTTTCCCGTGCCGCCTGTCAGCTCGGCAATCTTGTTGACGGCATCCTGATGCCGCCCGATAATCGCATCGCTGTAGGGCTCCAGCCAAGGGTCATCCTTGATGATTGCAAGGTTATTCTTCTTTTTCATAATCACGCCATTGTTAATTTGGTTGTTGAGACTAAAGGCAGTCCTTACCAGATGCAAAGATAAGTTTTTAGAGCCAATTAAGCCTGCTGTTGGCTACACTTTTTGCCTCACGGAGTTGAAAACGATTGCAAATCGTGCCGTTGGAGCGTGGTTGATTAGGAAAATGGTTGTATCTTTGCCCTAATCAATCATCTTTAACAGGAAAGTAAAAAATGGAAGACATTCTCAATACTGTGAGCGATTGGATTGTTGCTATCAGCGACGCCATCTGTGGCTATCCCTATTTCTTCCTCCTCATCGGTGGTGGCTTGTTCTTGTTCCTGTTCTCGGGCGCGGTGTCTATCAGGCGGCTGCCGTGGGCAATACGTGCCTTGCGTGACAAGCAGGCCAAAGATCAGGGCAAGCAGTCGGGCCAGATCAGCTCGGTGCAAGCCTTGTTGAGTGCCATCGCTGCCACAGTGGGCATGGGCAACATTGCCGGTGTAGCCATTGCCTTGACCATCGGAGGGCCTGGTGTGGTCTTCTGGATGTGGGTGAGTGCCCTGGTGGGCATGAGTACCAAGTTCTTTGAGGGCTCGCTCTCGATCATGTACAAGGGCCGCGATAGCGCTGGTGAGATCCAGGGCGGTCCCATGTACATCATCACCAAGGGCCTCGGTGAGAAATGGAGACCGCTGGCAGTGGCATTCTCGATATTCGGTCTTGTGGGCACGCTGTGCTTCATGCAGGCCAACCAGCTGGTGGAGTCGGTGACGACAGTGTTCACCACGCCGATGGGAATTGAGAACACGCTGATGTTGCGTTTCCTCATGGGGGTCGTGATGGTAGTGATTGTGGGGGCTGTCATCTTGGGAGGCATCAAGCGCATTGCCCTGTTCGCCTCGCGCATTGTGCCCGTGATGGTCATTCTCTACCTGATTCTGGTCATCGTCATCATGGCTATGCATTATAAGGAGATTCCAGGGGTGTTCGGTCAGATTTTTGAGGGGGCGTTCGACCTGAGAGCTGGCTTTGGCGCGTTTGCGTTTGTCGCCTTGACGGGGGCTCGCCGTGCCGCTTTTGTCAACGAGGCTGGCGTGGGTACCGCTTCGATGATGCACGGCGCCAGCAAGAATACCGACCCCATCCGCGAGGGACTGATTGCCATGCTCGGCCCGGCCATTGACTCGGGCCTGGTGTGCACGCTGACGGCTATTCCCATCATCATTGCTGGCAATTACATCGGTCTGGAAGACCCCAAGGGCCTCTTTGTCGCTCTGGGTGCCTGGGGCGAGATGTTGCCTGGCATCGGCCACCTGGCGCTGATGGTGATTGTGTTCTTCTTTGCCTTCTCGACAATGTTCTCCTACAGCTACTATGGCCAGAAGTGCACCAACTATCTCTTCGGTGCCCACAACGTGAAGTGGTATAATTACTACTACCTGGCGATGATTATCGTGGCTGCCATGATTCCGCTCAAGTTGATGGTCAGTATCATGGACCTGGCTTTTGCCCTGATGGCCTGTTGCACCATGTTCACCATTATCCGGCTCAGCCCACGTGTCGTGAAACAGATGAATGCCTACTTCAACAAGTAGGTGAGTCTATAGTTCCTAACTCAAGCCCTGAAATGCTATTGCACTTCAGGGCTTGAAGATTAATCAGAATGGATTAATGATGAAGGAAGGAATTATTTTCAAATATTATAGGCTTTAACTCCAATCGGTCAATCCTTAAACAGTTCCCACCTTTTTCCATCGTCTACAGTTGCTTGGGGAAACGGGCATTGGTGGTGATGAAGTCCACGCCCATAGCCTTGACGCGCTCAAAGTCCTCGGGCTTATCCACGGTCCAGACGTTCACCTTCAGGCCGGCGGCATGCATGCGATCCACGGCTTCCTTGGTGATAATGGTGTGGACCACGTCGAGGTCCATGTTGAACTCGATGCACCAGTCCACCCATTGGTCGATGGTACCGTCCTCATCACCGGCGAGCACCTGGACGGTGACATCGGGATAGTGGCGGTGGATAAAGTCTACCACGCCGGGCATGAACGAGATGATAACCACCTTGTCGGTGAGCCCTTTCTGGTCAATGAGGTGGATCAGGGCGGGAATGCCGTCAAAGACGGGTTCGTTCTCGGCCTTGGTGTTGCTGTGGATGCTGGTGCACACCTTGACCTCGACAACGGGCACAACGTTATACTCATTGCAGATGTCGAGGAACTCGCCCAGCGTGCAGGGCGTGCCGGCATAGGTGATGCCGTGGCGCTTGCTGGTGAGCGGTGTGGAGAGCACAGCCTGGGTGCTCATGTTGGCAATCTTGGTCTCGGGGCCGCCAAGGCGCTTGTAGCTGTCGTCGTGGCTGACGACAAAGGTGCCGTCGGCCGTGACGCGGATGTCACACTCCAGCCCCCAAGCTCCTGCTTGGGCGCCGTTGATAAAGGCGGCGCGAGTGTTTTCAACCCCCCACTGTGAACCGCGGTGACCCACGATGAGCTGGGCTTGCATGCCCAGGGTGCCCATGATGATGAGTGCTGCAGTGAAGATGCTCTTGAGCAGTGTCATAATGTTCATGTTTTTGTTCTTGTTGTTTAACAGATCTTGTATCTCGTGCTCCTCGGCGGTGGCCTCCAGCCGTTGGGCAAGCGGTAATAGCGAGCGCAGCAGTTGTTCGGCGGCGGCACGGCGGTTGATGAGCCGCATGAGTGCCTTGGCCAGGCCGATGGAGAGCCTCAGATCACGCAGCCCCAGCCTGTCGCCCAATTTCTTCTGGTAACGCAGGGCCTTGGTGTAATACTTGACAGCGTTGCGGCTGTTGCCCATCTCCAGCATGATGTCACCCTCCTTGCCCAGCGTGTCGATAAGGTTGGACATCGCGGTGCGTGTGGCATTGGCGTCCCCACTGTTAAGCTCACTCATGTAGAGTTCGCTGGCGCTCTGGTAGTGCGTCAGGACGTTCATCTGCTTGGTCTTGGACTTGATGACCTCGGTTGATGCCTCGACGGCCTTGAGCAGCAGTGCTGAGAAGCGCGCTTCGTTGCGCTTGGTGAGGCGCTCGAGAATCTGTTGAGCCTTGGTCAGTTCCTTGGCGGCACGGCTGTTGTCTCCCATGTCATGGTGAGCCAGCGCGAGATTGAACAGCAAGGATGCGACGATGGCATTGAAGTCCTCAGTCTTCTTGCCCTGATGGGTGGAGAGTACAAGCAGAGTGTTCTCGGCGGCGCCGAGCGAGAGGGACGGGTTGCCGCTGCCGATGAGCAGCGCCATGCGTGCAAGCCACAACCATGCCGCATAGAGCTCGGGCAGGTCCTGCATGCGTTCGTCATCATAGATGAACTCCTCGATGACTTGCTCTGCCTCCAGGTCGCGCTTGCTCTTAATCAAGTACTCGGCGTAGCACATCTGCATCTCGGTGACAATGCTGTCATCGAGTCCCTTGCTGGGAGGAATGGTGCCACTTGTGGCCATCTGCGCTCGGGCGATGGTCATGTCGTTCTTGAGTTGCGGCATGGCAACTGAAATGGACAGGGCGGTCATTAGTTCTTGAAGATGGTTGAGGGTTGCTATAGTGTTGCTTGAGGTAGCAAGTGATTATTTCTCTTTGGCCTTGATGCCCAGATAGCCGCCGTGGTGGCGCAGGGCATACTCCTCGCGAGTGAAGCCAGTGGCACGCATCGTGTTGACCACGAGCACGTCGCCAATGACGGTCATCACCGTTGTCGAGGTCGTGGGCGTGAGCCCCAGCGGGCACACCTCCTTGGCCCCTCCTGTCCACAAGCAGATGTCGGCCAGATGAGCCAGCTCGCTGTCTTTATTGCCGGTGATGACAACAATCTTGAGCTGGGGGTACAGGTTGTGGGCGAGTGATACCAGAGCGCAGATCTCGCTGGTGCGTCCCGAGTTGGAGAGCAACAGCAGCACGTCGTGGGGCTGAACAACGCCCAGGTCGCCATGCTGTGCCTCGCTGGGATGGAGGAAGATGGCAGGAATGCCTGTCGAGGAGAAGGTGGTGGCGATGTTGTCGGCAATCTGGCCGCACTTGCCCATGCCCGAGGTGACGAGTTTGCCGCCCTCGTGCTTCACTTGTTCAACGATGAGATTGACCGCTTGCTCGTAGGCATCGGTGATGGGTATGTTCAGTATAGCTTGGCTCTCGGCAGCCAATATTTCTTTCATTGATTGTTTGATGTCCATATCGTCTCGTTAGGTATAAGAAGATTTGAATGTGCAAAGATAGTGCAAGCCGAGCGAAATGCCAAAAGTTTTTGAGCATTTCAGAGGCGCCGCCTATCTTGCCCGCCCGCATGGAGGGAACGATAGTGCAAGCCGAGCGAAATGCCAAAAGTTTTTGAGCATTTTACTCGTGGCCCTCAAAGGCGATGATGGCATTGCGCCACACCTCGGGCAAGGGGGAGGGCTGGTTGTTCTCGGGCGCGAGGTTGACCATGACGGTGGCACAGGTGCATTTCACCTTACGCGTCTCGCTATTCACCAGGTGCTGCAGCAGCGTCAAGCTCTTGTTGCCCAGTTTGGAGCATTGGGTGAGCACCTCGACCGGCTCATTGAAGAGCGTGGGCACCAGGAAATTGCAATTCACGTTGGCGATAATGACCGTCGGCCGTCGCCAGTCGATATCACTCTGCACGTTTAATCCCTTGAAGTACTGCGTCTTTCCCAGGTCAAAGAACTGGAAATAGACCGAGTTGTTGATGTGACCCAAGGCATCCACGTCGTTGAAACGCAATTGGATGGGTGTGGTGCACTTGAAGGGGTATTGGGCTTCGATAGCGTGATTCATAATTGTAGATGACAGTTATCAGTTGATTGTGATATTAGGTTTACTGGATGGGCTAGATATACAGGATTACTTGAAGATGATCTCATGGATGATCTCGCGACCCAGCGCCTCGTTGATGCGGACAATGATGCTCTCGCGGTTGAGCATGAGTTCGCTCTTGAGCGATGCCGACGACAGGTGCACGGTCATCACCCCGTCCTTGACATAGCGCCTGATGGTGTAGCGGTTGATGCCGTCGCCCACGATCTGGGGCCACAGGGCGCAGGCGCGGTGCTCGTCAAGCGCGACATCAAGGTTCTCCTTCTTGAGCAGGTCATTGATGATTTGGCCGATGTTCTTGGCTTCGGTGCGCTTCATGCTGTTTCGCCTCCTTTCAGTATCGTTATGTTTCCGCCATCGACGTGCATCAGGCAGTGGCCGCCGCCATGGCGTGCCACGATCTCGTCCAGGTGGGTGCGATTGGTGTCAGTAATGAAAATCTGGCCGAATCGCTTGCTGGACACCACATCGACGATGCGTTCCACGCGACTGGCGTCGAGCTTGTCAAAGATGTCGTCGAGCAGCAGGATGGGCACAGCAGGATTGTTAGCCTTGAGGAAATCAAATTGGGCCAACCTCAAGGCAATGGTGTAGGTCTTGCACTGTCCTTGACTGCCCGTGCGGCGCATGGGGTAACCGTTGAGCATGAGCTCCAGGTCGTCCCGATGAATGCCGCGGGTGGTGTAGCCGATGATCAGGTCGCGCTCACGAGTTGCTGCCAGGTGCTCCAGCATGGTCCCCTCGTTCAGGTGACTCTTGTAGTGCAGGCTCACCGTCTCTCCCTCGCCTGCCACGGCATTGTAGTAGTGCATGAAGATGGGGAGGAACTGTTCCACCCAGCTGGTGCGTCGCTCATGCAGCAGTGTGGCGTGGCGGGCCATCTCGGTTTCCACGGTCTCATACAGCATAGGATCGCGCATCTCCTTCTTGATCATTGCGTTGCGTTGTTCGACGGCTTTGTTGTAGCGGATCAGGGCGTCGAGATATTGGTTGTCGTTCTGTGAGATAATCAGGTCCATGAAACGCCGTCTCTCCTCGCCGCTGCCACGCACCAGGTCCCAATCCATGGGCGACACCATCACCACAGGCAACAAACCGATGTGTTGGCTCAACCGCTGGTACTCCTTGCCGTCACGACGCACCACCTTGCGCTTGCCGCGCTGCAATGCTATGCTCACCTCGAGAGGGCTCTCTTGGCGGGTGTAGTTGCCTTGGAGCATCATGTAGGATTCGCCATGACGGATGACCGCACTGTTATCGCTGGTGGTGATAAAGCTGCGGCACATGCTCATGTAGTAGATAGCATCGAGCACGTTAGTCTTGCCCTGGCCATTGTTGCCAATCAGGCAATTGAGCTTGGGCGAGAATTCTAGGCGTGCCTCGGCGATATTCTTGTAGTTGACTATGGTGGCAGAGTTCAGTGTCATGGGTGCAAAATTACTGTTTTTTCCATGATAATAGATATTGAAATGGGAATAAAATGTTACCTTTGTCAACATGATGGAACTAGTGAAATTGAATTTTGCGGAGCAGGTCGAGGGCGTGGACGCTTTCTCGACGACGCGTGGCGAGGTGGACAGGCGCAATGCTTATTCAGGAGTTAACCTGTGTGACTATGTGGGAGACGATGCCCTGCGTGTGCTGGATGCTCGTATTACCCTTGCAATGCAGCTCGGAGTGGACCTGGATGACCTGATCATGCCACACCAGACGCATTCGTGCCACGTGGCGGTCATTGACGATGCATTCCGTGCGATGGACATTGACAAACAGGAGGAAGCCCTTGAGGCTGTTGATGCCTTGGTGACGTCGCTCAAAGGGGTGGTCATCGGCGTGAATACTGCCGACTGCGTGCCGATCGTCCTTGCCGACAAACCAGCTGGAGTCATTGCAGTTGCTCATGCCGGGTGGCGAGGTACCGTGGGACGTATCGCCGCCAGGGTTGTTGACGCGATGTACCGTCAGGGCGCTCGAGCCGACCGCATCCTGGCGACTATGGGTCCCAGCATCTGTCAAGACTGCTTTGAAGTGGGTGACGAGGTGGTGGAGGCTTTCAAAGAAGCCCAATTCGACATTCCTGCTATCATGAAGCGCAATGCCCTTACAGGCAAGGCCCACATCGACTTGCGAGCCGCCAACCAGGCCGTCCTCATGGCTGCTGGCGTTCTCGCCGCCAATATCACCACTTCACAGCATTGCTCCCGTTGCACCCCCGACCGTTTCTTCTCAGCCCGCCGCCTGGGCATCAACAGCGGCCGCACCTTCACCGCCATCCATCAGATAAATAGTTAAGTACCATGAAACAATCAGTAGAAATAGCAAACATAACTAAGACAAGAAGTGATACGATTCAAGTCCTGAGAGCGATTGCGATCGCCGCTGTAGTTCTTGCTCACACATGCCCGTATGGAATGTACACTGTAATCTGTCGTCCTCTAGTTAACTATTGCGTTCCACTGTTTCTGTTTCTTTCGGGTTACCTCACCAATGGTAACGTTAATAATTGGAATCTCATAGCCAAGAGGCGGCTTATAAGGGTGTTAATCCCTTATGTAATTTGGACTGTTATATATACTTTGGAATCTGGCCAATTTAATAAACTTTTAGTAAATGTTCTTACAACCAATGCCGCTGCCCATCTATATTACATTTTTGTTTATATGCAATTTGTAATACTCACGCCATTACTTATTAAGCTTGCGAAATCAAGGTTTTCTTTCTTGGGATGGTTAGTAGCACCTGCTTTTATTCTTGCTTATAAATATATTCCCTTGCTCTCAACCATTCGACTAAATACATACTTGTCTATTATTTGCTGGGTCATCTGTTTAGGATGGTTTACATTTTACTATTTGGGATTAGTCCTTGGGAATAGAATAGTAGAAAAACAGTCATTGCTGTCCACTAAAAATTGTGGACGGTTAATAAATAAAATTTTCAAATAAACTCGGTTCACTTGAACCATTGAGTTCTTTGAC
>JBGUKK010000006.1:0-7952 GCA_045114435.1 Sodaliphilus sp.
AGGTCGGCATCGATGTCGTAGTTGGGCTTGGTGAACTTCACCTTCTGCACAAACTGCACATTATTCTCAAAGTAACGCAGCTTAGCGCCGAACATCTCGTCGAACTTAGAGATTTCCTTGCCTACAGCCTTAAGTTTACCCACTGGTTCCACACCGTCCTTCTTGTGGAAGGTAATGGATGCCTCAGTGGGTCCTGCATCGCCCAGGTTGGTGGAATACACATGCCAGCCCTTGTCGATTTTACCTGTAAAGACAATTTCGCCCTCGCTGGAGCCGTTGGTGGTCTTGAGTTGGGAAGTAAACGTGACGGGATTAGCCATCTGGGCAACGGCTATCATGGCCACCGTCACCATCGTCAACAATGTCGCAATCTTCTTCATCATAATCGTTTGGTTATTTGGTTGCAAAATTTATTATTTTTTTCAATCGTTTGTCATTTATACATCATAATACATCATAGGGGTACATATTTTTGTATTGTCGTAGACGTTTTTTTATGTAACTGTTTTTTCATATGATGTGAGAGTTTGACGAAAAATGATTACTTTTGTGGCTAGAACATAGATTAATAATAAGAGTGATGACCAAGGGTGTGTCCATGACGGTTCATGAATATGAGCAACTGTTCAAACAAAACTTTGAGCGGCTGTATTATCATTCCCTTGACATCGTTCATGATGAGGATGTGGCACGCGATGTGGTGAGCGACGTGTTTGTCAACGTGTGGAAACTGCGCGAGACAATTGCTCTGGATACCGCGTTGTCCTACCTATTTACCAGCGTACGCAATCGCAGTTTGGACCAACTGCGCCACCAGAACCGTTACGTGCCGCTACTGGATGAGGTCATTCATGAGCTGGAAAACTATACCGATACCGACTGGGAAAAATATGAAGCTCGCATTGAGGCGCTCAAGGAGGAGTTAAATCGCCAACCCGAGCGTGTCAGACGCGTGTTATATTTGCGGTTTTACGAGCAGAAGAGCAACCAGGACGTCGCTGACATGTTGGGAATCTCCGTCGATGGCGTGAAGAAGATCGTTCAGCGATCCTTTGCCCAAATGCGCGTGTCATTGGGTAAAAAAATGTTAAAGTTTGTACCACTATTGCTTTTAGCGTGTATGAATTAGCGAAATGGAACAAGACAACAAGCATATTGAAGGACAAGAGCCACTGACCCCGCTGGAACAATGGGAGTTGCAAAGTGCCATGAACCGTGAGCACGCCAGTGCGCCCGATGTCGAGGCTGCGTGGCATGACGTTAGCCGGCGATTGGATTTGCTGGTAATGGAAGAGGAAGATGCATCGAGTCATGTCTCGCAACCGTTATGGCACAGGATGGTTCCCTTTGCCCGTTGGGCTGCGGGCATCGCTGCTGTTATTACATTGATTGTCGGTTATCGCTATTGGTCTGGTTTACAGGAATCTTTGCCCGTCAATGTGAATGCCGACTCATTTGCTGTTCATGTACCTGACAGTATCGATGCGGTGACTATCACTACCGCCGATGGCCATGCTCGGCACATCAAGGAAGAAATGGCACTTGACAAGTCAACAGCGGCCACCACGTCGGCCCAATTGATGGCTTTGTCCATTCCCCGTGGTCAAGATTATCACCTAACGCTTGCCGACGGCACCAAGGTATGGCTCAATGCCGAGAGCCGCCTTGAGTTCCCTGACCGATTCAATGGCAATACGCGCGAGGTCCGTCTCCAGGGCGAAGCCTATTTTGAGGTAAAAAAGGATGTCAAGCGTCCATTCATTGTGCACACCGATTACTTGTCGACACGTGTGTTGGGCACCTCGTTTGATGTGCGGGCCTATTCCCGCAAAGATGCGTCTGTTACGCTCGTTTCAGGACGTGTGCAGGTCAAAACGGGAGACTTGGCCCAGATATTGTCACCTGGAGAGCAGGCTGCACTTACAGGATCTCAACTGGCGGTTAAGGCCGTGGACACTTACCCCATCACCCAATGGAAGGAAGGTTTTTTCTATTTTGATAATGAATCGCTATTCTCAATCATGCAGGAATTGGCAAGATGGTATGGTGTGAACGTATCGTTTGATGATAGGAGCAAGATGCAGCTGCGATTGCACTTCGTTGTCGAGCGAAGCAAGAGCCTGCGTGAAGCCGTTGCCAACCTCAATGCTTTGGGCGTTGTCCATGCCGAGGTGGATGGCAATATGGTCATCATTAATTAAAAAATGTTAAAATCTTGAATATGAAGCGGAGTCTTGTACCCCGCTTATTTTTTCTTAGTATTAGAAACAGAATAAGTTAAATCTTAAACTAAATCTGTATTACAAATGGACAAGAGAAAACTCATCGCATTGTTGTGCCTGCTGATACTGCCACTGGCAGTGCTTGCACAAGGGCAGAAGGTGACTCTCAAGGTCAACCAGACGCCGTTGCCCAATGCTTTCAGGCAAGTGGAGCAACAATCAGGTTATTACAAGATCAATTATCCCTACGAGGCTGTCAAGGATTACAAGGTGACAGCCGATGTGACTAACGCCACTGCTCCCGATGCGGTCAAAGCACTCATTAAGGGTCTGCCTTTGACCAGCACTGTTGAAGGCCGTTTCATCCAGGTATCCAAGAGCTCCAACCGTGCCGAGGCCGATGTATCCAAGCGCTCGGTCAAGGGACAGGTGGTGGATGCCGACGGTGAACCGCTCATCGGTGTTACTGTGCGCGTCTCGGGTACCGATAACGGCACGGTGACTGATATGGACGGCAACTATGTGCTGGAGGGTGTGGATCCCAATAGCACACTCGTCTATTCCTATATCGGCAAAAAGACTGTCGAGCGCAAAGCGGCTTCCAGTAACAGTGTCCTCATCCTTGAGGATAATGCCAATGTGATGGACGATGTCGTGGTGACGGGTTATCAGCAGATTTCCAAGGAGAGAGCCACGGGTTCGTTTGCCAAGGTGACTGCCGACAATCTCATTAACAAGCGTTATGACAACCTGTCTCAATTGCTTGAGGGTGAGGTTGCCGGTTTCAACACCAACAGCAATCTCATTCGTGGTACCACAACGATGAATGGTGTGACCAACCCGTTGTATGTGATCGATGGCTTCCCCGTTGAATCGACTCGCTATGACGAGTGGGGTGGGTTAAACGAAAACGTGCCCAATATCGATGTCAATGAGATTGAGAGCATTACCATTCTCAAGGATGCGGCTGCAGCCAGCATCTATGGTGCCCGTGCCGCCAACGGTGTCGTTGTCATTGTGACCAAGAAGGCCAAGGGCAAGCGCACCAATGTCTCTTTCAACACGTCATTGACCTGGCATCCCTATTCCTTTAACAAGAGCCGCTTGACTGATGCCGCCGACATCATCGACCTGGAGCGCGAGTGGGCCGCTACTAACCCCAACCTGCAGGGCGATGGCGCTGCCGACTATGCCCGCTCTATCATCGACGACAAGATCTATACCTCACAGGGTATTCAGACCATTGCCAACTACTATGCAGGTAACATCTCGCAAAGCGAAATGGAGAGCCGTTTGAATCAGCTCGCATCGATGGGCTACCGCTACTTCGATGATGTGGCCAAGTATGCCAAGCGTGACGCCTTCTACCAGCAGTATCACCTGAGCGTGGGCCGTGCAAGTGACAACAATAACTTCCGTGCTGCTGTCACCTACCGCAACAACAAGATGAACGACAAGTTCACCAACGACAATTCGTGGGATATCGACCTGCGTGACCAGCTGGATATTACCGACTGGTTGACGCTGAACGTTGGAACTTATACCTATTACAAGAAGAGTAACCTGCAAACCTATGATCCCATGAACCCCGGTTACTCCTATATGCCTTATGACCGCCTGCGCAACGACGACGGCACCAATTTTACCTCCACCCAGGAATCCCGACTTGGAGCGTCAGACCTTGCAATTCTCACGGGTTATGGTCTTCCCGATTACAACATCACCCCGCTTGATGAAATTGGCCGCAATATCCGCACCACTAATGAGTTCATCAGCCGCAATTACGCCAAGCTGGATATCGATCTGCCAATGAACTTCAAGTACAATGTGATGTTCCAGTATGAGTATGCCTACGACAAGGCGCATCAGCTCTATGACAAGGACAGTTATTATGTCCGTAATTTGGTCGGTCAGTATGCCAGCGATGACTATGGTACAGGCGAGGCAACGCTGAATGTGCCCCTGGGCCACATTTATTACCGTTCTAACCAGACGTCCAAGGCCTACACTTTCCGTCAGCAGTTGAATTACGAGAATACTTTTGCCGACAAGCACAATTTGGTTGCCTTGCTGGGTCATGAGGTGCGCAAGACGGTCATCGACTATGACAACAACACGCTCTATAATTATGACCCCGACATGCTCACCTTCTCGCTGGTTGACCAGAATGTGCTGTATAATACCTATGGCCTGATGGGTGGCTACGGCTTGAACCCCAGAGACTTCGCATCGCTGCGTAATATCGACAACCGCTTCGTGTCCTTCTTTGCCAATGCAGCCTATACCTATGACAACAAGTACATGCTCTCGGCAAGCATCCGTTGGGACCGCTCCAACTTGTGGGGAACGGGCTCCAAGTACCAGAACAAGCCCATTTGGAGCATTGGCGCCGGATGGAACATCGACCGTGAACCCTGGTTCCATGTCAGCTGGGTGGACCGTCTTAAGCTTCGTGCATCTTATGGTATTGCCGGTAATATCGCCAAGGATGCAGCCCCCTATATGACAGCAAGCTATTACAATAACGCCAACGTGGGCGGTGTATATGGCTCGGTGAACACCCGTCCCAATCCCACCCTGCGTTGGGAGAAAACCACCACGACCAACATCGGTCTGGACTTCGCAGTGCTGAACAATCGCCTGAACGGTAGCATTGAGTTCTACAACAAGATGGGTACTGACCTGCTGGCCAACACGATGGGTGTGCCCACCGAGGGTTTCGGCTACACGACCTATAGCATTAACAATGGCAAGATGCGCAACCGTGGTGTGGAACTCACCTTGAACGGTCAGATTGTCCGTACTGCCGACTTCCGTTTTGATGCTACGGCAACCTACAGCTATAACAAAAATAAGGTGGTTTATGTCAATGTGGAGGCTCCGGTTTATTTCCTCCAGCTTGACTATCCCGATGCTTATCCCATCGTGGGCAATCCTTACAATGCCATCTATGCCTATAAGTGGGCTGGCTTGAGCGCCGACGGTCTGCCTCAGGTGCTGGATGCTTCGGGTAATGCAACGGCTTCTAATCCTTCGGACTTGGCTGCTATCATCTATGCTGGCAGCACCGAGCCAATGCACATGGCATCGCTCCACCTCAATCTGGGCTACAAGCAGTTTGACTTGTCTTGTATGTGGCTGTTCCAGGGTGGACACAAGATGCGCAATACCGACCTGCCCATGCTTAACTCGGCCTATAACTACACGCTGTGGAGTTATGTGACCTCTTTGGGTGCAGTCAACAAGGATATAACCAACCGATGGCGTCATCCTGGTGATGAGGTCAAGACCGACATACCCGCAGCCATCTTTGGCGAGAACCCCTTGTTCAGCGATGCGTCGCGCACGATTTACGGCTATGCCGACAATAATGTCATCAGCGCGACCAATCTGCGCCTTGCTAATATCTCGCTGGCCTACAACCTCCCCAACGCTTGGCTGCGTAACATCAGCCTGAGCCGTGCGCGCCTCCAGTTCAATGTGGAGAATGCCGTGACGTTTGCCAAGAGCACCTCGGCCAAGTACCTGTTGGGTGGCTACAATGCCCCCAACTATGTCTTCGGCCTCTATCTGGATTTCTAAAAAACCGGAAAATAACAACTAACAACTATAATATTGAGAGATATGAAAACTAAGATAAATAGACTGCTTTTAGGATCCTGCCTGGTGCTGCTTGCATGCTTGTGCAGTTGTGATGATTATCTGAGCAATGTGCCTAAGGGACAGAAGATTCCCACCACGCTCAACGACTTCTCGGTCATGCTTGCCGATGAGTACACTAACTGCCGTGAAGATGTGACACAGGCGATCCTCCTGCTCAACGATCGCTATGTCTCGGATGGCAACCTGTCCTATTATGAGTTGTGGAATGCCAACTACTTCTGGAATGAGGATGCTGACCGCGTTGCCATGAACAAGAGTGATGAGACAACCTATTACAATGGATATGCCGGTATCTCTACCGCCAACCTGCTTATCGAGAATGCGCCCACAGCGACCGAAGCCACCGATGCCGAGCGGGGGCAAGTTGTAGCACAGGCCAAGATCTTGAGGGCCATGAAGTATTTCACCCTCGTGAACTATTATTCCAAGACCTATGACGCAGCGACAGCGGCTACCGATGGCGGTGTGCCCCTGATTACCAGTGCCGAGGTGGGTGCTTCCTACACGCAGCCTTCGGTCCAGGGAATCTATGATTTCATTCTTCAGGATATTAACGAGGCTTTGCCTGCACTGCCCGAAAAGGCATTGAACGTGCTCTATGCCGATAAGGCGACCGCCTATGCGCTGGCCGCACGCGTCCACCTGCAGATGGGCCACTACCAGGAAGCCCTGACCAATGCCGATGAGGCGCTAAAACGCAATAATCAACTGTTTGACTGGGTACAGTTCTACAATGACAATGCTGACATACTGAGTGCCCCTGACGTCTATCAGACGATCACTTCGCCCATGGGCTTTGACTATGTGGAGAACTACATCTTTTGTCATGGTAATAGTTCCTACTCGGGCAATGACCTGCAGATGCGTGAAGACCGCGGCAGCCGCTTTGAACAGGGCGATGCCCACTTCATGAGCCGCTGGAAAATCCGCACCATGGCAGGTGCCACCTATTACAACCCCAACACGGGCGGTTACTATAACCGTGGCGGCTTGACGACAACCGAGGTCTATCTCATCCAAGCCGAGTGCCTGGCCCGCACGGGCAATGTCGCCGGCGCGATGGAGGTGCTCAACAAGGTGCGCCAGAAACGCATCCTTCCCGAGTTCTACCAAGACTTGACCGCTGCCAGTGCCGATGCCGCTATCGACTTGATCGTCAAGGTCAAGGATGATGCCTTGGTACAGACGATCATCCCTTTCTGTGACGCTCGTCGCTTAAACCTTGAGCCGGCTCATGCCCGCACCTTGACCAAGGTCGAGGGTGGCAAGAACTACTCGCTCTCGCCCAACAGTCACATGTGGGTAATGCCCTTCCCCATGGGTGCTGTAACTAATTCAGGCAATGGTACCGTAACCCAGAATGTTGAACGTTAAATGATTATAGAGTAATGAAGAACTTATTATTCGCATGCCTGTTGTGCATGCTCGTGTGCAGTTGTAATTCCCGTCAGTATAAGGTCGAGGGTAATGTTGCCGGACTTGACGATGGCACCATTGTGCAACTCGTGCCTATGAGTCACGACAATGAATCGCCTATTGCCGAGGCTACAGTCAATGGCGGTAAATTTACCTTCAAGGGTGAGATTGGCGACAGCCTGCCGATGCCCATTTGTGTCAACCTCATGGTCAAAGACTCGTATGGTGTCGAGACCTTTATGCTCGAGAAGGGAGATATCACTATTGAGGGCAAGGCCACCAAGGGTGAGCCCGACCAGAACGGAGTAATCAATTACACTTGGGACGTCACTGTCAAGGGATCACCGCTGACCGACAAGTTCAATGTTTACAAGCAGCGTCGCGCCGATCTCGACAAGCTCTTCAATGACTATCACGAGCAGCACGCCCAGATTATCCAACAGGTTAACGAAGCCCGAATGGCTAAGGACAGTGCCCGAGAGAAACAGATTATGGAGACCGAGGAATACAAGGCCTTCGATAAAGTTGAGAAGGATTTCTTTGCCAAGGTAGAGGAGACCTACAAGGGCATCGTCGATGAGAACAAGGATACTTATTGGGGCCCGATGATGGCCATCTATCTGTGGACCTATTTTTCAGCCAATGATAAGC
>JBGUKK010000007.1:0-2261 GCA_045114435.1 Sodaliphilus sp.
GCCGCCCCACACGAAGGCCAGCAGATAGCCCAGTCCGAAGGCGCAGCCCATGATGAGCCGTGTGACGACGGTGAACCGCATGCGCCGCATCATGTTGCCGCGCAGCCGTTGTTGCATCGAGTCGAGGCGGTCGGTCACCCACTGTTCCGAACCCAGCGAGCGCAGCACGGCGTTATGCTCCATGCCCTCCTGCACCTGCATCTGGATGCGGCTCTCGTCCTGTCGGATGTCGAGTGTCATCTGCCGCAGTCGGCGGGCAATCAGTTTTCCGAATACGATGACCAGCGGCGTGAGCAACAGCAACGCCCATGCCAGCCGTTCGTCAAACCACCGCATCAGCAGGAAGGCGCCGCAGAGCTGGATGCCGGTAATCATCATCTGGGGCAGCGTGTCGGTGCATACCGTGCTCACCTGCTCGATATCCTTCGCCAGTCGAGAGGTCACATCGCCCGAGTGCAGCGCGTCGCCGTCGTAGAGCCTCCTGCGGAACAGGCTGCTGAAGATGCGCAACCGCAGGGCGTTCGTCTGACGGACACTGGCGGAGGTGGTCAGCCAGTAGCCCACTTGCCGCAGTACCACACCGCCCACGACGGTCAGCACCAGCAGCGCGACCATGCGCAGCACATCGTCAGCCGACCCCGTGCGGATGGTCTCATCGATGAACCAGCGGCTGAGCCATACCATCAGCAGGCCGAGCACTACCTGCCCGATGCCTGTCACGATGCGCACCGCCGTATTCCAGCGGATGCCTCGCGAGTTACGCCACAGCCACGAGATATATTTCATTCCACTACATCCACCTTCTGCCATTCGGCTATCATCTCGGCTACGTCGGCCTTGGCCTCGTCAGCCGTCACGTCGTATTCCTCGCAGAGCTTTTCAGCCAGCGCCTCAACGGTGAAGTCGCCCATTGCCTGAGCCTGCTGCCACAGCCATGCCGCCGTCTCGTTCAGCGCCAGCAGCTTGCCGAAGTTGATGGCACCGAGCCCCTCGCCCATAATCACACGTTCGCTGCACACTTCGCGCAGCACAAATCCTTTCTTAATCTTCATCACGCTTAACTCTTAATTCTTAACTCTCCGATATATTGCTAATAAATATCTTCTGATGGGGCGCAGCCAAAACCACACCTTTGCAGCCCGCCGCCGCCATGTATGATATAGATCGTGTTGACACCCCTTCGCATCCGCCACATGTGTCACACGAGCCTTCACGTCATCCACCCGACAATGCTCCGTGCCCACCAGGTTGCCGTCGCCCATCAGTGTGACCCGTTCACCATCGATGCGGACGATGCGATGCACCACATACCGACAGCCGTCCACCCATGCCAGCACCACGTCGCCCACGTCAATCAATCCCGGTCCTTGCAGGATGACGCTCTCCTTGCCCCCGATGATAAACGGCAGCATGCTGTTGCCATTCACGGGCAACGTCACGCTCACGCTTTCCCTCACCAGCCGGATGGCTTCCTCTATGATCTCGTTGTCGGTCATCTCGTAATGGTTTCGTTACACAGTTTTGCCGCCTCTTCGTCGGGCAGACATTCCAGATGCCAAACGGGTATAGCAGACGCCAGCGCATTCTCCGTCTGGTGCAGCCCGTCGGCTATTCGCTCATCCCACCGTTTGCCGCTGATGCTCTCCATCAGTGCCGCATACGCATAGATACCGCTCAGACGCTCAATCTTGTTGTAGGGCGCCTGACTCAGCACGACGATGGCGCCCAGCGGATAGCGCACGTTGCGGTAGCATGGTGTCTTACCGCTCCATGGCGAGCCATAGACCTTCGCTGAACCATCCTCGTCGATACGCACCACCGGGTTATCATCGTTCACCAATGCCGTGCCCGCTATATACCGCTGCCACAGACTGGCGTGAGTACTTTTCCCCGTACCGCTTGGGCCGAGAAACATATATCCACGACCTTCGTAACTCACCACAGCCGCATGGAACAGCACCGTGCCCTTGTCTGCCGTAGCCAGGGCGAACATAATCATCAGTGCATTGTCTATCGCCATCTTCACGTGACGGCCCGTAGTGATGAGCCGCCCCTCGCTATAATCGTCCGAGCAGACGAGCCATCCAGCCGTTACGCCCCACCAATTAAATTCAAACACGGCTTCATCTGCAGCCGTATGTCCGCAGATAATCGTCTGTCCCTCATCCTCCTGGCGCATTTCCTCGACATATTCAGGAGCATCACCGCTTTCTACAGCTAAGACAAAAACGGTCTCACCGTCAGCACAGGCAAACGGCTCA
>JBGUKK010000008.1:0-2123 GCA_045114435.1 Sodaliphilus sp.
AACCGAGGCGCGGAACGCCGGAGTAGCTGTACAGTTATATGCCCTTACCCAGTCGGATATATTGGTATGAGTAACACGAAGTACGTCAGGTAGTTGCAGTGTTAGTGCTGCAGCTGGCTGAACATGTATTCGTAGGCCAATCCACAATTGGGATTAGCCTACTCAAACTGGAAACGCCGTATGCGGATCCGCACGTACGGTGTTGTGAGAGGTGTGATGCTAAAACATCCGCCTACTCGATTCTGGAATTCACCTCTCTGCACGGCAGAGCCCGGCACTGTGCCCCTGTGCTAAAATTGAAAAAAAATAGGGGTGATTCATGCATATTCATATTCTCGGCATCTGCGGTACCTTCATGGGCGGCATCGCCCTCATCGCGCGCGAGCTCGGCTTCAAAGTTACAGGCTCTGACAAGAATGTCTATCCTCCCATGAGCGACGAGCTGAGGCGCGAGGGCATTGAGATTACCGAGGGCTACGGCGAGGAGCAGCTCCACAACCCGCCTGATCTCATCGTGGTCGGGAACGCCATGAAGAGGGGCATGCCGGTCATTGAGTACATGCTGAACAAGGGGCTTCCCTATACCTCAGGCCCGGGCTTCATCGAGGACTATGTTGTTCCGGGGCGCGACGTTATCGGCGTCGCCGGAACCCACGGCAAGACCACCACCTCGTCGATGGTCGCCTGGATCCTGGAGAAGGCCGGAAAGAAGCCGGGATTCCTTATAGGCGGCGTGCCGGAGAACTTCGGCATCTCCGCAAGGAAGGGCGAGGGGAAGCTCTTCGTCATCGAGTCCGATGAGTACGACACTGCGTTCTTCGACAAGCGCTCCAAGTTCGTCCACTACCATCCGGTAATCCAAATCCTGAACAACCTGGAGTACGATCACGCCGACATCTTCCCGAACCTTGAGGCCATCAAGGTCCAGTTCCACCATCTTGTAAGGACCATCCCGGGAAGGGGCTCAGTCGTTGTCCCGGATCCTGATGAGGCTTTGGAGGACGTAATCTCGAGAGGCCTCTGGAGCAATCTCGTGAAGGTCGGCTTCGACCACGGCGAGTGGACCTGCAAACTTCTTGCGGAGGACGGCTCGGAGTTCGAGGCGTTCCATAACGGAGAGTCAATCGGCACCGTGAAGTGGCCGCTTATCGGGCTCCACAACGTGAAGAACGCGCTCATGGCGATTGCCGCCTGCGCCGCGGATCCCGCGGGAGTCGATCCGAAGGCTGCCGTTGAGGCGCTCTGCTCCTTTGAGCCGCCTCTCCGCCGCATGGAGTACAAGGGCGAGTTCGCCGGGGTGAAGCTCTACGATGACTTCGCCCACCATCCGACCGCTATCAGGACCACCATCCACGGCCTCCGCGAGAAGATCGGGAAGGACGCGAGGCTCATCGCGGTACTCGAGCCTCGCTCCAACACCATGAAGCTCGGAGTCCACCGGAAGACTCTCGCGGGCTCACTTGAGGAGTCGGATATTGCGTTCGTCTTCGCGCCGCAGGATCTCCCCTGGAACACCGACGAGCTCGCCGAGGGCGCGCCGGTTCCCCTTCATGTCTTCCATGACTTTGACCAAATGCTTGCGGCGGTTGTGAAGGAAGCGAAATCAGGTGACACCATCCTCACCATGAGCAACGGCGGCTTCAACGGCATCACGAAGAAGCTCCCTGAGGCACTCAGCAGAAAGGCCTGATCTTGGACGCTCTATCTGTCAGGGAACTCAGCAAGGTCTACAAGGGCGGCGTGAAGGCGCTCGACGGAGTGAGCTTTTCCGTCGGTGAGAGCGACTTCTACGCGCTTCTGGGCCCCAACGGCGCCGGGAAGTCCACGACCATTGGCATCATTGCCGGGCTCGTGAAGAAGACCTCCGGCACGGTGAGCGTCTTCGGGCGCGACCTTGACAGAAGCACCATGGCGGCAAAGAGCCTCATCGGGCTCGTGCCGCAGGACTTCGACTTCAGCCAGTTCGACAGGGTCTTTGACGTTGTCGTGAACCAGGCCGGGCTCTACGGGATGCGAAGGGCACTTGCAAGGCAGCGCGCCGAGCAGATCCTGAAGCGCGTCGAGCTCTGGGAGAAGAGGGACGCGGAGACCCGCGAGCTCTCCGGCGGCATGAAGAGGCGCCT
>JBGUKK010000009.1:0-48093 GCA_045114435.1 Sodaliphilus sp.
CTACCAGGTGTGGACCGACAAGCCCATCAGCGAGGAGGACATGCAGCACATCGCCGACGGCGTTGAGCTCGACGACGGTCCCATCCACGCCGACGCCGTGAGCTACGTCTCCCCCACCGACCGCAAGCAGGCCGGCATCGAGATCCACTCGGGCCGCAACCGCGTCGTGCGCCGCATCTTTGAATCGCTGGGCTACCACGTGGTGAAGCTGGACCGCGTTTACTTCGCCGGTCTGACTAAGAAGAACCTGCCCCGCGGCCGCTGGCGTTACCTGACGCAAGAAGAGGTCAACTTCTTGAAGCAGAACTCATTTGAGTAGTTTTTAGACTTTAGACTTTAGTTTTTAGACTTTAGGCTTTAGACCGATAGACAGAGAAACGATAAGAACAAAAACATATAAACTAATGGCTTTGAAACGAACAAAAATCGTCGATATCTTTGATCCCGCTCTGGTGGGTCAGCAGGTGTGTGTCAAGGGCTGGGTACGCAGCCGCCGTGGTAACAAATTCGTCCAGTTCATCGCGTTGAACGACGGTTCCACGATCAAGAACCTGCAGATTGTCGTCGATCTCGAGAAATTCAGCGAGGAAGAGTTGCGTCCCATCACCACAGGCGCCAGCCTGCACGTCGAGGGACTGCTCGTCGAGTCTCAGGGCAAGGGCCAGACCGTTGAGGTTCAGGCCCAGAGCATTGAGATCTACGGCACCTGCGCCGACGACTATCCCATGCAGAAGAAAGGCCACACGCTGGAATTCCTGCGCACCAAGGCTCACCTGCGCATGCGCACCAACACCTTCGGCGCCGTGTTCCGCATCCGTCACCATCTGGCGTTTGCCATCCACAAGTTCTTTAACGACAAGGGCTTCTTCTACCTGCACACGCCGCTGATTACCGCCAGCGACTGCGAGGGTGCCGGCGACATGTTCCAGGTGACCACGCTCGACCTGGGCGACCTGCCCAAGACCGAGGACGGCAAGACCGACTACACGAAGGACTTCTTCGGCAAATCCACGAGCCTGACCGTGTCGGGACAGCTCGAGGGCGAGTTGGGTGCTACCGCACTGGGCGAGATCTACACCTTCGGACCCACCTTCCGCGCCGAGAACAGCAACACGCCTCGCCACCTGGCCGAGTTCTGGATGATTGAGCCCGAGATGGCCTTCTATGACATCACCGACAACATGGACCTGGCCGAGGAGTTCATCAAGTATTGCGTCAACTATGCGCTGGAGCACTGCCAGGACGACATCGCATTCCTGAACGAGCACTTCGACAAGACCTTGATTGAGCGCCTGCACAGCGTACTCAAGGAGCCGTTCGTCCGCCTGACCTACACCGAGGGCATCGAGATCCTCAAGCAGGCCAAGAAGAAGTTTGAGTTCCCCGTGGACTGGGGTGTGGACCTGCAGAGCGAGCACGAGCGCTACCTCGTCGAGGAGCACTTCAAGCGCCCTGTCATCCTGACCGACTATCCGCGCGAGATCAAGGCCTTCTACATGAAGCAGAACGAGGACGGCAAGACCGTTCGCGCCATGGACGTGCTCTTCCCCATGATCGGCGAGATCATCGGTGGCAGCGAGCGTGAGGCCGACTACGACAAGCTGATGAGCGAGATTGAGCGCCGTGGCATCCCCATGAAGGACATGTGGTGGTACCTCGACACGCGCCGCTTCGGCACCGTGCCCCACAGCGGCTTCGGTCTGGGCTTCGAGCGCCTGATCCTGTTCGTGACGGGCATGGCCAACATCCGCGACGTCATCCCCTTCCCGCGCACGCCCAACAACGCTGAGTTTTAAACCAAGTGGGCATGGCCCACTTGGTGGTTAAAGGATAAAGGTTAAAGGTTAAAGAGGCTGACGCCCCCTTACGCTCGCCTTACTTGCAGTTTAGAGGATAAAGGTTAAAGAGGCTGATGCTTTAACTGACTCAGGACATACTTCGACATTCTTCCAGCCGTGGCAACTACCCTGTTGTCACGGCTGGTTTTTCTTTGCCTCAAGCCTCTTTTCAATGCAAAAATTAAAAAAATCCGCAGAAAACACGCATTTTTGTTTCATTTGCTAAATAATTATCATTAAATTTGTCGCAAATTCGCAAAATAACAACTCAGACAATTAACATTATTCACTATAAACTATATGCGCTATGAAAAAAATACTATTTACACTCATCACAATGCTGATGGCCACGATGGCGGCTCAGGCCGACGTCACCATCAACAGCACCAACTTCCCTGATGCGAACTTCCGTTCCTATCTGCTGTCGCGCTATCCCAGCGGAGTCATCACCACGTCCCAGATCAACTCGCTGACCAGTCTTGATGTGAGAGACAAGAACATTGCCTCACTCACGGGCATCGCCTACTTCACCAGACTGAAATCTCTGGAATGCTCGGGCAACCTGCTCACATCGCTGGACCTCTCATCCAACACCGACCTGTTATCAGTGTATTGCCGGTACAACAAGCTGACATCGATTAAGGTGAGTGGACTGACATCGCTGACCAGTCTGCTGGCCGACCACAATCCCAACCTCACCACGATCACTGGACTGGGCAATTGTGACTTACTGGATTTGCTTAATCTGGAAGGCTGCGGATTCACGTCGCTGGACATCACAGGTCTTCCCAACCTGCATACGCTCTCGGTCGCCAACTGCACCTCACTGATCGAGCTGTCGTGCACCGGTTATGGCAACGTCGACTTGACACACCTTAATGTCGAAGGCTGTACCGCATTGAGCTATATAGATTGCTATGGCAACTACAATCTGACAGAAATTACCGGTCTGTCAACACTATCGTCTCTCGCCACCCTCAAATGTGACCATTGTGGTCTGACCAGCCTTAGTGTACAAGATCTATTTTATATCCAAACGGTGATCGCCAACAGCAACCAACTCACCTCGTTCACTTGCTACGGCAAGCGCTACATTAAAACCGTCGACGTCAGCAACAACCAACTCCCCAGCCTGGACGTCTCAGTGTGCCGAAGTATGGAAACGCTCAAATGCAGCAATAATCAGCTCACTTCACTTAATGTCTCGAGTAACGATGTTTTGGCCACCCTCGATTGCAGCAACAACAAGCTCACCTCAATCTATGCCGCATCTAGTCCCGCCTTTGTCAACATCAATTGCAGCAATAACAACTTTACTTCGCTGGGTTTTTCAAGCTACTCTTCCCTGAAGACCCTTAATTGCTCAAACAACACCAGCATGACGATGTTGAAATGCAGTAACAATGTGCTCACATCATTAAATGTAACAGGCAACACTGCTCTGAAGACACTCTATTGTTATAGCAACCCCAATTTGTCAACCATTCAAGGCCTGGCAGACTGTACCGCGCTCACTGAGCTTGATTGCGAAAACTGTAAATTCACCAGCCTTAGTTTGAGTTCATTATCCAATCTTAAAACATTGGATTGCAGCGGTAACCAGCTCTCTTCCATTAATTTGAGTCCAGCATCCAGTCTTCAGACATTGGATTGCAGCGATAACCAGCTTTCTTCCATTGATATCTCAAACAATAGTGCGCTTGAAACGCTCAATTGTGGTAAAAACAATTTCACCACTCTCACTCTTAGCTACACTAATCTCAAGACGCTCAACGTCACGAATAGCCAGCTGCTGACCAGTCTGTATTGCAACTCTTGCAAGCTCACCTCTCTTGACGCCAGCAGCTGTCCCGCTCTGACTAGATTAGATGCAACCTACAACCAGTTGTCATCAATCAGTCTGACCAGTAGCTCAGCTATACAGAGCATGAATCTCTACGGCAACAAGTTCACCACCCTTTATTTGATCAACAGGAACAAACTCAAGTCCCTCAACGTGGGAGGCAACACAGAGTTGCAAACACTGAATTGTTACAACTGCGATCTTGACTACCTTCAAGTGTCCGGTAACACCAAGATGTCAAGATTGGAATGCTACAAAAACCCGAGATTGACAGAGATCCCCTATTTGTCGGGATGTAAAGCACTCCAATACCTCAATATCAAAGAATGTAACTTCTCCACAATCGATATATCCGCGTTGACCAAACTTCTAACATTCAATTGCGCTAACAACAAGTTGACGACGCTAAATGTGGCCAGCAACACCAGTTTGGCGACACTGAATTGTGCCAATAACCTGCTGGTTGACATCGTCTTCGGTAACAGCAGCACGCTCGAAACCCTCAACTGCAGCAACAACCGATTTGACGTGTTATATGTCGAAAACGTCAGCACATTGAAGACCTTGAATGCCGCCAACAACACGGGACTCTATGAGCTGTATTGCATTGGAGCAAGCCTCACGTCCCTCGACGTGAGTGGCAACAACTTGATGAATACCCTGGTATGCTCTAGCAATCCACAGCTGACCGCTATTACCGGATTGGAGGACTGCACCAATCTGAACCTGCTCAATTGCAATAATTGTGCTATCACAGCGCTCAATCTGTCAACACTGACAAGACTCAGCAGTCTGTACTGCTACGGTAACCAGCTGACTTCGCTTAACGTCTCACGTTGCGGTTACCTGCAGAGAATCGAGTGCTACAAGAACCAGATTACTGGCGACGGCATGACCACGCTGGTCAACAGCCTGCCGCCATGTGACGATGACCAGCCCGGCGTCCTGCTCGCCATCTACAATACCGACGAGGGCAACACGATGAACGCCGCCCAAATCACCACCGCCATCAATCAGCGCTGGTTGCCCTACAAGTACGTTAACGGCACCTGGGTACTGATGTCACCCGACAGCTACACCCGTGGCGACGTGAACGGTGACGGCGAGGTGAACATCAGCGATGCCATCTCGCTCATCAACTACGTCCTCAATGGCACGGCCCAAGGCATCAATCTCGAAAACGCCAATTGCAATCAAGATAATGAAGTGAACATCTCTGACGCTATCACGCTCATCAACTATGTGCTCAACGGCTCATGGTAGGCTCGCTGCGCTCGCAGTTTAAAGGTTAAAGGTTAGAGGTTAAAGATTAGAGAGGCTTCTGCATTAATGCTCACTGCACTTGCAGTTTAGAGTTTAGATAGGCTTCTGGATTGTGGAGACGCAAAATCTAGCGTCTCCACTTTTTTACATTTTGACTTGACCTGATTTAACCTTCTTTGTTGTTGCAGTGCCAAGTTTTGACACTCGTTTGTCGTTCCTTTGCATCGTGAAAAGGATGCCAGGCTCCACACCCGGCACCACGTGCAACCAACTTAAAAGCGACAACCAAAACTTATACGACTATGACTGAGCAGATTTTAAAACAAGAACTGATGATTGACGGGCAGCAGGTGCTGAGCATCGCCACGCCCGACATTGTGAGCAACCATGTCACCGAGAGCGCGTCCCATGGGACACACGCCGTCGAGGTGGACCCGATGAAGTTGCAGGTGATGCAGAATGCGGTGGCCAAGATTGAGAAGGCCTTTGGCAGTTGCGCCATCATGCGCATGAACGACGAGAGCATTGAGGACGTTGATGTCATTCCCACCGGCTCCATCGGGTTGGACAGGGCTCTGGGTGTGGGAGGCTATCCCCGTGGCCGCATCGTTGAGATTTACGGCCCCGAGTCGTCAGGCAAAACCACACTGGCCCTGCATGCCATCGCCCAGGCGCAGCAGATGGGCGGCATCGCCGCCTATATCGACGCCGAGCACGCCTTTGACCGTTCCTATGCCGAAGCCGTCGGGGTGAACACGCGCAACCTGTGGATCTCGCAGCCCGACAACGGCGAGCAGGCCCTGGAGATTGCCGACCAACTCATCCGCTCGGCCGCCATCGACGTCATCGTCATCGACAGCGTGGCCGCCCTCACCCCCAAGGCCGAAATCGAGGGCGAGATGGGCGAGAGCAAGATGGGTCTGCAGGCCCGCCTGATGAGCCAGGCGCTGCGCAAACTCACCGCTACCATCTCCAAGACCCGCACCTGCTGCATCTTTATCAACCAGTTGCGTGAGAAGTTGGGCGTGATGTTCGGCAACCCCGAGACGACGACCGGCGGCAACGCGCTGAAGTTCTACAGCAGTGTGCGCCTTGACATCCGCCGCCTGGCACACATCAAGGACGGCGAGCGCGTCCTGGGCGCCCAGACGCGCGTCAAGGTGGTGAAGAACAAGGTCGCCCCACCCTTCCGCAAGGCCGAGTTTGACGTCATCTACGGCCGCGGCATCAGCCGCGAGGGCGAAATCCTGGACATGGGTGTCGAGGCCGGCATCATCAAGAAGAGCGGCGCGTGGTTCAGCTGGCAGGACACACGCCTGGGGCAGGGCCGCGAAGCCGCCAAGCAGTACCTCATCGACAACCCCGACACTGCCGCTGCTATCGCAGCTCAGCTGACGACCCCATGAACCGCCATCTAATTCCATGAAAAACCACAAGCCACGGGGCTGTGTCATCATCTCGTTGCAGACTCAAATGATGACACAGCCCCTGCTTATGATTCTCACAAAAAAAATGATGAAACTCTTGATTTATCTTAATATTATTCACTACATTTGCCCCGCTAACACAAAACACTTTACCATCTCGTGATCACAATGACCGCTATGAACCGAATTCCATTCATCATCCTGCTGCTGGCACTGGTGGGCGTGGCCACTGCGTGCGGCCCTAAAGAAATGGCCCCTGAGGAGATTTATAACCAGCAGGCCTCAGGAGTGGCGATGGTGCTCAACCAGTTCTACTACTCCGTTGAACTGTCCGACGGGTCAACCATCTACTTCAGCGACTTCAAGGACGGCGAACTCGAGGATATCTCCTTCGACGAGGACAGCATCATCGGGTCGATGGCCTTTGGCACCGCATTTTTCATTGGCCAGGATGGCAGTTTGCTCACCAACCGCCACGTTGTTGACCCCGAGATTCCCAAGAGCGAGGTCAAGCGCTATGTGCAGAGCATGGTCATCAGCATGAAGAGCGAGCTCAAGCAACTGCAGGAGGTGATGGCATCTCGCTATAACGAGCTGCAACAGGAGATTGACGACGACACCCATTGGGAATTTGACTTCGACCAGGGCCTGCACACCGAGGAGAGCGAGGAGAATGATGAACGTCGAGCCCTGCAAGAGCAGCTGAGCGACGCCTATGATAAAGCCCAGGCACGCATCGAGGCCCTGGAGGCTATCGACCTGAGCGAAATCAAGATTACCACCCACAGCAAGGTGAGCGTTGCCTATCACGACTCCTATGTGACCGGTCCCGAGGATTTCCAGCCGTGTGTCGTCATCAAGACCAACGGCGATGACGAGGCCGACCTGGCGCTGATCCGCCTGAAAAACAAGCAAACGCCGTCTAACGCTCACGTCTTCTCACTGCCCGAGGACCAAGGCAATACCCTGCTGGGACCTGACAAGGAGGAGCGCGAGACGCTTTCCCTCAACGAGCAACTCGTCCTCATCGGCTATAACGAGGGTGTGCAACTTGCCGCCACCAATGAGGGCATCAAGGCCCAGCTCACCACCGGCAACGTGTCCCAACAGCCCGACGAGGACCGCGTGATGTACACCATCCCCGTGCTCAACGGCTCGAGCGGCAGCCCCGTGTTGAACCGGTGGGGCGAAGTGGTCGCCGTCAACTTTGCCGGTATCAATGGCACACAGGGGTTCAACTTCGGCATCCCATTGAAACAGATCAGGAAATTTCTGGAGCGCTAACCTGAAAGAGAGCCCCCTGTCAAAGGATAGGGGCTGGGTCAACCGTGACGGGTGAGACGGGCCAGGTAGTCGTAGTGGGGACCGCGGGCAATGATGTCGCAGTCAAAGCCATGGGCTGCCGCGCTGTCGCGCAGCGTCTCGGCATCGATGAACAGCCAGGGGAAGGGCTCTCCCTTGATATCCTTGTATTGCATCCGATACTCCAGCTCACCGTAATAGCCGTCGATGCCCGTGAGGTCGATGATGCCGTTCTCGTCTTCAAAGACGTAACAGATGTCGCTAGAGTCGCACAGGAGCTGTCCCCCGGGGGCCAGCAGATGGTCCACATGCATGAAAAAGGCCGGTAACCGGTTCAACGAGCCCACGATGCCAATGCCGTTCATCAACATCAGGATGGTGTCGAAACGCTCGTCAAGGGTGAAAAAATCCTGCTCAATCACGTCGCTCACGCCGCGCTCACGCATCGTCTCGACCGCGAGCGGCGAGATGTCGATGGCTGTGACGCGCTTGCCCGCCTGCTGCAAGGCCAAGGAATGGCAACCCGCCCCGGCGCCCACGTCAAGGACGTGGCCACGGGCGGCCTCCAGCGCCTCGCGCTCGATGGCCGGCATCTCATCGCGTGAGCGGAAGAGTGTGGACACGGGTATCTCGTCCTCGTCAAACATCGGCGAGAACACACGCAGGCGCGCCGCCTTGCCGGTAGCGTGATAATCGGCGATGGCGCGCCCCATCGGATCCTTGTCGGCTTTCATCAACGGATAAAGTGCATACCCTGCCAAGCTTCATACTTGGGCGGCTCAGCCGTGCCCGTGCTCAACTGGCGTATCATCCACGCCATGTTCTGTGCCATGGTGCGCATCGTCTGCATGCCCTCGACATCTCGTCTCACCTCACCAGGCTCACGCCCGTAGGCGATGTTCCAGTACTGCGAGGTGGCGAGCGGCATGTTCACCATCTGGAACGGCATCTGCAAGGTCTGGAAAGCGGCCGACGCTCCACCGCGACGACACACGGCAACAGCGGCAGCAGGCTTGCCCTTCACTTGCGCTCCGGCAAAGAACATGCGGTGCACCAGGTTGAGCACATTGCCCGTGGGCGTGCCGTAATATACTGGAGAGCCGACAATCAGACCATCGGCTTCATTCATCTTATCAATCACCTCGTTGCACAAGTCGTCATTGAACACACAGTGGCCATTACCGGCTTTCACACAGCCGCCACAGGCGATGCAACCCCTCACGGGCTTGGTGCCGATCCAGACAATCTCGGTTTTGAAGCCCAACTCGCTGAGCGTCTGGGCAGCCTCATTCAAGGCAAAATAGGTGTTGCCCTTCTCATGGGGCGAACCATTAATCAATAAAACTTTTTTCATATTTTCAGATATTGGTTATCAGTTGGTAAAAAAACCTGACGGTCCAGTCCTTCCGGGCCGCCGGGAACACATGTCATTCCTATTTCTCGTCCAAGCGCGTCATGTGGTAGCCCATCGCCTTGAGCTGCACGGCCATGCCCATGTGATACATGCATTGCAGGCAGGCGACATAGCCCTTGAAGGCGTCGGCCGTTCCTGGCTCGATGTCCATGGAGAAGAGGGCACGCTTGGCGCGCTCGGCGCAGTCGCCGACCAGGTTCTGCATGGCCTCGGCATCATCGCCGCTCAAGTGAAGCACCTCGTCGAGGATGTATTCGTCGAGATGGTCATAGCCGCGCTTGTCACGCAATTGCTGGTAGATGTCATCCACCTGGCTGTATTTCTCCCAATCCTCATCCCAGAACTTGGCCATCGCCATGGCAATCAACATCATCCATCCCAGTGAAGCGACAGGATAGTCGGCAAACTCACGCACGCCATCAGGGAGATAGGCCTCGGCAACAGGGAGCCATTTCTCCTCGACATCGGGGCACTCGGGCAACCGCTCATCGACAGCTCCACGTTCCACAAGGAAGCGGTGCATGTCGTTCAATAATATTTTGGCAAATTCGTCCATGAGATTTCAGTTGTCAGTTTTCAGTTGTCAGCGGGTCTTTCCCTTCAACAGAAGGCCGAAAACCGTGAATAAACTTTTGGTCGCTGTCACTCGGCCTTGGGTTGGAGACGGTCTTGGGCATCGCTGGCGAGGTCGGCATCGATCTCCTTGTCAATCTCCTCAAACTTGCTCTGCTGGCTGCGGTACTCGGGCACAAACTCCTTCATGGCATAGACCATGCCGTGCACATCGCCCTTGGCAGCAAGAGCAATGATGCGTTCGATATTGGCGCACACGTCATTGTAGTCATAGGTCTTGACGCGGGCAATCATGATCTTCTTGTTGACGGTAGCCGTCGTTTTCTCCTTGTCGTTGAGCAGTTCCTCATAGAGCTTCTCGCCGGGGCGCAGTCCGATTTCCTGAATCTTGATGTCCACGTCGGGCTTGAGTCCGGCCAGCGAAATCATGCGACGAGCCAGGTCGTAAATCTTCACCGGTTCGCCCATGTCGAAGATGTAGATCTCGCCACCGCTGCCCATGCATCCGGCCTCGAGCACGAGCGAGCATGCCTCGGGGATGGTCATGAAGTAGCGGATGATGTCCTTGTGGGTCACGGTCACGGGGCCACCGGCGGCAATCTGCTTGCGGAACAGGGGAATCACCGATCCGTTGCTACCCAGGACGTTGCCAAATCGCGTCGTGATGAACTGCGTCTTCTTGCCCTTGTGCTGAGCGTCGAAGAAGAGCGACTGGCAGTAGATCTCGGCCAGGCGCTTGGTGCAACCCATCACATTGGTGGGATTCACGGCCTTGTCGGTAGAAATCATGACAAACTTATAGACATCATACTTGAGGGCGAGGTCGGCCACGTTGCGCGTTCCCATCACGTTGGCCAGGATGGCCTCGGTGGGATTGATCTCCATCATGGGCACATGCTTGTAGGCGGCAGCATGGAAGACAAAGCGCGGCCTGAACTTGTTGAAGGCCTCCTCTACCCTCTCGCGGTTGCGCACGTCGCCCATGAACAACTCGACGTTGGCCTGAGGATAATCCTTCTTCATCTCCAGCGAGATGTCATGCATGGGAGTCTCGGCCTGGTCAAAGAGGACAATCTTGCTGGCGCCGTAGTTGGCCACCTGGCGCACAATCTCGCTGCCGATGGAGCCACAGGCGCCCGTAATGAGCACACATGAGCCCTTGATGTGCTCGCTCACCATGGGATTGTTCAAGACGATGGGATCGCGGCCCAGCAGGTCCTCGATCTGCACCTCCTTGATGTAGGTGGAAATGCCGTTATTGGCGCCCTTGTCGTCCTCATGCTCAAACTCGGCCACCTTGTTCATGGCCAGCAGGGGAATATCATTCTTGATGAAAAAGTCGGCAAAACCGCTATGCATCAAGTAATTGCTCTTGGCATCAAAGATCAACGCATCGATGTTGTTCTCGGTGAAGATATCACTCATCGTCGTCGGGTTGAAGCGATAGACCTTGAAACCATTGATCTCGTCGTTCTCGGTTCCAGCCTTGATGCTGAGCAGTCCCACGGGCAGGTACTTGCCCCCGATCTCGCCCTTGAGCGCGTTGGCCAGGAAGACCGAAGCAAACGACGTGCCCAGTACCAGGACACGCTTGCGGCCCTCGGTGGCACTGTTCATGCGCATATAGAGGTACTTGATGCACAATCGTTCAATCATCATCATCGAGAAGGAGAAGGCACCGATGATCAGGATGTCCCAGAACTTCATGAACGGAGCATGCACCGCAACCATGCTCAACACATTGAGGACAAAGAGCACCACTGTGGAGAAAGCGATGACCATGAAGATGCGGTAGAGGTCCTCGATGACCGACAAGCGGATAACGCAGGTGTAACTCTTGGAAACAAAAGAGACCACAAAATAGACCGCCAGGGCAATAAAGGCGTTCAACAGGATGTTCTGCGGCGGGAGTACCGTGTGCTGAGAATACATGTCGGCAACAACTGTTGCGACAAAACTTACCAGAACGATGAGCATATCCAGCAACAAGACAATCCATCGTGGCGTTGTCTTCACCTTGAATGAGCGGAATATCCTCAATCCCAGTAGTTTATTTATTATCTGTTCCATGTTGAGTTTCTTCAGTAATCATGATAATGCCATGGTAAGGCCGGCTCTCACCCTACATCACAATGCTCGAGTGGGTCGATGATGACATTAGGTTTAAGCCCACAAAATTAACTATTTTATTCAAAACAACAACAATATCCCAGAAAAAACCGATGGTGTCGGCACCGAAACCGATAGTCTGTGCAGCATCGCATGACAGGAAAGCCATTCCACAACGCGTCTCAAGGGCAACCGAGACGATATATCGAGCATCAAAATGGCACTTCGCTTGGGTTATTGTAACAAAAAAATGGGCCCAAAGTGCTTGTCCTACCGAGTTTTTTTCTAATTTTGCAAGTTTGAAATCAAGTTAAACGAGAAAATGAGCTATCCAGCACATCAACATATCCCCCGCCAGACCGCTATGGCGGCAGCATTATCGTTACTGATGGTGCTGTTGACCAGTTGCTTTGGCGATGAGCCGAAAGGATGCGAGGCCGACATCGAGACGGCGACCCTGCATGCCGACAACCCCGAGGAGTTCTTCTTCCAGTTGACCGACTCATCCCAGACGGTGCTGTCAACCGACAGCGTGATCACCTTTGCCGTTCGTGGCGATGCCGACGTGAGTTCACTGTCGCCCATGTTCACGCTGACCCCTGGAGCGACCGTCAATCCCGCCAGCGGCAGTACCCACGACTTCTCTCACGGCCCCGTCATCTACACCGTCACGTCTCAAGACGGCAAGTGGCAACGCCGTTACCGTGTGAACGTGATTCCCACGCTGATCACCGTGACCGACACGCTGAAGTATGACTTTGAGCACTTTGAGCTGGAGACGGCGACACAGCGCTACTACATCTGGCACAATGTGTTACCCGACGGCACTCTGGGCAACGACTGGGCTACCGCTAACCCCGGTTTCCGCATCTCGATGAGCACAGCGAAGCCTGATGAGTATCCCTCGACCCCGCTCATCGACGGCTACGACGGCGCTGGCGTGTGCCTGATGACCAAGGACACCGGCCCCTTTGGACACATGGCCAACAAACGCCTTGCTGCAGGCAACCTGTTCTTGGGGACGTTTGACATTAGGATAGCGATGAGTGACCACCTGCACGCGACCCGATTCGGTCTCCCCTTCACCGACAAGCCCGACCGCTTCACCGGCTACTACTCTTACGAGCCGGGTCCGACGGTCCAGGACTTCTACGGCAATCCCATTGCCGGCCGCATCGACACGGCCGACGTCTATGCCGTGTTCTACCGCAACCACGATGCCAGCGGAAACGAGGTGGTGCTGTATGGCGACAACATCCTGTCGAGCGACCTGATTGTCGCCGTCGCCAGGATGGATTATGTGGCACCTACGAGCCAGTGGACCCCGTGGGACGTGAAGTTTGAGTATCGCGAGGAAATCGATGAGCAGTTGCTGGCCAACCGAGGCTACAGCCTCGCCATCGTGTTCTCGTCGAGTTCTGCCGGCGGCGACTTTATCGGAGCCATCGGCAGCCGCTTGTGCATCGACAAGGTGCGCCTCATCTGCACCCATGAGGAATAGGCGATTTAGCTGTCGGCTGTTCATCCGCTGCCTGAAGCCTTGTAAACATTAAATATAGACACATTATGAGTCAGATTAGATATATCGTCATTATACTTGCCCTGATGACAATGTCGGCGGCAACAACGGGCGCGTCGGTCCTCGACAGCCTCAGTGTTGACGCACGCCTGGGTTATATCGTCGGCGGCACAATCCCCACCCACATCGGCAAGGAGATACGCGGCATCAACCAGTTTAACCCTGGCCTTAATTTCTCGATTGCCAGTGAGGCCTCGTTGCGAATGAAGAATCACTGGGCGCTGCACACCGGCTTGCGCTTCGAACTGGGCAGCATGGACGTGGACAGCCGTGTGAAGAATTATGACATCGAGGTCGTCAGGGGCGAAGAGTCGCTCAAGGGCATCTTCAACGGCAATGTGCGCATCAAGACCACACAGCGCCGCATCACGCTGCCCATTCAGGCAGAATACAGTTTCAACGAACGCTGGCGCCTGCGTGGAGGCTTCTTCATGGGCTGGCTCACCAGCCGCAAGTTCTGGGGCTGGGCCTATGACGGCTACCTGCGCGAGGGCACTCCTGTGGGTCCCAAAATCGAGATGGGTGTTGAGCCTGGTGACCGCGGCGACTTTGACTTCGACGCCAACATGCGCCACATGCAATGGGGCATCGACGTCGGCGGAGACTGGCAGTTCCACCACCGCTGGGGCCTGTTCGCCGAACTGACCTACGGCTTGAGCGGCATCTTCAAGAGTGATTTCCACTCAGTGCAGACGCTGCGCCCGATGTACGGCTCACTGGGAATCATTTACCGCATTAAATAAAAAATTAAAATTATCATAATTACTACTTTTCAATAGCAATGAAGAAAGCATTTTTCACTTTTTGTATGGCATTGACGGCCGCGTTGGCTCTCAATGCTGAGAGTTTTACCGGCCTCATCGAAGTCACCAAGGGCACATACACCCGCACCGCTGAGGTCACTGTTTCGGTCATCGACCAGGGTAACGGGTTGTATGAACTCGACCTTGAGGTGCCTTTTTTCAATATCGGCACCCTGAAGATGTATGACGTGCCCGCCGCCACCACCGGCGAAATCACCGTCTATAGCGCCGAGCACTATGTGAACACCGACAGTTATGGTCCCCTGCGCACCGTCGTGCTGGCCCGCACCTTTGACGGCATGATGGCCGCCAACGTGTCGCTTCCCGACCAGAGCGTAACCATCTGGTTCAACACCGTGGGCGACCACTTCCAGTTGCCCAACAGCAACTTTGAGGACTGGAACAGCAGTTACACCAACGAGCCCAACCGCTGGCACGGTTTCAAGAGCGCAGGCGGTACGTTTGCCAGCACATCGGCCAACATTGCCAGCCTTGGCTCCAGTGATGACGTGCGTCCCGGTGCAACAGGTCACAGCGCAGTTCTCACTGCCGGCTCATTCTTCGGTATCGTTGCCAATGGCACCATGACCAATGGCAAACTGATGGCTGGCGACATGAGCGCCTCCAGCCCTGCCAACCATGCCGAGATGGACAAAGACAACGGCACCAACGACTTCTATATGCCCCTGTATGCCAAGCCCGACAAGTTCAATGTGTGGCTGAAATACACCCAGGGCACGGCCAATGCCAACAACAAAGCTAGCGTGAGCGTGAAGACCTTCGACGGCACCTACTATCAGGAGCCCGTTGACAAGACTTACACCAACCTCTCGGGCAGCATCGTGGGCGGACAAATTCCCGCCGGCGACTGGACACAATACTCCTTCCCCTTCGACTACGCCAGCTATAGCGACAACCATGCCGCCAGCAATGCCATCTTCGTTACCTTCTCGACCAACGGTAATCCTGGTTCGGGCAGCAAGAATGATGCCGTCTATGTTGACGACATGGAGCTGGTTTACCTCGGCAACATGACCGGCCTGACCTATCAGGGCCAACCCATCAACGGCTGGGACCCCGCCGTGACCACCTACAGCATGGAGATGGCCGGAGAACCCAATCTTGATGACTTTGTCACCGAATTTGAGGGCGCCAGCGCCGTGACGACCAAGTCGATGGAGCAGAATGCCGACGGTTCTTACCGCATCGCCATCAGCGTCGTGTCGGGCGACCTGCAGAATGCCACTTGCTACATCATCAACGTGACCGCTCCCGCAGGTCTCAAGGGCGATGTTGACAACAACGGCATCGTCAACGTCACCGATGCCATCACCCTGATTTCCTATATCTCGAATGGCAGTGGTGCCATCAATGAGCAGAATGCCGACATGAACGATGACCACACCATCAACGTCAGCGACGCTATCACTCTGATCAACCAGATCTTGAACAACTAAGCAACTTTTCAATCAACTATCATAAAAGAAACAGACAACACTAAGATGAAGAAATTTATTGCATGCTTTGCAGCCCTGTGCTGCGCAATGGCCCTGAGCGCCACCACCTACACCTGCCACGTCAAGGTGACCATCAACGGTAACGTGTCGGAGCAGGACGAGGTGCAAGTGACGGTCGTCGAGAACAACGGCGCCTATGACTTGGACTTGAAGAACTTTGTCCTCATCTCTGACGGTATACCCTTGCCCGTGGGCAATGTCACCGTGACGGGTGTGGAAGGCATTGATGAGTATGGCTACACCACGCTCAACTTTGACGGCTTTGTCAATATCACCCCAGGTGATGACCCCAATTACGATTACTGGATGGGCCCCCTGCTTGGCAATGTCCCCACCAAGGCTATCGCCCGCTTCATCGACACCGCCATCAGCGGTGACCTGCACATCGACTTGACCCAGTCGATGAACCAGGACATCAGCGTGTCAATCTTCGGCATCGCTCCCGCCCAGAGCTCGCTCGAGGGCGACGTGAACCACGACGGTGAGTTGAGCATTGCCGATGTCAACTTACTCATCGACAAGATTCTCAAGAAGTAACCTCACTGGGATAGACATACACTCATTGACGAGAGGAGCAGCAGGCTGGCCCGCTGCTCCTCTCGTTTATTGCTTGACCACAAGTCGGCAATTCTTCTTAAAACCATTTGGCACCAGCGGTCACTTGACCGGCTCCATGTGGATGGTGACATGGGTCTGTGGACCGAAGCGCTGACGGATGCGCTGCTCAATAGCAGTGGCGCGGTCATGGGCCACGGTGAGCGGCACGTTGCCGTCCATGCGCACGTGAGCCTCGATGGCGATGCGGTTGCCGATGCGGCGCGTGCGCAGGTTGTGCGGCTGGCTCACGTCGGGGAAGGAGCCAATGATGTCCTCAATCTCCTGCTCCACCTCGGTCGAGAGGGAGTGCTCGGTCAACTCGTCCACGCTAGTACGCATCAGGTCTATCGACACCTTGACCAGCATCAGGCCCACCACCACCGAGGCCACTGGGTCGAGCACCGTCCATCGGTTGCCCAGCAGGACAGCCCCGCCGATGCCCACCGCCGCCCCTATCGACGACAGGGCATCGCTGCGGTGATGCCAGGCGTTAGCGACCAGTGCCTGTGAATCGAGGCGCTTGCCGCTCAAGACGGTGTAGCGATAGAGCACCTCCTTGACAACAATCGAAATGATGGCAGCTGACAGCGCCAGCCATCCGGGGGCCTCGAGCTGCGCGCCACCGGCCCAGTCAATCACCTTGGCGACACCCGAGACGATGATGCCTGTCGCTGCAGCCAGCAGGGCCAGGCCGATGATAAACGAGGCGAACGTCTCATACTTGCCGTGGCCGTAGTCGTGCCCCGTGTCCTGCGGCTTGGCGCTCACGTGGACAAATGCCAGCACAACAATGTCGGTGATAAAATCAGACAGGGAGTGCACAGCGTCGGCAATCATCGCCGAGCTGTGTCCCAGCACGCCGGCAATGAACTTGAAGGTCAGCAGCGCCACATTGCACGCGCTGCCCACCAGAGTCACCTTATATATTTCCCTCTCCCGATTCATAAATCGATGGCAAAGATATACGATTTTCCCCACCCCGCCAACATCCACAAAAAAATAACCGTCCTGATTAGACGGTTATTTTCCAAATATGATGACAATTCTTTACTGGCGCATGTAGGCGGCCTGGTCAGCGGGGTCGAAGCCGGCGATGAAGCGTGCGTGGCGCGCTACCTCGGCCTCACCCATGTTGACATAAACCTTGGCGCTGTCGAGGAAGAGGTCGGGCTCGTTGCTGGCATCACCGATGAGCAGGTAACCCATGATGATGTGACCGAGCATCTCGACCAGACGACGGGCGTGGAAGGTGGTGTAGTCGGGATTCTCAACGGCCTGTACACGGGCAAAGGTCTCCTCATAGAGGGCGGTCATGGCCTCAAGCTTAGCCTTCATCGGAGCGACAGCCTCGCTGTACTCGCGGACGGCGTACTCCTTGATCTGGTTCAGGTAAGTGCCCGTGGTGACGTGGCGGATGGCTGCCACCACCTGCAGCTGGGTCGTACCCTCGTAGATGCTGGTGATGCGGGCATCACGGTAGATGCGCTCACAGGCATAGTCTCGCATGAAGCCGCTGCCGCCGTGAACCTGCACGCAGTCATAGGCGTTCTGGTTGCAGAACTCGCTCGTCATGCCCTTGGCCAGCGGGGTGAAAGCATCGGCCAGGCGGTTGTAGGCCTTCATCGTCTTGCGCTCCTCGGGGGCGAGGGTGCGTTCACGGCTGATGGCCTCGAGTGACTTGTACATATCGACAAAGCGCGTGCACTCATAGAGCAGCGTGCGCGAGGCGTCGAGCTTGGCCTTGATGTTGGCAATCATCTCGCTCACGGCGGGGAAATTGATGATGGCCTTGCCGAACTGCTCACGGCTACGGGCATAGGCGAGAGCCTCCTGATAGGCTGCCTCGCTCACGCCGACGCTCTGGGCGGCGATGCCCAGGCGGGCACCGTTCATCAGCGACATCACATACTTGATGAGACCCAGCTTGCGGTCACCGCACAGCTCGGCCTTGGCGTTCTTGAACACGAGCTCGCACGTGGGACTGCCGTGGATGCCCATCTTATCCTCGATGCGGCGCACGGTCATGCCGCCGTCGCGCTTGTCATAGATGAACATCGACAGGCCGCGGCCGTCGCGGGTGCCCTCCTCGCTGCGTGCCAGCACGAGCGAGATGTCACCGTCACCGTTAGTGATGAAACGCTTCACGCCGTTCAGGCGCCATGTGCCGTCCTCGTCCTGGGTGGCCTTGAGCATGACCGACTGCAGGTCGCTGCCGGCATCGGGCTCGGTGAGGTCCATCGCCAGGGTCTCACCCTTGCAGGTGCGGGGCAGGAAGCGCTGCTTCTGGTCCTCGCTGGCAAACTCGTTGATGGTCTCGGCGCAGTCCTGCAGACCCCACACGTTGACAAATCCCGCATCGGCACGGCTCACCATGTCGGCAGCCATGATGTAGGGAATCGACGACATGTTCAGGCCACCGTACTGGCGAGGCAACGTGATGCCCATCAGTCCTGCCTGGTTCAAGGCCTTGAGATTGGCCTCGGTGCCCTTGGCGTAACGCACTCGTCCATTCTCGTGGTGAGGTCCCTCGAGGTCCACATCCTTGGCATTGGGGGCAATGATGTCACCGCACACCTCGCCGATGATGTCCAGCACGCGCTCGTAGGAATCCATCGCGTCCTCGAAGTCGAGCGGTGCGTAGTCGAATTTCTCGCTCTGGGTATAGTCGCGCTCGCGCAGGGCCACAATCTGCTTCATCAACGGGTGACGCAGGTGGTACTGGAGCGCCTTATTATCGGTATAAAAGTTAGCCATTGTCAGTTGTCTGTTTTCAGTTTCCGGTTGTCAGTTTTCGGTCGCCAAATTCTGACAACTGAAGACTGACAGCTGAAAACTATTTATTTAGAATTCTTCTTGTAATGCTTGATGAGCCGGGGAATCACGTCCTCGACGCTGCCCGTGATCACGTAGTCGGCAATCGCATTGATGGGGGCATCGGGGTCGGTGTTGATGCTGATGATAATGGAGCTCTCGTTCATGCCGGCGATGTGCTGGATTTGTCCCGAGATACCGCAGGCGATGTACAGCTTGGGACGCACGGTGACACCGGTCTGGCCAATCTGGCGCTCATGGTCGGTGAAACCGGCATCGACGGCAGCGCGCGAGGCACCCACCTCGCCGCCAAGCACGTCGGCCAGCTCAAAGAGCATGTCGAAGTTCTCCTTGCTGCCCATGCCGTAGCCGCCGGCCACGATGATGTGGGCGTTCTTGATGTTGACCTTGCTCTGCTCGATCTCGCGGTCGATGATTTTCACCACCATGCTGGTGGGGTCGATATACTTGTCGGGGTCAAGGTCGATGACCTCACCCTGGTAAGCGGGGTCAAAGATTTCCTTCTTCATCACGCCCTCGCGCACGGTCGCCATCTGGGGACGGCACTCGGGGTTGACGATGGTGGCGACGATGTTGCCGCCGAATGCGGGACGGATCTGGTACAGCAGGTCCTTGTACTCCTTGCCCTTGGCAGCATCGGTGTGGTCACCAATCTCGAGCGACGTGCAGTCGGCGGTCAAGCCGCTGTGCAGGCATGAGGAGACGCGGGGACCCAGATCACGGCCGATGGTGGTGGCGCCCATGAGGCACACCTGCGGCTCAATCTCCTTGAACAGCGTGGTCACCACGCTCGAGTGAGGCAGCGACGTGTAGGGGAACAGGCGCTCATCCTGCACCTTATAGACCACATCGACGCCATAGGGGAACAGTTCCTTCTCGATGCCCTCGAGCTTGTCGCCGAGCACGAGTGCCTCGAGGCGGCAGCCCAGGCGGGTTGCCAGCTGGCGACCCTTGGTCAAGAGTTCGAGGCTGACGTCGGCAATGCGGCCCTCGTCATACTCGCAATAGACTATCAGATTATTCTTGTCTTCCATTTTCCTTCAATTTTTAAAAAAACTACGAATTTCGCTAATTTCACTAATGTTTCACATGAATCAATAATTTGTTCAATTCGTGTAATTCGTAGTTAAAGTTATCCGATGATGTGGTCGGCGATAAGTTCCTTGACCAGGCCCTCGAGCTCGGCGTCGGCAGCGGCGTCGATGCGACGGGCTTCCTTGGCCTGGAAGGCTACGTTGACGATGGTCTTTACCTTGGTGGGCGAGCCGGCCATACCGATCTGTTCGGGGTCGGCCTCAATCTCCTTCACGCCCCACTCCTTGATGGCCAGATAGGGACGGGCGTCGATGAGCGCCTGGCGGTCGGCGGCAAGGGCAGCCTTCTCGCTGGGCGTCACGGCATACTTGTACTTCTGCACCAGACGGGCATTGCGGGGACGGCAGGCGTCGGCGCTGCCATTGACGGTTACCACCAGGGGCAGCGGGCACTCCACGGTCTCAAAGCCACGCTCGATGCGACGCTTGATGGTAGCCTTGCCATCAGCGACACGGATGCTCTCGGCATATGTCACCTGGGGCAGGCCCAACTTCTCGGCAATCTGCGGCCCCACCTGGGCCGTGTCGCCATCGATGGCCTGGCGGCCACCGACGATGATGTCAAACTCGCCCATGTGACGGATGGCCTGAGCCAGCGAGTAGCTGGTGGCCAGCGTGTCGGCGCCGCCCAGGGGACGGTCGGTCAACACCACGCCGTCATCACCACCACGATACAGGCTCTCGCGCACCATCTCGGCACTGCGCGGCAGGCCCATCGTCAACAGCGTGATGGTTGAACCGGGATGAGCATCCTTGAGCTGCAAGGCTTGCTCCAGTGCATTCAGGTCCTCGGGGTTGAAAATGGCAGGCAAGGCGGCACGGTTGATGGTGCCGTCTTCCTTCATCGCATCTTTACCCACATTGCGGGTGTCTGGCACTTGCTTGGCCAGAACAATGATTCTTAAACCCATGATTTCTTTTTTAATTTTATCGTTATTTCGTTGATATTTTCTTTATTTACAGCCCATTGTGTCACAAAACACAAAAAGCGCCGCAAAGGTACAAAAAATCTTTCAAATACCTTTAGCCCACCCTCTTAAAGTATATTAATAATGTGGATTTGATACTGCTTGAAACGCATTATCGGTTAATGTGCTGTTTCACGAACTCGTCCAGATCGTTCACACCCAGTTTCTTGGCAATCTGAATTTTCTTGTTATAGATGGTGCCGATGTTCTTGTAGCCCATGACCAGCATGATGACGGTGCGCGAGAAGCCGCAGCAATAGAGTGCCAACAGGTTCATCTCACTATCGTTCAGGGTGCCACCGGCCTGCTCTTGAGCCTTGTCGAGGATGCCTGGGTTCAAGTCGTTGACCAGGGCATGCAGGTTAGTCCAATAGGTGCTATCGCTACCATTATGGGGCAGGGACATCATATCCTTGAATTTGGCAGCAAACCGGTCGCCATCAAACTGGTAGGACCATTCAATCAAGTGGTGCACGTTCTCAATCTGCTCACTGATGATACCACGCAGCTGGTCGCTCGGGCGCCGGGTGTCATCGCCAGCCTGACGATTATTCTCGTAGTCGTTGAGACGCGCTTGCATCTGTTGCAGGCTGGACAGCGAGCCGTCAACGTCGGCTTTCAGCATCTCGGCCTCGTGTTGCTTCAACTTCAATCGGCTACGGTAGCGCCAAAGCAAGAAAGCCATCCCCAAGGCCACCAGGGCCAATAGAGCCACGGCCAACAAGGCCCCCTTCAAGCGGGACTCATTCTTGAAGTGGGTCAACTCAGCCAACTGGACATCGTATTTCTTCTCCACAGCCAGCAGGCGGTCATTGAGCCCATGGATGGCTACCGAATCGGCAATGGCATGGGCCAACTGCATGTAATACTTGGATTTAGCGTCGTTTTTCCAATGCCGCTGCTCCAGTTCTGACATCAGCTCATAGTAAACAATGCTGTCCCTCGCGCTGGAGGGTTGAGGGGCCATCTTCAAGTAATGGATGGCCGAGTCGGGCTGCCCCAGCAACAAGCAGGACTCGGCGAGGCGATAATGAGCCCGGGGATGGTCAATGATGGCCTTGTCGGTCTTGATTGCCTGTAGCGCATATTGCTTGCTCAAGGGGTAATTCTTTTCTCTCACTAGATAGTATTCCGAGAGCAGGTAACGATTGGCAAAGGTATGATACTGGTCTCCCAGCTTTTGGGCCAGGGCGATGGCGTCCTTCAGATAGACCACGGCCGAATCATGCTTCTCGTCAATATTGCGATAGATGCCACCGATGCTCGTGAGGCACACCAGCTCATAGTGCCCATCTCCAAGCGCTTGGTAAATCGGCAATGCCTCTTTGAACTTCTGCAGGGCGATGGTGTTGGTCCCCACGACCTGGGATTGATAGAGCACGCCCAAGCGCAGCTTGGCATAGGCGACCAAGGAACTATCGGCAGTCAATGGCAACTGCTCGGCACGATGATAGCTATCTACAGCCTGTTCAAGCCTGCCCATGTCCTCATTGACGCAGCCCTGAGCAATCAGCGCCTTCAGATACATCAAGTCATCGCCCGACTTCTTGTAATAGTCGACGGCATCGTTAATGGCCGAATCGCTGGCACATGGGATATAGCTCTTGTACATCGCCATGGACATCAGCACCGCATGATAAGCCCGCTCACGCCGACCGAGCTGCTGGGTGCCCATCTGCTGTAACGCGGGCAATGCCTCCTCATGCTGCTGATGATAGACCATTGTATCGATTCGCGCCAGCTCATGCATGGTGGCGCTGTCGGGGCTGCAACATGCCAGCAAGCACATTGAGGCCGCCGCAAGACCCGTGACGATGCTCTTAATACGTATCATTTTGAAGTTCAAGTTTACTGCTGGACAACCAGCCTTTCACACACAGATGCGGTTAATTGCTGATGCAAAATTAACACTTAACGGCCAATAATGATAACAAATGAGCCACAAATGAGAATATATTTTTCCAAATAATTAATTTTCAGTGCTTTAAGATGGCTTGAATGAGATTTGAATGTTGTGAAATCTTGGCTGGTTTAACATTTGCGCCCCCTACCTTTGCCGTAACATTTTTCATTATCCAAACGACCCGAACTCATGAACAGAGCTATTCTTTTCACATCACTTATCGCACTGGGACTGGCACTTGAGGGATGCCGTGACGAACCGGCCTTGCCAGTTTCCAAACCCGATCCAGCACAACCCGTGGTAACAGATTCATTGACACACGAGACCCCATACTCGGGCACCCTGCCCGTGCTGTTCATCAACACCCGGGACAGCTGCGAGATCACCAGCAAGGAGGAATATGTTGAGGCCAGATGGTGGCTCGACGCAATGGGCATCGAGGGATTTGAGTCCATGGGGTCGGCCATGTCCCCCTTGAGAATGCAGATCAAGGGCCGGGGCAACTCCACTTGGAGCAATCTTGACAAAAAGCCCTACCGCCTCAAACTTGCAGCAAAACACCAACTGCTCGGCATGCCGCCGAGCCGCCATTGGGTGCTGATGGCCAATGCCGAGTACTGGATGGGACAGATGAATGATGCGCTCCCCTTTGAAATCGGTCGGAGGATGGGCATGGCATGGAACCCGCGCATGCAACCCGTCGAGGTCGTGCTCAACGGAGATTATATCGGTCTATACTTCTTGACCGAAAAAATCAGGGTAGCCAAAAACCGCGTCAACATTCAAGAGCAGAGTGACTATGAGACCTCACCAGAGCTCATCACTGGTGGATGGCTGCTCGAGATAGACAACTACATCACGCCCGAAAACATCACGATAGTCGAGGGTAATGGCATGCCATTTTGGGTAACGCCTCACTCACCCGAGCATCTGAGCCCGGAGCAGCGGGAGTATATCACCACCTACCTGAGAGCCGCCGACCAGGCCATCTATTGCAGTGACAAGAGCAGCACCCTGTGGGAGAAGTATATCGATATCGACTCGCTGGCAATATTCTATATTGTCCAGGAAGTGATCGACAATCCTGAGGCCTTCTCGGGCAGCTGCTACATGCACAAGCATCAGGGAGAGAGCGCAAAACTGATCTTTGGCCCACTATGGGATTGCGGCAGCTCTTTTCATCGCTGGAGCGAGACCTACGGGTTCAATGACTTCATCTACGAGAACACGCCCGCTTATTGCCGATCGAAATGGATTGCCGAGGTTGCCAAATTCCCGCGCTTCCAGCAGCGAGTCAGGTACCACTGGAAGCGGTTCATCGAGGAGGTCTATCCATCGATGGACGAGTATATAGAAGAGTTCACCGCAAGAATTGAAGCCGCAGGCAACTGCGATCACAATCGCTGGCCGCAATATGCAGGAGATGACATCACTGCACGCATGAGGGCGTTCGGGAAACCCAGCTTTGACAAGAAAGTGGCCTGGCTCAACAGCCAGTGGGGCGTGCCACAATGCCATGATGACGCACCTGGCCACAAGCGTGAGCGGCCATAAAACGGGACATCTTGCAATCGACTCACGGCCCGTTTTCGGCCCCGATGAGTACAAAATGAGGTTTTTATTTTTCAAATGTCCCATTTTCAGCACGTTGTGCTTTCGGAAATGAGGTCAGAATGTTAGTTTTTTTCAGCAATAATTCATTATTCTTTACTACCTTTGCAGGTGAGAATCTCTCGAGTTTCACTCACCTTTTAAAAAACGATAATAGAATGAACACGATCAAGAAACTGATGACATTGCTGCTGGCACTTGTGCTGCCAGTCACCGCTATGGCGCTACCCCCATACAGCTATACCAACTATGACTTTGAGGAGGGCGGAATCTATTATAAGATAGTGGATAACGAGGCCTGGGTCACCTTCCAAGAGTATCGCAGTGGGATGCACTTGAGTGATTCCCATGGTGACCTGATTATTCCCACTCAAGTCACCTACCAAGACGTGACCTACCCTGTAACGACAATAGACTACTACGCGTTCAACTACTGCCAGGGATTGACGAGTATTTCGATTCCCACATCCATCAACCGCATCAAGGATTGTGCTTTCTACCTGTGCACAGGACTGACCCATGTCGAGCTGCTCTGTTCAAATGCCGTGATCGAGGAACATGCCTTCTCGATGTGCACTGGCCTGGAAAAGATCACCTGCCCGCTCATGACGCCTCCCGTGATGTACTACGAGGATTGCTTTGACAGCCCCCACTTCGAAACGGTCATACTACTCGTGCCCGCAGCAGCAGTGGAGAGTTACCGCAACGCACCCGTTTGGGAAAAGTTCGTTCACATTCAGCCGATAGACAATCTTCCTGGCGACGTGAATGGCGATGGTGAGATCACTATTGCCGATGCCAATGGCGTGATTGACATCGTTGTCATGGGTGGCAACGGAGGCCACACCCGCATGCCTGCAATGGACATGAACGACGACGGCGAGGTGACCGTCGCCGATGTGAACTCTATCATCGACATCATCTTGAGCAATAAATAAACTCAAGTTTCTAAAGTGCTTAAGCACTTCAGAACTTGAAGATTAATGGTTAAAGGTTAAAGGTTAATGAAGAATATTTAATCAAAATCCTGAGATTTTCGTGCTATCGCCAGTTTCGTCAAACCGCTTTAAACACTAAACTCCAACCTCTTAACCTCAAGTTTCTAAAGTAGCTACGCCACTTTAAAAACTTGAATAAATAAACACTTTTCCACAGCAAAACTTTTTTGTACCTTTGCCCCCGTTTTCACGGGGGCTCTTTATCTTCTATATTCAATTAAGGTGTTAGGCTTTAGGAGAGCATGTTCCATGAAGACTGAAAACTGAATATGTACACACTCAACTACAAAGTGACCACCAGCTGCTGCGACAGCGAGGGTCGATTGAAACTCTACTCGGCATTACAGATGATGCAGGACTGCTCCGAGATGTGGATTGACAGCGAGCCAACGGCCCGCAAGTTCTTCAAGGACAACAACATGACCCAATTGCTGGCAACACGCCAGGTCGAAGTTGTGCGCGTGCCGCACTTCAAGGAGGAGTTGACGGTGACGACCTCAATCTATGAGGTGATGCCGATGTATGGCTTCCGCAACACCTTCATCCGCGATGCCCAGGGAGAAGATTGCTACCGCACCTGGAGCATGGGCGCCTTTGTCGATCTGGCCACGGGTAAGCTCGCGCGCATCGCCGATGAGGCCATCGCCTCGCTCACGCTCGAGCCCAAGCAAGAGATGAGCTACCGCGGCCGACGCATCATCCTGCCCAAGGCCGAGGGCACCGTGCTGGACCCAGTCAGGGTCATGCGCGCCGACATCGACTACAACCGCCACATGAACAACGCCAACTATGTGCGCATCGCCATGGAGCTGTTGCCCGCGGGATTCGAGGTCAAAGACTTGCGCGTGGAGTACCGCATCGCCGCCCGATATGGCGACCTGCTCACCCCCACCCTCTACCCCATCGACGGCGGCTACATCGTCGCCCTCGCCATCGACGGCCAGCCCAGCGCTATCATCGAGCCGCTCACCCGTCCACAATAATCTCACACAATAGTAGTTCAACCCTGTTCCTGTTATTTGACAAATCAACAGGCGTTGTTTGATAAATCAAAAAATGTTGTTTGATAAATCAAGAGGCGGTTGTTTGATGATTCCAAGAAAAGATTGTACTTTTGCGGTATCGAAATATAATCACATTGTTTTTTAATTGAGAGAAAAAGAAAAATGAGAAAGAACATTGTTGCGGGCAACTGGAAGATGAACACCACCGTGCCCGAGGGCGTACAGCTCGCCAAGGACGTGTGTGCCGCTGTTGCAGCAGAGGCCAATCTGAAGTGTGACGTCATCATGGGCGTTCCCTTTACCCACCTGATGGCCGTCAAGGAGGTCATCGGCGACACCAACGTGGGCCTGGCTGCACAGAACTGCGCCGACCACACCAGTGGCGCTTACACTGGCGAAGTATCGGCTCCCATGGTAGCATCGACAGGTGCCAATTACGTGATTCTGGGTCACAGCGAGCGCCGTGGCTACTACCACGAGACCTATGAGATGCTCAAGACCAAGGTTGACATGGCATTGGAGAACGGTCTGAAGGTCATCTTCTGCTGCGGCGAGAGCCTTGAGGAGCGCGAGAACGGCTCCTTCAAGGACGTTATCGGTGCCGAGATCCGCGATTCCCTGTTCCACCTCACCGCCGAGCAGATGGCCAATATCGTCATCGCTTATGAGCCCATTTGGGCCATCGGTACCGGCAAGACCGCTACGAGCGATCAGGCACAGGAAATCCACGCCTTCATCCGCGGCCTGCTGGCTGACAAGTACGGCGCACAGGTGGCCGACGACACCACCATCCTGTACGGCGGAAGCTGCAAGCCCAGCAACGCCCCCGAACTGTTCGCCAAGCCCGACATTGACGGTGGACTCATCGGCGGAGCATCGCTCAAAGCCGCCGACTTCATGGGCATCGTGACAGCCTTTTAAACCTCGGGCAAAACTGATAAAAATTCAAGTCAGACCGCAGCCGGCACCCCACAACCGGCTGCGGTCCTCTTTAAGCACACCCTGAACACGCATTAAAAACGCACCATTACCACATAAATTCTCTAAAAAAAACACTTGATAAGGAAATTTGCACTATCTTTGCGGCAAAATTTGACACCAACACCAATTATAGCTATAATGTTGAAACGAATACACATCCGCACACTGTGCATGTGCCTTATGCTTATTGTCGCCCTGGCAGCATCTGCCCAGCGCGGCCAGATTACCGACCGCCTCAACAAGAACGGCCAGGTAACTGTTGACGCCCCCAAAGAGTTGGTAAAACGCAACAACGCCAACATCAACAAGCCCCAATCCAGCAAGGACAAGAAAGTCAAGGAAAAAGACAAGAAGAAAAACGAGAACGTCAACGAGGACGAGAAACTCAACGAACTCGATGACGAGACCACCAAGGAAGAGAAGAAGAAAGACGAGGACAAGAAAAAGGACGAGGACAAGAAAAAAGAAGAAGTCACGCCCAAGAAGCCCAAACTCAAGCACACCTCACAACAGACCATCGAGGATCGAGGAGTAGGGTTCCGAATCCAGGCATACAGCGATAACAACTACAAGACCGCCAAGGCCAGCGCACAAAAACGCGCGCGTGCCATCGCCATGAAGTTCCCCCAGTACCGCTCCTACATCTCCTACAAGGCCCCGTCATGGCGCTTACGCATCGGCGACTTCAAGACTCGAGGCGAGGCACAAGCCGCCCTCTCGCGCATCAAGAAAGTATATCCCAATTTCGCACGTGAAATGGTCATCGTGCGTGACCGCATCAACATCTGGAGTAATGATTAAATTGGTTTTTAGCGACGAGGATCTCAAGCTCGCCGAACAAATAGCGGAACACTACCGCGCCATCATCGAACTCATCGGTGAAGACCCCAACCGTGAAGGCCTAGCCAAAACGCCCATGCGTGCCGCCAAGGCCCTCATCGAGAATACCCGCGGCTATCACGAAGATGCCGACGCCATCGTCCACAGCGCAATCTTTGAGCACGAGGGCAGCGAAATCGTCATCGTCAAGGACATCGAGTTCTACTCGCTGTGCGAGCACCACATCCTGCCCTTCTTCGGAAAGGTTTCAATCGGTTATATCCCAGCCGGCGGTATCGTTGGACTGAGCAAACTCGCCCGCATCGTCGACACCTTCTCCAGGCGACTGCAAGTGCAGGAGCGCATGACCCACGACATCTGCGAACTCCTCACCCGCGTCTTGCCCAACCGTGGCGTCATCGTCTATGCCGAGGCTCAACACATGTGCATGAAGATGCGCGGAGTCGAGAAGCAGGATTCAACCACCATAACATTCGAATATAGTGGTGAGTTTGAGGACATTCACCGCCAGAACGAATTCTTCACACTGCTCGGTGTGAAAAAATAATTCAAAAAAAAGCGATTTTTTTGGCAAAAAATTTTGCCAGTTCAAAAAGTCGCTGTAACTTTGCACCGCAATTCACGAAAGCACCCATCCTTGGGCGCAGAATTGAATGCGAAAGTAGCTCAGTTGGTAGAGCACGACCTTGCCAAGGTCGGGGTCGCGGGTCCGAGTCCCGTCTTTCGCTCACGTTCTTTGAACTTCACAATGGTACGGTACTGGTAACAGTACTTTGATTGCGAAAGTAGCTCAGTTGGTAGAGCACGACCTTGCCAAGGTCGGGGTCGCGGGTCCGAGTCCCGTCTTTCGCTCTCTTTTTTGTCCAGGTGGCGGAATTGGTAGACGCGCTACTTTGAGGGGGTAGTGCCCAATTGGGCGTGTGAGTTCGACTCTCATCTTGGACACCTAATTTAATCGGAAGTCGTTGAAATTCAACGACTTCCGCTTTATTTTTATCTGTCAGTGTCTACTTTGAGGGTCAAGTACACTTTTTCAGTTCTTTCTTTATAGCAAGGTTATTCCTTAGTAAAATGTACAAAAAGCCTGTTTATTCCTTAGGAAAAATGTAATTTTGCGGGAAATATTCCTTAGCAAAAATGTAAACCATTGCGAATAATCTTAGGAATTGAGGTCCTATCATCAAATAATCAATGGTTGGAGAATGTTTAATCGGCAAGGCGCCCCTTTTTTTAATCTAATTGACAGGACATGAAGATTGACATCCGACAAGCAAGCAGGGAGCAGGCCCCGGAGATTGCCCGCATGATCATGATGGCCATGACGGACGACTGCTGCCTGAGTTTCTGTGGCGAGGGCTATGGGCTGGATAACTTTTACAAAATGATGACCCTGCTGGTGGAGCGGGAGGATTCTCAATACAGTTACAAGAACACTCTTGTTGCCATGGACGGTGACAAGGTGGTGGGCATCTCGGTCTCCTATGATGGCTCAATTCTGCACGAACTTCGCCGTCCGTTCCTCGAAATGGCGTTGGAACTCATCGGCAGGGATCATTCCGGCATGAATGATGAAACACAGCCCGGCGAACTCTATCTTGACTCGCTGGCTGTGCTGCCTGAATATCGCCGACAGGGAATTGCGAGGCGCCTGATACGCGTCACCAAAGAACGCGCCGACCAAATGGGCCTGCCGTGCCTTGGGCTACTGGTTGATAAAGGCAATCCCGTTGGTGAGGCACTGTATACATCAATCGGTTTTCGATATGTAAACGACAACCATTGGGGCGGTCATGACATGAAGCACATGGTGCTATGACGGAAAGAAGGTCATGTCAAGGCCCGCCAAGAGGACGTCAGTTGGTTATACAACAGCGAGCAGCCGGCTGTGCGTGGTATCGGCGCGGACAGTGAGCCTGACCAGGCACTCTCCAGCCGATAAGTCAGTCATTCGGAGCGGACGCAGACGGAGCGGAACGGCCCATCGCCATCGGGGTTCGCGGGTGGGTCAATCGCTACAGGCGATGATTAGGATCTTGTCACAGAGATAGGCTTCCTCGTACCGCTATCAATATGGATTCGCGACACGGAGGCCTAAAGAAATGCCTGCTAAGAATATGCAAACAATGTGTCCATTATCATAGCCTTTAATGATGGCGTTAAACACTCAGCGCTGATGGGACAAGACCCAGGCGATACGTTCGCTGGTAAAGGCATTATCAATCGCTGAACGGTGATCGCACCCCTCCAAGGGCTGGAAATTGACTTCACCACCCAAGAGCCTGATGTCGTCAATCATCTGCACATACTTGCTGTAGTTTCCTTCACGGGTTCCCTTGGTGCAAAGCAGCGGTGTGCTGCCCAAGTCGGGTACACCCATTCCACGGTAGGCGCCCGAAGCCGCCATGGCTGCTGCGAAGTAGTCAGGATAATCTTTCACGATGTGCCACACGCCATCGCCTCCCATCGATGCTCCAAAGATGTAGATCCTGTTGGGGTCGGCGCCGAAGTCCTGCACATACAGGTCGGCCAATGCTTTGACAAACGGGTTGTAGGACGGGCATTTGACGGGCCCTTGGGGATGGGGGCCTCCTGGGGTGCGGCGTCCCGACCGTTTGGGCGGGGGATTATAGCCAGACCATGACGATTCATCCTCGCATTGGGGAACCAAGAAATAGGCCTTGATGCCCTGCTCAGCGAGGTAGTCATAAATTTGGGCGATGCCGGGCGACCTCAGTTGCTGTTTGTTGTCACTGCCGGCACCACTGCCGCCATGCAGGTAGATGATGATTGCGGGACGGGCGGTATCGGTCGGGGCAGTCAACACCGCCCTATACCGGACCTTTTTCTTGTCAATTTTCACCGTTTTTTCGGAGAAAACATAAAACAGGTTGTCACCCTTGCTCCTGCCTTGTGCGCTAGCGCCAAGGTCCCATGTGACGGCAACTGCCGCCAGTATCAAAAATATCAGAATCTTTTTCATGCCGCAAGTTACTAAAAATCTTCGAAATACCCCCAAAGAATACTCAAATTCACTTTAAACAATAATTGTAGAAGAATGTGAATAATCAAGTAGGGCATCGCCATCGGTGAGCGGTGGGAGCGGGTTCTCACTGCTCCGTCAGTTGCTTGCACTTACCGACGGGTGGCTCGGTCAATGTGATACGAACCACGGCTGTCCGTTCGAGGCTGCGAGCTATTGCATCATCAAAAGCATCCATGTGATGAGGCAGGAAACGCTGGCAAATGACTCTTAGGGCCGATATCTTCTCTTCACGTTCAGACACAAGTTCTGCCACGCCGACGGCAGTAGCAGACCTGTACTGCAAGGTGAAGCTCCCGACTTTGGAGTCGAAGGTCGGTGAGCAACGGGTCACCGCAGAGAGGAACACAACCGGGTTATGTGCGATGCAGTCCAGTTTCTCTCCCTCCAGGGCGCAGTGAAAGTAGAACGTCTTGTCATCGGTACGCGCCAACGACAATGGTAAACCGTATGGTCTTCCGTCTTCCCTGGTCATGCTGACCGTCACGAATGGGGCCTTGTCCAAGACCTCCAAGGCGAAAGCGGCATCCATCTCTCTGTCAGTTCTTCTCATCTTATCATTACTTGTTGAATAAATGCCGAATGGCGGCGATCGGTGAATAGAGAATCATTCTGGGACCAGTCCACCGCATGACTTCACGAATCTGTTCACGTTCGGTAGGGGGATAGCAGTGGGTGGGACAATCCTTGCAGGCGCTCTTGCTCTCCCCATAGCGGCAATGGTCGAGTCGGCGGCACGCAAAGTCAGCCAGATGCTGGTATGCCTCAGGTATCGTGTCCGCCTTCAGCCGATGGCTACAATAAAGCTCAATCATCTTGCGGACGGTCTGCTTCTCTCGTTCTATTCTGGTCATTATGGGTTATGTCAGGAGGTATAGGTATGTACGCTGGAGCCTTGAGCTGACGGCAGGTAGTTGATGCCCCACCAGCAGACCTGCAACAGGATGAAAGCGATGAGCAGCACCCACAGGGCTGGCTTGATGGACTTGGGACGATAGATGCGATAATGGATATAGCCCAAATAAGCAAGCCAGGTAATGGCCGCCCAAGTCTCCTTGGGATCCCATGACCAATAGTGGCCCCATGCTTCTTTAGCCCACAACGCGCCGAAAAGCATGCCAAAGGTCAAGAACGCAAGACCGACATTCACCAGGTTGTCGGTAATGTCCATCTCCTTGCGCTCCAATGGACGCCCCTTCTTGAAAAACAGTTGGTAAAGCGCCATGAGTGCCGCTGCACCCAACAAGGCATAGGCGAACATATAGACGATGACGTGCGGAGCGAACCAGGGACTCTGCAAGGCAGGCATCAAGGCCTTGGAATGAATCTCGGGCTTGAAGATGTTGATACAGATAAACACGGCTGCCAACATCGTAGAGAACGACAGGATCCACTTGTATTTCCAGCGGCTATAAACGAGAATACCGGCCAACGGCAGGAAAAATGAGTACCACAGGCGTGTCTCGCCCATCGTGCGCAACGGTGGGCGCTCGAGCGTCACCCACATGATGACGATAAATGTGAAAAACACGGCCAAGCCCGTCAGTGTTGAAGCATAGACGCCAGCCGTTTTTCCTTTCCATGCCAGGAACGCGCCTACGGCCCACAGCATGATGGCCACAATGGCAAAGTAGATGAAATAATCCCAAATCATGGCGTCACGCGTTTTTTAGATGAATCAGGCGAAACCTCAGCAGATCGAGCTTGCCCGTTTGCGTTCGGTTTGCGCTGATTTTGAGATAACACAAACATACACAACGCTCCTGCAAGCATCAGCCCTATGCCGATATAAACGAGCGGTAACCACGGGTCGCGCACGAGTTCAAAGATGCTGATCTGGCTCTGAGGGCCGGCAGCAGTGTCGTAGCCATACTGATAGATCTTCCACCCCTCGACCTCGACAGGCTTGTTGACGTCAATGGTGGTGTGGATGTTCTTGCCCGATTTGGTCATGATGTTCACTTCGCTGGCAAAGCGTTTGGGGCTGCCGTCGTCATATTGCTCCATGATGAACTGTTGAAGCTCAATAGCCAAGTCCAATTCCTTGACCTGCTGGTTCTCGTCCATGACGCGCCACTCGGGTTCACCGACGGCGGTAATCATCTTCAGGCGCTGCATATCGGCGTTGCCCAGCGTCGCACAGGTCAAGGCCAGGAACAGTCCCAGATGGTTGAACAGGAACGGTATATCACGCTTCCACTGGAAATGTCCCAAGCGTTTCAACACCGCAAGGCCAATGATAACGGCAATATAGACATAAATGAGCACAAAGGGCCAGAATGACAGCATGTCGTTGATCCATGTACCGTTCACTGTCTGCCGCGTGAGGCCCATGACCAGTGTCAGAATCACTGCAAAGGCAATGGCCGGTATCGCTGCTGCATAGGTGCTCAGGAATGAGAATGCATAGACTTGGCGACGCAACAGGTGCATGATGGCAATCATCACCAGGAAGCCGACGAGCACGATGCCGTTGACTGGCCACGAGAAGGCATCCCACACAACAGGACCGACGCTCAGCTCGAGCATCAGTCCTGCGATGATTAATCCGGCGCCAATGAGGCAGCCTTCTTTAAGAGTCCACGGTTTAATCCACATCAGATTTCAATGAGTTTGCCGTTCTTTTTGGCATCCATGATCCACTTGGGAACAATCTCGTCCAGGAAGCGCCGTTTGTTCTGGTTCAGCATATTCATGTCAAGACCTATGGCAGCCTGAGCCTTAGCCTTGGTGCTGTAGTCAGGCACGGGAATCTCACCCATGTGCCCATGCTTGGCAGCCACACGTGCGATGAGCAGACGGGCCTGCTGGGCATAATCCACAGAGTGTGAAAGCAGGCGGATCACCTCCTGGGGTGCATGGAACGTGGCCCCATGTGATGCGATGGCATAGTCCCAACGCCACTGGCTCTTGCGCAACAGGGCTTGGATAGGAGCCAACTCGGCGTCGGTGGCACCCTTGTCGATGATGAACTTTGTCTCGAAGTGGGCACGGGCCAGTTCCTGCTCGGCACGGTCGCGCACCTCGTTGCACTTTTCCTGACGGTCATATACGTTCTGGCGCAGCACCTCTGCATCCTGGCGGTGACATACCTGGCATGTGCGGTCGATCTTAGCCAGCGGCGACATGATCTGGTGGTCCGAGAATTTCACGCCACCATCCTGCTTATAGGGCATGTGGCAGTCGGCACAGGAGACACCGCGCTGGGCATGAATGCCCTGCTGTGACATCTCCCAACCGGGGTGCTGAGCCTTCAGGATCTTGGTCTTGGACAGCGGATGGATATAGTCGTAGAAACCGATAGAATCATAGTAGTGTTCTGCGTCCTCACAGGTCAAGCCATAGTGCTGAGGGAACACAAGATAGTTGGCCTTGCCGGGATTATTTGGATCATCGGGCTTGATGAAGTAGTACTCGACATGGCACTGCGCGCAGACCAGTGAGCGCATCTCCTGATGGGTGGCGTTCCTCAAATTCTTGCCTGAATTGGCAAATGCCTCATAGATGGCGGGGCGTGCAGGACGCAGGTCCATCGTGCGAGCGTCATGGCAGTCGCTGCAGCCGATGGGATTGACCTCTTCGGCACCCAACTCGCTCCATTTCTTGGCATAGAAGTTTGCAGGATCGAACACCGACTTTGTTTCACTGAGTTCGCGCATCATGCGGGGCACATCAGGGCCTTTGCACGTCCAACAGGTAGCCGGCTGCATGTCAGCGGCTATCGAGTCGGCTCCGATGGAGATGCCGGGGTTGCCCGTGCGTAGAATCTTGCGCATGTCCTCCAGCGCATGCTTGTGGCCGCGCGGCGTGTTGTAGTGGCGTGAGAACGCGTAACCCGCCCACAGGACGACCATCTCGGGACGCTGCTCAAGCACGTCAACCTCCTGCGAGGAATTATACTTGGAAACGAACGTGGTGTCCTCGGTCATCGACCAGGTCTCGTACTCACGGGGATAGTCGGCCTTGAACTTCTCGTTCTGGGCAATGATGGAGTCGGTGAACTCGGTGCGCTTGTTGTTGAACACACTGGCGACTTCAGCACGGCGCTCCATGAGCGATGAAACGAGCAGTCCCAGCAGAAACACTGCTATCATTGAGCCGCCAAAGAGCGCCCAACTTTGCCATTTCTTTAATTGCTTTGCCATAATATTGTCGTTTTTGTTATAGTCGATTATTAATCATTTCTTTGAGAGGGCACCTCCCAGCCATTCGGGAACAGGGCTGGGCGGCAGCGGAGTCACACCCTCGGCTCCCGGGGTTGACATCAGCGAGTTCATGCCACCGTGCGGCACGTTGCGGTGACAATGCCAGCACTCCACACCCTCACCGCGTTTGGCCATCATATAGTCGATACGGCCCGTTTTGACTAATTCCTGGTTGAGTTGGGTGTGGCAGCGGATGCAGTTGTCCATGATGACCTCGGCACTGGCATCCTCGGCCATGATGGCCTGACGCTCGCTGTGGGTCACGAAATAAGCCGTATGCTTGAGACCGTCCATCGCCTTGAAGCCATATTTGGCGGCCAGGCTGGAGTGCGGCACATGGCAGTCGTTGCAAGTCGCGTCGCGTCCATGAGAGGAATGGCTCCATGTGGCATAGTAGGGCGTCATGATGTGGCAGTTGACGCATGCCGACGGATCATCGGCGATATAGGTGTGCGCCCTGAGCAGATACATGAACAATCCGCCCAAGCCCACCAGGATGCCGGCACAGACGATAAGACCGATTTTCTGCTTATAAGAGAAGCGATCCTTCAGTGTTTTCAGTCGATTTGCGATCTTCATCAATCACGGATTGAGGTTAACATCGCAAAGATACACCTTATAAATAACAATAAAAAATTTAAGATAAATTAAATTTGTTAAAAAATATAAAATCCATTTTTACATCTCTGCCGATTCCTTGACCTCCTCATGATAGAAATAGTTCACCACGATGAGCGGTGCATCAAAGGGACGCCTGATGCTGTCATCATCGCGGAGCGTGAAGCAGCCTAATACAACCCCGTGACCCGCTGCCTGGCAATAATCACCATCCTAACGTCTGCTTCCGCGTGGCTCTGTACCTCGTTGTAGAGGACACATCTACAGGCATCAACCCTGTAACAATGTAACTGACTCCTGCTGCCATTCAGATAAGAGAATAGGACGCAGGTTATCGGTTTCGATATTCGGCTGGTGTCATGCCTACCTCACCTTTGAAGAATTTTGAGAAAAACGAGGGGTTAGCAAAGTTCATGCGCTCGGCGACTTCCCAAATGGGAAGGTCGCTGTAGCGCAACAACACCTTGGCTTTCTGGATGGCATGGCGGTTGAGCCACTGCATGACGGTGAGTCCGCTGGCCTTCTTGATGACGGCTCCAAGATGATTGGGGGTGACGCAGAGCTTGTCGGCATAGAACTCTATCTTACGCTCACGAAGCCCATACAGATTGACGAGGCGGAGAAACTGGTGAAAGATTTTGTCCTGTCGCGTGGCTGTCTGTTGGCGCAGGTTTTCCTCGCGGTCGGCAAATCGCTTCAATTCCAAGAGCAGGGCAGTCTGCAGGTGGGTAATGACCTCGGGTTGCAAGGGCTGGTATCTTGTCTCGTGCCACATCAACTCGACGTATTCATTGGTCAGCCGCCACTCGTCGTCATTCAGTGTGAGATATGTCTGCTGGCTGATCGAGGTGAACAGCGGCAGGTCTTTGAACGTAAAAGCTCTGAGGTCGAAATCGTCGCTCCATTCCTGGATTTCGAAGATGCTGTCGGCCACCAACAGGATGAGCGACTGCTGCTCCAAGCGCTGTTCTTCCAAATTGATAACCACACGTACCCACCCTCGAGTGACCATCATCACACGACCTTCATCCACCCGGTACGGCTGGTCTGTACGCAGGTGTTTCAGCCCGAAGTCCTGGGCATTCATCGCTATGAAGACATGCTCATCAACATAGTATTGTTTTTCGTCTTCTGCCAGAATTCTGACGTAATTTAGACTCAGATTTTCTACATTTTTTGCCATAATCGTTGAATTAGAACATTTATGCCTTTTATCAGGTAACGCAGAATTGTCAAAATCATTGTTATTTTGCATTAGAAATTTTTACTTAAAGCGCAAAAAGATTATGAAAAAAGCATTAAACTGGCTCTATGAGCACTGGATGAAGGGAACTCCTTTCCTCGCCTTGTACACCTTTATTCTTATTTGGCTCTACGTGCGTGGCAACGACTACGCCCTGTATCTCATCTGGCTGCAGTGCCCAGCTTATTGGTTCCACGAGTTTGAGGAGTATGTCTGCCCCGGTGGGTTCCTGAGTTTCTTCAATCAAGGGCCGCTTAGTTCCACGCGTCCCGACAAGCCGTTGACCAAAGTCGGCTCGTTCTGGATCAACATCCCGCTGATGTATGTGCTGCTGCCGCTATCCGGCGTGCTGTCACACTACTTCGGCACCCAATGGGGTTTCTGGACTGCATACTACTCCACGTTGAATGCCTCGGCCCACGTCGTGATGTTCTTCATATTCAGCCGTAAGTACAACCCGGGCCTGGTGGCCTCTATCCTGGTCAACATCCCGCTGGGCATCTACACCATCTGGTATTTCCTGTCGAACGGACTCGTCTCGACCCAGGTGAACATCATCAGCATCATCGTCGGCATCATTGCCCAAGCCTCCATGATGGTCTATGGCTTCGCCTACCTGGTGCCCACCTCCAAGAAGGAAGGCTACCATAAAAGTGTCAATAAATAGTAAGGAATGAAGATTGTAAGAATATTTGCCGTGCTGGCAGTGGCCTTTGTGACCACTGCAGCATTGGCACAAACAAACAGCAAAATAATGAGTGCTACCAATGTAATTGAAGCCAAGGTGCTCTACAATGCCTTCAAACAAGGCAAGGCAGAACAATACAAGAAGAAAATGCGCATATCTGGCATCGCCACCTATGTGGGTCCCGATGTCTATGCCCTGCCGTCTGTTGAGTTGTCGGAGACCAAAGACGCTTCGGGACGTGTACTGTGCGTTCTGCCCTTCAGCGACTATCTGAAATTGCGTAAGGTGTCCAAAAAGGACCGAGTGGTGATGGAGGGTAATGTACTCGGCTTCTCGGATGAGCACGACATCGTGGTAGTGAAGCAATGCAAAATCATTGAAGTAAACGGAAAGAAACAATGAGAAGGCTTCTTGAGACACTGCCGGCTGTAGTGGAATAGCCCTTAGAAATATAAAAAGTAACAACTAAAAATTTCATCGATTATGGCAAACGTAAAAGACATGATGATCCGCAAGCCGTCGCTGAAGTATCGCGATGCGCGGGAGTATGAAGGTAAATATTATGACTGGACTGCAGGTGAGCACCTGCTGCCCAAAGGTACGGAGGTCGATGAGATGTTCCATCCGTTGGAGCATGACATCCGCTTCATTAAGGATGAGCAGGTGCCGTTGCGTGATGGGGTGAATATTCTGACGGATGTGTATCTGCCTGCTGATACCGACGAGCCGCTGCCCGCCATCATAGCTTGGAGTCCTTACGGCAAGAACTCGGGTAATGCCGAGCGCTTTAAGAACCTCTTCGGATTGCTGGGTCTCGACCAAAAGCGCATGAGTGGTCTGCAGAAGTTCGAAGGCCCCGATCCTGACTACTGGTGCGCCAAGGGCTATGCCATTGTTCATCCAGACCCACGAGGCATTGGTCGCTCAGAGGGCGACAGCACCATGCTCGGCACACAGGAGGGACAAGACGGATACGACCTCGTGGAATGGGTGGCCCGGCAGCGTTGGTGCAACGGCAAGGTGGCTCTGAGCGGCACCAGCTATCTCTCATTCTCGCAGTGGTTCATCGCTGCCGAGCGTCCTCCACACCTTGTTTGTACACAGGTAACAGAGGCGCTGACCGACGGCTATCGTGACATGTGCCTCGTAGGTGGTATGCCCGATTATGTCTTTACCGAGGGTATTCAGAACAACCACGAGGGTTTTGGAATGCGTGAGGATGTGGCTGAGGAGAGTCGGCAGTACCCCTTTGCCAACCATCCGCTGTGGCAAGACAAGATAGCTCGTGTGTGGGACATCGAGACCCCTATCCTCGTGGTAGCCAGCTACTCGAATGTGCTCCACACCGATGGCACCTTCCGTGCATGGCGACAGTTGGGCTCGAAAGAGAAATGGCTGCGCATCCACGACAACCTGGAGTGGCAGGACTACTATGAGCCCAAGTATGTGGAGGAACGCCTGCGCTTCTTCGACTATTATATGAAAGGTATTGAGAATGGCTGGAAGGACACTCCGACAGTGCGCTACTGCCTGCACGACATGAAGGGCAGCAACAAGATAGACCAGCCCGCCACGCAGTTCCCACCGACCAACACAGAATACAAGAAATACTATCTCAACGGCCTCACCCGCCAGTTGCAGAGCGAGGCTCCTACTCAGGACACGCCCGCCTTCTACCTCTGCGATAGCGATGCGCCCAAGGCTTCGTTCTATCTGCCGATAACGGAAGAGACGAGTTTCATCGGCTATCCCAAGGCCCACCTCTACGTGGAGGCTGACGGCTCGGACGAGATGGATCTGTTCCTCATCGTGCAGAAACTCGACGAGAACTACAACGTGCTGCGCCAGTTCACCATCCCCTCTACCTCGCCTCGTACCCACGACATGCTGGAGAACCACGGCGGCGTGGCAAAATACTCAGGAGCCTACGGTCGTCTGCGTGTCAGCCGTCGCCATTTGGACGAATCTTTGAGTACCGATATCATCCCCGTTCAAAGCTTCGACCGTGAGGAGAAACTGTCAAAGGGCCAGATCGTGGAAATCGAAGTGTCGCTGGCACCCATGGGTATGCTCTTCCATCCGGGCGAGACACTGCGCTTCATGGTGACAAGTCAGAACATCACCGGCAACGTACATCCCGGTGTACCCGCCTACGTCTCAAAGGACAACCAAGGTTGTCACATCATCCACTGCGGTGGTGAGTATCCAAGTTACCTGCAGTTAGGAGTGTTAGGTTAGCAGATAAGTCATCATATCAGGAGGACGTGTTCAAAGTGCTAATTGATGGCCAGCAGTTCGATGTCGAAGATGAGGGTGGAGAGGGTGTAGCGGAGCAGCCCAATCCAGCCAGCATAGCCGGCTGGTTGAGGCGCGGAGCGTGAAGCTGCCGAATACAACCCTGTGACCATAGCGAATCAGATCCCCAGGTCAATCACGTCAGGAAATTGGGCATTAAATCAAGGCGCATCGCCAGCCGTGGCTGACGTTGCGCCTTGTCATGAGCGAGAAATTAGAATTTACTGTTCTCCTTTATCCTCTAAAACATACGCATCTACTATTTCTCCAAAGTAGATGATATGATTGTCCTTGTCGGTATCCATACACTTTTGGAGTTCCGTATTCATAACTGTAGTTTTCTATTGTTTCCTCTTTGCACTATGTTGTACCAAGGAACGGAGCTTCTCGAATACGCGGCGGACGTCTGCCGTGCCTTCGGATTCTTTTTCCTTCACCCATCGTTCCTGCACTTCGCTCTGACGGACGTTGGTGACGAAATCGGACACTTCCTCGTGCGTGAGGCGGCGTACGGTGCAACCTTCATTGCTCAGTTGCTGAAGCATCTGCTCGTAACTCTCATCCATCGTCTTGCCCATCGCCTTGTAGGTCTTGCTTGCCGCACGCTCGATGGCTCGCTTGTCCTTCGGGGGCAGGGCATTCCATCGGTCGAGGTTCATCGCCACTAAATAGATGTGCCCTAACCAAAGTTCCTGCGACACCAACAGGTGAGGGGCGGCACGGTGGGCACCGATGTCCCATCCGCTGTCGATGTTCACCATGATGCCGTCGATGGCTCCGGAGCGCAGCGAATCGGAAACTTGCTCTCCCCAGGGGATGCGTTTGTTCGTTGCTCCTGCATTCTCCAGATAACTGATGTGCCAGAAACTGGCAGTTCGCCACGTCTGCTCTTTCAGCGCACTGAGGTCTGCCATCGGCTCTCGGCTATAGAAGCCCACGGGATAGCCCGTAGCTACCAGCACGGGGTGGATGCCCGCGTGGTGCAGCTCCTCTGTCAGTTCGGGAATCGTCTTGTAGGCTTTGCGGATAAGTGCGACCTGTGCCTCGCCCGAGGGTCCTGCCAGAAAACTCTTGAACAACTGGTGGAGTGGCATCCGCTGGCTATCGTATTCGGGTACTACCGTAGCCATGTCGGCTTTCGTGCCTTCGCGCACCGTCTCGTAGGCATCATAGCTCGATGAAAGTTCGCCGTTCCAATGGTGGTCAATGCGGATGCGCCCCTTGCTTTCCTGCTCTACAAGGCGGAAGAACTGCCGAGTTACCTGCGTCCGCATGTTGCCCATCGGCTCGTGGTCTGTGAAAGTCAGCGTCTGCGCTCCCACGAACATCGGGACGCAAAGCATCATCAGAAATATAATTTTATTCAAATCCATTTTTATAAATAGGAATTTATATATTGTAAGGCTACTCTTTTTTTTCTATATACTCCCATGTAACACAATGTAATGCGCCCCCTCCATTTTTGCCTTTAACTAGAGGCTTGGCATAGATAGGAATAACTTCCATACCAGGAAATAATTCTTCGAAATGATTCAAAGCCGCGATATCATCTTTACTATCAAAATTCTCAGAAAGACAAGGAAGCAAAACACCTCCAGGAACTTTCAAAAAATTGAGATAACACCATGAATCTTCATCACCATCCCAGAAGGGAAGTTCTATTACTTCTTTAAAATGGCCGTCCAAGATTTTTCTCAGCCTTCTATGAAATGCCATATTTTGTTTTCGTTTAGGATTATTCCAACAGCCATTCAATAGAACTCGACCATCGCCTAGGTATGCCACCATGCCGTCAGCATGACCGCAAAAATCTTTCATATCCCACGGCAGCAAGACAATTTCTGCACAAAGCGTTTTTTCTAAGTCCTGTAGCAGTTCGGTTACTCTCTTTTCTGGGTTCTCACTAAAAATCTTGTCAGTCATAATGACCTTATCCCCACATCGAACATAATTGCCACCGTCAAAGGTGATTTTCATGTCAGCAGGCATAAACAGATTGAGTCCATTACATGCAACCTGCTGAGGAGTTATATAGTCATGTAACTTTTCGTCCTCTGCCAAATAATCTGGCTCGTACTTGTATTTTGCATATGTTCCATCATCGGATATCATTACTGGCATATAATCCCTACACCAATAATCTTTTGTGTATGCTTTCTTTAACTCATCATGCTTCACATGCAAACTTTTGAGTGCTGCAATGATAGCTTCGGCCACACATGCAGTCCTAGCCGTTGTTCTAAGATGTTCTGATGTGTAAATGATAATATCTTTCATAAATCTAAATGCTTGCTAAATTCCGATTTGTCTTTCAGTTATTGCTGCAAAGATAGTGATTTCTCGCGAGACTAACAATTGTTCTGAATATAACGTAACACAAGGCGCATCGCCAGCCGTGACTTGACGTTGCGCCTTGTGAGGTGGGACGTTATGATTATGTGTAGAATAAATTGGAATATATCCGATTGATGGCTTCGCCTCGGCATAGTGAGAACAAGGTTCCCTCTGCGCTCGGCTCGCACATCAATTGGAATATATCCGATTGATGGCTTCGCCTCGGCATAGCGAGAACAAGGTTCCCTCTGCGCTCGGCTCGCACATCAATTGGAATTTGCTCTATCCTATTTTATACGATTGCTCGTAATTCAGTTATTTTGAGAGTATCAATTGTTCATTATCTTCTGCGCCATTCGCACTCCTGCATCATATGACTTTTGCAGGTCATTCTCCCAATGGGCATCGCGCCAAGCTCTCTTCATGGGTTCGGGAAATGCAGAAAGTTCGTAGCGGTCGTAGTTCTTAACCTGATAGGTGTTGTAGGCATCCACATGCTCCACATCGCCAAAAGCTCTCTGGAGGCAGTTCTCGATGATGCTCATAAACTGGTAGATGACTTTTGCCTGTTCTTGGTTGGCGTTCATCGTGTAGCTGAGCACTACAGGCATCTTCTTCGGAGCGGTCAGGCTGAAGTCCGTGTATGAGAGCCAAGGGAAAATCAAGCGCTCCAGCAAGGCCCGCAACTGAGCCGTCACCTCGCTGAAGTATATCGGTGAGCCCATAGCCAGGCCATCGGCCCCGGCGATTTCCTCCAGAACGGGTGTCAGGTCGTCCTTGAACTTGCAGCTACGTGAACTGTTTCCCTTCAACTTGCAGGCCATGCATGACATACAGCCTCTGTACTGCAAGCCATAGAGTCTGACGGTCTTGACCACTATCTGGTCACTGACAGACTGAGCACCTTCTGCAAACTTCTGAAGCATGGCTGCTGTATTGAAATTCTTACGCGGCCCGCCATCTATAACAATGATTTTTTTCATATTTGTTTCTTCATTTATCTTGAATAATGTATGCATCAACTATTTCCCCAAAGTAGATGATATGGTTGTCCTTATCGGTATCGTGGTTGCGCACTTCAGAAAATGGTGGGTAGAATCGACTGCGTATCGCTTCTGGCAGCAAGCGGTTGTCTTCATCCTGGCGGTAGATGACCTTGCACTCAAGGGTGAGCGGCATCTCTGCTATCGCAGGTACACTAACCTTACTGCCCTCAACAAGTGTCAGTCCCAGTTCTTTCACCTTGTCGATGTCGCGCCCGCTCTTTCCGCCACAGACGCGGATAATACACTTGTCGTATTCGCCTACAGGCATATTGATGGTGAACTCAGGATTTTGGTCGAGAAGTTCACGTGTAAAGCGGCTTTGGCGGACATAGCACACGAAAACAGGCTTGCCCCAGTTGAAGCCGAGAGTGCCCCATTCAATGACCATACTGTTAACCTTGTCGCCAGCCTTTGCCGTAACAAGCACTCCCTTTTTGAGTGCCCGCAAGATGTCGCTGGCCCTTTTGGTGATGTCAATTGGATTCTTTGTCATAAATCTTATCTAATTTGATTGGATTGTCCTAACTTGTAAATTGGAATCACTAGTGTCCATTAAAAAATCTCAATAATCTTTATAAGCTACTGATTTTTAGTTTGTTATATGAGTTTTTAGAGTCAACGGATTTGAAATCACAATTGAACTGATTATTAGATACTTGGCAAAAAATGCCATTGATTTTGAGCCTTTTATAAAATCAACTTTTCTGCATTTTGCTAGATCTAGATTTTTAGTGGACAGCAATGAAAACAGTGATATCAACTGATGAGACGACTTGTTAAAAAATCAAAAAACATGCCTATGTACAGCCTCTTCTCACAAAAGGCTTTGTTAGTGAATTTGGCCATGACAACGCTATCAATAATCAACACTTAATCCATCAAGATCATGTCAAAAAACTGCAGAAATCCAGATTGAGAAATGCCGCAACCTCATTGAAGGTCAGCACAAATACTTGAACGGTAATGGCACCGGCGCCACCACCGATGAAATTACCGCTATGAAAAAGGCCATGGACTAACTCGAAGCAGCCAACACCGAGGCCGAAAGGCTGCGCGAGGAACTGGCGCCCAAAGTGAAGCACACCCGATGAACTTCTTGAACAAGTAAAAAACGCTTATCTGGAAAAGCATTGATCAAGGGGACTTATCCACAAGAGAAATGGCTCGAAACAAGGAGCCCCCCCCGACAAGCGTTAGCCTATCGCTCATCCCCCATCGATGGGCGGTGGCAGCAGGGCGAACTCCGCCGAGACGCAGCCCACTTTAGCAATCGCAAGATTATGGAGCCATGCCGGGGATGCGAAAAGACAAGGAAAATCAGTCAGGATCGTTTCCTTGAGACTTTTCTGATGGCACTCCGCTATCTGATGTGAAAAGCGTTGAAAGAATTCGATCTGACTCCTCCACTGTTATTTTGCGTTCATCGAAACCCGCTCCTGCATGGCAGCCATCAATGAAATCCGCTTCAACAAAACGAAATGGCAAAGGCTGCATGACAAAGTCAAAACTGGTCGAGACTCCCATTTCATATGCGCCAAGATCCTGGTCTTCCATTGAACTAAATGACATGGATTTCATTATCATTGCGAACCCTGCAGCATAGGACTCATAATCGGCAGGTGCCTCATCCCGGCTTTTGCCTGTCATCTCATAGATGTATGCCTGTAATCCCGGCGGCAGTCCTTTCATGACACCATAACAAGTATAAAACTTGCATTTTTCCTCTTCCGGCAGTTCGAGAGGAGACACGTCCTCGGGCAGATTTTTCATGTATTCCATCATGCTCATCGTGTCTTGAGGCAGTGTCAACTGATGGTTAACGATATTCATTAGACCATCATAGATACAGCCGTACGGAACACGCTCTCGTTGTGAATGAGTTCCATCCATGAAAAATACCCCTTGCATCACCCCCAGGCTGAAAGAAATATTCTTAATGGAATCCTGAGAATACTTCATGAAGGGTAAATTCTCTTTAATCCCCCTAATCAACTCAGCCAACTCGGTCTCGCCTAACTCATTTCCTGGATAAACAAAGTCAGGGCTTTTCTTAAGAGAACGAATCATAACGTCCCCCAAAGCATAAGAAGCCGAGTCAAATTCTGCCACTTCGGCATCTGCAATCATGCCGAAGCAAAGAAGAAAAATGATTGAAAAGATGTGTCTCATAAGGCTATCCTTTTTGCCGCAAAGATACGACTATTTCCCAATAATCGCATTCGTGATGCGACAAAATTCAGAGATGAACTGCCACGGGCGTGGTGATTTCGGGGCCCATCGAGAGAAAGCCACCTTGCGGTGGCTCTTTCTCGATGGGTGCGCTGCCTTAGCAGGTGAGGAACACGTGACCGCCATCTCCCATGTCATAGTCAGACATGAACAGCTCACGGGCAAAAGCCTTGAAGTCAAAAAAGCGGGTGATGCTCTCGGGAACATTGTCGAACATGCAAAGTTACAAATCTAATCACTCATTTATCTAGTTCATTCAGTTTTTTATATTCAAAAAGCGCCAAGCGGCTAAAGGTAGAGAAAAAGCCGCTTGGCGCTCAAATGGAAAGACTATTATGGGTTAGCCTTTGATCACTGCGATGGGGAGCAGGCGGGTAAGAATCTTGACCAGGTCAAGTTCGTTGTTGATGACCTGTTCGATGTCTTTGTAGGCTCCTGCCGCCTCCTCGAGGTCACGCTGCGAGCGGATGGCGTGGACAATACCCTGGTCATTGAGTTTCTTCACCTCATCCTCAAGCGAGAGCGTCTTGACAGCCGCTGTGCGACTCATTAAGCGCCCAGCGCCGTGGGAGCAGCTATTGAAGGAGTCAGGGTTGCCCAGGCCTTCAACGATGTAGGACGCCGTACCCTGCGAACCGGGAATGATGCCCACGATGCCTTCACGCGCCAAGGTCGCTCCCTTGCGGTGAACGATGACATTCTTGCCGTAGTGGTGTTCCCAAGCGGCATAGTTGTGGGCGATGTTGATCATCGGCTCAAACTCGATGCCAGGGAGGGCATCGGCGATGACTTCCTGGATGCGTTCCATCATCAGGCGTCGGTTACACAAGGCGAACTCCACGCAGTACTGCATCTCGGCCCAGTAGTCGTTGAACTCCTGAGTCCTCAAGGGCAGGAATGCTAGGCGTAGTTCGGGCTTCACCACCGAGTGCCAGCGCTCGTTGAGCATGACGGCAAGCTTGTTGTAGTGGTCGCCCACTTGCTTGCCCAGGTTGCGAGAGCCAGAGTGAATCATAATCCACAGCATGCCCTGCTCGTCGCGCTGCAGCTCGATGAAGTGGTTGCCACCACCCAGCGTGCCCACCTGGCGCTGTGCCGAGATGTACTGCGCCTTGACCACGGTCAACTTGTCGATATCGTGTCCCTGGGGCATGTAGCGTTCATCCTGGCGCTCCTTGTGGTGGTCCATGCCGAGGGGGATGCGCTCGCGGATGCCTCGCATGATCTGCTTGCGCAGCACGTCAGCGGAGATATCCTCGACGCGCCAATTGGTCTTGACGGCGCACATGCCGCAGCCGATGTCCACGCCCACGGCGTTGGGAATCACGGCGTCAACACAGGCCAGCACGCCGCCAATGGGCATTCCCATGCCAGCATGCACGTCGGGCATGATGGCCAAGTGGTGGAAGAGGAAAGGCAGCGTGCACAGGTTTTCAATCTGCTGCATGGCGCTTTCTTCCACATCGTCCGTCCAGATTTTAACGGGACGGTCGTTGATTATCTTTACGTTCATAGTCGTGTCGTTTTGGTCTAAAGGGGGCTTCTATAAATTACCAAAATGAGTTTATTCTATGTTGGTTGTATTTCGTTTCTTTTAGGCATCTTTTATCTTATCTTCTTGAACCATAGCTCGCTATGCTTCAGCGCAGCTAAGCCAAAATCTGCTCAATAATAAACCGAAATCCAACACAAGCTAATTGATAGAAGCCCCCATATTTTCCAGTTGTAGCCCTATTATTTCAGGACGAATATCTCTATTCAAAAAGCGCCAAGCTGCGAAAACATGGATTGTAGCACTTGATGCCATAATGGAAAGAGGGTGTGTCATAATGAAGTGGACCCCAAAAGTTGGACAAAAAACTTTTGGGGTTCATTATGTATAAGCACCATTCATTAGAA
>JBGUKK010000010.1:0-48910 GCA_045114435.1 Sodaliphilus sp.
CGTGTATTTGTTGTTCCACTCCGTAATCTTGGCATTGGTGATGCCGTATGCGGGCGAAGCCTTGAAGACGGGGTCGGTCTCTGTGCCGCCACCACCAGACGAACCACCACTTGACATTCCGTCCACCGCTTCTTTTGCCAAACGAGCCGCCAGAATAGCATCAGCAGGTGTTATGCTCCTAGATGACGTGTACCCCTGCCACGTCATGGTATCTCTTGGGGTATAGTCATCTATGTCAATGCCACTCAATTGGCTGAAAAGGCATTGATACCATGTCGCACCTGCGAGGTACTCTGTGAATGCGTTATTTGGATGACCAGACGGGTCTAGAGCCATTTTTTGTGACGCATTGCTGTCTGCCCATGCGAGTTCAAACGCATTACCCGTTGGAACGATGAAATCAATCTCGTAATCTTGCATTACCGCCATTGCGTTTGCGAGAATCTGCTCACGTTGGGTTGTGGACTTTCCGTGATACTTGTCCCATATCATCTGGAAACCGATTTTCACCCTTGGGTTGGTGCAGTATGTTCTCACCGCATTGACCAAATCCGTGAGAGCGGAGTATGTGGAATAGTCAGCGGCATTTGCCGAATTCTGGTGGAAAATGACGGCATCCCAATCGTTGGTTAGTGCCGTCCTATATCCAACATTAGTGGCAACTTTGCCGTCTCCATACGCAATAGCAACCGATGTGCTTGAATTACCCGTGATTTTAGATAGAACATCCGCTAGTGAAGCACCTGCCGTTGCAAAAATGTTGAATCCGTAGGTTGACACGTCCAGACCAAGAAGATTGGCAATCTGCCCAAACGGATAGTTGGGGTATGTGCCAAACGAATTGCTCAATACAAGCACCTTGTAAGTCTTCATGCGCTTGAATTGCAATGCGGGCAATCCATCTTGTTCTCCGCTTGTGTTACCACCGCCACCACCTCCACCGCTTTGTTCCAAAATGTCAACCGCTGACTTGATGTCGCTGAAATTCTCGTCAATCTCGCCAAATACTTGATTGGCGAATTTCTCGCTTGATATGGTGTGCAAGTCTTTCATTATCTGTTAGTTTTTTTAGTTACTGAATTACCAAACCAGATGTATTTCTTGTTAGTCGCATCGTAGATATAACAACTATTAATGCGTGAAGCATTGGACGAACTACCAAGTTCAATCATGTATACAGATGAACGGAAAGACAGAATATCTGCCCTCGTTGTACCTGCTACGATTGAGTCTTTCTTCGTGTCTGTGATTGTCTGCTCTGTCAAGTCTATAGTCCTTTCGTCTTCACCAAGACCTGCACCACGAACACAAGCATCACCTGCCGCCACGTCATCTGCGCAAATCAACGTGTTGTAAAATGCACAACCAACCGCATAGTCTGCGAGAGTGGACGTACTCATCGCATATATAGTGAGTAGATTACAAGATTGTGGAACTGGCAGATAATTGTTGGTGTAGAGGCAACGTAGGTTAGTAGTTGTTGAGATTGTACCCGCTCTGTTCACCACACCACTCTGGGTGATTTGACGGCTATTGACATACTTGGCTTGCCAAGGAATGTTCATGATGATTATATCCCCCGTGATTTTGGCTTTCGGCACATTGATTGTCACAGAGTCTCCACTCTTGGTTGCCGTGAAATCTCCGTAGTTGTCATTAGCATCAACCTTGCGTTCCAGATATTTCCCGTTGCAGTACACAAGCACGTCCCTTGCCTCAAAGTCAATAGACACACCACCGCTCTGGTATGCTACATCACTCCAATTTGCGCTCTTGGTAAGTACAACCTCAAGGTCTGTATCCTCTTCCACCTCTGTAGGACTACTCCCTGCGGTGACACCTGCAAGTTGATATGATATCTGGATGTTGTGTGTCTCTTCAGCCGTGGCCGTGATGACGATATTCCCCGTCACTACGGGTATAGAGATAGTCTTGGTGGACGCATTCCACACCTGCGAGGTGATGTTCATGCCGCCCATTGTGATGACAATGGTCTTGACCGAATATCCCGTGAGCGGTGACAGAACCTTGGTGAACGAGCCGCCAGATTGCATGGTGGTGTTGCTCTCGCTATTAAACCCCGTGAGGTTATAGCCGACACTCACTTGGAATGTAGCTGCGATGCAGCCTATCGTCATGCCGTTCATCACGTTGCTTGCGCTGATGTTTATTCTGTCATTGACACTATCATAGGTCTGCGAGAAACCGCTACCCGTTGCTTGGACACCTGCGAGAGTGTAACCTGCGTCTGGCACTATCGTTGCCGTGAACGAATCGCCCTCTGCAACACTTGTCGGTGAAGCATCCGTCTTGTGACAATGCGTGAGATTGTAACCGATGCTATAGGATGTTGCGTTGCCAACCCAATCCAATGCGGTTAGGACGGGACGTGCCGTCTTGAACGATGAATTGGCGAGAGACGATAACAATGCCGACAAGTTATTGCACACCGATATCATATTTTTGTACATCAAGTTCATCTGCCTAGCAGACGGGACGTGCGCACGGCTCTGGTCATTCCAATCATTACTCAAAATCTCGCTAATGTCAGCACCGCCACCGCTCACCAGAATGAAACCGCTACCAGACCAAGTGTACACACTACCTTGGTATAGGTATAGCATATAGGCAGGTGTGCCAAGGTCTATATCGTTACCATTGAGATGGTAGTACAAATGGCCATCCGTGCGATACCACATCTTGTTGTCGCTAGAGCAGCTTGCCATTGCCTCAATATTGAACAACACACAGAGCGGTGCTTGCGACAACTTGACGTGTTTCGCACCGCCAATGGCATCAACGTCAGCCTTGTTAGCTACAGCATCAATGGCATCGTCAATCTGTTGACCCGTGTGTCTAGATGTATATCTACTTTCATCTGCCATATTGATTAGTATTTATTTATTGATTTTTCAATCTGTTTCAGTCTGGAGTAGGCATCCGTTTCTCCCACGTCATATCGTGGAGAATCGTATGGCTTGTCCAACTTTAATTCGTAACCTATAATTCGGCTAGTCTTGTCACCAGAGAGCGCATTGTGCTTGATTGTGACTCTTGTTCCCTCAAGCGGCATGACATAGTAGTCATCACCCATCCTAACGTAGAATTTCAATGAGTTACTCTCATACAGAGGCTCATCCTCGCTAGTATAGAACGGCTCACTATCATCACCGCCAAGACCGAACATCCAATCACTCATCATTGAACACCCAAAGTTGAATTGGTCTTGCTCCATCAATGTGAGGTACTCGTTTGCAGTCGCTTGCAAATCGCTTTCAGCCGTATCTATCAGTTCCAGAGTCTCCATCGCCTTGACATTCCACCCAATCAACACAAACGGGTCACCGACACTAGGCTTGAGGGTCTCGTTAGGCAACTTTGCGCCAAAATCCGTGTTGCGGACTATCGTGTAAGTCTGCGAAAGATTGTCAAATGCCACATTAAACGTCATTCCCGCAAGACGATACTCTGCCGTTGCAGGTGGAGTGACGTTTGGGTAAGCCTTGAGCATTTCCTCTCTGGTTATGAACTTGATTTGGAGCGAGTCCACACCATCACTAATGTAGTCGGTGTTGAACAAGAACGGATTCCCGTTAGCAAGAGTAGCCATTATGTGGTACTGAATCCATGCCCACGTCTGGGATGTTCCGTCTTGTTGCTTCTCTTCAGCATACTGAATCTCATCCGTTACCGATGTCACCATCTGGACGGCATGAGGGTAGATGTCATTGAATATCACAACACGTTCAACAATCTGGTCTGGTTGCAGCCCGTTGACGGCCACATAACCGCCCGTTGACTCTGGCAACTCCAACCTCACCTCACCCAACTTGGCTAGAGCGGACGGGTCATTGTACTTGGTGGTGTAGTATCCAGACGGAATCTCTGCCGCCTTGAGTCCGTCAAGAGTGTATTGAGAACCGACACCGAATCCGCTAGGTGTGCCGTCATTGAAAGAGAAATAACGTGCCTCAATGCTATCGTTGTCCGCTCCGTTTGGATTGAACGTGACAAGATAACTCTCACCACCGAATGTGAGATGTACCTGCCCTTTCACTCCATATTTGTTGATGTCAACAGAACTTATAAGGCTCTTTGATAGGATGTCCAAAGACGTGCTTGAGTGCGTGATTGTGGCCTCAACCTCAACATAGTAATACTGAACCTGCCCAACAAACTCATCATCTATGGTGATGACTTTGTCAAAATTAGGTGAGTACATGATGAAAGACTCTTCGGCATAAGTCTTGATGACATTGCCTTGATATTTGAGCCTAACAACAAACGTGCCGCTCAAACCAGATGACATATTTGCGTTGGCAACCACCCTAATATTCCCGTGGATTGCGCCACCAGAGTCTAATGAAAACGTGTTGGAGTTCCATTTAATGGTGCAAGTCTTTCCGTTGATGGAATCATCCATCTGTGTAGGTGAGCCGAAAACGAGTTCTTGTTGGGTGACAATACCGCTAATCATGTCAAGTGTGATGTCCCGTCTGCTATCACGGAAAAGGCCGTTGTCTGCATCGGTCACACCGAAGAGCAATTCCTTTCGGTAAGAAAACGGGAGATTCTGGGTAGAGCCGTAGGCGAATATCTTATTGGCATACTCGTTCACATTGCTGCGGATGTCCATGCTTTCCACATTGACACCCAATTGCATGAGATATGGCTCGTTTGCGCCCTCACACTTGCCTATATGGATGACCTTACCACTCACCCACCATTCGGTCTCCCATGCCTCTGCAATCATCTTGAGAGCGGTGATTATGTCCACTCCGTTGTACTCAAGAAAACGCACCTCATCGGCTTTCTCTGCCGTTATGGAATAGTTATATCCAGAGTAGCCTAGCAGGTTGAGGTTGTGGATGATTTCGTCAAGATGCACGGACAACTTATCGGTCAAGCACCAATCGGTCTCTTTGCGGACACGGGTGTTCAGTTCGTTATTTGCAGTCAGCATGAACACCTTGTTCTTCCAAAGCCAATAGTAGGCATCAAACCTCAACGAGTAGTCATAGCCGCCCGTTGTCTGGTTGTATGTCGGCATCTGCTCACTTGTCAGTACGAACTTGCCGAAAATAGGGTCTTCAATGTAGTCACCGATGCGGAAATGCTTTGCGGTCTTGAGAGTGAAATCCAACTTGACATAGTCATGCTCCATCAAGTGAAAGTTCCTTGTTGAACCCTCGCTGATAAGCACGGATGCGATGACGGGCATAGCAAGATTTCCCGTCCTCTTAATCTCCAATATGTCACTCGTTCTCTCTCTCATATCGTAATGTCACCGCCATAGTTCCCGTCAGTTCTGTTCTCTGGGTTATATTCTGTCAGCCTCAATGAGAATTTGGCCACCTTGAACAAGAACTGACGATATTGCGTACATGAATTGTAGATGAAAAAGTATTTAACACCGCTCTGGTACTTGGTGCTGATATTGAGTTTTCCCGTTGCAAGCACATTGTTGCAGAATGCGGTGTAATTCGCTCTAAATGCTTCTTTGGTCTCTGCATAGAATTGGAGAGACAGAGTCACGTCTCTTTCCTTGAGTTTAGGATTGATTGTGATATATCTTGTCCCAGACTCAAGACGTGATGAATTCTTTGGAAAGTCCTTGGTTGCAGGTGGTGTCATCAATGCGGACAATGAGGTATCGTCCATCATGATTCCCCACGTCTGCCATGCGTCATGCCCGTTTATGAATAATTCGCCTCTCATAATCTGTCGGTGTTTTGCCGTATCTTTTCCAACTTGTTATTGATGCTAGGCAGGGAATCACTATTTCTTGCTATCCTATCCAGATGATTGGTTGAGATGTACACCAGATTGCTCATCTCGGTTAGCATGGAGAATTCTTGCAACGATATATTGCATATCTCATTCAGTTTCTCGCCTTGAGACAACATCATCTCGGCAATGATAGTGGTCTGGATGTGGATTGCAGTCATCCGTCCCTCTAATGCCCTGCCCGTTTCCTCTCCAAGTGCGCTCCAAGAGCCGCTAGAGCCGTCCTCATCCGTTCCGTTAGTACCAGAGATGTCATTGATTAACTTTACCTGCTCCCGTGCTTCCTTGGCTATCTGCGTCCATTCATCACGCAATGCGCCCAACTCTTGCTCAAGAGTGCCGTTCTCTGCTGCTTTACCTGCCGCCTCATAGAGTTTCTTGATTCGGTCTTTGTATTGGCTTGCAATGAGATTCTGGATAAGAGCCTTTCTCATGTACTCACCGAACCGCTTGGCAAAGTCTGCTGACGTTGAGTCCATGTCGCTGACCATGTCAATGAAATCGGTGTAGAAATCATCGTAGGACACACTCAACAATGCGGCATATTGCTCGTTGAGGGTGTCTTCCATTTCTTGCAGGGAGTTGGCATAGTTGATGATGGCAGACGATAACTCGTCACCAAGGACGGACAACAATTCGGTGTTCTTGGCAAGTTCCTTGATGTCCTCATCGTTGAGTTTCCAAAGCCAATCCAACCTGCCTAGGTTGAGTCGGCCAAACTCGTCATACATTGATGCGTTCTTACCAAAGACTTTCTTGTAGTAGACAGACAATTCGTCCACCCCGTTCTTGTAGTACTCACGCACCTCTGCGGATGAAGACCACAGACCCTCGCTGATGGCTTGCGCAATCTTGTACCCCTCACTATGCGCCCGTGCGCTTGCGCCAGAGTTGAGCCAGATTTGTGATTGCGACTTGATGGCTTGTGCAGATTTCTCTTGCATGGCCACCAACTCTTTGTATCTCGCAATGGTCTCAACCATTGAGTTCTTTACATCGTTCATCTCATCCTTGAGGTCGCTGATGGTGTCAGTTAGCATGGAGATGTAGTTGTCCATAGCCTCTACATAGGCCGTGAGTGTCTTGTCTTCCTTGCCACCGAACAAGTCAATGAGAGCCATCACCGCTTGAAATGCGGCTTGGATGATTGCTAGGATGGCCACCGACTTGGACGCATTGTCTGCGGCTTCCTTGAACATCTTCATGCCGTTGGCCATAGCGACACCCGCACCGATGCCGCTTGCAGCCAACTTGAGCATCTCGCCCGTCACTCCACCGACAACCTCACCTGCCTCATCCAGAGTGCGCCCAAACTCATCCACCACGTCCATCAAACTCTCGGTGGAGAATTTCAACTTGCTCTGGGCATTGTTCATCCTCTTTTGGGCATCGGTCATTTTCTCCATTGCCTTTGCCTCTGCCTCAAAGTCACCCTCTTGACGTGCTTTTTCTGCGGCTTTCTTAAACTTTTCAAAGTCCGCTTTGGCTTTCTTGTACTCTTGCCTTGCCTTGCGGATAGAGTTGATAGGTGATGTCAAGTCCATCTGCATCTGGAGATTTCCAAGAACGTCTGCGATTTGCTGAATCTGCTCTGGAGACAACTCTTTGGCATTCTCGCTCATTGACTTGAGGTGGTCTGCGAATTCCTTGAGTTGGTCATTGGGAATCTGCGACAAATCGCCAGAGAACAAGTCACCGAAAGCCTTTTTGATGGTGGTGAAATCCAAGTCACCAAGAGCGGTATTCATCTGCTTCTTGAGAGACAATACCTCACCCTTGAGACCTTTCTCTTCGGCTTCTGCTATCTTCTGGTTGTATTGTGCGATGATTGCTTGACGTTTGTTGTAGTATGAGCCATATTCCTCAAGATATGCGCTCATAGATGCCGACTCACGTTGCGCTTGCTCATCGGTGATTTTGTTCTTTGCGTCCTCACCCGCTTTCCTTATCTGGGTGACCCTCGCTTCATATTGTGCCTTGAGGGTTGGGTACTTATCCAAGAAATCCTCAATGGATGTCTCTGCGGGAGTTGGATATTCGTACTCTTTCTTTTTGGGATTCTGCTTGAGCCATATCTGCTTGTCGGCTTCTGCCTGCTTGTCCCTAAGTCTCTCAATGGACTCATCCAAAGCCTTGAGTTGGTTCTTTGTGTTGTCCTCTATCTGCTTGAGTGCTTTTTTTGACCCCTCCTCCATGCCAGACGTTGAACCTGCTGCATATGCTTCTTGCAGGTCTTTGACCATCTCGTTCATTTCTTTTTCCAAGTTGTCTCGGATTTCTTGAACATCATAGGCAATCTGCTTGGGGTCGGTTTTGGAGCCGGAACGGGTTGTGCGGGTAGTCCTAGGCTTACCGCTAGACCCGCCATAGGCATCCTTGTACTTGGCATCGTAGTCCTTTTTAGCGGCTTGGTATTTCTTCTTGGCCTCGTCATAAGCCTTTGTGCCAACAACCGCTGCGTCAAGTTCTTTCTTGGCTGCGTCAACGGCATCTTTTGCGGCATTGATCGAACCACCCTGCGCCTTATTCATGAGACCGTTGATCTCCACCAACAATCCACGGAGATATACCAACTGCTCATCCTTGACCTGCGGGTTAAGAGGTGACGCATTGATCTCGTCAATCTTTTTCTGAATTCCCTCTTGTTTCTGTTGGAGTTGCTCGTAGGTGTCGCTTGCACTCCCCTTGAGAGCCTCAGTTGATCGCTTGAAATCGTCCGTTGCATTGATGACTCCCGCCATCTGGTGTTCAACCCGGCTCAAGTCCTTGTAGGCATTCTGGAAACCCTCTGAACTGGAATTGATGTAGGCAATGAGAGAACCTTGGAATGCCTTGAGTTCTTCGTCACTGACATTAAGAAGTGAGAGGTACTTGTTCACCTCGTTCAGAGTGTTTTGCGCTGCTGCCGCACCTGCCTCACCGGATTGTGCATAGGCATCGGCAATCTCCTTGGCATGAGCCATTACAATCTGACTGACGTAGTCCCATTGCGACTCGGTGATGTTGCGGATACTGTTGCTTGCCTCAGTGTATCGTTCGACCCATCCGTCTGCGGATGTTCTCTCGACAACATGACTTGCTTTCTCGGCATCTTCCTTGATGCGATCCATAGCCTCTTTCTCGGCATCCATAGCTTCTTTGTGAGCCTTGGATGCTTCCTCTGCGACAACTTTAGCTGCTGCCGCCTTGTTAATGGCATTGGACAAGTCTTTGAGAGCCGTCTCTTGGTCTTTGATGACTCCATTCTCAACCTCCAGTTTGGTGCCGTGTTCCTCGGCCATCTGCGACAACTCGCTGACGGCTTTCTTGTATACACTGGATTCCTTATTGACCGATTCAAGAACCGCTTTTGCAGCCTCCAGTTTGCCTCGCTCCTCACCAACGGCATCACGGAATCTGTCCATCGATTCCGTTGCCTCTTCGGTGTTGAACTTGAACATCGTGAGCGCACCGATAACCAAAGTAATGGCTGACAAGATGAAACCGAACGGGTTTGCACGGAATGCAGCATTCAGTTTGTGGACGGCTACAGTAGCAAGATTCGTCACAGTTGCAAGCGCACCAGTGGCGGTGGTGTTAGCCACCTTTGCGGATGTGTCAACTGCCTCTTGCGCTGCCGCCAGTTTAGAAGCTGCCGCCTCTTTAATCTTGGCGGTAGTCTCAATGTTGGTCTGAGTGGCATTGAGAGCGGTTGCGGCTGCTTGTTTCTCTTTCGCTGCCGTCTCAAGATTGGTTCTTGCTGCGGCTACGGCACTCATGTTTCCGGATCGCACTGCTGCCATGTATTCCTGCTGACGTGCAGCAAAGTTCTGCTCGGCAATGGCCATCCTCTGTTGAGCGGTAGCAAGTTCCTGCCTTGCCAAATCATGGTTGATAGCGGCTTGCCCGGCTTTCATCTCCAACTCTCGCATGATAGAGGCGATCTCCATCTCAGTAGCCGTTTTGTTGGCTTGCTTTGCAGCCGTGTTTGCATTGGTCGCTGCCGTGTCTGCGCCCTCTGCTTGTGCGATTGCTTGGAGTTGAGTGAGTGTAGTGGCCATTGAAGCCTCACGATCAGCCATGATTGCGGTTTCAATCTTGGCAGTGGCTGCTTGATATGCGGCTACCGCCATTAGAGCGGCCTTGTACTCGCCATAAGCGGCCACGATAGTCAAAAGTATCGTGCCGAACTCCTTGTAGTGTTCAATGAGGAATGTCACCGCACCCAGAGCGGAATTGATGATCCCCTCGCTCTGCTTGCCAAGATCATTGAACATCATGTCAATGGCATCCTCGATGTTGGAGAGTTGCCCGGTGATCGTGTGGGATTGTTTCTCCATCAGACCTCCGAACTTGCCGCCCTCACTCGTCATGGAGATGATTGCTTTCTTGACCTCCGGGAATCCTACCTTGCCTGCGGTTACCAGTTCGCTGACTTTGTCCTTGGTCACACCGAACTGTTTGGCAAGTTCCTCTGCGAGAGGGATACCACGTCCCATGAACTGGCGCATATCCTGCGTGTACACACGGCCTTGGGTCATGGTGGTACCGTAGAGGTAGACAAGATCGTTGAGAGGGATAGAGAGACCTGCTGCGATGTCACCAAGACGGACAAGTGTGTCATTGACCTCATCGGCTGCGATACCGTAGGCCAGAAGCTGCTTTGCTCCTCCGGCCACGTCTTGCAGTCCGAACGGGGTAACGGCTGCGGTGTGAACCAACTGGTTCATCAAGCTATTGGCTTTCTCGGCTGATCCAAGCATGGTGTCAAAAGCCACCTCCAGTTGTTGGAACTCGCCACGCACCGCCATGATCTTCTTGGATAGAGCGGTGAATGTGGACACGGCCATCAACCCGGCAAATGCCCGGCCAATGTTCGCTGCTGCTGCGGAAAACGCATCGTCAATCTTTGCGCCCTCCACTTGTGCTGATTTGCCCATGTCTGCGAACATACCTGCGACTGAATCACGTTCAGCCGCCATGCCGCTTGTGTCTAGTAAGACCTTATAGTTGATTTTGCCGTTTTCCGTTTCCATTACGCAAATGGATTAGTTACAATACCCTCGCTGAATCTGTCTGCTAACTTTGGATTGTTAGCATCAATTGAATCGTCCCAATCGTCATCGTCATATGTGGGAGTCGCATACCCGTAGAGTATGAGGTTTTCCCATGTCATCTGGTGCAAGATGTAGTCTGGAGTCACACCGATATTAGATGCCATGCCCAGAATCACCGCCCAGATGCTATCGTTCAGTCTTCCGCTCCGTCCTTTGTTGGCTTTGTTGCGTTTGCCCCTGCCAGCGAAGCGGTAATGGCGAAAAAATTGCCAAGATGCAGGTTGGTTAGATTATCAATCACCAACTTTGACAACTCTTTCGCATCGCACTCAAGAAGCACGTCACGGGAGAGTCGGTCATAGTCGCTCTTTCTCTTCTGCCACCAATGCCTTTTGGACTCACGAATCTCCATGACCCGTTTTGCACCAAGAATCAATGTGGCCACGATTTCGCCCAAGACCTTGGAGTGTCTGGCGGTTCTCAAAACCTCTTCGGTCAACTCTCCGTCCGTGATGTCTGTGTTCACCTCTGGTAACCTAGAGATTAGGCCAGACACCATGATGATGGTTGCCACACTAGGCTTGCCGAATCGGTACGTCTTCCCGCCAATCTCAATCGTCTGGTCTTTCTGTTGCAATACCGAACTAGCAACCTGCTCTTCCGTTGTCCTTTTCTGTCCCATTTTGCCTTTAAGGAAATGGGGAGCAATGTAATTCCCCGTTCATCGCTCCCCACCAACTCTAATTAATAACCCTAAAATATATTATCATGAAGACATTACATTCGCTTACAGAGCCGAAGCGGTCTTGAACCTCTTGTACCAATAGTTGGTTTCGGCCTCTGTGGTCTTGAGAATGGAGAAGCGGAGAACGGCTTGGTTACCATTCTCTTCACTCCATGCGGGAATGTAGGAAATGGTTGTCTTCGGTGCTTGGATTCCCCATGCGCCTTGGTTTTTGGGGGTCACCTTGACAGACCAATTGTCATTCACAACGTGAGTGGTGATGGTCTGTTCCGTGCCGCCCTCTGCAACGGCTGCGCCAAGTCCAAGCAGAGCGATGAGTTCTGGAGTCGGCTCAATGATGGTGGTCTCAAGGACGAGAGTTCCCTCTTGAGGCTCTTCGGCCACGATTTCACCGCCCGTTGCAATGGCTTGCATCTTGTCACCCTCTTCTGCTGAAAGAGTGCTAGACTGATTGAGGATTACACCCACATCGGTCAAACTTGCAGCCATAGCATCGCTATTGCCCGTCTTGCCGATTTCAATCTTGCACTTGCTCCATGCCATGATTTTCTTTGCCATAGTAATATCGTATTAAAATGTTGTACGTCTGTAATAAACTCTTGTGTTGATGGTTGTTTGCTGAATCAATTCTGGGTCATCCAGAGTGTTCGGTGTACTACGCAACGAATAGATGTACTCATTGGATTGGATGCCGTCAACAAAGTCAACAATCATCCTCTCAAGTTCACCGCACCTCTGGATGTTCGGCACTAGGTTTGAGTTGTTGCGGATACTAATCATCGGCACATAGACGTTGAGGTTGATTACCCCGTTCTGCTCTTGCGATTCCTCACCAGAGAGAAAGGTGACCACAATGTCCTCGGTCTGGGCATTCCTCGGTCTCATGCCCTTGCGGTAGAGTGAACCAGAGATTGCAGCCGCCAACGGACTATCCTTGACCAAACGGAAAAAGTCCCGTTCAATCTCCGTTTCCGTCTTGCGGTAAACGTCTGGTATCGTTATTTCATCTGCCATTATTTCTTGACCTTAAAACCGATGCTAGTCAAAATCTGCGGGACTAGGCTATCCGCTAGGAGTTCTGCGCTTGTCAGCACGTTGTAGCCTCTTGCCTCAACGTATGCGGCATAGTTCATACCTGCGCTGACTATGAGAACTATTCCCTTTCTGGGTTGGTCAGCCGCCAATTGTCTGGCGAACTTGACACCCTCACTCTCTCCCAATGTTCCCTCTAGGTATTTCTGCGAGTTCCCGTTTTCAACGATGATTCCGTCCTTGACCACCACATAACCGATAGAAGAGCGAAGATTGCCCGTCTGGTCGGTGTATGAGCCGTTGTCTCTCGCCTCTTGAACACACATCTCGCCAACATAGCGCATGGTGTTGATGATGGCTTTAATGACCCGTGCGTTATACATGGAATCATAGTCGGCCTTAATCTGGCGGGACGTTGTGGTCATTTGGATAGGCATAGCATCACAGAATGAGTCTATATCTGTCCAAGTGGACACGTTGGAAATCTTGCACGTCAAACTCACCAAGTGTTTTAGTGCCACGCACCAATCTCACTCTACTTGGCTCTACGGCCAATCGCTGACGTTCAAGAAGCACCAGATACGATGCTTGCGTGAACTTTCCGTCTTGGTACGTTCCCCTCTCATTGTGGGTGTTGGTCTGTATCCAACACTCAACGGGTTGAGACCAAGTAGAGGTTGATGGTGTAGGCACTCCGTCCTCATCAAATGAGGATGTCTGCTCAATGAGATATGACAGAGTGCCGTTAACTCGCATAATTACCAGAGATTAGAACCAGAATAGATAACCGATTTTGAGTCCTCAACCAACTCTTCATCAAGACCCCATTGCCCACACCAGAATGAGAGAGACTTTTTTACGGCCTCTCTGTCAACCGATACAGACACACCGCCCTCGCTTCTGGATGTCTCCACCCAACCTTTGACGATAAGGATGGCGCATTTTTTGATGGTGGTGTCACCTGCGGTTGCAGCCTCGTTGGCACTCAAGCCATTGTCGGCCAGAGTAACCTCAAGCACGTCTCGGTCAACGTAGCAAGTGTCGCAAATCAACTTGCATTTGGCTCTTAATGATTCCAAGTTGGTCATGGCTCATGCTCGGTTTAGGCTTCCGTCTTCAACGTGTAGATGCCGTTGATGGCGGTGAATACGGGCAACGAAAGCGACTCTGCCTTGGTGAATTCCGTTCCGTTAGTACCCTGCTGCTCACCGACACCCCATTGCGAGATGCGGATGCGCTCATACATGGAGTAGGTGACGTTGGGTTCTTTGCGGAGTTCGCTATCGGCATAGGCATTCATCAACTTACCAATCTTACCTGCGGGTACACCGACCAGATTCTTGGAATTGAACGGGGTGATGGGATAGATGGTATCGCCTTTCTTGACGTTGCAGGTTCTGCGAATCATCATGAAAGTAGGCATCTTGTTGCTCTCCATGAAGTTGTTGAGTGCCGACAACGTCAACGGAGCGGCTGCGTTGTTGTTGCCCAAAACGGCTGCTCTCATCTTGGGTGACTTGAGCAACCATGCCAACTTGGACGGGGAAATGAGGAAATGAGCCAGAGCGACTTTCTCGTTGGCTACGGCAAGCAGGTCTTGAATGTCATTGAACGGGTTGACCGACTCAATGTTAGCATCAGTCCACTCGGTGGTAGCGGTGGCGATGTTACCTGCGGGCATATTGTAGTTGATTGTACCCTTTACACCGCCCTCTGGGTTGTTGGTATCGTCAAAGGTGAACTGACCTTCGTTGGATAATGCGCCCAAGAGAATCATGTCAATCTTGGCTCGAACACCATTGACTGCGTCCTCGGTAGTTCCCCAGACGATGTCGGTAAGCTGACGGACAACCTCTTTCTGCGAGAGGTTCTTGGAGTTCATGATAGCAAGCACCTTGCGGTACTCGCTTGTAGTGAGTGAACGTGAGATTGCGTGTTTCAGCACCTTGTTGGTATAGGTCTCCAGACCCTGCTGACCCAAGACGGGTTCTTTTGAGCCGTCACCGATGGTTGCAGCCGCAACAGAGATGTTGTACTTGCCGATGATTTCCTCAAACACCAGACCTATGGACGGGGTGTCCCAATCCAAAAAGGTGGGATAGATAGCAGAGTCAAACAACTTCTTGTTCAACTTGCTAGCTGCGTCAATGCGTGCTTGCACGTTCTTTGCGATAACACCGAAAATAGAACTATAATCCATAACTTAGTCTCCTTTCTTTACTGACGGATGTACACGATGTTGTGGTTGTTCTTGAGGCACAAGCCACCCTCTGCCATCCATGAGTCGGGAATGGCGGGTGCAACGTCCTTGATAACGAGTGCGCCCCATGCTGCGTCAATGGTGGGCAGGTCGCTAGCCAACACCTCTCGGTCTTCACCGATGATTGCGTTGGGAACGTACTTGGGCGAATAGGTAGTGGTCTGTCCCTCGGTAGTGGCCAGACTCTCGGTGATGAATGCGCCCTCGGTTGCGCCCGTGAGAGCGGAATTGAGGGTCAGTTCGTCATAGCCAGAGTTGGACGTGTCAATGGCCGAAATGGTGCGCTCTACAGAGCCGCCATCCACCATGACCTTATCGCCAACTTGGAGATACGAATTCTTGGTGATGCGGGGTTTGGTGGTAGTGCCACCTGCGATGACCTTGGCAACCTTGCAGATAGCGGCAGAGAGGTCGCTCATGTCAACAAACAGAGGTGTACCACGATGGAAGATAGTACCCGCAACAAACGTCTGCTTGGGTTTGAAACCTGCGGGGAGCATCTTTGCTTCACCCCTCCAGATTTTCCTCTCGGCAGACGGCATCTTGTTGGTGTTAAACGTGATTGCCATTTTCTTGTTTTCGTTTTAATGAATAGTGTTACTTACTCTTTGTCTGGGAGCGACTTTGCCCACTCTTCGGCTGCTTGAGCCATAGCGGAGTCATCGCTTCCTTGTTCGCCACCCTTATCTGGTAGTAGCTTATCGTTGACAAGTTCTTGCTTGAGATTGGTGAGTGTCTTCTCAATGTCTTCATCCTCGCCAATGGTGACGTGCTTGATGAGACCTGCGGGAATCCCCATCTCTTTAGCTTTTGATGCGATGAGTGCGTCTCGGTCTGCCTTGCTCTTTGCAGTCTTCATCTCGGCCAACTCTGCCTTGAGAGCATCAATGGCCTCGCTCTGCTTGCTCTGGAACTTGGTAAACCATGCGGGTGTGCCGTCATCGTCTCCGTCCTTGTCATCTTTGGAGTCCTTGGAGTCCTTGGTGGAATCCTTGGAGTCCTTGGTGCGCTGCGTCTTTCTGGTCACCTCGCCTTGCATTGACTTAGCAATACGAACCATGAAATCCACCTGCTTGGTGACATCCTCTTCCGTGGTGTCATCGTTGAAACCCTCGCAACCCTGCTCGGCAAGTGCTGCGATTGCCTTGTCACTAAGTCCGAAGTCCTTGACTTTGTCCTTGAATTGTTCTAGAAATTTCTCTTTCATAATAGACCTTTCATTATGTGAAACACCGCAAAGATAATAATAAAACGTGCTTGTTAGGCACTATAACAAAATTTGGCCATGTTAACGGATATTAAATGGCAGATTCGGCCAGAAAAGGCGGGATTTTGTTAAAAAAGTATAAAAAGCACCCATTTTGAGGCCAAAACTATTGCTAATTGTTGCAATGGTATTATATTTGCAACATCAAAAAGCGAGATACAATCACTTTTATCAACCTTTCAAAGCAAAATGATTATGGCAACTAACACTATCAAAGTTAAGGTTAACGGCAAGACTTACACCGCTTGCTTCTACGGACACAACAATGAGGCTTATGACCAGATTAAGCCGCTCAAGTCCAACGATGCTATTGATGTTATCTACTATGACGATTTCTGGAGCATCGTGTTTGAGTCCAAGACCAACGGCAACACCATTGAGGTGGAGTTTGAGTATGACAATGACGGCAACATGACCGATAAGCCTATCAAGGCCGTAGAGATGAACGATGACGGGGTAATCGTTGGTGAGTATCATCTTGGTGAGGTTAAGACGTGGGATGACGTAGTGAACGTCCTCACGGACGATGAGAGGCAGCTATTGGCCGACACCATCATTGAGGGTGAGTGGGGTGATTGCCAAATTGAATTCGCCAATGGAGACGGAACAGAATCGGTCACTTGCGATGCAATGGGATATTGCACCAACGATGCCAAGAATGCGGGTCATTTCTCTGGCCGCAAGGTGTCGGCATTATTCCGCTCAATGTACCGAAAGCTAGAAACCATTCACTACCCGCACTCTGGCATGGGCAGAATCACGGCTCATTGCAACGATTGGTGGGGTGACGGCTCTGGAGACATGATGTTCATCCGTGACCCGTTTGACATTGAGGCCAGAGAGTGGGCAGAGAACTACAACAAGTAATAACCACGGGGTGGGTTCGCTCACCCCATTAAAACCACTACCACTATGAAGACGATAGGATATTACATTCGCAAGGCTAACGAGACCATCAGCGAGGCTCTGGAAGCAGAGCGGGCATATTGTGTGAATCTCTCCAAGAACAAGCACACACCCACCGAAGAGACGGGCGAATTGCTTGAGGCGGCTAACAAGACCTACCAGACGGCCAAGAGGAACGTCAAGAACGTCTACAAGATGCTTGAGATGGACGCACCGATGATGTATAACATCCACCAAGTCCAGATGTTCATGGAAACAATCAACCGCAAGTATGCGGCTTTTTGGGAAGACCTAGCGAACAACAAGTAAACACCAATCTGGGAGCGGTGCAAGCCGCTCCCGCTATACACACAACTATGGCACGAATCAAGCAAGGTGACGTTTGGGGAGACTTTGAGTCATGCTTCACTTGCAAGCATTGCTACTATGACATGGGCAGAAAGTCCCAAGTCTGTAGGCGCACCAATGAGGCGATAAGCAGACCTGCCATGTCAGTATGTGACGATTGGGATAGGGATTGAAGACCTAAACTCAACTTTTTTCTATTTTTTTTGACCAATTTTCTGCCATTTTGTTGCATTGGTACGATATTTGCAACACTATTAGTGTAAGTTTAACTCATTAAATTCAAAGCAAAATGGACACTAAGACATTCAATTTGATTGACTCTATCAATCGTGAGGGTATTGACAACGGACTCTGGGGTGTATATGATTTCACCGACCAACCCGTTAGTAGCAAGACGTATTTCGGCACTATGGCCACAATCGCAATCACGGGCAAGGTTCTAGTGGTCTACGTCAAGGACGATGACACATTCGCATTCCTCAAGCCAGAGACGGCTGACATGATTCTCCCGTTGGACGTTGACAACAATCTCCACATCTGGCACATCTAACTAAAATCTAACTAACAACTAACTAAACAATAACCAGAGCGGGGAGACCCACTCCCCGCTCACAAAACCAAAGCAAAATGGAAAAGACAACTTATTTCTACGGGTACAAGAAGCCAAACGGCAAGATTGAAAAGTGCATTGGCGCAAGAGTGTTTGACACAAGAGAGGCTGCTGAAGCTGCAATGGCAGAGGCCACGGAGTGGCGCAATACCCCTCTTGAGGTTTTCTCCACCACTCGCCAGAAAGATGAGGCATTCACGGCAGCTATGAACAAGGTTTTGCACATTGCTAGCGAGACGGGCAATGAGGACGTGCAAGAGTACATCTTTGACTATTTCAACGATGACATCTTTGACGTGTTTGATTATGACTTGTTCTCACCCGCATTCATGCAGAACGAGAGCGCAATGTACGGCCTCTTGAGAGGACTCATGAACTACGATTGGTTCTGGTGCAAAGAGGACGGCTCTATTGACGTTGAGAATGCCAACGAGCCAGAGGTGGCAGAGGCACTCCAACCCTACGTCACCAAGGAAATGGGACTCAAGGCATTGGCAAGTTTTCCTAAGTACTAAGATATTCACCACGGGGAGCGGGTCTCCGCTCCCCATAAAACAATCAAAGCAAAATGGCACAAATCATCAAATCAAACGGACAAGTCATTGAGACCGCTCCCAAGAACGGCACAGACTTTCAGCTAGAGGAACTCCAGAGCATTGTTGGTGGTTACATTGAAATCATCAACCTGCGAGACGGCAGACTCATTTGCCTCAATGAAGAGGGTAAGCTATACAACCTGCCATACAACAACAAGGCAACGGACATATTAAGAGCGGCATTCCGCACAAATGATTTCATTGTTGGTGACGTTCTGGTATGCAATGACGAGGAAATACAATAACCAACAAAACAACAAAACGATTATGAGCAACAAAGAAAAGAAAGAGGTTATCAACCGAGTGATGCACCTGCTGCGGTGCGGTGAGATTTCGTCAGCGACTCCCAACAAGGACGTGTGGAAGCATTTCACGTTCAACGAGAATAGCGATGAATCCGTCTGGGTATGCAAGCAAGAGTTTGGTCTGGATTTGTTCCAGACCCAAGAGGATGCTATCAAGGCATTCTGGAACGAGTACCACAACCAGATGCACCGATACTCACAATGTGAGGTAGAGTTGCTCTATGACAACTCCAATGACCCAGAGCCGTCAGCCGCATTCGTTGACGTGCAAGACAAACACGCATTTACTATTTACGTTCAACTCAAAAAGATTCAATGACATGGCACAGAACAAGCAACAAGTAGAGGTGGTAAGGTGTTGGTGCTACTCCAAGAACGGCAATCCCCATTGCCCGCTTACCACGGATGAACGAGACCTCAAGAGGTATTTCAACTATTTCACAGAGTACATCATCTGGGTGGACATTGACAAGTCATTCGTCTGCCACGAAGAGAGAAAAGAGCATTGTAAGAATTGTCCGTTTAAGTAACAACTTGAGGCTGCGCTATCGGCTTGACGGGCATTCACTATTATGGCACGGACTACTGACCAGACCTGCTACTACTGCAAGCACTTGGGCGCACGTTGCGGTTGGCAACATTGGTATTGCCGCAAGACGGATGATGACGTAGACCGAAATGCAACCTGCCCAGAGTGGGAAGAGGATAGCTAATGTTGCAAATATGGCACGATTGTTGTACCTTTGTGCCGACAAAACGCAAAGCACTATGAGACGGATATACATTGTTGAACTACTAAACCCGCAAATGGGTGAGGAAAGGTACTACTACTTTTCCTCGCTCATTGCGATATTTCATCATCTGGGTGAGCAACGGGTGGGTATCAAGTACACATCCCTGCGCTCACATTACAACGTAGAACAAGAGCCATACCAGAACAATGATGTAATCATCCGCTCTGGATGGCTACGAAAGAGCAAGTATCATGATAAAGTTCAAAGAGCAAAAGGAAATCGCACAGAAAGCGGCTCTGGAGAGCGGTTTTGATTCCGTTGAGTACATCGGTACACGTTACGGGAAATCGGTCTACATGGCGGCTCTGGATGGCCAGAAAACGAATCCTAGGCCAACGGGGCTTCCCTGCGTCATACTCATTGACCCAGATAGTGGGGACGTGAGTGTGAACTACACGTTAGATTACATGGACATGGTAAAAGAGTGAAGCTATGAAAAAGGAATTGTTGAAATATTGTCTGCTCTACTCTGGCAAAGAAACAAGCCTTGACGATAACCCGTACAAGCAACTTGATGACGAATTCAAGTGGTATATGTGGCGGGTTGAGTGGGTGGTGTGCAATAGGGAGTGGAGATTGCACAACGTCACCTCTGCCTCTGCCGAAGACTATTTCAAAGGCGCAATCAAGAATAAGATAGACACCTATGCGGACACATGGGCGGGTGGAGACCCAAAGCCATACTACGATAGGTATTTCTCATTCAAAAAGTGACCATTGAACCCGTGAGATATTGGGACACTATATAGTGCTATCTCTGCGCTACATAGTGTCTCATTTTTGTCTGCCGACTATCTGGATGTAGACTCTAGTAGTCCCGCCTTTACCCGCTCCCGCTTCGGCCTTGATGAACTTGAACACACACCCTCTAGCGAGTAGAATCTCCGTCTCTCCATTCGGCATCCACGAACCGCCAGAACTGATTCCGTCCCATGAGACCCCCTTGTGTCTGCCGTATGGACTCAACTCATTAACATTCATGAGTGATGAACCCTTTGGAGCATATACATGGAATTCAAATTGTTTGGTGAAACCGCCTCTCTCATTGAATGATGTTGACATGAATGACTTGTTTACACCCTTGCTACCCGCAAACATTCTATTTAATTCATCAATATTGCCGCTCTCCAATAGTGTCTTAAACTCACCGCCAAAGATAAACTCTGCAACACTATAATTCTGCCCAGAGCGGCACACGATGTCCTCTGTGGTAACTATCTGGTCAAACACACTATCAAGTTTCTTGATTTGTTCCGTGATGTTTCCCTTACCTGCCGCCACGTTGATTGCCGTTGAATCCCCGTCACAATAATCAACGAATGCCTCTCTAACCTCTGTTGGTGCTGCGTTCCAGACATGAGTAGCGGATGCGTCCAAACCCATTGTCATCTCGTCATATTCTCTCTGTGATGAGACAAAGTTTGTGCGGTAATTCTTTGCCGCATACGACTCCATGTCGCTATTGAGACCCGCTTGCGCCTTTTTAGCCTTTTTGGATAGGATTTCAAATTGCTTGGATTGTATTTTGGCAAGAGCGGAATTTGCCGCAACCATATCATCATTCTGGATTGCGTCTTTCAACTCTTCCAACAAAGCCTTGTACCCTGCCGCTTTTGTTTTGAATGCAGTCGCTTGAGCGAGTCCGTCTTTGATGCCTTTCCAATCAATCTGCTTTTGCACCTCTGCCGCCTTGCGCTCATACATCTTTTGGGCGAGACTAGACGTTGCATATTTGGGGTGAGCCTTGACCCAACCTGCCTCATACTCCAACTCGTTCTTGATTCCATGCAAGTCACTCCCGTTAACCTTGATGATTTTCTCAATCTTGGCCTTGACGGGATTGTAGCAATCCTCAATCTCTTTCCTTGTGAACATCATGAGGTATTTGTTCGCATCTGCCTCTGGTATCAAGTCGGCCACGTCAGCTTTGAATTGCTCAATCTTGGCAAGTTCTTGCTCCAGACGTGCAATCTCACCGCTAGCCTTGTGCATACGATAGCGCATGAGGCTCTCCAACTTGGTGGTGTCCACCTCAATGTATTTGCCCTTGAACTTGAGAACCTTGTCGGCCTCTGCTTGCCACTTGGCCATCTCTGCCGCTCTGCGCTCCAGAGCCGCCATAGTCTGCACACCACTCTTGGCCTCATTGTAGACTCGCTCAAATAGTTCTTTGGGAGTAGACCGATTTGCGTTCACCGCCTTATCAAGCAACTCTAATCGGTGGGCAAAATCCTTGCTTGTAGTCCACTCTGGCTTGACCTGCGCCAAGAGTCGCTCTTGCAATCGCTTGCGCCATGCCAACTTGATTCCATACACATCACGTCTTGCATGACGTTTATCGGCTATCTCTTGCACACTAGGCTTGCGTTGCTCTGCTTCCTTGACCATCTGCTTGAGTGCGTCCACGTTCACCCTCAAGTCATCAATGCGGAAATACTCATATCCGTACTTTGGAGATACCCTGCTTGCGATGTCCTTTTTGAACGCATCCCAATCACGATACCTCACGTTTGTTTGAGGGTCATACATGAACCCTTTCCCGTCTTTCTTGACATATACCCATGTGTGGCCAGACTTTGCGCCTTTCCATGTGCATTCAATCTGGTAGATGCCGTCTGGCTCTGCCTCTAATCCAAGATATAGATTTCCCTCTTTCAACGGGGTCTTGCGGAACTTACGGCCATAGCCATACTCGCCCTTGGGATTCATCCACACACGGGTATAGTCATGGTCTAGTATGTCCTTGCCCCAGACCCTGCCCTTGGGATTGCCCAGAGCCTCAATGTTAAATCCCCACCTGCGCAATTGGTATACGGGAACACACGTCTGGCAATTGATGGAGTATTGGTCATCCCACTCTGGATTCTTGACCAATCGTCCGCTCTTGCTCCACTTGTAGCGGTTCTTGCGATAGTTTGCGGGGTTATCGTAGAGCGGGTTGACCATGCCAGAGTCGGCTTGTTCGTGAGTCATGGGACGGCCTTTCTTGATGCCCAGAGCCTTTTCAAGTTCCTTGAGGTTGGCTTTCTGCTCTGGGGTGATTCCCTGCCATACCAAAGCATCCCACTTTTTCTGCGTTTCTATGCCCGCCATGAGGCGATTGTATGCTTTGATGAACAATTCCCCATCCTCGCTATTTTGGAGTGCTTGTGCGGCCTCTATGCGCTTCTGGAGTGCCTCGTTCACGTCAAGACCTGCCATCGCTTGGTTTGCTTGTGCCATGAGCCTCTTTCGGTCATCGCTAGCTGTAGGTTCAATCTTGACGTTCTTAATGGTGGGTAGTTGGCCGTTCTTGGGCATGAGTCCCGCCTTGAGTACGGCATTGGTGAGGCCATTACGGATGTCCCCACCGATAAAGTTGTCACGGATGAAATACGGCTTGCTTTTTGCAGCCAAGATGCGCTTCTCGTTCTTCTTAATCCACTTTGTGAATCCGCTAGGGACGGATGCCACATGGTTCTTGCTCACGAATCCCCGTGCGTCACCGCCAGAGATAGCTATCCTTTGCAAGTTGATGAACTCGCCCTTGGTGGCCAGAATCGGCACGATACGGCAACGGCATTGAGGATGCCATCCCTTGAAGACGAACCCCTTGGGGTACTTGCCTTTCAAGTCATCGCAAATGTCTGGGATAGGGTGGTTGTTGGATGTCTTGACCTCATACCCAACCACAAAGTCCATGCGCTGCCATCTGTCCTCATCGGCCATGCGGTAGGCCATGTTGGTTTCCGTTCTGGTCAGCCTCATCGCATTCTTGTAGCTAGAGCGGTAGACTCCCCTGCTTGGGTGGTAGGCTTTGGCCGCTTTTGAGAGTCGCAACTTGCCGTCCTTGCCCCTCACCCTACGGAATAACTTGTCTGGCTCACGCAAGAACTGACGCACCCTGCGAGACATGGTGGCGGCACTCACACCCTCACCCATTGAGACGGATATGGCATTCTCCAACTCCGTGCGTAAATCTCCCGTGTATTTCCACACCTTTTGCGAGAGATTCAGTCCCCCGTTGGCCGACTTGCGGGCAAAAAATGCGTCCATCGCTTTCTGGTTGCGGGCGAACCATTGTGCGCCTAGGTTTGTCTCTTTGATTTTTGCACCGAAAATTGACGTGATTAGCGCATCACATGATAGGTTGGCCAACTCCCACTCTGCCTCTACCCCGCTCTTGATTTGGTTGTACACCTGCGAGTACAACTCACGGATGATTCTTGTTGTCTCATCGGCTATCCTTGGGTTGTCGCTGAAAGAGAACTCATGGTCTGGGTCATAGGGTATTTGTGCGGCTAAAGCGGTAAGTTTCCCCACCGCTATATCATACAAGCCTTTCACCCTCTGGGCATATTGCTCTTGCCGCTTGAACATCCCTGCGGCATATTTGTCTATGACCCCCGCCATGAATTACATTGATGTAACTTTTTACTCTGCGGACTCCAATTCGCCCTCGCTCACACCCTCATCCACTTTGGCCATCTGGCCGAAGATATTCATCTGTGCTGCTTGTGCCGCTTGTGCATCGGCCTTGAGCCTTGCCATCTCCGTCTTGACGTTCTTGGTGGTGGGCGATTGCTCAACGGCACTCTCTTGGCTCAAGAAGCCGCCATCCTTTGCCTTGGCAATCTGGTCAAGAATCTCGGTAGCATCCTCGCCAAACGGGTCGCTGAACTCATGGGTTATGACGGCATTGTCGCATTGCTTCTTGAGTGACACGTTCAACACGTTGCCGATAATGGAGAGACAAAGACCCGCCACTCTGTCCATCATCTCATCGTGCGTCTCTTTGTGCTTGCTTGCCTTGATGTTGGCCAACACCATCATCTGCTTGAGTGCCTTGCCAGATACGTTGGACAGACCTTTCATCTGCTCAAACGTGATGTCTGGGGTGAACGTCTTGGAGAGAATCTGCTTTTGCAGCCATTCAAGTTCGCCTTGCTTGCTTGCGCTAGCGGAGTCCCAAGTCAAGTAACCTGCTGCGGCTTGTGTGCTTGCCCCGCTCTGCTTGATAAGGGTCTTGTTTTCGTCTTCCTTGTCTGGCAGATTCTTGACAATGTCCGCATCAAGCACAAGAATGGGGTCGCTGAAATAATCGTTAACGTCTGCCGTCTTGCTAGCGATGTACTCTTCACGTTCAATGAGCGGCTCTACTCCCGCCCACTCTTTGTCTTGCTGAAAGAGGATGACGGGAATCTTGCCGATTAGATTCTCTTCTGGGGTCACGTCCCATCCACCCTTGCCGTTCACGCATCGGTAGATTACCTTATCGGTGTACAAGTCAAAATGGCGGTAGGTATCGTCTCCATCCTTGAGGTAATACTCCCAACCAAACGAAAGCAGGTTGCCGTAGATGTCCCAACGGGAGTAGATGCCGTCCCCCTTGGACTTGGCAAGTACACGGATTTGGCAATCTGGCTTGCCCTGCTTGTTCTTGAAGACACGGAAAAGCATTGCGCTCTGGGTCTCTGCCCCCGCATATCGCTTGCATTGGCGCACCTTTGCGTCAAAATGCACCTCTTTGAGCAGGTTGGTGAATGCGTTGAACGCATCGTCAGTCCCTTTGGATGTCTGCCCCCATCGCACGGGTTGGCCGTAGATGAACACCAGAGCAATCTCATTGATGAACTTGGGATAGTCAATCGGTAGTTTCCACCGCTTGATTGTGCGCTTATAGTTTCCGTCCTTGTCCACAATGATTTTGTCCACCCGCTCGTTGATTTTGTGGTCACTTATGCGGTACTCTTTGAGAGCCTCTTCCGTCTCTTCCGCACGGGAGTCCATCTTAGCCATCACCCCGTCAATGTCCTTTCTGGCTATGAGCGCATCAAAGTCATTGGCGGTGTGGTTTCCTTGAAAGTAGTTGATAATCTTCTCTAACATAGTATTTTATCTTATCATATTGTCCAAGTAAGCGGGTATCTCTATCGTGTCACCATCCAAATGGTTGATAGCATACCCCAGAATATCCACGAACTCATCATGTGGAGCGGTTGGAAATCCGCACAACTCGTTGAGAAAGTCTTCCGTCCAATCCCCGTCCACGATGATGACCTTTCCACACTCAATCTTGGGAGTAACGGCACAAATCCTCGCCATCTTGGAGTCGCTCGGTGACGGGGTGTGCTTGACGTTCAAGTCGGTCATTTCCTTGAGCATCTGGATAACACTCTTGCCGTTTGCTTTCGGCTCAATGCAGAGCATGGACGTTTGGCGGTCTCCCCATGTGTCAACGTATGTGGGTAGCCATCGCAATAAGTCTGGCATTTCCTTGTATGCTTTAGCGGCATGAACCAGATAGATGTTGTTCTTAATCTTGCAAGCCGCTAGGATGCCAGACGGGTCATTGTCCCGTGCGCCCTTTTTATCGTATGCCGTATCAAGATAAAAGTTGATAGGCTCTTTCCATCGCTTTGCGTTGAATTCCGTCCGTGATATGTGCTGAAACCACTCCCGCTTGACCACGTTGCCGCCCTCAATTGTCGGCCTCTGCTGATAGAGTGAGGCGAATTGTTGCGGTGACCTCGCTTTCTGTGCGAGTAGCTTGTCCAGAGAGTGTCGGTCTGGCCACAGAGCATCGCCCACATGACGTTTGGAGATGCCGTCATCGCCCTCTTTCTCGCAAATGGCAGGGATAGAGACCACGTCCCACTTGTCCCTCTCACGGGCGAGAATGCGCCCCGCTAGGTCATCTTCGTGCCAACGGGTCATCACAAAGACTTGTCGGCTATTGTTGTGGAGACGGGTTGATAGGACTGAGTTGTACCAATCCCAGACCCGCTCACGTTGCAACTCGCTATAAGCCTCTAGTGCGTCCTTGACGGGGTCATCAATGATAGCTATATCGGCAGGTGTACCCGTCAAAGAACCGCCCACACCAACGGCCTTGTAATAGCCTTTGTGGTTGATAGTCTCAAAAATTTCTATCGTGCGCAAATAGCCTTTCTTGACATCGCTGAAAGGCGAGTTGTTGAGCATCGTCTCTGGGAACACGTCATGGTAGGGTTGCGAGTCTATCGTGCGCTGAATGGAGCGGGAGAATTGCTCTGCCAGATTGCTAGAGTAGGACGTGCCGACAATCTTTGCGTCTGGATTCTTGCCCAGAACCCATGCGGGAAATGAGCGGGAAATGATTTCGCTATTGTGGGTAGGTATCATGTCATATCCCGCCAGATACATTCCACCCTCAACTTGGATGCAATTACCCTTGACAATCCCGTGAGGCTCAATGCGGGTCAAGAAAAGCCGCTTTTTGTCCTCTCTGTCTTCGGTGGTCTTGTTCTTGAGCCGCTCTGCTTTGCGCTCAAGTTTGAACACCATATCGTGTCGGTCTGGGTTAAAGAGAATCCTTGTCTTTTCGCCCACGTCAACACCATTGAGTTTCGCCCTATAGTAAGCCTTTCGTGCCTTGTAGCCTATGGAGCGCAAAAGAGTGTACACGTCCTCTGCGAGAGTGCCGCTCTTCTGTGTGAACTCGCAATTACCCCTCTTGTCACACGTCCCGTCTGTGTCCATGAGACCACACAACAACTCCGTGCGTTGTTTCTTGGATGCTAGCAGGTACTCAATAGGTATGTGCTTATTGTCCAAGAGTCCACACAATCGCAATGCCTTACGCAAGTCTGGAATCGTGATTCTATAGTACCCCTCACGTTCTTTTACAACCTTGCCGAACTTACCCATGTGGGCAATGTCTTGCTCACCGCTAACAACAACACCTTGGTTTGATAGGCCATCGCCCAACCAGAGACCCAAGATGTACGGGTCAATCGGCAACTCCCTTTTCGGCATATCCAGAGCGGGAGCGCATTGGATGTATGGACTACGTCTGTGTCTGCGCTTGAATATGTCTTGAGTCTCCACTATGACCTCACGTCTAAACTTGTGGTCATCGTAATCAACCATCAATTTCCATAGGTGTTCTCTAGCCGCCAATATTGTCTGGCCGTTCTGGAATGTGAGCCGTTCCACGTTCCAATCATACACACCGCTATTGGCTAACACGGCCTTTGGCTTGCCATCGTGACCAAAGACGTAGTCACCGACTTGCAAGTCCCCGTGCCGCTTCCATCCCTTGGTTGTCAGTATTGGAGTGTCGGCAGGTAAAAGTTTCCCGTGTTGAGGTGGCATGAACACCATGAGGTTTTGAATCTTGCCCTCAAAGAGTGCTTGGCACTTGTCAGCAATGTGGCGGTGAAACCACTCCATCTCATACTTGGGGTTGATGTACATGAGAAAAGACGAAAAATTGACAGAAGCCTCTTTTTTCAAAATGGCCTCTCTCAATCTCAACTCTTCAACTATGTACTTGTCATCCCTCATCTGGTTTTGTGGCCTCTGTGGCCTCTTGTGTGGCCTCTGGAGCGGTATCTTGGAACTTTCGCAACCGCTCTAGCTGCTCTTTCATTTCCTCTAGGCTTCTATCATCGGTAATGGTCTGCTTGACCTCTTGGACAATCGGTGCTTTCCACCCCAACACATCAAGCATCACGTTGAGGTGGCGAGTGTCTCCCTTGATTGCGCCTTGTAGGGTTGCAGTCGCTATCGTCTCAAGCAGGGACATTGGCTTGCCCGTGATTGGAGACATGAGCGGCTGACCTTTCTTGTCTTTCATCTGGAGCGGGAGCAATGCCTCAAAGACTTTTCGCAGGTCTCGCTTGTCCCGTCTGGCACGGCCAGAGGCTACACCGCCCTTGCGCCCCAATTCCTTTGCTTCTTCTTTGGTTCGCTTGCTGCATGGTATCAAGTCCTCTTGTGCCATCGTTCACTCGTTCTTTAACGGGTCTGGGTGAGGCTTTTGCCCCACCCTTTCCCTATCACTTTCTCTTGTTGTCAAACCAGACCAATAAGTCCCCGTCCAACTCGTTGTAGGCATCCAGATGCTCCATCAAGTTGTCGGCCATCTCAATGATGCGGTTGGTAGCTGCCGCCTCTTCCATTGTGGCGGTCATTGGGTCAAACTCCCCGTTGATGTTCTGTTGGAGCATCCTCTCTTCCAAGTCGGTCAAGATGATGTCACCATTGTTGAGCAGGTTGTGTTGTTGCCACAACCAGAAGACGGGGTCAACACCGCCCTTGTATGCCTCTGGCTTTGCGTCTGGGAGTTGTTCAAAGACCTCGTTGGTCTTCTCATCAAGCAGCTTGTTTGCCTTGTCGGTGAGGACTGCAAGTGCTTGCTTTTGCTCTTCGCTCTCAATCTTGCCATCAAGATATGCCTTGATGACGTTGATTTCTTGTTCCGTCAATTTAATCTTTTCCATCTTGCTTTTAATTGATATTATTAATAATATTGCTTGTTATAATATATATACCCCACAAATATAGTAAATAATAACAATATTGCTATACACCGCTAGAGTTTATATTTTCTGGCGATACGGATAGCTTTGCGGGTGTATTTGTCGGCATTTCCGTGAATACCCTTGGTAACCACCTCTGCCCAGAACTCGTCCACGTTCTTGCGGCCATACGTTCCGTAGCCTTTCTTTTTCTTGTCACCCATCCATTTCTGGTAGAGTTGGGTGATTTCCTTACCTGCGGCTTTGTGCTTAGAGCCAGAGTAAGCCGAACACCATGTGGCATGAGCCAACTCATGGGTGATAGTATGTTGTATTGCTCTGTTCGTCACGTTCTTGAAACCCGTTTCGTAATTATGTTTTTTGTAGGCATTCTCCACATCCTTGCGTTTGCCAGAGAATGCAGACTTGCTCAAGTAGATGCCATGTGACCCATCGCTACCGATGTAGGTCACACCAAATGCTCCGTTGAGCGGTGCAACCATAATCTTGCGCTCACGGACACCCATCACTTTCTCATACCTGCTGATGCCACGTTGCAATTGCTTCACCACCTCTCGGTCTGGCAACTTGGAGATGCTCTCTGCTTTGCCAATGGCTTTCGCCATCGTCTTAGCACTAACCTTGCGTCCCGTTGTTGAGATGCCCACGGGAGTAGTGCCTACATTGGCATAGTTGTTCGTTCCGCTTGAATTTCTGCCCATAACTATATCGTTTTAATCGTTATTTCTTTCGCTTGAGTCTCTTCCTTATCTCTGGTAGCATTAACCTCATCGCTCTGCTATTGGCATAACCGATAACAACGTCTTTGGACAAAGCACCATGTACCGACAACAATTCTTTCTTGAAATCGCCACTTTCAACACTTTTCACGTCTTTCTTCAACTTTTGGGCATAGGAGCCCTTTTGTCCTACGTCCTTATGCTTTTCATAATATGCGAGAGTCCGCTCAAGAGATGCCCGTTGCTTGTCGGTTAACGTCTCCACGGAGTTTAATTGTTTTCTGTATGTCTTGAGTTGGCTCTTAACAGATGCGTTGTAAGTCTCTACCAAACCACCGATGTAGTCCTTGCCACCATATTTGAGTGCTTGGCTTGGTGTGAGTCCAATAGATGCGACACTCATTGTCTCGCTTTTCTTGGATGATGCCTCGCCTTTCACACTCGGCACACCGCCATCTCTCGTTCCACCGCTATTTCGTCCCATATCAATCCTCTTTTTTTGCGTTGATGAAATCGGTTACATACAAAAGACCATGCTCACGGCAGAAAGCCTTGATTTCGTCACCACCGCCATAGACAATGAGGTTGGGTTTCTCCAGACCAGAGATTTCTTGAGCGACTTGCAGGTCACTCTTGAGGCTTTCCATCCATCCGTCAAGACCACGGGTCATGAACGCATTGTAGCCTTTGGGAATGCCCATTTTGTTGTACTCAACGAACTTGTGCGACACGTTCAAGTCCGCATAGACCTTGATGCCGCATTCTTGCAGGTATCGTGCAAGCCATCTCTTCTTGTAGATGAGATGCAATCCGTAGGCAATCGGTGTCTGGTCATGGAGCGAGCAATTCGGCTCTGCTATGGCCTTACAACCGCTAGTGAGCAGGTTAATTGGGTCTTTCCAGAGTGCCTCAAATCGGTAATCGTCCACATAGAAATGGTAGGTTGTCACGTCCTTGCGGAGACGTGAGTTAGCACCCCACGGGGACAACGGCAGCTCCAAGTGTCCCGCTTGCCCCTCTAAAAGCAAGTTAGGAATCTCGTAGATGTTGTCGCTTTCGTAGAGAACGTCACCAAGCATGGAGCGGTAGAATTCGGTCTTGTCAAATTCCTCGCCATCGTCTTCATCGTCCTCTTCACCATCGGTGCCGACTGCATTCTCGTCTTGCTCTGGTGAGTCTGGGTCTCCATACCAATCGGTGGGCAACTCCATTCCCCATTTCTCAAGTTCCTCTGTGTCCCACTCGTTGGCGGTCAAGTCCCAATCATCCTCGCCAAATGCGATGTTGTCCTTACGGGCATACTCCCTCAACTTTTCAATTGGGGTGTCCTTTGGCAAGACCTTGCATGGTAGTTCCGTGAAGCCTAATTCTCGGCAAGCCTTGAGGCGCATATTGCCGCCTATCGTGACGAATTTCTTTCCATGAGGGTACACTATCAGTTCTCGCAACTCAAGCATTTCTGGCGCATCCTCAATGGATTTGCAGAGTGCCTTGAACCGCTTGTTGCGGATAAAGCGGGGATTCTTGGGCAGACCATCAATCTGCCCATTGTTCCCCTCTAGTTTCGTGATTTTGATATGTACGATTTGCGCTTGCATAGTCAATATCCGCAAAGATAGTGATTGTGTGCTTAATAAGCACCATTTCCAAATGTTAACGGGATTTAAAACCCGTCTGGCTTGGATGAAAGCATCTGCATATTGTCCACAATGACCTCTGCAATCCACTTGGTGACTCCGTTGCTATCGTAGGTGCGATAGTGCATCTTGCCCTCAACGTAGAGCAACGTCCCCTTGTGGACGTATTTGTCGGCCACGTCAGCCAGACCATAGTTGGCCACGATGTTGTGCCATTCAGTGCGCTCTGGGATTTGATACCCATTCTTTGAGGTGTAAGCCCGCTCGGTGGTTGCAAGAGAGAATTGCGCTACCTTGCCGCCATCGTCAAAGGTGGTGATTTTCGGCTCACCACCAACGAAGCCGATTAGTTGTACTTTGTTCAATGATGCCATGATTCTTTCAAATTCTTTCAAAATTGGATAGTTTCTTGCCGCATCTGGCGCACTCTTCATAGCCGCCTCTCACCATCTTGACCTTGCAATTTCGCCATGATGATTTGTGACGGCTAACTCTTGACCGCTCCACCAGAACGTAGCATCTCTTGTGGCCGAAAATGCGGCAGATTATCCTATTGATGTATTTCTTAATTCTTTTCATTCTCTTTGAAAATTATAAATTTATAACCTTTGCCCGCCCACTTTTTCTCACACTTGGACTTGAGTGCTTCTGCCTTGGCCAGAGTGAGACCCGTCCCCATGACAGACCTGCGGATTCTGCCATGCTTGACCATTTGTCTAACTACTTTGTACGTTTCCATCACTCGTCATCGTCATCAATGTAAACTCTCTCGTCTGTGAATTGCTGAAAGCCGACCTGCCTCTGGTTTGTGCAGTCCCGTGTCTCCACCGCCTCTCTTTTCCAGATTGTGAAGCCGAACACCTTGACAACCTTGGTCAGTCGGCTCTCGCTCTCCCCGTCATGTATTGTCTCGCTAATCCTTATCATTTGTGACCTTGTCCTCAAAGATGTTGCCTATAACCTCTTTTTCTGCCATCCACGCAGGGATGTCAACACCACACACACCGAAGTCATAAATATTTGTTTTCCCATCAAGCCCAGCCATGAATTTGCCTTGCTTTTCACTATAGAATATCAAATGCTTAATCTTAGGATGGTTTTTTGAAGAAATAATGTCACCCTCGTAGATTCCCTTGCCGTTCTTGTCAGTCAATCCCGTGAACTGACCCACCGACTCTGGAACTACCTCATAGTCCTCCCACGTCTTCCCGTTGGCGAACTCATCTGGTGCAACGAAATGCGCCCCTCTGTTCTGGAGATAGAACCCGTAGAGCCAAACTCCATTCTTTTTGTTGAACCCTCTAAACTTGATTGTTCTCATGTCATTGTCATTTTAGTTTGATTACAAATACCATCTTGTCAGTCGGTGCGCCCCACTCTGGCTTGCCCATCCCAAACTCAATGGTGTCAATCTCTTTCAGCATGGTGCGCTTGGTGTACCCATACCTAAAGCGGACGTGGGTGTACGGGTGGCAGACGAACCCCTTATAAGCCAGAGCCATCTTGAAGCAATCCGCACACTCGCATTGCGTACTTTTGCAGTCCCCATTGTGAGACGCAAAGCAGAATCTCTTAATCCAATAGGGTTTGATTTCCCTATACTCTTCGGTTTTCTGCCCGCTCTCTATCTTCTCAAACCACTCTTTCTTGAGCGGCAGGTCTAGTATCTCGCTCATGTCATTCTTTGTTAATCAGTTCTTTGTTGTACTCGTTGGCAACCTCACTCATAGTTTACCCCCTTTTATCGGTGCGCCAACACCGAATCCAAACCTTTTCAAAGCCTTTTCAAACTCCTCTTTGGTCTCATACCATGTGGAGTCAATGCGATAGACCCGTCTGGACTCACCGAACTCAAACTCGCTCTTTTTCTTGGTGATGTCACAGAAACCCAACCTGCCGCTATCGTCCGCATAGGTCGCTTGGTGTTCCTTTGCCAGAGACAAGTGAGCGACCATGTGGAACTTGACCTTTTTCAGTTCGTCTAGTGTCATATCCTACCCTTTTTTATCAGTTCAAACTCGTAAACGAACACATAGGGATTGACATCCCAAGTTCCTCTGCCGCACACCTTGTCAATCAAATCGGCGAAAGCCTCACGGACATTTCTACCACCGATAATTTTGGTTCTGCCAAAATTATCATAATACACAAGATTATACTCTGTGTGATACCCATAGTTGCCTTGGCCGTTGTTAACCGATGCGATTGTCAGTCCTTCTTTCAAGCAATCCTCATCGCTGATGTCTTGCAACCTTTCAACTTTGATGTTGGTGATGCGGATGCGGTGTGGCATGAGGTCAGCACGGACAAACATTTTATTTTTATATCCAGAAGAGGACTCGCAGGTATGTTTAAACCATTCGGGTGCGACATGCCCTGCTTTGTTGAGTGCGTGGTACGATTGTGCAACGGCTACGATTTCACCCAACTGATAAGGTGTCTTGGTTGTATATCGGAAGTCAATAAAATCTCCGTCTCTATCCATGAAACATTCCATATCGCCATTGCTGTAGGCTTTCATGTCAAGACTGTTATAAAAGTCAATAGACATTACCCGCCTTGTCATGGTCTTGCGACCATCAAGCACGGCCTGCGTCAATCCGTAGCGGTCATTGAACATTATCTTTTTCATGCGTCCCCCCTTTCAGTTTTTTTATTTCTTTCTTGAGTTTATAAATTTCGTTGCTATTGCATTGGATTCCAAATGCAAGTATGATAAGTGCAATTACGATTAACCAATCACTTTCCATCTTGCTCACCCCCTTTCTGGCCTATGGCCATAATGCCCGCAATGCGCCCGTTTAGTTCTGCCATTTCCTCACATTCAGCCAGACGGGTAGTCTGCTTGTCTGTGGCCTCACCGCCCTCTAGGATGTCTTGGTACTTGTCCACAAGCCTCTCATAGCGGTGTTGTTCACGTCTAATGATGCCAGAGATAGCATCCACCTCTTTTTCGGTCAGTTGGAGAAAGCAGGTATATTGACCTCTTTCGTCCCTATCGTGTACCCATTGTGCCATTGTCAACTCTTCATTAAACCGATGTAGTTGACGATGGCTACATCTCCATCAATACTTACTACCTCAAAGCCGTAGCATCTATCCACATCCTTGGCCACGGGAATGCCAAAAATTCCACCGACCACCTTTTCACACCCCATGAGCCGCTTTTCCAAGTCCTCATAGGTTGCGTGAGTAAATGGATATTGATTGGCATAGTATGAGGTGTCCTTTAGCAATTCTGCCACGTCGTTTATTTTCGGTCTGTGGTATTGCCTCTCCATGAAATCCTTGTTGTCAAAGATGTTGCCGCACACCTCAAAATTCTCTGGATGGTTGAGGAACTTGAAGCCGAAGACATTGTCCTTGAAACAAAACTCTGGCGCATCATACACCACCTCAAACACCTCTCCGTTCTCATGGGACACAAGCAAGTCACCCTCATAGATGTCAGTTCCGTTTGCGTCTTGCAGTCCCGTGAATTGGCCGACACTCTCTGGGTAGACTTTGTCTTGCTTTGAGTATTCGTTCTGGTGATATTGGTGAATCAATGCCTCACCATTCTTTCTTTGGTATTCTAGGTCACCATAGACCCAATCACCGACATATATCCGCTTGCCTCTAAACTCGATTTTTCTATTCATGGTCTTGTACCTCTTTAAGTTCGCCATTAACCAACTTATACCAAGTGTCAGCCTTGATTGTCTCTCCGTCAACCACCACGGCTTTCCACTCTTTCACATCGTAATCGTTTTCGTTTTCCTCTGCGATTACCAGAATAGCACCGATGCCACCCTTGACCATTACACCATTACCTCTGGCAACGGCCAGACCATTCTTGCCTACGGCTGAACTACCACGGCTAGTAGCCGCACCACTATCACCTGCCGTAGCCGCACCACTATCACCTGCCGTAGCCGCACCATACGAACCTGCCGTAGCCGCACCACTATCACCTGCCGTAGCCGCACCACGATCACCTGCCGTAGCCGCACCACTATCACCTGCCGTAGCCGCACCACTATCACCTGCCGTAGCCGCACCACTATAACCTGCCGTAGCCGCACCATACGAACCTGCCGTAGCCGCACCACTATCACCTGCCGTAGCCGCACCACTATCACCTGCCGTAGCCGCACCACTATCACCTGCCGTAGCCGCTTTGCCTTTCTCGGCATTATGCTCATTCGTGATGTGTTTCTTTACCCATTCAATATGGGCATTGATTAACCCCTTGATGCCGATTTCAGCACCGATAGTGATTCTGGAGCAAGCGACTTTATCTTGGTTCTGGTCTACCTCTCCATCGACCTTAACCTCGCAATACCTTGACAGCTTTCCGTTTAAGCATGGTGGATAATAGCCAAACACACTCAATGGCGAAACACTATTGCTAATGGCATGGAATCCACGTTCACATAGTTCTGGATTCTCACCTTTAGGCAGAGTATAAGTCTTTCCAATCTCATATTGAAAGTCACGGCATTTAAGGTCTCCGTCAAACCCTTTGATTGTCTTCATTTTGCTTTTCTTTTAAAGTTCAGTAATTGTTCGTTACTCTATTGCATCTCAAAACAGATTGATGATGCCGTCATAGTCCACCTCATCACCGACAAACAAGTCCTCTCTCTGGATGTTCCTTGTCTGTCTCCCGTCACGGATGACGGAGTACTTGCTATCGCTACCCTCAACGGGGACTACCTTGTAGCTATGCCCGTTGGCCTCAAAATTGAATATGTTCTTGCTCATGATTTCTTGTTGATTTTAATGTCCAATAACTCTGCTAATTCAGCGACTTGGTCGGCCACTATTCTTGGCTTGTTTGATACCAGACCGCCCGTGTCTTCTGTCTCTCTCCAGATTGTAGGCAGCATCTTTAGAGCCACCTGCTTGCGGAATTCAACGTCCATGCCTCATGCGTTTTTCGTTCTCATGCCAGATAGCGACCATCAGCCGCATCATTACGAAGAGTAGAATTGCAATTATCGTAAGCCACACCATGACTAGTCTTTTTTAGTGAAAGCCGCACAACCATGAATCGCTCTCGGTTTTATGTAACAATACTCTCCATGCTTGGACTTGTAGAAACACTTGAAACACCTCTTGGGGAATACCCCGTCCTCACTTGTTCTTTTCATTTTGCTTTGTTGATTTGATAGATGAATTCTTTTGTCTTTTGCTTGTAGTAATCGGCAATAATCAGCAACTCTTTCGTTCCTAGGTGACACGTCTGGTTCTTTGCAGCTTCCAGATAGATGAGGCTTCTCTCACCGATTTTCTCTAGTAGACCACGTCTGTAGCCGCTCATGTTTCCCTCGTCAAAGCGGTTGCAATGGCGGCATTGTGCGTGTACGTTCTCTTCGCTATATCGTAGCGCATTGTGTGAGCGGTTCACATAATGCCCTGCGTCCGCTTGTTCAATGGGCAGAATCCGTCCGCATGAGATGCAACGGAATCGCTCACCCATGAACTCTTGGGAGTCTCTTGTGCGAATGTAGAGCGAGAATGCGGTGTCCGCTCTACGGACGGCACTCGCTCTGGTGATTGTCTTTTTCTTTATAGGTTTCATAATCAAAAAATTGTGAGCCTCTGGTTTACCTCGGTGTGATTTCCACCCTCTAGGTGTCATCGCATATTGCAGTAGCCGCCCCGTCCGCACCTTGAGGCTCGTCCCCATTTCTGGGGTATTATGAAAAAAATCAGCACTTCCCAGAGTCCAACGGGTTGTCCCCATTGTACCCCGTTCTACGTTTGAACTCTTCAAATGTAATGGCACTCTTGCGATGCTCTTCCATTCTGCGTTCTGTCTCTGCCCGCTCTGCCGCCTCTTGTAATGCTCTCTGGGTTGCTAGTGCAGTCTTGGCATAGGTCTGGAGTGCCGCCATGAACTGATGAGGCTTGCAAGAATAGAGCGGATATTCGCCTTGCTCTATCTTCTTGAAAAACGTCACCAGATAGGCATAGTTGAGTAACCTCAAAGACTTTGTCTCCGTGATGAGCCGTGCAATAGTGGTGATGTCATCATAGGACACGTTGTCTTCACGCATATCCTTGACAACACCCGCCAACATGATTCTCAAGTTGGTCTGGATGTTCTCCGTCCCGTAGGTCAGCATCATCATCACCAGAGTTGGGACTTTCTGCTTGACGGAATTCTCCACGTTCTCTGCGATGTACCCCAATTTCATGGGTGACCACACCTTGCAGAAATCTTGGAAATCCCCGTATCTGTTCGCTATAGCCACGCAACGGCTATCGTTGGTAGCTATCTGTATCTCATGTCGGTTTGTTGGTATGATGTCCATATCGTCAATTGTTGTTGAAAACTCGGTTAATATCTGTCCATGCCCCTTTGTTGATTTCTTGCTCCCATGCGTTGCGCTTGTCCGTCTTGGACAATTGGTCATCCTTGAGAGCGAACAGACCTGCCCAATTGTTTGCCATTGATTGTTCAACTATGGCCATCGCCACGTCTGGATTGTTGCCAGAAAGAGTGAGCAATCTCTTGTATATGGCCTTGAGCGACTTTTCGCCCTTGTAGGATTGTTTTTTCTCTTTCTTGTACTCAAGCCAGAGGCTGAAAGCGGGTTGGAACTCTGGCGCAACCTCAAAGGGGATTATAGGGGTTATATTATTATTCTTTTCTTTCTTTATTTCTTTAGTTGTGGTTAGTTGTTGGTTAGTTGTTGGTTGCTCTGCTTTCAACGATTGCTGATAACTATCATATTTTGTGATTGTTATGATTGAAAATTTGTTGGTTGATTTTCTTGTTATCTCTCCCGTTGCCTCAAGACGTGATAAACACGTCCTAATGGTCTGTTCGCTGATACCCGTCATCTCTGCCAAGACCTTTCTGCCGCCAACAAACTGACCTCTCTCAATGGTGATTCCGTGCCACTCTTTGGCCTCATAGTTGGCCATGAGAAGCAGGTGGATGAAGAGAGACACCATGTTTGGGTCATCGTGCCATCCCCATTCCAGAAATCGTCTGTATAGCTTGATGAAAGAGTCCATATCAAAATGTCAAGTCAATAGTCATGTCGGTATCTGCCACATACACCATCTTTCCCGTGGCTTCGGTCACCTCTCTCTGGAATCGCTCTGCATCGCTATTCTCGTTTGAGAGGTGAATGAGTACGATGTTGTCCGTGGCCATCAAGTTCTGGCGGGAAAGTACCTGCTTGGTGGTGTTCAGTTCCATGTGCGTGAGCCTCAACCTATCCCTATGGCTTGCGGGAATCTCGCCTCTGTCAATGCGCTCTTGCAGTATATCGTCCGCATAGTTCGCCTCAATGATGATGTTGTTGAGATTCGTGAAGCGGTAGTCCAGAGTCATGGTGTCGGTCACGAATAGCAACCTGCCCATCTCTGGGTGGGAGATTAAGTACCCCACGCACGGAACGTCATGTGTCACCTTGAACGATGCCACCTTGAATTCACCGAAGAGGTAACCACTGCCGTCAAATAGCAGGTGAGTCAACCTGCTCTTCTTAACGTCATGGTCACTAAAGACACTAGGGAGCGCAAGAACGGCAATCCCCATCTTGACCATCTTGCCGATAGAGCGGGCATGGTCATTGTGGGTGTGCGTAACGATACAACCCGCAACCTTGGACAGATTGAAACCAAGTGCTTGCTTGATTCGGTCTACCGATACCCCACACTCAATGATGAGAGCGGTTTTCTCGTTCTCAAGAATGTAGCAATTGCCGCTACTATTGCTCCCCAGAATCTTTAGCTTCATAACCAAACAAATCAAACTATATCAATATGGTAACTCTTCACTCTGTTCCGGCTCTTGAGAGGCCGTCTCGCTTGCAGAAATGCCGTCTGCGGGACTTTCGGTCACGTCCTCATATTCGGTATCGTCTGGCTCTTCAAAGTCCTTAGAAGCCGCCTCTGCGACTTGTTCGTCCCTTGCTGCTTTCACATCCTCTCCAGAGCGGTCTGTCTCGTCAGCCTTGCCGTCATAGAGCCATGCGTCATCGGTTGAGTTGATAAGCATCTTGCAAGCACGGGAGATAACGGATTTCTTGGCCATCTCTTCGGCAAAGTTCTTGTGTGCGGGACTTGCACCCTTGGTTGCGCCCTGCCCCCAAGATTTCTGGATTTGCTCCCATGTCATGATTGTTGTTCGCTTCGTGCCGTCCTTGAGTGTGAGAATAGCATAAGCACCGACAATCTTGGTGTTGTCAATGTTGGCGAGTTTCTGCTCATGCTTGATGACCTTGATGTTGCCGTCCTCAATCGTGTACACGAAATCATCATCCTTGTAGATGACTTGTGCGGTGGGGACTTGGTAAATAGCACCGCACCTGCGGGCGAGAGCAATAGTGCCGAAATATGACCTCTGGAATGTGAGTTGCTTCCCATATACGATGAAATAGCCTTGGTTCTTGGCCACACTCATGCCTTGCAGCACCATATCAAAGAGTGCGTTGGCGATAGAATCCTTGGTGCATACCTCAAGAGCCTTGTTGTGCGCTCTGTCCTCGGTACTCTGGAGTATGAGCCATGCGCTCTTGAGTGCGTTGTCAACGGCATAGTCCTTGGGCAATGTCAATGCGTTTGCATCTTGTAATGCGGTGATTCGTGCCATTACTGACTCGGAGATGTTCTCCATCTTAATTACTTGTTTCGTTCCCATTTTACTTTGGTTTTATGTTATTAAATGCGAGTTAATACTTGGTAGTTCTCGTCCTTGACCAGATTGATAATCTGGCTATCGGTATGCAGCAGGTTGGTGATGCTCTCTCTGTTGTCAATCCATATGGGAGCATGGATGCCGTGATGCTTTGCGATTGCGTTAATCACGTCAAGACCTGCGTTGATTCGTGCAGCCGTGTTGAGATTTGTGGAGTAAGGCACACCATCAACCAGAGCCTCGCACGTTTCAGCCTCGCCCCCGTTAATCTGGGTCTCATACATTTTGAACTTGACCAGAGCGAACATGGAGTTGATTCGCTCTTCCACCTTGTCAATGAGGCGGTGTTTCAGTTCTGCGATAGTGAACTCCACACCCTCAAGTTCGGCAATCTCGTTGTTCATCGTGCGTAGCTGCTCATTCAATTCTTGAATGCGCTTGATGTTCGCTGCGAGAATGTCCTTGTCCTTGAGTTGGTCACGGAGAGTCTGGATTTCGGCCAGAAGAGTCTCTTTCTGGAACTTGTATTGTGACAGAGACGGAGCGGTGACATGGGTGGAGTCAACCTGCTTTTTGAGCGATTCTTTCTCACTCTTGAGTGCAATGATGCGCTCGTCACCCGTCACGTCCACCTCTGGCATGGTTGGCTCTGCCATCGTCTTGACGGAACTGATTTCAGCCGTGAGCGACTCCACCTTGGATTTGGCCTCTGCGAGTCTTACCTCTGCGTCTTCCTTGGTCTTGTTGTTGGCAAGACCCTCTGCCTTGTTAGCCTCAAGCTGACGTGCAGTCTCCTTGTTGAAATTGGCTTTCATCTGCTCAATCTGCTTGTCCACGTCATCTTGCGGGAGCTGTTGGTGGCAGGTAGGACAGATGAATCGGTCTGGGTCTACATGGAACTCTCTGGCCTTGATTTCGTGCCACTTTGCGAGTAGAACCGTGCGTTTTTTGGCGCAATCGGCAATCTGCCTCTCGCTGCGCTCCACCTCGCCATTGGCGATTGAGAGTTGGCTATTGAGCGATGCCATCTTTGCTATAGCTGCGTCATAGTCGGCCTTGGCCTTGTAGTAGTCCTTGAGTGCCTCGCTGCGCAATTCGGTGGTGAGGTTGGCAATTGACAAGTCAATATCGCCCATCTTCTTGAATAGTGCTTGACGTGCTGCGCTCTTGGCATTGTAGGCTTCGGTCTGGTCGGTCATCTGCGTCTCCAGAGATTTCAGTTCCTCTTGCTTCTTGGCGATTTCTTTCTCAATCTGCCCCCAATCCTTGACCTGCGGGTTAGACCTCTCACGTTCATCAATGCGTGACGGGATAAGTTCAACCTCTGCCTTGATGCGGTTGATTCTCGCCCTAATCTCACGGGAGTACTCGTCCGTAGTCTTGCCGCTCATATCAACAACCAACTTGCGGAACTCTTCGTATTCTGCGGCAACGTCCTCAATGGTAACGTCACCCGCCATGCCGATAAGGTAGGCTCTTTGGTCTTTCTTTGGGAGAGAGAGAAAATGGGTGGGGTTGGTGACCATCTGGAACACGGCCTCGCTACAGATGTTCTCAACCTTTGCGGCAAACTCCCGCTCGGTCATGGGAACGTCATTGTAGAACCGCTCAATCTTATGGCCGTCCATCTCTTCAACCTTAGAGCCTCTGCGCCTCTTCCAGACCTCGCTATAGCACTTGCGTAATACGATAGTCTCTCCGTCAGCATCCAGAGTTATAGTTACCTCATGCGGGATTCGCTCAATGACATTGTTGTCCTTGTCCAGAGTCTTCAACTTGAAATTGGAGTCCGCTCTACCGCTTGAGTCCTTGCCGTACAAGCACCAAGTGAAAGCATCCATCAAAGTGGTCTTGCCCGTTGCGTTGTCACCACGAAATGTGGTCTCTTGCGGGTCAAAGTCAGCCTCAAAGGAACGGATGCCCTTAAAGTTGACAATGCACATATGTTTCAGTACGATGTTCATTTTGCTTTGGTGTATTTGGTTAATATCTGGTTCATTTTGGCTTGGAACTCATCAATGGCATTGGTGATGTCAAAAATGAGATTCTTAGCATCAATAGACGATTGAGGCACTACGATGACCTGCTGCGGCTCTTCATTTGCTAGCCAACGGCTCTTCTGCTTCTTGTAGTCCTCGGTGACGGCAACCATTACCCGCTCTGCATACTCTGGAGTGATGCCCTCATAAGAAATCGTGTTAAGGTCACTCGGTAGCAGGTCAGCACGGAACTTGCCCACGTTGTACTTGCTTTGCAGTCTGCTCATGTACCTCTGCTCTCCGTTCTCTTCGGCCAACTTGACGGCTCTCAAGAACCTCTGCCAACGGGCGATTCTTTCATCACGGCTACCACCCATTTTAGAGTGGTAGTTCCTCTTGCGCTTGCCCGCTTCAATCTTGTCAAATAGTGTTTGTTCTATAGCCATTTCTTTTTCTGTTTAATAATGTGATATTACTTGCTTGCTCTTGGATTGTAGGCACTCTGCTTGACTTAATCCATTCCTCTATCTCGCTCTGGCTAAATAGCACACGTCCAAGAGGCTTATAGTAGGGAATCGCCCTCGCACTCACCAGATGGCGAATTCGTGAGACGGACACACCAAGCATCTGCGCCACATCACCCGTTGTCAGCATTCTCTCCACGTTTTGTTGTGATGATGATGTACACGATGAATGCGAATGCCAAGATACCCACGATGCTACCTGCGATGACTTGTCCAATGAGGATGATGACCGCCAGAATAGCCATAATGCTTGTGTTGATGTTCCAAACCTTTGCCATGTCAATAGTCAATTAATGGTTAGTTGTTCTTGGGGAAAAGAATGTCGGCAGGGACACCCATGTCCTTGCTGATGACCTCTTGGGCGAGTGCGTCTGGCATACGTTCACCAGAAATCCACATACGGACGGCATTCTCGCTGCGATGGGTCAGTTCGGCATAGTGAGACACGAACTCTTGCATTGGGGTCTGCACGTCCTTGAGAGCCTTATATCGCTCTCCAAACGTCATGTTGTTCTCGTTTTTTTTGTCCATTTTGTTGTTTTTGTTTGTTTAATTTTTTATCTTTGTTGCGAAAACAATAATTTTCGTTTGTGCAAAGGTAATATGATATTATTTATTGCGCAATATGGTATTGTGATATTTAACATTTTTTAGTAATATGGAATTACATGAACGAATAGAAAAGATAGTTGAATATTCGGGATTGACAATCCCGCAATTCGCTAAGAAAGTGGGGTTTAAAACACCACAGACGATTAGAGAACTCATAAAAGGCAACACTAAGACGTTATCGTTCCAAGTTCAAGAAAAACTCAAAGCGGCATACCCAGAACTTAATATGATATGGCTCACCACGGGTGATGGTGCAATGCTTGAAAGCGAACTAGAGAATGTTGAAATCATGCCCACCCCAACCGATGGAGCGACACCTATATATAATCTGGATGCCACCTGCGGTGCGGATGGCAGGTCTATAGAGTTTCTGCAAGAACACATCATAGGTTACGTCAATATGCCCAATGTGAGCAAGAGTGCCTCGCTCATCCGTGCCAATGGTGACTCCATGAAGCCTATTATCAATGACGGAGACTTTATTGCAGTCCGTGAGGTGACCGACTTGGACGATATATTCTACGGCCAGATATACTTGGTCATCACCGCCCAGAACCGCATGGTCAAGTATGTGAGGCGGTATGCGGATGATGAGGCCAACTACCTCACCCTGCGCTCTGCCAACCCAGAGTATGATGACATTTTGATGCCGAAGAGCAAAATCCTCAAGATGTTCATGGTTGAAAGTATCTTATCGCTACAAATTAGAATGTGACATGAGAAAGATTATCATTTTTGCATTTTTTGCAATTTACACCATGTGCGCCATGACGATGAGCGCACAAAAATACATAGACACCTATAACACCCTATGGTCATTCTACGGGGACTATGAGAATACTGATGCTGACTCATTTGGCTTGCACGTCACAATTGACTCTGTGACGTTCTCCATCCGTCCCATGCCGTCTGGACTCATTGACTTGGAGATAGACAACAATTGCAGCACACCAATCAAGGTGATTTGGGATGAATCAACTCTGGACTCCGAGGGTATCGTCTTCGGTGATATGCTAAAGTTGCAGATAGGCACACCAATCAAGCCGTCAATAGTTGAGAGCAAAGGATATATCACCAAATCAATAACCAGAGAGTCTTATGCCAGAGACAATAGGATGTACGTTGACCCAGAACTTGACAAGAACATCATCAAGGACTTAAAGTATAGTGCCTATTTGATGAAACTATTTCTTTGCATTGACAAGGCAGGTGTGCAGACCCGCCACAAGGTTGCGCTGAAAGGAATCCGTATCGGCAAGAACATTAAGGACTCCGTCAAGGATGCCGCCAACGAGACGCAAGATTTCAACGAGATTGATGCCATTTTTGACAAAGCAATGAAATGATGAACGAATTAATCAAACACTACCAAGACATGATTGATGGTAGGACACCAGACCGAGAGAGTGTCAAAGCGAGTGCAATAGTTGCCGCATATGCGCTTGACGATGCGATAGTGAACAACCGACCAACAGACACGGAAAAATGTCTCTACGATGCGTCTGTGTGGCTATTGACTAGGATATGAGCAGAAGACGGAACTACAACCCAGACACTATTGCCGTGATGGAGAGGTTTTTCTCCACCATTGACGAGTTGCAGTCCACCCGTAGCCTCGTTGGTGGAATCTCTGGCTATTGCGCCCAGAACGGCATTGATAAACGTCACCTCTATGCGCAACGTGACGATAGAACCAGAGGATACTTTGAGGTGGCATGGATTATCCCGCTTGTTAGGGACTACGGAATCAACCCAGAGTGGTTGCTATTGGGGAAAGAATAACCGCCCGTCCATCACAGACGAGCGGAAACCCCATTGATTAATCCAATAATTTTGTGGAAATTATATATGAAAAAACTATTGACTTTGCAAAGATAGTCAATAATCTGTATTTAGTGCCTATTAAGCACGAATTTTTAAGAGAAATTAAAGAGAAAATTAAGAGAACTCACAATCCCAAGTCTGGAATCCGTGTGACGGCCTCTTGCTTCTTTCGGTCTAGGATGTGGGCATACACCTGCGTTGTTGTAACCTTTCTGTGTCCCAATAACTTTGAGAGAGTGTAGATGTCCACCCCCAAGTCCAACATCAGCAGAGCAAACGAATGACGGCTAGAATGGAATGTAATCGGTTTGTTCACACCTGCGGCCATCGCCCATTGTTGCAGGTGTATGTTGTATGTCATCGTATAATGGAATCCGCTAAACACTAGGTCTCCATCGTTGCCCCTATCACCCATGAATTGCACCGCTTGTCGGTTGATGTCAATATACTCAACTCCATTTGTCTTTTTCTGGCGAAATGTGATTCTGGTGAAATCCCCGTTGGTTGATACATCTCCCCACGTCAGCCGCTCCACGTCACTCTTTCTCAATCCCGTTAGACATGAGAATAGGAATGCCCTCTTCAGTACGTCAGTCTTGCATGGCGCATTGGCCATCGCCTTGACCTCTTCCAGAGTTAGGTATGTCCGCTCCGTGTCCACCCTAGGTATCCCATCTAGCCGCAATGCGTGATTGGTTTGCAATATCCCGTCCTTGACGGCCTCTTTGAGCAATGAGCGGAACTTTGACCAATAGACACTCTTCGTGTTCTGGGAAATCGGTTCATCCAATAAGAATTCACGGAATCCCCTGCACCATGACTCGTTCACGGATGCGAAAGTCATGCCAGACTTGCAGTACCTTGACAAGATACCATACACCGACATCCAACCTTTGTATGTTGCCCGTGTGTCTGGCTTGACCTTGCTCTCTGCCACGGCAAGAACATAGTCCAGAAAGTTGATGTTGGAGTTGATTCTGTTGAATCCGTACCGCCCGTTCTGCACCTCAACAATGCGCTGCGCTTTCACAGCCTCTGCAACCATCATCGTCTGGCGGTTCTGCTCTTTGTCTCGCTTGGTCTTCTCTGGAATGAGATAGAGTTTGAGATACTCATAAGTCCTTTGGCCGTCAACGTAAATGTCCAGATATAATGAGCGAGACCCGTTCTTTAGCACTCTATGTCTTAACTTGATTGGCTCTTTCATACATCAATAGTTTTGTTTCTCCGTTGTTGCTATTTTGTTTCTCCATTGTTGCTTGTGGAAAATATATATAATGTGAGCAACGATGAAGCACCAAAATTTGTGCATTCAGTAGCATCTAATAGCATATTTCAATATGATTAAAATTCACGATTTTTGCCGAGTAGATATGTGTTTCCCCAATCATACAGATTATTAGACTCAAAAGATTGATTTTTTGGACCACAAAGTTAGGGATATTTCAACGATTTTGCTAATTTTGTGGCAATTATTGACCAACAAGCTAAGGAAAATGAAGATTACTCTTGTCGTGATCGGTAAAACTGAGGTCGGCTTTGTCAGGCAAGGCATCGAGGAATATGTGAAACGACTGCAACATTATGTGCAGTTCAACATCCATTACATCGGCGACGTGAAGGGGACCCGCAACATGAGTGAGGCCCAGCAGAAGGTCGCTGAGGGCAAATCCTTGCTCGCCGCCCTCGACGCGAGCGATCATGTCGTGCTGCTCGATGAGCACGGCACCGAACGCACGTCGGTAGACTTCGGCCAATGGTTGCAGCGACGCATGGCCAGCGGCAGCAAGCGGCTGGTGTTTGTTGTCGGCGGCCCCTATGGTTTCTCTCAGGAGGTGTATGACAGGGCGAGCGAAATGATTTCACTGAGCAAGATGACGTTCCCTCATGAGCTGGTGCGCCTCATCTTTGTCGAGCAGCTGTACCGAGGCTTCACGATATTGAGGCACGAGCCTTATCATCATGAGTAATTGTCAATTGTCGGCTAGCGCATTAAATCTTTTGGCTCAAATTCCGTCATTTCTTTAAATATCAATGCTGTCATGAAACATCTTTTTCTTTTTGCCGTCCTAATCCTCATCTTTTCCTCTGGGCAGGAGGCTCTGGGCCGATCCTACTATAACTCAGCAAGTAACCGGTTCGGCGGTCTGTTTCCCGATCCCAACATGAGGATGATAGGCCGTTACAAGGCCATTGTGAACGATCGCCTTGTGGAGGAGAACGCGAGCCTGGCAACGGCTATCACCCTCGACACCGCCCTGATTCACAGCACGACCTACCGCTACCAGCTGCGGCTGGCCAACCTCAACAACAAGCAGGGCAAGACGGTGAGCATCAAGCATCCCTTGACCCAGGCCATGGAAAAGATCACCGACACACGCTGGGGCCTGGTGTTCGACTACGATGAATGGGGCAGCTACTATGCCGTGGTGCTCAGTTGTGATAACAGCGACCCGTTTAATGACATCACCGACCGGCGCACAATGCGTGTCACGCTTATCAACCGCAGCGGTTTCTCAGACAATGAGTTGGCACGGACAACGTTAACCAAGGGCGTCTCGCTCGAGGACGACCTCAACACCGTGTGCGTCGATGTGGGTGAGCACAGCGTTAGGGTCTCGATCGGAAAAGAAGAGCTGCAACCCATTCTGGAAGCAGAGATCACACGTCAACCCGGGGCCATGCAAGTGGGCTACCTCGTCGGTCCCGGAGCCCGAGTTTCGCTTGAGCGAGCCATGATGACCATCGATGGCGAGCGCCATGTGCCCACCAAGACCCAATGGACGCGCGAGTCGCTCGACGAGTATCTGGCGACCAGCAGCGACCCTGTGGAGGGCTACTGGAAGTACCTTGACCGTGACATGCAGGACGAGTGGCTACGTCTTGGTGGCCGCTACACCATTGCAGTGGTGAAGGCCGATGACGGTTATGACCTGATCTACATCGATGGCGCACAAGTCAAGAAATCGCAATGGCAAACGGGGATGCTCAAGGGACACATCGTCAAGACCATCTTCAGCGGCGACTATGATGCCCGATGGATTGACGCCACCATGGAGGCCATCGACAAGGACGTGCAGGCAACGATCGAGAATGGCGTGATCCTGACACTGAACTTCCCCATCTATAAGAGCCAAGTGCGATTTGCCAAAGTGCTCCATCTTGATGACTAAAAGATGGTCATGGTAGTGAAACGGAATGACGCGCGTCCCCACACGCGTCCCCACGCCGTTTTTCTTCAAAAATTACAGGAGCGGCTACATTATATAAAAATATTTTTTTGTACTTTTGTGCGATAATTTGGAAATTCATTTATTGTCATTAAATAATTTATTAAAAATCAAACAGTTATGAAGATTTCACACATCGAACACGTGGGAATCGCCGTCACCTCGCTTGAGGAGGCCATTCCTTTCTACGAGAACATGTTGGGCATCAAGTGCTTCGCAGTTGAAGAAGTTGCTGATCAGAAGGTAAAGACCGCCTTTTTCCAGGTAGGCCAGACCAAGATTGAGCTGCTCGAGGCAACCGCCCCCGAGAGCGCTATCGCCAAGTTCATCGAGAAGAACGGTGGCCGTGGTGGCATCCAGCACGTTGCCTTTGCTATCGAGGACGGCGTTCAGAACGCTCTTAACGAGGTTCAGGAGAAGGGTGGCCGCGTCATTGATGCACAGCCTCGCAAGGGTGCTGAGGGCTTGAACATTGCCTTCCTGCATCCCAAGACCACCTGTGGCGCGTTGTTAGAGCTTTGTGAGAAACCCAATGAGTAATCAGCCGTTAGCAATTAGCTATTAGCGCCTTGTTAACGCTTTAAACCAATAACGTTCAAAAATGGGAAAACAACTTGATAAGATTCAAGAGCTGATCGAGCGTCGCGAGAAAGCACGCCTGGGTGGTGGTGAGAAGGCCATTGCCAAGCAGCACGAGAAGGGCAAATTCACTGCCCGTGAGCGCATCAATATGCTCCTTGACGAGGGCAGCTTTGAGGAACTGGACATGTTCGT
>JBGUKK010000011.1:0-3648 GCA_045114435.1 Sodaliphilus sp.
ACACACCTTTGCCGTTCACAATGGCAACAAGTTTATTCCCGTCTATGTTACCGAGAACATGGTAGGTCACAAGCTCGGCGAGTTCGCTCCCACACGCACCTTCCGTGGTCACAGCGGCAACAACAAGAAATAATGGGCCCGGGATTATTTAACGTTTTCTAGAACAAAAAAGAATTAAATACAATGGGTAAAAGAAAAAGAGAATCAGCTAACTTGAAGAAGGAGGCCCGCCAGAGCGAATCCTTCGCAAAGTTGCGCAACATTCCCAGCTCGCCTCGCAAGATGCGCCTCGTCGCCGACATGGTGCGTGGTGTCGAAGTCTTCAAGGCACTCGGACTCCTGCACTTCTCTAACAAGCAGGCTGCCGCCGACGTCGAGAAGCTCCTCAAGTCGGCCATCAGCAACTGGGAACAGAAGAATGGCAAGAAAGCCGAGAGTGGCGAGCTCTATATCAAGACCATCATGGTTGATGCAGCTCCTATGCTCAAGCGCCTGCGCCCCGCCCCCCAGGGCCGCGGTTACCGCATCCGCAAACGTTCTAACCACGTGACCATCTACGTGGACACTATTAACAAAGAAAAAGACGCATAAACGAAATGGGACAGAAAGTAAATCCAATCAGTAATCGTTTGGGCATCATCCGCGGTTGGGATTCCAACTGGTTCGGTGGCCGCAAATACGGAGATACCCTGGTCGAGGACGACAAGATCCGCAAGTATCTCAACGAGCGTCTTGCCAAGGCTAGTGTAGCCCGCATCATCATCGAGCGCACGCTCAAGCTTGTCACCATCACCATCTGCACTGCCCGCCCCGGTCTGATCATCGGTAAGCAGGGTGCCGACGTTGAGGCCCTCAAGCAGGAGCTCATCAAGCTCACCAACAAGGACGTTCAAATCAACATCCACGAGGTTAAGCGCCCCGAACTCGACGCACAGCTCGTCGCTGCCAACGTCGCTCACCAGATCGAGGGCAAGATCGCCTATCGCCGTGCCGTGAAGATGGCTATCGCCAGCACCATGCGCATGGGTGCCGAGGGCATCAAGATCCAGGTCAAGGGTCGCTTGAACGGTGCCGAGATGCGCCGCAGCGAGATGTTCAAGGAAGGCCGTACCCCGCTGCACACGCTGCGTGCCGATATCGACTACGCACTCGTGCCCGCTCACACCAAGGTTGGCGTCATCGGCGTCAAGGTTTGGATCTGCCGCGGTGAGGTCTATGGCAAGAAGGACCTGGCTCCTAACTTCGCCAACAATGCCAGCGAGCGTCGCGGTGGCGGCGGTCGTGGTGGAGAGCGCGGCGAGCGTCGTGGTTTCCGCGGTGGCAAGAGAAACAACAATCGTTAAACCCAGTCACAACCATTAACTTGAAGTGTGACTTTAAAAAACGAAATTTAAAATGTTACAACCTAAGAGATTAAGATACCGTCGTCCCAGTGACGGGCATCCTCGCCAGTACAGCAAGCGCGGCAATCAGCTCGCCTTCGGTTCCTTTGGCATCAAGACTCTCGAGAGCAAGTGGATCACCGCTCGTCAGATCGAGGCCGCCCGTGTCGCCGTGACACGTTACATGCAGCGCCAGGGTCAGATCTGGCTCCGCATTTTCCCCGACAAGCCCTACACACGCAAGCCTGCCGACGTCCGCATGGGTAAAGGTAAAGGTGATGTGGCTGGTTACGTCGCTCCCGTTCATCCCGGTCGCATCCTCATCGAGGTCGACGGTGTGAGCTTTGATATCGCCAAGGAAGCCCTGCGCCTCGCTGCCCAGAAGCTGCCCGTGGCCACTAAGTTTGTCGTTCGCCGCGACTATGATCCCACTCAACTCGTTTAATATTTTGACCAGATTATGAAAAAGGAAAATATCAAGGAACTGACCGATAAGGAATTGCAGGACCGCCTCGAGCAAGTGCAGAAGGAGTATGTTCAGGAGAAGATCCAGCACACCATCTCCCCGCTCGATAATCCGGCCAAGATCACGCTTGACAGGAAATTGATCGCGCGCTTGAAGACTGAAATCCGCGAACGTGAACTCAAGAACAAATAATCCCAACAACCACTACTACAATGGAAGAAAAACGTAATTTAAGAAAAGAGAGGATTGGGGTTGTTTCCAGCAACAAGGGTGACAAGACCATCACTGTGACCATCAAGTGGAAGGAGAAACACCCAATCTATGGCAAGTTTGTCAACAAGACAAAGAAGTACCACGCTCATGACGAGAACAACGAGTGCAACGTGGGCGACACCGTTCGCCTGATGGAAACCCGCCCGTTGAGCAAGACCAAGAGGTGGAGATTAGTTGAAATCATCGAAAAAGCCAAGTAATTACAGATTATGATACAGACTGAAAGTAGATTGACAGTTGCCGATAACAGCGGCGCCAAGGAAGTCCTCTGCATCAAGGTGCTGGGTGGCTCAGGCCGTCGTTACGCTTCGGTGGGTGACATCATCGTGGTCACCGTCAAGAAGGCTATCCCCGCTTCCGAGGTGAAGAAGGGTACCGTTTCCAAGGCAGTCGTTGTGCGCACCAGCAAGGAGATCCGTCGTCAGGACGGTTCCTACATCCGCTTCGACGACAATGCCTGTGTATTGCTCACTAATACCGGCGAGCTGCGCGGAACGCGCATCTTCGGTCCCGTAGCCCGCGAGCTGCGTGCCACCAACATGAAGATCGTTTCCCTCGCTCCCGAGGTTCTTTAATCATCATTTAAAACAGCAATAAACCATATATGGCTCAGTTAAAAATCAAGAAGGGTGACACCGTCTATGTTCTCGCTGGCGACGACAAGGGTAAGACCGGCCGCGTGCTGAACATCCTGCCCGAGCAGGGCAAGGCCATCGTCGAGGGTGTCAACATCGTGTCCAAGAGCACGAAGCCCAATGCCCAGGCCCCGCAGGGCGGCATTATCAAGAAGGAAGCCCCGATCCACTTGAGCAACCTGGCTGTCGTTGACCCCAAGAGCGGTCGTGACGCCAAGCCCACCCGCGTGGGATTCAAGCTGGACGAGAACGGCAAGAAGGTACGTTATTCTAAAAAATCAGGAGAGGAGATCAAGTAATGAGTACAACGCTGAAGAAACAATATGACGAGAAGATTGCTCCCGCTCTGATGAAGCAATTCAACTACAGCACCCCGATGCAGATTCCCCGCCTGGTGAAGATCGTCCTCAACGAGGGTTTGGGCGACGCTACCCAGGACAAGAAGATCATCGAGACCGCTATCAACGAGCTCACCGCCATCACTGGCCAGAAGGCCGTGCAGACCCTGTCGAAGAAGGATATCTCCAACTTCAAGGTCCGCAAGAAGATGCCCATCGGCGTGCGCGTGACCCTGCGTCGTGACCGCATGTACGAGTTCATGGAGCGCTTCATCCGCATCGCCCTGCCGCGTATCCGCGACTTCAAGGGTGTGAACGGTAAGCTTGACGGCCGCGGTAACTACACCGTCGGTGTCACCGAGCAGATCATCTTCCCCGAGATCAACATCGACAACGTGACCAAGATGACCGGCATGAACATCACCTTCGTCACCACGGCCAAGACCGACGAGGAAGGCTATGCACTGCTCAAGGAATTCGGAATCCCGTTTAACAACAAATAATTGAGAGTTAAATTATGGCAAAAGAATCAATGAAAGCCCGCCAGGCCAAGC
>JBGUKK010000012.1:0-13608 GCA_045114435.1 Sodaliphilus sp.
TGGATGGGACCGTCGTCGAGCTCAACGCCGTCGGCGATGTGCTGCATGTCCTCCTCGCTGATGGGCTTGTCGGTCCACACCTGGTAGATTTTCTTCTTCACATATTGGGGATGGGCGAGCTTGGCAGCCAGGTCACCATCGTTGGTGAGCAGCAGCACGCCGGTGGTGTTGCGGTCCAGACGTCCCACGGGATAGATGCGCTCCTCACAGGCGCCCTTCACCAGGTCCATCACGGTCTTGCGGCCGTTGGGGTCATCGCTGGTGGTGACGCAGTCCTTGGGCTTGTTGAGCAGGACGTAGCACTTCTTCTCGGTGGTCACGATCTCGCCGTTATACTTCACGACATCCTTCGGGGTGATCTTCATGCCCAGCTCGGTCACGACAACGTCGTTGACCATTACCAGGCCCTTCTGGATGTACTCATCGGCAACGCGGCGTGAGCAGATGCCGGCGTTGGCCATGAACTTGTTGAGGCGAACCTCCATGTTGGGATCAATAGCGGGCTCCTCGTAGTAGATGCGCTGGGGCTTGGGCGTGAAGCGCATCTGCGGTTTGGGTCCCTGCTGGCGCTTGGGTCGCTGCTGGTAGCCGCCCTGCTGGCGCTGCTGATAGCCGCCCTGCTGGCGCTGCTGGTAGCCGCCCTGCTGGCGCTGCTGGTAGCCGCCTTGACGCTGCTGGTAGCCGCCCTGACGCTGCTGGTAACCGCCCTGACGCTGCTGATAGCCGCCCTGGCGCTGCTGGTAACCACCCTGCTGACGCTGCTGGTAGCCGCCCTGCTGACGGGGCTGATAGCCACCCTGACGGGGCTGGTAGCCTTGACGGGGCTGATAGCCACCCTGACGTTGCTGGTAGCCGCCCTGCTGACGGGGCTGGTAACCGCCCTGCTGCTCGGTGGTCATGTTGCTGCCCTCGGCATTGGGGTCGGTCTCACCGCTGGCCTGGGGCTGCTGATAACGTTGCTGATAACGGGGCTGGTAACCACCCTGACGCTGCTGGTAGCCGCCCTGGCGCTGCTGGTAACCGCCCTGACGGGGCTGATAACCTTGACGGGGTTGGTAACCCTGGCGGTGATAACCGCCCTGACGAGGCTGGTAACCTTCATTCTGCTTGTAACCCTCGGGGGTATTGTTCTCATCGCCCTGATTGGGCTCGTGGGCGCTATATTCTACTTTTTCATAGCGACCGTTTTCCAGATTCTCCTCCAGATTGGCATTTGTCTCACCGATTCTTGGCCTTTTTGGCTTTTTTACATTCTCGTCCATCGTTTAATGTCGTTTAGGTTAGAGTTTTTTGAATTACGCGTTTTTTAAAATAGTTGTGACCTCTCGGCCGATGTCAAAATCAATACAGTATTTATTATTATAATGTTGATTCGGGATATGACTTTTGCTTTCCAAAAGCACTGCAAAATTACGTCAAAGTTTCCTATTCCCAAAACTTTTAACGGAAAATAATTCGCACCAATTGGTCTGACTGGTCTAATTGGTCAAATAGGATAACAGGGGTGAATCTTTTCCTCTCCATCCGGCCTGTTCTGTCCCGGCCTATTAATGAATCAAGCCCGGGGTACCGACGGGTGCCCCAGGCTCGACATGATGGAGTCAATCTAGTAATGCGGGGATTACAGGTTGGGGTTGATCTTGTTCCACTCGCTGATGGGGGGCACGATGCCCAGGTCCACCAGCTCGTCACGCATGTGGCACAGGTGGGCATAGCTGGCGTCGAGCTTGGCGTTCTCCTCGGGCGTGCCCTGGGGCACCTTGTAGGTTGCGCCGTTCTCGTCGAGCACGGTGTCCATGGCCATCATGATGTGGTTGTACTTGTCGTTGCACACGTAGGTGCCCACGGGGAAGCGGAACTTCTCGCCACCCATGACCGAGCGGATCATCTCTACCGACAGGTAGGCAGGGCTCTGGAACGAGCTGCGGCCGCGCAGCTTGATGATCTGGGCGCCACCCTTGGTGACGTCGGCCTTCATCTGCTCCCACTCCTCGGCGGGGAACTCGGGCGTGCCGATGATGTCGGTCAACTTGCGACCGTCGATCTCAACGTGGCTGCCGAACACGGCCATCTGCTCACCGTGGCCGCCATAGGTGGCACAGCCGGTGATCTCGCTCTGCATCACACCGAACTTCTTGGCCAGGGCGCTCTGCAGGCGCGTGGTGTCGAGCGCTGCCAGGGTGGTCACCTGGCTGGGCTTCAAGCCGCTGTACAGCAGGGTGACGAGACCAGTGAGGTCGGCGGGGTTGAAGATGATGATGACGTGCTTCACGTTGGGGCAATACTTCTTGATGTTCATGCCCAGACCCTCGGCAATTTCGCAGTTGCCTTTCAGCAGGTCCTCGCGGGTCATGCCTTCCTTGCGGGGAGCGCCACCGCTGGAGATGATGTATTTGGCGTCGGTGAACGCCTCCTTGGCATCGGTCGTGGCGGTGATCTTCACATCACCGAAACCGCTCTGACGCATCTCCTCGGCCACACCTTCGGGCGAGAACACGTCATACAAGCAGATGTCATTTGTCAGACCCATCATCAGTGCGCTCTGTACCATGTTAGAACCGATCATGCCGGCAGCGCCGACGATGACCAATTTGTCATTTGTTAAAAATCCCATGATTCTTATCTCTTTTTAAAATTGTTAGTGCAAGTAATTACTTCGAAATTTTACCACTGCAAAAGTACTCATTTCACCCGATTCAGCAAGCAAATTGCAATGAATAAATGATTAAATATTGTGAAATGTGCCTCGGTCATTGACATTTTGCACCATAATTTGGCCGATTCAGGGAAAGATATTACCTTTGCAGCCTGATTCAATGAGTTTGGGGTGCCTGTAACGGCTGAGAACATACCCATCGGATCTGATCCGGACAATGCCGGCGTAGAGAATAACTTATTAATTAAAAACTAATGAAGAAGACCTTATTGACGGTTGCCACGACCTTGGCAACCCTGGTCGCAGCGGCACAGCCCGCGGCGACCGACACGGTGCCTGCCATCGCCTTGAGCGAGGTTGAGGTGCTGGGAACACGTGCATCCCAGAGCACGCCTGTAGCGTTCACTAACATCACCACCAAGCAGCTTGCTGCCATGAACCATGGCCTGGACATCCCGTTCCTGTTGACGATGACCCCGTCGGTCATCACGACGAGTGACGCGGGCGCTGGTGTGGGCTACACGTCGATGCGCGTGCGCGGCACCGATGCCACCCGCATCAACATCACGGTGAATGACATCCCGCTGAATGATGCCGAGAGCCACAGCATCTATTGGGTGAACACTCCCGACTTCGCGTCATCGGTGCGCGACATCCAGGTGCAGCGTGGTGCCGGCACTTCGACCAACGGCTCGGGTGCCTTCGGTGGCAGTGTGAACATGAGGACGCAGAGTTTCTCGCGCGACCCTTATGCCGAGTTCTCGGGAAGTTACGGCTCTTTCAACACCAACAAGGAAACCTTGCGCGTGGGTTCCGGCATGCTGGGCGACCATTGGGCCATCGAGGCCAGGCTCTCTCACATCGGCAGCGACGGCTATCGTGACCGTGCCAGCAGCGAACTGGTGAGTTATTTCGGCCAGATAGGCTATTTCAATAACAGCGGGACCTCTTTGCGCTTCATCACCTTCGGCGGCAAGGAAGACACCTATCACGCCTGGGACGGCATCAGCCGTGATGATCTCGAGAATAACCGCACCTACAACCCCAATGGCGAGATCAAGCATGGCAAGGAGGTGACAGGTTTCTATAAGGACCAGAAGGACATCTACCGCCAGACCCACTACCAGCTGATCTGGAATCAGACGTTCAACCCGCTGTGGCGACTCAATGTGGCCTTGCACTACACCAACGGTGACGGCTACTATCAGGAGTATAAGAATGCCCGCACCCTCAAGGAGTATGCTCTGGAGCCTGTGGCGCTGGCTAATGGGGAGGTCAGCAAGAAGGCCAGCCTGGTGCGCAAGAAATGTGTCAACAGCAACTTCGGCGGTGGCGTGTTCTCGCTGCAGTACTCTGGCGACCGCTTGGCGGCAACGCTTGGCGGCGGCATCAACCGTTACAGCAACGACCACTTTGGCCAGGTCATCTGGGTGGAAAACTACACCAGTGTGCTGGCCCCCGACCACGAGTACTACCGCAACAATGGCCGCAAGACCGACTTCAACTTCTACCTCAAGGGTAATTATATGATTGTTGGCGGACTGAGCGCCTATGCCGATCTGCAGTACCGTCACATCGGCTACCGCATCACTGGCAACAACGACAAGTGGGACTGGACGGCAAGCCCCGAGCGCCTTCAGGCGCTTGACATCGACGAGCCCTTCGATTTCTTCAACCCCAAGGCGGGTATCAACTGGCGCGTCGACCAGCGCAACCGTGTCTATGCCTCGTTTGCCGTGGCACAGAAGGAGCCCACCCGCAACAACTACACCGACGGCCTCTTCCTGCAGCATCCCACCCGTGAGAAACTCTATGACTGGGAGGCTGGCTACGAGTTCCGCAATGACCGTTTCTTGTTCAGCACCAACCTCTACTACATGAATTATAAGGACCAGCTGGTGCTCAACGGCAAGATCAACGAGATTGGCGAGCTGATGGCCGAGAACGTGCCCAACAGCTACCGCATGGGTATCGAACTGCTGGCCGGTGTGCGTTTCACCGACTGGCTGCGTTGGGATGTGAATGCCACCTTCAGCCGCAACCGCATCAAGGACTATGTGGGCTACGTGAGCGACTATACCGACATGTGGGATGACATGTGGTCCCAGACCGAGATTCACGCCGGTAACACCACCATCGCCTTCTCGCCCAGCGTGACCGTGGGCAGCATGCTCGCCCTTGATTACAAGGGCTTCACGGCTGTCTTGCAGACGCAGTATGTGTCGCGCCAGTATCTGGATAACTTCGAGCGCAAGGAAGACTCGCTGGATCCTTACTTCGTCAACAACCTGGATCTGGGCTATACCTTCAAGCTGCCGCACATCCGCAGCATCACCGTCGGTGCCACCATCTACAACCTGTTCAACGAGAAGTACGAGACCAACGGCTATTCTCAGACCTGTGCCCTCTATCCCGGCGGCGACAAGGCCAACGCCTACACCCTGTCCTCCGATCCGCGCTTCTATCCCATGGCCGGCATCAACGCCCTGGGACACATTACATTGCGTTTCTAAACGGTGTGAGAATAACTACGGATTACACGGATTAGGCTGATCATTGCATCCGCTTGCTGTGTAAACCAGATAATGAAGCAGCATCAATCATCAATCAATTGAAGCATGGAATGGTTCTCGGCTCATTGGCTCGATATGCTGACGACAGCATTAGGATTGTTATATATCTGGCTGGAGTATCGCAGCAGTATTGTCCTGTGGTTCGTTGGCATTATCATGCCTGCTCTTGATATATTCCTGTATTGGGATAAAGAACTGTTTGGCGATTCTTTCATGGCGGGTTATTACACTGTTGCTCACATATGGGGCTTTCTGGTGTGGAAATTCGGCATTGGGAAAAAGGATAAGCAATCACCTGCCATTGGCCATCTTCCGGTCAATAAGGTCTTGCCCTTAATCGCGATATTTGCTGTTCTATGGTATGCTACTTACTGGGTGCTTGTGAATTACACCAGGAGCACAATCCCAGTGGCAGACGCCTTTACAAACGCACTGAGTTTCATTGCTTTGTGGGCATTGTCGCGCAAGTATGTTGAGCAATGGCTGCTGTGGATTGTGGTCGATGCCGTGAGTGTTTACCTGTATGTGATAAAGGACGTTCCGTTCAAGGCTGGCCTATATTCTCTCTATATTGTTATCGCCGTCCTCGGTTACCGTCAGTGGCTCAAGATGATGAAGGAGCACGCTGCCGCTACCGCCGCCTAGTGCAGTGGGCGAATCGAGTTTTGCATTTTTTTCGGGTAAAAGTTGCTTTTTTTCAGAATTATTGCTATTTTTGCGACAATCTTAACTGCAAATAACCAATAATTATGAAACAGAAAGCACGTGTCTTGTTGACAATCGCGTTTGCATTCATCGCCCTGGCGGTATCGGCAGGGGGATGGCTGCAGGTGACGGGTAACAGTGTCAGGCTCAGGTGGTCTCCTGGAGGCAAAGACTCTGGCATGAGAATGAACAAGGGGGATAAACTCCAGTGGATTGATTATTACGACGGGTGGTACTCTGTCAACTATGGTGGCAATGTGCTGTACATCTCGTCACAGTATGTCAAGCGCACCTCCCAGGCCCAGAACAATGCCATGGTCGTCGTCAATGGCGACAGGGTGATCCTGAGGAAAACGCCTGGTGGCAAGGATTCGGGCTTGAGGGCCAACAATGGTGATCGCTTTGTGTACTGCGGCCAGCAAGGCGACTGGAACAAGATCAAGTACAAGGGCAACTACTACTGGGTGTCCAAGAAATACTCCCTCGTGGTCCAGTAGCCCTCCCCGCAGCATGGTGGGATAAGCCATTGTCGTCACCCCATGTGGCGGCATGGTTTACTGTGCCCCGTCAGAGCCCGCCGTTGCCTCGTCAGTTTTCACCGTTGCTCCTGTTCCCCTGCGCACCTGCTCAATGTAATTGAACAGCCGCTTGTAGAACGGGTGGCGCGTCATCGTCGGCGCGTCGCCCAGGATGAACAGCTTCATGCGGGCACGCGTGATGGCCACATTCATGCGCCGCAGGTCGCGCAGGAAGCCGATCTGACCGGCATCGTTGGCCCTCACCAGCGAGATGAGGATCACGTCGCGCTCCTGGCCCTGGAAGCCATCGACGGTGTTGACCGATATCAAATGGCGGAAAGGCTTGAAAAACGGGCGTTTCTTGATCAACCGCTTCAGGTACTGCACCTGGGCACGGTAGGGCGAGATGATGCCCACGTCGATGCGGTCGTCGAGGATGCGCTGCTTGCCCACGCGCTGGAAGTAAATCTGCAGCAGGCTGATGGTCAGGTTGGCCTCTCCCTTGTTGACGCGCCCGAAGGTCTCTCCGATGAACTGCTCCCTGAAATTGTCCTGCTCGTCGGCGCCCAGGTTGATGGTCGATGTGTCGAACCACAAGATCGGGGCGTCGCCCTCATGGATGACGCGGTGGGCCACCTCGGGGGCCGACGTCATCTGGCCATGATAGAAATAGTCGCTGCTGAACTGCATGATCTCGTCGTTCATGCGGTATTGCACCTGCAACAGCGAGACACACTCGGGCTTATTCTCCACAATGCGCTCCATCAGTGTCTTGCCCAGGCCACCCTTCAGTGCCTCGAAGCTCTTGACCGTGGGTGGCAGCTGGCAATGGTCACCGGCGAGTATCACGCGGCTGGCGCGGCGGATGGGAATCCAGCAGGCCGCTTCGAGCGCCTGGGCCGCCTCGTCGATGAACACCGTGCCGAACTTCTTGCCGTCGAGCAGCTTGTTGCCGGCGCCCACGAGCGTCGAGGCGATGACGCGCACCTGGCCGAAGATGTCGGTGTTGATGCGCACCTCGAGTTCGACGGCCAACTCCTTGAGGCGTTCAAGCTTCTGGTGGAAATGCTCGGCCCGCTCGCGGCGACGGCGGCGCATCTCGCGCATCGTGCGCCTCACCTGCCACAGCTTGGAATAGTCGGGATGGTCGGCAAAGCGGTGCTCATAGGTGAAGCTCAGCATCTTGTCATTGACACGTGTGGGATTGCCCAGCCTCAGGACGGGGATGCCGCAGTCCACCAGCTTCTCGCTGATCCAATCGACGGCGGTGTTGCTCTGGGCGCACACGAGCACCTGGGTCTCGCGCATGAGCGTCTCGCCGATGGCCTCGACCAGCGTTGTCGTCTTGCCCGTGCCGGGAGGGCCGTGCAGCACGCGCACGTCCTTGGCCCGCAACACGTCGTTGACGGCACGCTCCTGGCTCGCGTTGAGCCACGGGAACCGCATCGCGTCAAAGGAGTAGGTCTCGGCCTGCTGATGGCTGTAGAACAGGTCGCGCAGGTAGGCCAGGCGGTTGCCCTTGGCGCCGATGACGCGCTCCAGGGCGTCAAACATCATGTGGTAACTCGTCTCGTCAAAGAACAGTTGCACGCCCACGGGCATCGGTGCGTTCTGCAGTTCCAGCACGTGCCCCTCGGGAATGGACACGACCATGCGGTCGCCGTCGACATAGGAGATATTGCCCGTGAAGTTGAAAAAACGGATGTTCCCCGCCTGCTTGAGGTCGCCACCGGGCGCCTCGGCAGTGAAGAACACGACCGGCTTGCCGTACTCGAAGTTGTGGTCGATTTCCTCATCGGCCTTGCGCGTCACCTCGACGCAGAACTGATTCAGCGAGTTGTAGTAGGTGCGCCCCACGTGCAGCGGATACCACGCGTCGCCGCGCGTGACTTTGCGCGCCAGCCCCATGGCCTCACTGTGCAGGCGATAGGCCTCCTTCTCCTCCTGGTATTCCACCTGGAGCAGATGCCGTTGCTGTTGCAGCAGTGCTATGGCCGCAGTGTTGCTCATCCGTTGGTCTGTTGAGTGATTAAATGACCTGTTTTTTTTGACTGTTGCAAAGGTACTACAATTTAAGTGTAGTTTCATCTATTTCTGCACCAAATGAGTGCCCACTGCCCATTTTGTCACGATGCCTCTCGATGATCAAGTGCAGCCACCTGCGCTCAGTTTGCTTGAGAATCAAAAAAAGTCACCCGTGAAGGTTGATAATGTCAGATGATTGTTGTACATTTGCCATATCGTGATTGAGGTTTTTGCCCGGTTTCTGTTTGCAGCACTGGATGAGGCGAAATCCCTGTCGCAGTAGCATCATTAATCAACTTGTTGTTGGCCAGGGTGTTATAATGTTTAATCAAAAGTGCTGTGGAATTAAAGCATTAATATTGTCATTATGAAAAAAGTTATATTTACGATGTTCGCCATTTGCGCTCTCTTGGCAGTGCCGTGTGGTGGTCATGCTAAAGCCAGTGATGAAATGAGAGCGGCCGATGCCTCTGTCGGCAACCAGCCAAGTGTGGCACCTGCCACCCAGACGGGTGGCAACACATTCGTCAGTGACAAGTTTACCATGACTTATCCTGATATTGTGCAGGAATCGTACGCCGATACCGAGATGGGCATGCTCACCGCAACCAATGACGATATCGGTATCACTCTGAATGTCACATTCAGCGAAATGCCTTGGAATCCAACTGATTACCAGGAATACTATCAGGGCCTGACCGGAATGGAGTCGTCAAGCCTCTATCAGTTTGAGCCGCCCAGGATTGATGGCAAAATCATGACCTTTAAAGGTGTGGATGAAGATGGCGGACAAGTATGCACCTTCTTCATTGTCTTCATGGCATCTGATGCCGGCGTGACGGGCGATTTCAGTTATCCCATTGAAAGTGCCGCTGAGATTGAGCCTCAGATTATGCCTATGCTCAAGAGCATCACGAAAAATTAGGATAACTAAAAAAACGCTAACATTACAAGCCTCGGCAGCATTCTGCAGCAGGTAGTCGAGCGCGCTGCGCTCCCACGGCACCTCGATGCAATACAGGTTGACCGAGTTGTAGTAGGTGCGCCCCACGTGCAGCGGATACCACGCGTCGCCACGCGTCACCTTGCGCGCCAGGCCCATGGCCTGGGTGTGCAGGCGATAGGCCTCCTTCTCCTCCTGGTATTCCAGGCGGAGAAGTTCCCGCTGCTGTTGCAACAACGCTATGGTCGCCGTAGTACTCATTCTCGTGCCTTTTCACCCACAAAGATACAACATTTAATCATAGTTTTATCCTTCAATGTCCAAAATGGTTGCCCGTTGAAGTGCATCAGTGAGTGAATTGTTGAGAATTATCAGAAAAATGAGGCGGAATTCAACATTTTATTGTACATTTGCTTGCATCAAAGCAATCTCTGCAGGTATTGCTTTAACGATCTCTTGAACATGAATTAATTCGTTGATTAACTAACTTAAATAAAAAGTGTTGATGATGAAAAGAATAGCAATTGTTTTGTCTTGTGTGTTGTTCAGTGCGACTGCATTCTTGATGCTTGCTGGCAATAACAACATGAATAAAGATATTGCTGGCAATGCCGAGACTTCGGTGGCTGGAGGCAGTTACCATGCTGGTGGTGTGTCAAAAGTAGAACCCGTGGGAGTTCAGGATGCTTATGCCTCTCCCTACGACAAGGTGGAAATGTGGCAGATAACGTTCTTTTCTGTAACAACGATCTATAAGCCGATATCTGCCGCCGAAGCCAAGAGAATAGAAGCATCAGGCGATGATGAGTACTGGGTTGACTATGACGAGAGTCAGAAACAGTGGTATCTTCATGGGAATCCATTGGTGGAAGCGGGTTCTGCGACAGTGACTGATCCCAAGTGGGTAAGACAACTGAATCTGCTCATGCAAAATCCTGAATATACAGACTACAGTGAACAGGTGACGATTCGCGGCAAGATAGCCTATGCCAATTGGTATGACGGAAATCGAGGTGGTGGCGTCGCTGAGGATTTCCCACCCGACATCGAGAAATACCTCTCATCCATGATACGTTAGGAGAAACGGGAAAATAGGGGGCGTTCTCTACTGAAGAAAACAAGAAGTGCAAGAAACACAATTGTTCAATCATCGATTGTGTTTCTTGTATTTCTTGTCTTCCCTTTTCTTTGTTGTTGTGGTTGTTTTTATATAATGTTGTGTGAGTTGTTTGAAAAAAACTTACTAACTTTGCAGTTTGAATTGTTGTGCTGTTGTAGGGCACAACCTAAACATTTAATTATGAACAACTTATTATGATTAACATTAAGTTTCCTGACGGCAATGTACGTCAATACGAGGATGGAGTAACTCCTCTCGACATTGCCAAGAGCATTAGCGAAGGCTTTGCACGCAACGTGCTGGCCGCATCATTAAACGACGAGGAATGGGATATCTCACGCCCCATTTGTATGGATGGCGATATCAAGTTCTTCAAGTGGGAGGACGCCGAGGGCAAGCACGCCTTCTGGCACACATCGGCTCACCTGCTGGCCGAGGCCCTGCAGGAGCTGTATCCCGGAGTGCAGTTCGGCATTGGCCCGGCAGTGGAGAATGGTTTCTACTACGACATCGACACCGGTGGCAACCCCTTGACTGATGCTGACTTTGCCAAGATTGAGAAAAAGATGACAGAGCTTGCCCAGAAGAACGAGGCCGTTGTGCGTGCCGACATCAGCAAGGCCGACGCCTTGAAGTTCTTCGGCGACAAGGGCCAGACCCTCAAGTGTGAGCTCATCAATGACCTGGAAGACGGTCACATCACTACCTATACCCAGGGCAACTTCACCGACCTGTGCCGTGGTCCGCACATCCCCTCGACGGGCATGATCAAGGCCATCAAGGTGATGTCGCTCGCCGGCGCCTACTGGCGCGGTGACGAGACCCGCCCCCAGCTGACCCGCGTCTATGGTATCACCTTCCCCAAGAAGAAGATGCTCGACGAGTATCTCGTGCTGCTCGAGGAGGCCAAGAAGCGCGACCACCGCAAGATCGGCAAGGAGATGGAGCTGTTTGCCTTCTCGCCCAATGTGGGCCAGGGTCTGCCCCTGTGGCTGCCCAAGGGAGCCGCCCTGCGCAACCGCCTGCAGGACATGCTCGCCAAGATCCAGAAGCGCTACGGCTACCAGCAGGTGATCACGCCGCACATCGGCAACAAGCTGCTCTATGTGACCAGCGGCCACTATGCCAAGTACGGTAAGGACTCGTTCCGTCCCATCACCACTCCCGAGGAGGGCGAGGAGTACATGCTCAAGCCCATGAACTGCCCCCACCACTGCGAGATCTACAAGACCGCTCCCCGCAGCTACCGTGACCTGCCCATCCGCTATGCCGAGTTCGGTACCGTTTACCGCTACGAGCAGAGTGGTGAGCTCCACGGCCTGACGCGCGTGCGCAGCTTCACCCAGGACGACGCTCACCTGTTCTGCACCCCCGACCAGCTGAAGCAGGAATTCCTCGGTGTGATGGACATCATCTCGTTCATCTTCCGCGTCTTCGGCTTCAACTACGAGGCTCAGATCTCGTTGCGTGACCCCAACAACAAGGAGAAATACGTCGGCACCGAGGAGAACTGGGAGAAGGCCGAGCGTGCCATCATCGAGGCCTGTGAGGAGAAGGGCCTCGTGGCCAAGCAGGTGACTGGCGAGGCCGCCTTCTACGGTCCCAAGCTCGACTTCATGGTCAAGGACGCCCTGGGCCGCCGCTGGCAGCTGGGCACCATCCAGGTGGACTATAACCTGCCCGAGCGCTTCCAGCTCGAGTACACCGGCGCCGACAACCAGAAGCACCGTCCCGTGATGATCCACCGCGCCCCCTTCGGCTCGCTGGAGCGCTTTGTCGCCGTGCTGCTCGAGCACACCGCCGGCAAGCTGCCGCTGTGGCTCGTCCCCGACCAGTGTGTCGTGCTCCCCATCAGCGAGAAGTTCAACGACTATGCCCACCATGTGGCCGACGAGTTGAACCGTCTCGACGTGCGCGCCATCGTCGATGACCGCAACGAGAAAATCGGTCGCAAGATCCGCGACAACGAGCTCAAGCGCATCCCCTACCTCCTCATTGTCGGTGAAAAAGAAGCCGGTTGTGAAGAAGTTTCGATAAGAAAACAGGGCGAAGGTGATCAAGGTTCCAAAAAAATTACTACCTTTGCAGCCGATATTAATCGCGAAGTGGCAGAAATGACCAACTTTTGAGTCATTTCCGCGCGACGTGTGTCGTGTGGAAGTGCTTGATTGTCACGATAATACTAACAATTGTAAAACTGCTGAATGAACAAAAAACCGTATCGTCCCGGGCCCAAACGCCCGAGCAATGCCTCCAGGCCTAGAGGCCGCAATCGACAGATGGGCGGCAAAAAAGAAGACACCAACCTGATCAACGAAGAAATTCGTGCCAGCGAGGTGCGCCTGGTGGGGGACAACGTGGAGCAGGGCATCTATCCCATCAGGGAAGCCCTGAAAATCGCCGAGGGGCAAGAGCTGGACCTCATCCTGATCGCGCCCCAAGCCGAGCCCCCCGTGTGCCGAGTGATGGACTACCAGAAATTCAAGTTCCAACAGCGCAAACACGCCAAGGAGCAGAAGGCCAAGTCCACCAAACTCGTGGTCAAGGAAATTCGTTTCGGACCACAGACCGACGAGCATGACTACAACTTCAAGCTCAAGCATGCCATCGGTTTCCTCAAGGAAGGTGCCAAGGTGAAGAGTTACGTCTTCTTCAAGGGACGTTCCATCCTGTTCAAGGAACAGGGAGAGGTGCTCTTGCTCAGGTTCGCCAATGACCTGGAGGAATATGGCAAGCTCGATCAGATGCCCGTGCTCGAGGGAAAGCGCATGACCATCATGCTCTCGCCCAAGAAGCCCGGCAAGAAGAAAGAGGCCAAGGACGCGCCCGACAGCGACGCGCCCGCTCAGCAGGAAGGCACTCCCGCCGAGGAGTAAACGCGATGCTCCGGGGTGGCTCCCCGGGCATCTCAACGTGAGAAAGAAGAGCATCAGGCTTGGTAAGTGCCTGGTCTCGATTAATTAATAACATTTTTTAAACTAAAACAAAATGCCAAAAGTTAAGACGAATTCCGCTGCGAAGAAAAGGTTCACCTTTACCGGCACCGGAAAGATTAAAAGAAGACATGC
>JBGUKK010000013.1:0-1523 GCA_045114435.1 Sodaliphilus sp.
GTTGTCACTTTTATGGCTTACGACTAGAAGCAGTTGACGGGTTAATACTTTAAGACTGTTTTCTGTTGTCAGTCGTCTGCATTACGACTGCTTCTTGTTTACTCTGCATGCAGAGTCCGATTTTACCGTTTATCGCTGCAAAGATACATAATTATTCTCATACCCATGCTATTCTTGGCTGATTTCTGATGGCCGTCTCCCGCCAGGAGTGCCAGTGACGCTTCATCTCACCCTGCATCTGGTGAGCCTCATTGGGCGTGTGGTAGTCGATGCTGCTGTGCAGACGATCGCCGTTGTAGAAGCTGAATGCTGTGTCCACGGCCTCCGTCACCTGCAGCAGGCAGGTAAACGTACGTCCCTGTAGAAGCTCGTTCTTGACGGTCGAGTTGATGCGCTCTGCCATCGCATTGTCCTTCGGGTTTCCGTTCTCTGTCATGCTGGGCGTGACGCCGTGTGCCGTCAGCGTCCTGATATAGTCGGCACAGGCATACTGCGTGCCGCGGTCAGAGTGATGGATGAGCTGCAGTGAGAAACCTTCGGGCAGCGTCTTCAGCGCCATCTTCAGCGCCTTGATGGTGTACACGGCCTCCAGCGTTGGGGCGACGCACCAGCCCAGTATACGCTTGCTGTAGGCATCCATGATTATCGTCAGGAAGCAGAACCGGTAACCCAGACGGGCCGTAGGATCCTCTATAGGTATATAGGTAATGTCGCTGACCCATATCTGGTTGGGGCGCTCAGGGATGACGTTCTTCACAAGGTTCGGATACGTGGGCAGATTATGCCTGGAGTCCGTCGTACGGGGTGCCCGCTGCCGGCGGCGCTGGTTCAGGCCGCGCTCATGCATGATGCTGCGGAAGGCATCTCGCCCAACACGGAATTCCTTCGAGAACCGGCGGCTGTACATACGCCACAGAGAATCCATACCGATGCCTGGGTCTTTTCCTCTAATCTCACGCACATACTGCACCACGAACTGCTCTATCGCCAAACGGCGGAACTGCGCCTCGCCGTCGTACTTGTAAAAGGCCTGTCGTGTCACACCGGACAGTGCACAGAGATGCGTTACTGCATATCCTTTTTCGCTGTGCAGCCTTTCGACTGTCCGGTGACGGCTTTTTTTCGTATGTCGATGTCGAACATATCCTCGGCAACGTCAACCATCGTCTCGAAGAAGTCTGCACGCATCGTCTCATCGTACAATTTCTTCTTCAAATCCAACACTTCATTCTGCAGGGCCTTTAGCTCCTCCGACTTGTTATCAACGGGTTTGTTCTTCATAAGCAGCATACTCTTATCGTTTGACGCTGCAAAGGTACGAAGAATTTGGCTAACCGTTTGCTGTCCAATGCCAAATCTTTCAGCAAGACAAATCTGACTAACTCCCCCTAAAAGAGATTGTTTAACAACTTCCCACTTGACAGCTTCACTTATCCGTTTTCTGTCATTCTTCGTTCTTGCCTTTCTTCTTTTTTGCTCCATTTTAGTTGACTTTAGTGTCAACTTTTTCTAGCGTAAGACAG
>JBGUKK010000014.1:0-1544 GCA_045114435.1 Sodaliphilus sp.
ACGGAACTTATGGGCGACTGGCAGGCGTATGTCCGGGCGAAGTGCCTCGAGATTACCTGCGGCGAGGCTCCGTTTCTGTGCCAGATGTACGACTGCGTGTCGGGCAGGCAGATACCTGTCAGTGAGCGGGGCGGCATTTTTGACCGCAAGCTGCGGCGCGTGTCTGAGCACTGTGAGGCCTACGGCAGGTGGAATCTGTGGGCACTGCAAGCGCTCCAGTCCTGCTACGGCTACGAGTATCAGGCCGACAGCCTCGCGCTCGCGCGTATCAACCTGCTCACGGACTATCTCGACACCTGTGAGAGCGTCTTCGGCACTCCGCCCGACGCGGTCATGATGACAAGTGCCGCTGTCATTATATCGTGGAACTTGTGGCAGATGGACGGGCTGAAAGGGCAGACGCCTGACGGCAGAGAGTGTCTGATACGTGACTGGGAAGCTGGTGAGTACGTGAGATGGGGTGAGCTGCTTGATGGTTGCAGGGGACGGAGTTGAACCGCCGAAAATCCAGGTTTTAAGCCTGGTGAACTATCCGCTATTCTACCCTGCGCCCGAAAAGATGGCAGGAGCCTGCCATCAGCGTTAAGTTTAGTTGACAATGCTCAGGCCGTCAATCCCTGAAGTGCTCTCTGTGCTCCCGCTCAAACTCCTTGAGCCACTTACCGTCGCCGAGTCTCTGGGTGTAGTACTCGACGCCCTTGTCGAGCCTCGCCTTCACCCACTCCTTCCCGCGTCTCCTGACAAGATCGTTGAACTTCCACATCAGGAACCGCGCGAACTCCTCCTCTGAGACGGCATGCCCTTTGAGCATCTTCTGCCACCTGTCATAGCCTGCTGTCGCGTGCTCCGCGTACTCGTCCATCTCCTCATCAGTCATGTGCAAAATCCGCCATTGTGAATCTGATTTCGATTGCTTTTAGTGCGTCAAGCGTCTCGCACTTCCTGATGGCTTCCTGAATCTGCCACTTCTGCTGGCGCAGCATCACGACGTTCATCTGAGCCTCCTTCAGGAGCATTCTGAGGTCGTCAATCGCCAGGCTGTGGTCGCCGTTGTCGTGGTCGCGGAAACTGACAGGCTCAACGCCGATGTTGATGAGGCCTGAGAGGTTGTCGCGGCTCCTCGCGTCTCCGTCAACAGTGAAGCCGAGGATTGACTTAAAGGTCGTGCCGCTGTCCTTATGCTCGGCGTCAAAGCCTGCGGTTGCGTTTTTGACCCGCATCAGCTTGAAGCCCTTGAGCTCCGCGAGCGTCAGGCTGATGCTGATGCCGTCCTCCGACACGTTGTCCTTGCTGTCCGCGGGAGTGTGCACCCAGCGCGCGTGGAAATCAGGCGTCTCGGTGTCAGGGTAGCACGCGCATTCATAGCCGCGCTCCGCCGCCCCGGCGATGTACGCCGCGCCCCAGGCTGTTGACAGCGTATTGTCGCCGCTGTACTTGCCGTCCTTAATACTGTAGATCATCTAGATACCTCCGGTAGGTTTTGTCCAGACTCGTAAGGCTCTGATGGCAGTCGAAGCGGATCCAGCCTGACCGCCACGAGTGAT
>JBGUKK010000015.1:0-8702 GCA_045114435.1 Sodaliphilus sp.
GTTCCTTATTGATGCCGAAACCCTCACCGTTATCGAGTCGGGAGAATATGCCCGTGGGGAGTTCCTTGCTCAAAAACTCGCCGAACTCTTCGGAAATGAATAATAAGTTTTTTCATAAATTCAAGTGATGTTCATATTGGAGATTCGGGTGGAGGGTAATAAACCACCCGAATTTCATCAAAAACGTCATTTATAGATTATCAACAGCAAAAATGAAAAAACTATTATCGGTATTCATTAACCCCCGAGGGTAAAATAACACGCATTATATTAGGCGAGGATCCCACTTTCTACGACTTCCTGGATGAAGTGCTAAAGTAGTTTTATTAAACCGTGGCTCAGCCACGATCCACACAACAACTTACAACTTACAACAAATGAACCATACCCAATCATTGATTATCGGATCCGGCCCTGCCGGATACACTGCTGCGATTTACCTGGTGCGCTCGGCTATCGACTGCTTGCTCATCGAGGGCTTGCAGGTGGGTGGCCAGTTGACTCAGACGACGACCATCGAGAACTTCCCGGGTTTTCCCGAGGGCATCGACGGTTTCCAGTTGATGGACAACATGCGCCAGCAGGCCGTGAACTTAGGAGCGAAAATGAAGTCAGGCCTCGTGACGGCTATCGATATGAGCCAGCGCCCCTTTCTCGTTACTCTGGATGGCGGTGAGCAACTCACAGCCGACACCATCATCGTGGCCACGGGTGCCACGGCCAAATACCTGGGCCTGCCCGACGAGACGAAGTATGCCGGGCAGGGCGTATCGGCCTGTGCAACCTGTGACGGCTTTTTCTACCGCAAGAAGGTCGTTGCCGTCGTGGGTGGAGGTGACACTGCCTGTGAGGAAGCCGACTACCTGAGCCACCTGGCCAACAAGGTCTATCTGATCGTGCGCAAGGACTACCTGCGTGCCAGCGAGGCTATGCAGCTGCGCGTCCAGGAGAACGACAAGATCGAGATCCTGTTCAACACCAACACCGTGGGCCTCTATGGCGAGAACGGCGTGGAAGGCGCCCACCTCGTGCGCTTCAAGGGCACCGACAAGGAGGAACTGTTTGACATCGCCATCGACGGTTTCTTCCTGGCCATCGGCCACCGTCCCAACACCGAGTTCCTGGGCGGGCAGATCGACCTTGACGAACAGGGCTACATCAAGCTCAAGGGGCATAATACAGCGACCAACGTCGAGGGCGTGTTTGCCGCCGGCGACGTGGCCGACCCGCACTACCGCCAGGCTATTGCCGCTGCCGCAGCCGGCTGCCGTGCCGCCATCGACGTCAAGCAGTACCTTTCAAGGTAAATAGGGCATTGAGAGAACTGTGAAAGAAGCGACCTCGCCAGGGGGCCGCTTCTTTATTTGCTGGTGGTTATCGGCATTCTCTGAGGATTTGCTCGATTTCGTCGGGAGTCAGGCGCTTGCAGCAGCCAGGAGTGATGACGGTAGAGTCTGCGATAGCCTTGATGGTGTCATCGGCAAGCATGATGCCCATGTCGGCGAGGCTGGCAGGCAATCCCCAGCCGTCATGCGATATGTGCCGTTATTAAACTCAAATGTGCATGCCCCCTGATGGCAATAGGCGTGGCACAGATAGCCGACATAGGCGCTAACTCCCGTCAGCCGATCCTGGATAATAATGTGTTCTGTCCCATTCATCGGCTGCAAATTTACTCATTTACAACTAAAAAACAAAATTCCCACCCGTGGAACCGAAAAAAAAAGAAGTAGCGACGTCAATGCTTCTCCAGCACTGATATCACTGCTTCAATCGGACTCGCCAATGAAAGTAACGGTGTAACGTCTTGAGGTTACGGTGTCACTCCAATGGGTCATCGTCCGTGATGGTGGTTGTCCATGCTAACTCCTCGCCAGCAGGTCCTTCTCCATCGGTTTAGTTATATGTTGTCTTTGCCCCTCTGCCGCCAGCGTGCTAGATGTGCCAGCGGTCCTCTCGGGGGCATGTGTTTGTCTCAAATATAAGGGTTCTACAGGCTCATAATTACTCGATATCCAAGTATAATGACAGTATGATCGTGGGTAGGGTGGGGCGTGTTCAGCTTGTTCAATGTTCAAGTATGAACGCTAATTAATCAGGTCAACCGCCTTCTTTTTCGCTTCACGTTCGATTTTGCGGTATCTGGCGAACTCCCTGCTGCCCTCGACATGGCCTGACATCGAACTGATCAGGTTGGGATCTTGGACTTGATTGTATAATAGGCCTACAAATGTGCGGCGGGCGAGGTGGCTGCTTGCAACCTCATAGAACGGTTTTTGCATCTGCTCTCCAGATACGGTATCGAGAACAGTCACCATTCGGTCAATCCCGCAAATTTTGAAAATCTCTTTAATGGCATCGTTGTATTTCTGCGAGCTGATGAACGGTAGCAACGGGTTGCTATTCACTATGCTATTGTATGCTGATAAGTCAACGTCGCGGTACTTATCAATGATAGCGGTGGCTCGGTCATTCAGGGGCACTTCTGCGGTTACCGGTTTGTTGTCCTTGGTTTTTCTTGGAATATACTCAATTTGGCCATCTACAACATTGTCGGGTGTCATCTTCAGCAAGTCTCCTACACGGCAGCCTATCAAGCATTGGAAGATGAATACGTCTCGCTGGCGCTCCAGGTGTGGCTTGCTAGACAGGTCGAAGTCGGCAATCCTGTTACGCTCCTCCAAAGTGAGGATGATAGGGGTGCCGTATTTTTCTGCCTTAATCTCAACACCGTCGAATGGACGGTTGGTGCTGTACCCCTCCTTATTGAGCCACAGGAAAAAGCGTTTCAGCTTCTTCTGCAGATTAACGATATGGTTGTCACCGCGCTCAGTGATCTTAGGCGACTTGTGCTTTTGCGTGATCTCGGCAGGATATTCCTTCAGTAGCTTCTCAAAGAACTTTGGGCTCTTCTGTGCAAGTTCGTGCTCACGCTTGAAGTAATCGAAGAAGTCGATGATTGTTTCCTTGGTAACTGTGTCGATGTCAAGAACAAAATCCTTGTTCTTCCTCTGTTTGTAGCCTTGGTAGCGCCCCAATGCTCGCTCCAACACCCTGAATGACTTGGTGCTGCCCTTCGGGTAGTTCTTGGTCTTGAGGAACAGTTCAAACCAGTCGAAAAACGACATTTTCTTTTTCTTTTTCTTTGCCTGCTGCTCATCGGTGGGTGCGGCCGGGAAATTGAAATCATGTATCAACGATTTCAACCAATCGGTCGGCACGCTGCTCTTGTCCATCTCTTGGAAAGTTGATTGAACTAAAGATGTGATGTCGGCGAGAAGCTCGCCTTTCTGTTGCAGCTCGTTAATCAGTTGCTTGCGTTCCTTGCTGAGCGTTCGCCACTTCGGTATCACGATGCTCTGTGAGCCATCGTCCCAGTAATCTGGGTGAACAAAGATGTTAGTCTTCGCCCTTTGGTTTATACGCCCGTGGAAGAAGCGAATCATTACTTCGTGCAGCGAGGTGACTTTATCAGATTTTGTTGATAATGATAGAACTATAGTTGCCATATTTACTGCTTTCTGTGAGATGTGCAAAGGTAGTATTTTTTGGCGACATGACCATAATTTTTGGCGACTTTTTGGCGACTTATTCTGAAATAATGAGAATTGGACGGGTTCACTTAGTAATGGTTTCTAATACATAAGTGTTTTACTATCAGTCTCTTTTGTGTAATAATTCAATATATTGAGGAACTTGTGGAAATGGCATATTTCCATAGAAGGTAAACCCCACGGGTTCACGATATATTGATTGATGAATTTGTATAAATAATTGGAGAGATCACAGGTCAAAGTTCATCATGCATCCCCATCACTCAAGAGCGGTATTCTCGATATAGGCACGGTCAATGTCACTGTGCCGTTGTTTAAAGGGGGATGGTGGAACTCATGGGAAAGCGACCCTCTACATGCTGAGTATGAGGCCAAGTGGAGAAAAGCATGTAGACGTTGATTTTCTGAAACTTAACGCATAAGATTATTTCCGGCAGGACACCCATCAAAAGGTGTCCTGTCGGGTTTATTTTTTCATTTCAAAAGCATGAGTAGTTATTTGATATAACTACTACTATTATAGTAGAATGAGAAACACACACACACTTTTTGCGGATTTTTATCTGGTTTTCAGGGGTATTATATTATAGTAGAATGAGAAAAACGCACGATTTTTGACTATCCCCCGATCTTGTTCACGGTGTTCAAATGTTCAAGCTGTTCATGTTCAATCCTCACCCTGTAAAGCGACGGTGCAAGTCGCCCTTCAGGTATGATTGCCGCAACTACCGTCAGCCCTATTGGTGCTGGCGTTTTTTTTCGCTCAATGAATAGAAAAATCCCTCACGCCCTGGATGAGCATGAGGGAAAATACTTTAGGTTTTGATGAAGTTTTAATTCCAAGTGCCGTTCAACACGTAGTTGATGATGGCGGTGGCGTCGCTGATGTTGACGCTGCTATCCTGGTTTGCGTCGGCACCACTCAGGTTGATTTCTGAAGCATTGCCGTTCAACAGATAATTGATCAGGGCGGTCACGTCGCTGATATTCACCTGGCCATCGCCGTTCACGTCGCCACGCAGGAAGGTACCACCCTTCGCGGTGAAGTAGCCCGGGTTGCTCGTGCCGCCGTCAATGTGGGCGTAGGTCTTGTCGATGTGGTTGGCATCATAGGTCGTGCCCTGGCCACCCACCAGGCTGGTGGCATAATTGAACATTTGTGTAGAGTTCGTCACGGCCTCCGTGCTCCAGCCCTCGCTAGCATAGATAGTTCGCAGATTGCTGCAGCCATAGAACATGAAACCCGTATTGGTCACCATCGAGGTGATGAAACTGCTCAAGTCAAGACTCGTTAAACTTTCACAGTAATAGAACATGTAGCCCATATTGGTCACCTTGGACGTGTTGAAGTGGCTCAGGTCTAGGCTTGTCAAACTGGTGCACCATCCGAACATATAAGCTATATCGGTCACCTCGCTGGTGTTCAGATACTCCATGCCCTCGATGGTCTGAAGGTTTTGCATCCCATAGAACCATGAGTAGGTGGTCGTCAGGCGGGCGTTGGCAAACGACGGGTCAAAGACCACCTGGGTCACATGGCTACCGACAGATCTCCATGCTGGAGTATTCATGCCCGTGTTCAAGTCGTAGGTCGTGCCCGGGCGAGTGCTGCGCTCGGTGTCGTAGTAGAACGTCAGCGTGGTGTTCGATGGCGTGTAGCAGGCATAGGCCTCGATACCCGCAGCAGTGAAGTAGCCCGGGTTGCTCGCGCCGCCATCGATGTGGGCATAGGTCTTGTCCTTCGGGTTGGAGCCGTTATAGGTTGTGCCCTGGCCGCCCATCAGATTGTTGTTGTTATGGAACATATACGAGGAACTCGTTACAGCCTCTGTACTCCAGTTCTCGCCCACATAGACGGTAGCCAGGCGGGAGCAGCCGTAGAACATTCTACCCATATCGGTCACATTGGATGTATTGAAACTGCTCAAGTCAAGACTCGTAAGACCGCTGCAGTCACCGAACATGTTAAACATGTTTGTCACATTGGATGTGTTGAAACTGCTCAAGTCAAGGCTCGTCAGGCCAGTGCAGTTACAGAACATGACTCGCATTTCTGTCACCTTGGAGGTATTAAAACCGCTTATATCAATGTTCGTCAAACTGGAGCAAGTATTGAACATATGAGCCATATTGGTCACCTCGCTGGTATTCAGATACTCAATGCCCGTGATGGTTTGAAGATTCCTCATCAAGTAAAACCATAAGTACGTGGTCGTCGGGCGGGCACCGGCAAACGACGGGTCAAAGATCACTCGGGTCACGCTGGCATTGGTGCCGTCAGTTTTCCAACCCGTATCGTGTTCGCCCGTGTTCAGGTCGTAGGTCGTGCCCGGGCGGCTGTTGCGCTCGGTGTCGTGGTAGAAAGTCAGCGTCGTGTTCCCGGGCGTGTACACTGCATAAGCCTCGGTACCCGCAGCGGTGAAGTAGCCCGGGTTGCTCGCGCCGCCGTCGATGTGGGCATAGGCCGCATCCACATGGCTGGCATCATAGACCGTGCCCATGCCGCCCACCAGGCACGTGTCGTTATAGAACATATCTGTAGATCTCGTCACTGCCGATGTACTCCAATTACTGCCCACAGTGATGGTCTGCAGATCGCTGCAGAGACGGAGCATTTCAGCCATATCGGTCACCTTGGAAGTGTTAAAACTGCTCAAGTCAAGATTCGTCAGACGGCTACAGTAACTGAACATGTTATACATTCTGCTCACATTAGACGTGTTGAAGTGACTCAAGTCAAGGCTCGTCAAACCTGTACAGCGACAAAACATATAAGACATATTGGTCACCATGCTGGTATTCAGGTAATTCATGCCCGTGATGTATTGCACGTTCTGCATGCCAAGAAACCAACAGTAGGTGGTCCTCGGACGGGCATTAGCGAACGAGGGGTCAAAGACCACCCTGGTCACATTGGTTAGGACGCCGGTAGTTCTCCAATCAGGATCGTTATTACCCGTGTTCAGGTCGTATTTAATACCCGAGCGACTGCTGCGCATGTTGTCATAGTAGAACGTCAGTGTCGTGTTCCAAGTCGTGTAGCAGACATAGGCTTCGGTACCCTTATCGGTGAAATAGCCCGGGTTGCTCGGGCCGCCGTCGAGGTGAGCATAGGCCTTATCCACATGGTTGGCATCATAGGTCGTGCCCTTGTCGCCCACCAGATTCTTACAATTAAGGAACATATCTGTTGAGTTTGTCACTGCAGCCGTGCTCCAGCCCTCGCCCACATAGATGGCGGTCAAGTTGAGGCAGGCTGTGAACATTCTGGCCATATTGGTCACGTTGGATGTGTTGAAACTGCTCAAGTCAAGACTCGCTAGGCCGCTGCAGGCATCGAACATGGCATTCATATTGGTCGCCCTGGACGTGTTGAAGTGGCTCACATCTAGGCTTGTCAATTTTGAACAGCTCTGAAACATATAACGCATATCGAGCACCTTGTCGGTTTTCAGGTAACTCATGCCCGTGATGTTTCTTAATTTACGCATACTCCGAAACCAACCGTAGGTATAAGTTGGGCGGTAGCCAGCGAACGAGGGTTCAAAGACCACATTCGTCACATTGTCATAGGTGCCGTCAGAGTACCAAGCAGGTGTAAGTGTGGTTATGCTGGGCATGCTATATTTCGTGCCCTGGCGCATGCCGCGCAGGGTGTCGTAGTAGAAAGTCAGCGTCGAGTCCGAGGACGTGTAGCAGGCATAAGCCTCGGCACCCACAGCAGTGAAATAGCCAGGGTTGCTCGGACCGCCGTCGTAGTGGGCATAGGCCGCATCCACATGGCTAGCATCATAGGTCGTGCCCTTGCCACCCACCAGACTGGTGCTGTGCAGGAACATATATGAAGAATTCGTCACAGCCGCCGTGCTCCAGCCCTCGTCAACATAGATATCCTGCAGATTGGAGCAGCTAAGGAACATGCTATTCATATTGGTCACCTTGGACGTGTTGAAACTTCCCAAGTTAAGTCTCGTCAGACCTGCGCAGTCATAGAACATGTGATCCATATTGGTCACCTTGGACGTGTTGAAGTTACTCAGATCAAGGTTATTCAAATTTGGACAGGCGCCGAACATCCAAGACATATTGGTCACTTCGCTAGTGTTCAGGTTACTCATACTCGAGATGGACTGAAGATTCTCCATATTGTAAAACCAAGCATGGGTACTCGTCGGGCGGGCACTAGCGAACGAGGAATTAAAGACCACTTTGGTCACTTGGGCATTAGTGCCGTTTCTGTACCAAATAGGATTGTTTTCACCCGTGTTCAGGTCGTAGGTCGTGCCCGTGCGACTGCTGCGCTCGGTGTCGTAATAGAACGTCAGTGTCGTGTTCGACGGTGTGTAGCAAGCATAGGCCTCGGTACCCGTGGCAGTGAAGTAGCCTGGGTTGCTCGCGCCGCCGTCCAAGTGGGCGTAGGCCGCATCCACATTATTTTCATTATAAGTCGTGCCCTTGCCACCAATCAGGCTGGTACAGTAGCCGAACATGCCTGAGGAGTTTGTCACGGCAGCCGTGCTCCAGCCACTGCCCACAAAGATGGTCCTCAGACTGGGGCAGTCAAAGAACATCCAGTACATGTTTGTCACCTTGGACGTATTGAAACTGCCCAAGTCAAGACTCGCTAGACCAGAGCATTCTTTGAACATGAATCGCATGTCGGTTACCTTGGACGTGTTGAAGTGGCTCACATCAAGGCTCGTCAAACTGGAGCAACCATTGAACATGTGAGCCATGTCGGTCACCTCGCTGGTGTTCAGGTAACTCAAGCCCGTGATAGATTCAAGATTCTCCATTCCGCTAAACCATTCATAGGTACTCGTCGGGCGGGCGCCAGCGAACGACGCATCAAAGATCACACTGACCACATTGGTATAGTTGCCGTTAAAGCGCCAACCTGGTTCGGTTTCGCCCGTCTTCAGGTCGTAGGTCATGCCTAGGCGACTGTCACGCAGGTCGTCGTAGTAGAACGTCAGCGTCCCGTCCGCCCATATGTAGTTGGCATAGGCCTCGGCAGCGGCGGCGCCGAGGGCGCTCATTATGGCCGCTACCAGAACGGCAAGTCTGAAAAGTAGTTTCTTGCTCATAGTCGTATCAGGTTTTATTGGTTAAGTATAATAATTTGGCGATTCGGAGTATCTTGCGAGG
>JBGUKK010000016.1:0-33882 GCA_045114435.1 Sodaliphilus sp.
TAACTGCTGGATAGCCCCAAAAAACGATTCCAAGAAGTATTACCACCTGTCGCACAGCGGCCACGCCAAGGCGAGGCCCTACGTCCCACACCATATACAGCGTTTTATCGGGCACAAACAAAAATTCGTTTCAATTCGCGCCATTCGCATTTAAGAAGGTTACAAGTGCGTCCCAATGTATTAACAAATATTAAAAAGATGAAAGCAAAACGTTTTTTTATCTAAAAAGATGTAACTTTGTCATATAATGAAAAAGCCGTACTCGAGAGTTTAACGGGTTCTGCTCTCGGTTAGGCTATGAATAGAATGAATAGAACCCACCTCACATAACCCAAATGAAACGCATTTTTACATTTCTCTCGGTCTGCTTGCTGGCGTTGTGTGCGCTGGCCCAGACGCAATTCACTTCGGGAAAATTTAAGTATGAAGTGATCGAAGGTGGCTTCGGAGACATCAGAGACGCGGTGCAAATCATCCCCAAGAGCAATTCGGAGAGCGGGGCTGGTTATAGCAACCTCGTTTCGTCTGATTTCAAGAGCACAGTGACTTACAATGATGTGACCTATTCGGTGGTGGGCATTGGCGCCAACGCCTTCTACAGGTGCAAACTCAATGAACAAGCCATCCTGCAGTTGCCCGAGGGCATCATCTTTATCGACGAGGGCGCATTCGCCTATACCGAGGTGGGCTCGTTGAAGATGCCCACGACGCTGAAGTATATTGCCGAGACGGCTTTCGCCAACAACAAGCTGGCAGGAATGACGGTGCTGGCCGGCAACCCCTACTTTGCACACTTGGCTTCGACCCAGGGCACGGTCACCTACACCATGCTCACCAATAAGGAGAAAACCAAAATCATCGCCGCTCCGGGAGCCAAGCCCACGCAGTTCAGTGGCAGCAGCACCACCTACCTCACCTCCATCACCATTCCCGACCAGATTACCGAGATTGGCGACTACGCTTTCTATGGCAATCCCACGCTCAAGACGGTGAATTTCCATGCCGGCATCACACGCATCGGCATGGGCGCCTTCTACGAGACGCTGCTCACCCGTGTGAGCATCCCCAACCCCGACTGTGAGATTGGCAACAGTTGCTTCAGCAACAGCCAGGTGAGCTCCATTTCATTGCCCCAGGGTATGAAGAAACTGGGCCGCCACGTGTTCTTCTATTGCGTCAACCTCACCAGCATCAGCCTACCCGAGGGCATGGAGGAAATCGGCATGATGTGCTTTGGCAGTTGCAACCTCACCAGCGTGAATCTGCCCAGCACGATGGTCAAACTCGACAGTTGCTCGCTCCAGGACAACCCGTTCACCAGCATCAACCTCAAGAATGTCAAGTATGTGGGCCGCCAGGCGTTCAGCCAGTGTACCAACCTCACATCAATCACCAGCAACGGCATGCTTGAGGAGATTGACGGTGCAGCCTTTACCCGCTGCCCCCTCACCACGGCCTACCTGCCCGAGGGCATGAAGACCATCATCATGAATGCCTACTTCCGCTGCACCAACCTGAACTCGTTCACCGTCCCCACGACCGTGACCACTATCACCGGCAACCCCTGCGTGGGAGCCACCTCGTTGAGGGCATTTAACGTGGCCGAGGGCAGTGAGTATTTTGCTGTCTATGACGGGTGCCTCTATGCCACTGGCGGCGCTACCGTCAAGCCCGATCAGACACGTGCCGAGGGTGAGGAGCCCACAGGACTGACGGCACTAGTGGCTGTGCCCACTGGCTGGCAGAATAGCCTGCTCCATGTGCCCGAGGGCGTGACTGTCATTGCCAACCAGGCCGCACGCGAGGCCACAGCGATCACCGAGGTGGAATTGCCCTCGACGCTCGTCGAGATCCGCGCCAGCGCCTTCAGCAGCATCATGGGCATCACCAGCGTGACCTGCCTTGCCACCACACCGCCCGACAGCGGCAACACCTTTACCGACGCGGTCTATGAGAACGCCACCCTGTATGTGCCCATGCGCAGCCTGGACCTCTACAAGAGCGCTGAAGGCTGGAGCAGATTCCTGAACATCGAGGGCATCGACACTGGCGATGAGCCCGAAGTCATGATTGGCGACGTGAACGGCAGTGGTGACGTGACCATTGCCGACGTGAGCGCCCTTATCGACTATCTGCTAGATGACACCAACGAGATCTGCATCGAGAATGCCAATGTCAACGGCGACACCGAGATCACGATTGCCGACGTCAGCGCCCTCATCGACATGCTGCTAGAAAATTAATCCGCAAAACGGATAACCCCAAATGCGACATGCCGTCCAACAGCTGCCATCAAGGCAGTTGTTGGACGGCACTTTGATGATTCATGGGCTTACCTGTGGCTGTAGGGCCTCGCCTTGGCGTGGCCGCTACTGCTAGACAGCCCACAATACCTAATTTCAAGACATGAATGTAACAGCTAGAGATAATAGCTATTAGCAAGCGTTTTTACCGTCGCCCAGCGGCCACGCCAAGGCGAGGCCCTACGTTCGCAACATTATTAGCGGGCAGGAATGTTAAAAATCGGGGCGGGTGCCGTTATGGTACCCGCCCCGATCGTGTAACGACGTTGTCGTTATGGGTTTACCCTTCGAGTTCTTTCTTGATGCGCTCGGTGAGCATGGGAACGATCTTGTGGAGGTCACCAACGATACCCAGGTCTGCCACGCTGAAGATGGGGGCGAACTTGTCCTTGTTGATGGCGATGATGAAATCGCTCTCCTCCATACCGGCAAGGTGCTGGATAGCACCGCTGATGCCGCAAGCCATGTAGAGGTTGGGACGAACGGTCTTACCCGTCTGACCCACCTGGCACTCGTGAGGCATCACGCCGTTATCGACCATGGCACGCGACGAAGCCACCTGCCCGCCGAGGACGTCGGCGAGGGCCTGCAGCTTGTCGAAGCCTTCCTTGTCATGAACGCCACGTCCACCGCTGACGAGGATCTTGGCCTCGGCGATGTCGGCCATCTGCTTGTCAGCCTTGATGGTCTTGACGAGTTTCACCTTGAACTTGCTGGCATCAAACTTGGGAGCGAACTCGGTCACAACACCCTCGCGGCCAGCCTGGCGCTGCATCTTCTGCATCACACCGGGGCGGACGGTAGACATCTGCGGACGGTTGTTGGGGCAGATGATGGTGGCCATCAGGTTGCCACCGAAGGCGGGACGCGTCATGCGGAACTCGGGCTCGTTATTAGCGTCGGGCTCAATCTCGAGCTTGGTGCAGTCGGCGGTCAGACCGGTCTTGAGACGCGAAGCGATGCGTGGAGCCAGGTCACGGCCGATGGTTGTGGCACCGTAGAGCACGATGCTGGGCTTGCGCTCGGTGATGATCTGTCCAACGGCCTGAGAGTATTGCTCGCTGAGGAAATCCTTCAGCTCGGGTGCGTCAACGACGATAACCTCGTCGGCGCCATACTCGATGAGCATCTGAGCCTGGTCCTTGATACCCTCGCCCAGGAGCATTGCAACAACCTTCTCGCCGAGAGCATCGGCCAGGTCACGAGCCTTACCTAAAAGTTCGAGTGCAACGGACTGGATGACACCCTCGCGTTGCTCAGCAAAAACGAATACGTTCTTATAATCTTTCTTATCCATAATATTCAGTTTTCAGTTTTTAGTTTTCAAGTTTACAGTTTTCAGTGCTTGCGGATGCCGCTGACAGCTGAGAACTGACAACCGAGAACTATAGTGACTTTTAGATAATGTGTTTAACTTTCAGTTGATTAACAATCAGCTCAACAGCCTCCTCGGGGGTCACCTCGTGGACCTCACCGGGAGCCTTCATGGCCTTGGGGAACGACTTGAACACCTTGGTGGGCGAGCCGGCGAGACCCAGCTTGCCTTCCTCAACGTCGATCTTGTCGGCGCTCCAGACCTCGACTTCCTTGTCGTAGGCCTCCATGATGCCGCTAACGCTCATGTAGCGTGCATCAAATGCCGAAGCGAGCACGGTCAGCAGGCACTTGCCCTCGACCTCGAGGACCTGTACGCCGTCCTCATTCTCCTTGTCCACCTGCAGGTTGCCATTGTCAAGCACCTTGGCATCGGCAACGTAGGTGATCTGGGGCAGTCCCAGGTGCTCGGCGAGCTCGGGGCCCACCTGAGCGGTGTCACCGTCGATAGCCTGGCGGCCAGCGATGATGAGGTCATAGTCCAGCACACGGCACAGGCCAGACAGAGCATAGGAGGTGGCCAGCGTATCGGCACCGGCAAACTTGCGGTCGCTCAACAGGATGGCACGGTCGGCGCCCATGGCGAGCGCTTCACGCAGCATGACATCGGCTTGGGGCGGTCCCATTGAGATGACGGTGACGTGGGCACCAAACTGATCCTTGAGCCTCAGGGCGAGCTCAAGACCACCCTTGTCGTCGGGATTCATAATGCTGGGGACACCTTCACGAATCAAAGTACCCTTCACGGGGTCAATCTTGACAACGGTGGTATCGGGAACTTGTTTTACACAAACTATAATATTCATATTTCAGTTTTTAGTTTTTAGTTTTCAGTTTTCAGTTTCTCAGGGCCTGCGGATGCCACTGACAACTGGGATTGACAACTGAAGACTTGATTTATTTAAACAATTGACCAGCGATAACCATGCGCTGTACCTCGGATGTGCCTTCGTAGATCTCGGTGATCTTGGCATCACGCATCATGCGCTCAACAGGATACTCACGGGTGTAACCGTAGCCGCCATGGAACTGAACGGCCTTGGTCGTCACTTCCATTGCTGTCTCGGCAGCAAAGAGCTTGGCCATGGCAGCATCGGCGCTGTAGGGCAGATGCATGTCTTTCTTCCACGCTGCGCTGCGCACCAGCAGACGGGCAGCCTCGACCTTGGTCTTGAGGTCGGCCATCTGGAACTGGGTGTTCTGGAACTTGGCAATGGCACGGCCAAACTGCTTGCGCTCCTTGGTATACTTCACCGTCTCGTCCATAGCGCCCTGAGCGATGCCGAGGGCCTGTGAAGCGATACCGATGCGTCCGCCGTCGAGGGTCATCATGGCAATCTTGAAGCCCTTGCCGAGCTGTCCGAGGAGATTCTCCTTGGGAACGATGCAGTTTTCAAAAATCAACTCACAGGTAGCGCTGCCGCGGATACCCATCTTCAACTCCTTCTTGCCGATGGAGAAACCGGGCATGCCTTTCTCGACGATGAAGGCCGAGATGCCCTTGGTGCCCTGCGACTTGTCGGTCATAGCCATCACGATGAACACGTGGGCATTGGAAGCGTTGGTGATGAAGATCTTGGAACCGTTGAGTACCCAGTGGTCGCCAGCATCAACAGCGGTGGTCTGTTGCATGGCGGCATCGGTACCGGCATTGGGCTCAGTGAGGCCAAATGCGCCGATCCACTCGCCCGAAGCGAGCTTGGGCAAGTACTTCATCTTCTGCTCCTCGGTGCCGTGCTCCATGATGGGAGCGATGCACAACGAGGTGTGTGCCGAGAGGACCACGCCAGTGGTTGCACACACGCGTGAAAGTTCCTCAACAGCCATGATATACATCTGCACGGTACCGCCGGCACCGCCATACTGCTTGGGAACGGGAATACCCATCATGCCGAGTTTACCCATCTTCTCGACGGTCTCGATGGGGAAGCGTTCCTGCTCATCGATTTCGGCGGCAAGGGGCTTCACCTCATTCTCTGCAAAGGAGCGAACCATCTGCAGGAACAGTTGTTCTGTCTTAGAATAGCTAAAATCCATATTCAGTTTTTCAGTTTTTAGTTTTCAGTTTTCAGCCATCGGTTTTCAGTTCATGCGGATGCCGCTGACAACTGAAAACCGACAGCTGACGACTAATTAATACTTGTAGAAGCCTTCACCGGTCTTGCGGCCGAGCAGTCCGGCACGAACCATCTTGCGCAGCAGCGGGTGAGGACGGTACTTGGGATCTCCAAACTCGTTGTAGAGCACCTCCATGATGGCGAGGTTCACGTCGTTACCGATCAGGTCGGCAAGAGCGAGCGGTCCCATGGGATGGTTGGCACCGAGCATCATGCACTTGTCGATGTCCTCGGCGCTGGCGATACCGTCGGCAAGGATGCCCACAGCCTCGTTGATCATCGGGATGAGGATGCGGTTAACGACAAAGCCGGGAGCCTCGTTGACGGGCACCGGAGTCTTGCCGATTTGGGTGGTCAGGTCGATGATGCACTGGGCGGTCTCATCGCTGGTGAGCTGTCCCTTGATCACCTCGACAAGCGCCATGCGGTCGGCAGGGTTGAAGAAGTGGCAACCGATGAATTGTGCGGGACGGCTGGTGCAGGCAGCGATCTCGGTGATCGAGAGCGACGACGAATTGGTGGCGAAGATGGTCTCGGGCTTGCAGATCTTGTCAAGCTCCATGAACACGTCCTTCTTCAACTGCATGTTCTCGACAGCAGCCTCAATGACGAGGTCGGCATCGGCAAAGGTGGCATAGTCGGTCGTGGTGGTGATGTTTGCCAGAATGGCCTTCATGGCATCCTCGGTGATCTTACCCTTCTCGACGAGCTTGTTATAGCCCTTGGAGATTGAAGCCATAGCCTTGTCCAGGCTCTCCTGGGTGCGGCTCTTCATGACAACGGGCATCTTGGCGGCAAACGCCTTGACGATACCCTTGGCCATCGTACCTGTTCCAATAACACAAATTTTCATAATCTGTTCTGATGATTTATTGATTGAATGTTGATTTATTCTCCTTGAAATGTTGCTTCACGCTTGTTGAGGAATGCGTCCATGCCCTCCTTCTGGTCCCGGGTCGCAAAGCACTTGCCGAAGAGTTTGTTCTCCAGAGCAATGGCACCATCGGCATCCAGGTCGTAACCCTCGTTGATGCTCTGCTTGGCCAGGCTGATGGCCACGGGAGCGTTCTTGAGCATCATGGCGGCCATTTCCATGGCCTTGGCCATCAGCTCCTCGGGCTCATAGACGGCATTGACCAGCCCGATGCGCAGGGCCTCGTCGGCACGTATCACCTTGCCCGTGTAGATCATCTCCTTGGCATATCCCTGGCCGATGAGTTTGGGCAAGCGATGTGTTCCCGAGAAGCCGGGGATGATGCCCAGTCCGACCTCGGGCTGGCCGAACTTGGCCTTGCTCGAAGCGATGCGGATGTCGCATGACATCGCCAGCTCACAGCCGCCTCCCAGGGCAAAGCCGTTGACAGCGGCGATCACGGGAATGGGAAGGACCTCGATTTTGCGGAAGACCTGAGCGCCCAAGCGGCCGAACTCATAGCCCTGAGGCTCGTCGAGGTGAGCCATCTCGGAGATGTCGGCACCAGCGACAAACGACTTCTCGCCGTCGCCCGTGATGATGAGCACGCGGGTCATGGCATCCAGCGAGCCGATGAAGTCGTCCAGTTCCTTGAGGATCGTGGAGTTGAGCGCATTCAGCGACTTGGGTGCCGAGATCTTGAGGACCGTGACACCGTCGTTGTGCTCAACCTTCAAGAAATTATATTCCATGACTGTCGGTTGACAATGATTAAACGTCCATGGGTTTCAGATCGGGCGAGATGATAAGCTTGGCCTCGGTGGCAGCCTGTACATCCTCGACGGTGAACTCGGGATGCAGCTCGCGCAGGACGATACCCTCGGGGGTGATGTCCATCACACCCATCTCGGTGATGATCATGTTGACCTGTCCGGCAGCAGTCAGGGGCAGCGTGCACTCCTTCAAGATCTTGGGGTTGCCCTTCTGGGTGTGCTCCATGGTGAGGATCACACGCTTGGCACCTACAACGAGGTCCATGGCACCGCCCATGCCGGGAGCCATCTTGCCGGGAATAATCCAGTTGGCGAGGTTGCCTTTCTCATCGACCTGCAGAGCGCCCAGGAACGAGACGTTCACGTGGCCGCCGCGGATGATGGCAAACGAGGTTGCCGAGTCGAAGGTGCAGGCTCCGGGGTTGAGCGTGATGGCGCCACCGCCGGCGTTGATGAGGTTCTTGTCCTCCTTGCCCTCCTCGGGCGTGGGACCCATACCCATGGCACCGTTCTCGGTCTGCAGCGTTACCGAAACGCCCTCGGGCAGGTAGTTGGGGATTAAGGTGGGGATACCGATACCCAGATTCACAACATCGCCATTGTGGAGCTCTTTGGCAGCACGTTTTGCGATGACTTCTCTCATTTGATATTTATCCATAATGTAAATAGTTATTTGAGATTAATTATATGTTTTTTAAAAAGTTAATTTCATGATGTTGTCTCAAGTTTATCGACCGGCAATTATCCAATCTCTAAACTCTAAACTTCAAGTTTCAGTCACTGAAACTTGAATCACTTCATTCCCCGCTTGACCATCTCCTGCACGACAAACGAAGCGACGTCGTCGGCGTAGGTGTTCATGCCGAAGCCGGCGTCAAAGCCCAGCTCCTTGGCCAACTCGTGGGTTACTCGAGCGCCGCCACAGCAGCAGATCATCTTGTCGCGCAGGCCCTCGGCCTCCATGAGCTCGATGAACTCGGTCATGTTCTTGATGTGAACGTCCTTCTGTGTCACGGTCTGCGAGACGAGCAGGGCGTCGGCATGCAGTTCGATGCCCTTGGCGATAAACTCGTCGTTGGGCACCTGTGAACCCAGGTTGTAAGCCTCAATCATCTCGTAGCGTTCCAGTCCATAGTGGCCGGCATAGCCCTTCATGTTCATGATGGCGTCGATGCCCACGGTGTGAGCGTCGGTACCGGTCGAAGCGCCCACGATGACAATCTTGCGCCCGATGTTCTCCTTGATGTACTCATCGGTCTCATACATGTCCATCGTGTTGCTCTCCACCTTGGGGACGTAGATGGTGCTGTAGTCCACGGTGTGGGTGCAGCTGCCGTAGCAGTTGAAGAAGGTGAAGCCCGGGGTCAACTCTTTGTAATAGACCACGCTGGGATTCTCCAGACCCATCTTGCGCAGTAACTGCTTGGCGGCCTCGACAGCCTCGGCGCCACAGGGCACGGGCAGGGTGAAGCTGAGCTGCACCTTGCCGTCGTTCATCGTGTCACCGTATGGTTTAATCTTGGTGAAGTCTAAGGTTTTGTCAAAATCCTTAGCTTCCATGCTATATAATCCTTCGCTCATAGTCTTATCGTAACCTTAATGTGATGTGTTAGTAATTATCTCTTGCCCTTCATCAACTCCACAAACGGGTTGTAGTAGTTCTCGCCCTTCATGGTGACGCCTGCCAGGCCCTTACCACCATTCTTGGGACGCTTCACGTCACCGAAGATGCCCTTCTCCAGAGCGGTGAACAAGCCTTCCTTGGTGATATCCTCAAGCAACTTGATGGTGTTGCCCAGCACTTCCTTGACGCGGTTGCGGCAGATACCGCCCTCAACAAATTCCATCTCCTCGCCGATGCTCTTCATGTTGTTGAAGATGTACTTGGCATTCTCGATCGAGAGGTAACGGTCGCTCATGAAGGGGGTGTGGATAGCCTCGGTGGGCATTCCCAGCAACTGGATACCCTGGTGGGTCCAGATGCCGATCATGTTGAACAGCGCGTCCTGGATGTGGCCGCGGAAGATGTTACCCGTCATGAACTTCGTCGGGGGCATGTACTTCAACGTGGCCTTGGGGAAAATCTCGCGGGTCATCTGAGCCTGAGCCAGCTCCAACAGGAAGCCGTTCTCGAGCATGGGATCCATCTCGAAGGCATGTCCCAGACCCATCTGCTCCTCGGGCAGACCGGCCATGAGTGCGAGCTGCTCGTTGATGAGGTCCGAAGCAAGCACCGTGTGGGCGGCCTCGACAGCGTCGGCCGTGGTCAGGTAGTTGTCCTCACCCGTGTTGATGATGACGCCGGCAAAGCCGTTGATGATGCGGCTCATGTACTGGTCGATGAGCGTGCGCTGCATGTTGATGTCGCGGAACAGGATGCCATAGAGGGCATCGTTCAGCATCACGTCAAGGCCCTCAAAGGCACCCATGATGGCAATCTCAGGCATACACAGGCCCGAGCAGTAGTTGCACAGGCGGATGTAACGGCCCTGCTCCTCGCCGACCTCATCGAGCGCCTTGCGCATGATGCGGAAGTTCTCCTGGGTGGCGAAGGTGCCGCCGAAGCCCTCGGTTGTCGCACCATAGGGCACATAGTCCAGAAGGCTCTGACCCGTGGTGCGGATCACAGCGATGACATCGGCACCCTGACGGGCACCGGCCTGGGCCTGAACGACGTCCTCATAGATGTTACCCGTGGCAACGATGATGTACAGGTAAGGCTTGGGTCCCTCACCGATGGTCTCGAGATAGTGCTCACGACGGGCGCGACGGGCACGGATGCGAGCCATGCTCTCGTCGATGACGGGCTGCAGTGCCGCGGCAATCTGCTGGGGGTCACGGGTGATGACCTTGGTGATGTCCAGTTCGTCCGTGGCCACCTTCTCGGCAATCTGCTGGGGATTCAAGCCCGTCTGGATCATGGCATTGGCGATGAAGAAGAGAGCACCCTCGTTCAACACGCCCTTATCTTTCAAGGCTTCCACAACCACATTGGGCAGGGGTACATCGTTGTCGTCAACACCGTCAATGCCCATCAAGCGGCACAGGGTGCGCTCAACAGCCACTGTCGTGTATTGCTCTACAAAGGACTGCACGTCCTCGGCGATGCCTTTGGCTAGACCTCTGGCATACTCAACTTTTTCAAAGTCTAATCCTAACTTGCTCTTTTGCATAGTGTATATAGTATATAGTGTGATGTGTCACTTGTTCTTGCCTGAAGCCTCAAGCAGGCTCCTCGCTGTCATAATCCACTCGTCATCAATGTCCAGGCTCTGGGCGATGTTCAGCGCCTCGTGGGGCACCTCGCCATCCTGAACCTCAACAAGATGATAATCCATTGTGCCGTTCTCGAAGCCCTTCACCCTGAGGCAGCGGGCCGAGCCCGGCTCTATATCATAGTGCGTTGTCATGACCAGGCTCATGGCCTTGCCCGATAGCACCTTGAGCAATGCCGACACGAGGGCGGCGCCCTCGGTGGGATTGGTGGTGCGTGCCGGCTCGTCAATCAACGCCAGTATTCTCTTGTTCTCACGCGATGCCTTGATGACGGCATCGATGTTCTTCATCTCGGCGGCAAACGACGACAGGCCTTTCTCGACCGACTGCTCGTCGCCGATGCAGAAGTATATCTCGTCTTTCACGGCAATCTGTGCCGAAGCAGCGGGGATGCCGAACCCGAACTGGAAGAGCAGCTGACACAGGGTCAACGTCTTCAACACGACGGTCTTGCCGCCCATATTGGCGCCCGTGATGAGCGTGGGGGCTTGACCGAAAGCGATGTCCACGGGGACGAACTCACGGCCGTGGACAGCCAGAGCAGCCTTCACCTGGGGGTGGAACATCGCGGTGTAGTTGCTTGTCCCGTCATCGGACAAGACAGGGAAACACAATCCCAGCTGGTGCAGCTGTGATGCCTTGGCAAGGTTCACATCGATGCGTGCCAGGGCGATTTGCGCCTGTTCAATGGAGGCGGCGAACGGGTGCAGCTGCTCACTCAGGTCCTTGCGCACACCCGCCTCGAGTTCACTGGCCATGACCAGCAGGTCTTCCTGCTGCTCGGGATGCTGGCGCATGTGGGCGCGCAGGTCCTTGAGTTGTGCGCAATAGGAGTCATATATATAAAATGTGGCAATCTTCATCCCGTCGGGGTCGAGGATGTCAATGACCTCGTCGAGGGCGGGAATCTCGACCACGCCGTCCATGTGCTGTTCACGCAACAACCGGGCCACATCGGTTGACAGGATGGCGAGATGCTTGACCTCAAACAGCTCGATGTCGTCGAGCGTGGCGTGGTTTTGCAGGTTCTTGATGGTGGTGCGTATGTCCTTCAAGCCCTGCAACTTGAAGAGCAACGTGTCGAGGCGCACCTTGTCGGCCTGCTCAATCAACGTCACAAAACGCCGCAACACGTCATAGCACGCCTCAATCTCCCCCACTCTGGTCATCATGGGCGACTCGAGGAGCCAACGGCGGGCAAAGCCCGACTGCAATTCCAGCTGGTCGAGCATGTAACGCAGGCCGCAAGGCGATTCTATGACATTCTTCAGTTGCACGATTGGTTGTTCTTTAACAGGTCATACACGGGAAGCCCGATGGCTTCGCTCAGGCGGCCACACAGCGTGTCCGAGTCAAGGACATAGCCGCTGGGGGACGTGGGATTGACGGTGACGGCGAGGAGCTTGCTCTTCTGCAGCACCCTGACCCGTCCACCAGTCTTGAGGAACAGCCTGAACTGCTGTGGTGTGACGAAGATCTTGGTGAAGTCCCTCACCACCAGTTCAGCCTGTTTCAGGGTTTTGTTCTTCCTCACTTTCTCGAGGAAACCATCGACCAGTGCTCCGGCCACGTAGAGTGTCTCGCAATTGTCCATGCCCTCAAAGTGGATGTCCCTCGACAGGGAGGTCATCGTGTCCAAGCTGTTGAGGGCGCCGTCCTTGTCGATGAACCAGAGGCCTTTTTCCAGAGGCAGGAGCGACTGGATGTTGCGGTCGCTGGTCAAGTCCAGGTTGATGAGGTCCACCACATGGGCCGTCTTGCTCACCAGGGTGTTGATGTTGGCCGAGTAGGCAGCACCGGTAGCCAGTATCATCGACTGACTCACCGCGGGCGAGGCCGAGCTCATGCGCGACAAGGCGCCATCGATGACCATCAGGTCAATGCCAAATCGCTGCTGCATCTCGCCCATCCATCGCCTGAGGCTACTGGCCGATGAGGGCCCCGACAACAGGATCTTGCCGCCCGTGAGTGCCCGGGCTGTCACCACCCGCCCCAGCGAGGTGCTCTCGTCGCTCACGTCGATGAGTTCCGAGACCAGCCGGCGCTGGCGGTAGTGTGCTTCACTGGTGCCGAAGTACATCCCCTCGCGCAGCACGATTTCGGGTTTCTGGGTGCGGGTCACCTGATCCACAGTCTCCCCATCGATGCCTATCGATGTCACGGCAATGCGCCTAGTCTGGACGGGCAAGCGGTCGAGCACATATTTCAGACACTCGGTCTTGCCGGTATTTTTCTCCAGGCCCACGATAGACAGGCTATCGTAACGCAATATGTCATCGATGAAGGGCAGCACAGCGCTCAGTAATTACCCGACGGCCTGTGAGGGCACTCGTGATGTGCCTTCACAGACCAGCGGATAAATTGATTACTTCTTGTTACGGCCCTCGTTGCGCTCGTGACGCTTCAACGCACGCGGTTCGATGTTCATGCGCTCGCCTTCAAGCAGCGAGATGACGCCGTCCACAGCCTTGTCGGCAGCCACCTGCTCACGGGCGCGTGCAGCCTGGCACTCGGGGCAGTTGCACTCGCTGTGATAGTCGGTGGGCTCGGTATAAGTAGTGATCACGCCCTCGAAATTGCGCAATACCACACGGCCAGGAGCCTGCGAGATGACGTACTGGGGCATGACGGGCGTCTTGCCGCCGCCACCGGGGGCATCCACCACAAAGGTGGGCACGCAGTAGCCACTGGTGTGGCCGCGCAGTCCCTCGATGATCTCGATGCCCTTGCTCACGGGGGTGCGGAAGTGTTCCAGACCCATCGACAGGTCACACTGATAGATGTAGTAAGGACGCACGCGGATCTTGACAATCTCATGCACGAGCTTCTTCATCACGTGCACGCAGTCGTTCACGCCGCGCAGCAGCACGCTCTGGTTGCCCAGGGGGATACCGGCATCAGCCAGCATCTCGCAAGCACGGCTCGACTCGGGGGTCACCTCGTTGGGATGGTTGAAGTGGGTATTGATCCAGATGGGGTGATACTTCTTCAACATGTTGCACAGCTCGGGAGTGATGCGCTGCGGGCAAACCACGGGGGTGCGGGTGCCCAAGCGGACAATCTCCACGTGAGGAATCTTGCGCAATTCCGAGATGATGTATTCCAGGCGCTTGTCGCTCACCATGAGAGCATCGCCACCCGAGAGCAGGACGTCGCGCACGGTGGGCGTCTGGCGGATATACTCCAGAGCCTTCTCGATGCGGTCCAGTCCACACTCATTGTCGGTCTGTCCGGCAAAGCGGCGACGGGTGCAGTGACGGCAGTACATCGAGCACATGTCGGTGATGAGCAGCAGCACGCGGTCGGGATAACGGTGGGTCAGGCCCGGCGTGGGAGAGTCCTCATCCTCGTGCAACGGGTCGAGCAGGTCGGCAGCGGCCTGATGGGTCTCGGCGCCCGTGGGGATGCATTGGCGACGGATGGGATCGTGAGGATCATCGGGGTTGATGAGGCTCAGGTAGTAGGGCGTGATGGCCATGCGCAGGGTCTTGAGGGTCTGCTTGACGCCCTCTTCCTCCTCAGCACTCAGGCTCACGTATTTCTTGAGTTCCTCAAGCGTCTCGATGCGGTTTTTCACCTGCCATTTCCAGTCATTCCACTGCTCATCGGTAACGTCGGGGAACAATTGTTTTCTTCTTGATTCTACCATAACAAATGATTAATGATGATGCCGCTGGGGCACCTGGTGATGGCACCCCCTCGGCATCCAATTCTGTATTAGGCGTAGAGCTCCTCAAAGATCTTGCGCAGCTCGGGGCACTCACGCAGCTCCTGGAGGGTGAAGTCGGCATGGCCCTTGGTGTAGCCGTTACCGATGATCATGTTCACGTCGGCACCGATGCCTTCAGCACCCAGGGCAGCCTTGGTGAAGCTGGTAGCCATCGAGAAGAAGTAAACGATGCCATCATCCTTGGTGCACAGCACAGCGGTCATCTCGCAATCAGGCACGTTCACGCAGTTGATGGTGGTGTCGGCCATCTTGCCGTCGGTGAGCTTGTAAACGAGTTCGTAAACCTCAACGGGAGTCATACCGGCAACGCTCTCAACCACGTCACAGAAGCCGAGGTCCTTGATACGCTGGGTAGATTTGGGGCTATTGGCGAGGCCGATCACCTTACCGGTAACGCCCACGCGCTTCTTGGCCTCGTAGCAGCACAGCATGCCGCTCTTACCACCTGCACCCAGGATCACAACATTCTGGCCATACTGGCACAGCTTGGCGGTCTGAGCGGGAGCACCGGCAACGTCGAGTGCGCTCAGAGCGAGCTTCTCGGGCATGTCATCGGGAATCTTGGCATAGATGCCGCTCTCGAACAGGATTGCCTTACCCTTGATGTCCACCTGGTCAACATCGGCGCGGATCTCGAGGATCTCGTCGATGCGCAGCGGGGTCAGTGACAGCGATACGAGGGTAGCGATGCGGTCGCCCTCCTTGAGGTCGATCTTGCCCTTGAGGGCATCACCGATCTTCTCTACCTTACCCAGGAGCATACCACCCGAACCGGTGCGGCGGTTGCGGTGCTTGCCCTGCAGTTCAACGTTGAGGAGCATCTCCTTCTTGATCTCTTCCATCACCTCGGCCTCGTTGTTGGGATCCTTGGCCTGCTGCTTGGCATAGTTGTGGATGTCGGTGAATGAAGCGGAGTCAATATTCAGGGTCTGCACATCGATCAGGATCTCGTTGTCGTAAATCTCGTCCATGTTGTTATCCAGCTTGTTGGCGGGCTGAGGAAGAATGCCCTTGGGCTCGATTACTCGGTGCGTACCGAATCTGTTTCCGTGTTTCTGCATTGTTGTTGATTTGTTTTAATTGTTAAACGATTATTGTTTTTTAGTTTTTAGTTTTCAGTTGCGCTTGGGGAGGCCCAGGATCTCGCGAGCCTCATCGCTGGTGGCGATGGGACGGCCCAATTCCTTGGCGAGACGCACAACCTTCTCCACGAGTTCGCCGTTGCTCTTGGCGAGCACGCCCTTCGACAGGTACAGGTTGTCCTCAAAGCCCACACGCACGTTACCGCCCATGGCGATAGCGGCAGCTGCCATCGGGAAGGCATGACGGCCAACACCGGTCACGGTCCAGGTGGAACCGGCGGGGATGCCGTTCACGAGCCAGCACAGGTTGGCGACAGTGGCGGGGGTGCAACCGGGAACGCCGAGCACAAAGTTGAACTGCATCGGAGCACCGGGAACTTCACCCTTGCGCGCCATGTTGAGGATGGTGTCGAGATGACCCATCTCGAAGCACTCATACTCGGGCTTGATGCCGCGCTCCATCATGCGCTTGCCGAAGGCACGCATCGTGGGCATCGTGTTGTCAAAGATCTCGTCACCGAAGTTGCAGGTGCCGCAGTCGAGCGTTGCCATCTCGGGCAGCGGGGTCGTGTCGGTCGACTGCAGTCGCTCGTCGGGAGTCATACCGACGGCTCCGCCGGTCGATGGAATCAGGATGACATTGGGGCACACCTTCAAGATGGCCTCTTCACACTCCTGGAAACGGGCACGGTCCTGGGTGGGCGTACCATCGTCCCAGCGCACGTGCAGGTGCACGATAGCGGCGCCGGCATCAACGGCCGACTTGGCTTCACGAACGATCTCTTCTACGGTATAGGGCACGTTGGGGTTCTGCTCCTTGGTGACCTCGGCGCCGCAGATGGCGGCAGTGATAATCAGTTTATCCATTTTTCAGTTGTCAGTTGTCAGTTTTCAGTTGTCAGTTTTTCAGTGGCGGATGCCAACTCTTCATCTCACTTGCGCTGGCAGTCCTTGGGGGTTACACAGGTGCCCGAAGCACGGCAAACGACGATGGGCTCCTCAAGGATATCGGCTGCCGAGTCCGAGATGTCGGGGCGGGCCTTGGCCACCTTGCGGGCTTCAAATATCATGTGACGAGAGGTGTTGCCCTCGCGGTCAATCCAACCCTCGGCCTCGATGAAGTCACCAGCATATACGGGTGCCAGGAACTCGATGTTGTCGTAGGCGCAGAAGAGGCCTTCGTCGCCGTCACGCATAATCAACAACTCGGTAGCCACGTCACCGAACAGGTGTACCATGTGTGCTCCGTCAACCAGGTTGCCGCCGTAGTGGGCATCCTTTGCGCTCATGCGCAGTCTGATCATTGTCTTGTATTCCATGTCTTTCTCTTGGGATTATCTGGATTAACTAAAGCATCTGGACCAACAGAATGACCCAGACCATCTAGTTTAATGCTTATTTCTCGACGTAGATGCCGTCAACATAGATGCCTGAGGCATGAACGTGCTCGGGAGCGATTTCACCGACGGGAACGAGCTTCTCGGCCTCAACAACGACATAGTCGGCAGCGGTGGCCATCAGCGGGTTGAAGTTATTGGTGGTGCCCAGGAAGACCATGTTACCGAACTCGTCAACGATGTTGGCGCGCAGGAAGGCGATGTCGGCACGCAGGGGCTTCTCCAGCAAGTAGTCCTTGCCGTCAACCTTGATGATTTCCTTGCCGTCGGCCATGATGGTGCCCAGACCAGTGGGGGTCAACACGCCGCCCAGGCCTGCACCAGCAGCACGGATGCGCTCGGCAAGAGTACCCTGGGGAACGTACTCGACGATGAGGGTGCCCTCATTCTTCTGCAATGCTGTCTGCTTGTTGGTGCCCGTGTGAGAAACGATGGCTTTCTTCACCTGGTGGTTGCTGACCAGCTTGCCGTGAGCCACCTCATCATATGCGGTGTCGTTAGCGATGATAGTCAGGTCTTTTACTCCCTTTTCTACAATGGCGTCAATAATCTGGGTGGCGCTGCCATTACCCAAGAAACCGCCAAACATAATAGTCATGCCGTCCTGTACTTTTTCAACGGCCTGTTTCAATGTGATTTGTTTGTTCATAATGTTTATGTTTTGGAATTTATTGGTTTATGTCGTAATAGGCTGCAAATATAGAAAAATTTCCCCAATTTCAGGCCTTTTCACGGCACTTTTTATTAACTTTTTATCTATTATATAGATAACTGCAGTAATCACAGCATTTTGCCATGCTTGCATTCGGGCTCAGTTGACTCCAGGGCGCCAGCTGAGAGATGATGAACCTCATCACTCACAATTCCACACGAGGATTTCAAAAAAACTTCATGATTAATTGTTTATACAAGAAATATGTGTATCTTTGCACTGTCCTCATGAGTCACCTGACGGATTCACGACGACTGTTTCCCATAACGCTCGATATCACTGACATACAGTATTTTAAACCCTTTTGTTAAACCAATCAAACTACCCAATTATGACCAAAAATTTACTTCTCTTGCTTGCTCTTTTAATGACAAGCTTCTGTATGAACGCCCAAGCCTCGGTGGACTACACCATCGATGAGGTGGGGACCGACTTCATCACCATCACTTTCACCCCCAATGCCGATGCCGCTGGCTACGCCATCTGCCTGTTCGAGGCAGGGACTGCCGAGCAACAGTTTGCCATGTTCGGCCCGTGGATGGGATTCCAGACCATGGGCGACATGATCAAGGCTTGGGGTATTACCAAGACCGAGACCTATCAGCACACCTGGAGCAACCAGTCGCCCGGCAAGGACTACGAGATCTACGTGCAATGCTGGGATGCCGACGGCATCGACGCCGACATGATCATCATTCCCGTGACAACAGCCAGCATAGGTGGCGATGGGGAAGCCGTGATGGAAATCGAGATTGGCGAATTTGGAGGCGATGAGGAATACGGCTACTACCAGTGGGTAACCTACATACCCAATGAGGAAGTCGCCATGCACCGCGACATCATCATCCTGCTCTCGGCATATGAGTCCGAGGAATGGGGCATGGAGAACCTGCTCAACTACCTCAAGCAAGACAACCCCTATGATCCCTATTGGGACCAGTATGGTGTCGATGAGGCCCAGTGGAGCGTCGAGCCCAACACATGGTACATCGCCTTCTCGATTGCCAAGAATGCCAACGGCGAGTGGGGCCCCCTTGCTTCACAAGAGTTCAAGACACCAGGCACAACGGGCATCAACGAGGTGGCTGCCGGCAAGGAGATCGCTGGTGTGCGCTACTTCAACATGGCCGGCCAAGAAATGACCGAGGCCAACGGCCTGACCATCGTTGTCACCACCTACACCGACGGCACCACATCGGCCACCAAGGTGATGAAGTAACCTGCAACCTATCCAAGAAAATCGGCTCCCAACAGCTCTGTCGGGAACCGATTTTCTTTTCCTGAATAGTTATCCTCAATTATTCAAGTTCTGAAGCGTTTAGCACTTGAGAAACTTGAACTCATTTATTTCAGGTAGTCGTCGAAGTAGCGCGTGATGCGCTCGTGCAGGTGCACGCTCTGGTGACCCATCATGTTGTGACCCTGACCGGGATAGACATAGAAGTCGGGCTGCGTACCGGCTGCGATACAGGCTTTCAAGAAACTGTAAGCATGCTGTGGGACCACCGTGGGGTCGTTGAGGCCGATGATGATCTGCAAGCGCCCCTTGAGGTCCTTAGCCTTGTGAATCAAGCTGGTCTGGGCATAGCCCTCGGGATTGGTCTGGGGCGTGTCCATGTAGCGCTCGCCGTACATCACCTCATACCACTTCCAGTCGATAACGGGGCCTCCAGCGACCCCCACCTTGAACACGTCGGGATAATTAGTCATCAGGCTGATAGTCATGAAGCCGCCGAAACTCCATCCGTGCACGCCCAGGCGTGCGGTATCAACGTAATTGAGGGTGCGCAGGAAGTCCACGCCACACATCTGGTCCTGCATCTCGACCTGCCCTAACTGACGGAATGTGGCCTGCTCAAAGTTGCGTCCGCGATTTTCACTGCCACGGTTATCGAGGATGAACAGGACATATCCACGCTGTGCCATGTAGGTTTCCCAACTGCGGCTGCCCCAATGCCAGCGTGCATCCACGTTGTGGGCATGCGGTCCGCCATAGACATAGACCACCGTGGGGTACTTCTTGCTCTCATCAAAGTCGGGTGGCAATACCAGGCGGTAGTACAGGTCGGTCACGCCGTCGGCAGCCTTGATGGTTCCGCAGCGGTACTCGGGCACAGCGTAGCCTTCCCATGGATCGGGAGCAGTAAAGTAGCGCACATTCTTGCCCGTGCGGGTGTTGATAATCGAGATATTACGAGCAACTTCGGGCTCTTGATAGCTGTCGATGAGATATTGACCGCTGGCGCTCAGACGACCTGTATGCCATCCGTTGCCGCCCTCGTCAACGAGGGTCATCTTGCCTGTGGCAACATCCACGCGGTAGATGTTCTTCTGAATGGGGCTGGCGGCATTGGCGCTGATGATGACGGCCTTTTCCTGCTCATCAAAGCCAAGCAAGTCCATCACCACCCAGTCGCCCCGGGTGAGCTGTTGCACCAGCTTGCCAGCAGTGTCATACACATAGAGGTGATTATAACCGTCTTTCTCGCTCCACAGGAGGAATTTCTCCTTGTCCCACGGCAGGAAGGTGATGGGATGCTGCGGCTCGACATACTTGGGGTGAGTCTCGCGATAGAGCGAGTTGAGGCGGTTGCCTGTTGCGGCATCGTATGCGACAAGCTCGGCCTCGTTCTGGTCACGGTTGCCCTCCATCATGTAGACGATGTTGCCGTCGGGATTCCACGAGATGTTGGAGAAATAGCGATCGGTAGGGTCGCCTGCCTTGAGATAGACCGTGTCACCGGTGGCCACATCGAGCACACCCACCCACACCAGATGGGACGTCTGGCCGGCCATGGGATACTTCTCGGGGGCTGGCGTGGCAATCACGTGGGCGCTGTCCTCCAGCTCGGGGACAGTGATCAGGGGGTAATCGGCCACCATGCTCTGATCCATGCGGTAGAAGGCAAGGCGCGTGCCCTGCGGGTTCCAGAACAGGCCGCCCTCGATGCCAAACTCGTTGCGGTGAACGCTCTGGCCATAGACCATGTCACGCGACCCGTCGCTGGTCACCTGGCGGGTATTACCCGCGCCATCCATGACATAGAGGTTATCGTCCTGGACATAGGCGCTAGAGCGGCTTTCCTTGTTCCATTCCTCGGCGACGGCCATGGCCGGACGGCGCTGACGCCACTCCACCTTGCCGGTCTTGAAATTGACAAGCAGGCGCTCCATGCTGTTGTTGAGCATCACCAGCGACTTGCCGGGATAAGGGAAGGCCGCCGAGTTCAATTTGCTCACGGACACCGAGTCGGCAGTGAGACCCGCCTTCTTGTTCAGACGCTCACGGGTGAACAGCACCTTCTCCTTGCCATTGACGGGATTGACAGTCCAGCAGGTATCGGCCGACAGCCTTACCAGCTGATCGCCCCACCACGTGAGGGGACGATTCTTAGCAATCATATTAGCGTAATTCTTTCCGCCGAAGTTCAAGTCCTCGAGCGTGAACTGCTGCTGTGCCAGCAAGGGCAATGCCATCATAGCCATCAACAGCAACGTCATGCCATGTCGTTTAGTCATTTTCATTGTCAATCAGGTTTAGTGTCTTTGGATGTTATCTGGATGCAAATTTACGGCTTTATTCTGAAAACAGAACAAAACTTTTGAAACTTTGCCTGACATTGGAGAAATAACGAGTCACGATTCACACGCCAGGGCATAAAAAATTCACTCCCCGCTGAACGATGTCAGCAGGGAGTGATTTGTCAGGTTAGTAAACCGTTCAGGTCAATCGCGAATTACTTCTTAACGATGAGTTCGCAGATTGAAACGCGGTTCCAGCTGAGCTCCTTGAACATGTCGGTAGTACCACAGCCCTTAGCGTTGATGCGATCGGCAGCGATTTTGTACTTGTTGATGAGCATGTTCTTCACAGCCTCGGCACGGCCATTGGCCAGACGTACGTTGTTGTCGGCGGGACCCTCTACAGAAGCATAACCCTTGATGTCAACAGTTGCGGTGGGGTTGTTCTTCAGGTACATGGCAACGCGCTCAACATTGGGCTGCTGATCAGTGGTGATGTTGGTCTTGTTAACCTTGAAGTGAACGAGAACGTTCATGTACTTAGCGGTGTTGTCAACAACCTCGGTGTTGGTCGGGGTCTTAGCCTTCCTGCAAGCATCCAGGTCGCGCTGCAGCTGGTTGTTCTTAGCCTTAGCGGCGTCGAGGTCACCCTGCAGACCGTTGAGCTGGTTGCGCAGGCCGTTGATCTGACCATTGAGAGCGTCGATGTCATCCTGGCTGTACTTGTAGGGGCAGAAAGTGATGTAACGCTCGCCGTTGCTACCCTTGAAGTGGTAGGTGATACCAGCCTCAAGCTCTACAGCAGCGTGGTTAGCGTTCATCTGGCTCTTGCCGTTGCGAGGCTCGCCATTCCACTCAGCGCGAGCGTTGGTGTTGTGACGATAGGGCATCATGATGTCACCATTCATGTCCCAAACAACGCTGGGCTTCAAGCTGAAGGTCCAAGCGCGGCTATCACCGAAGTTGAAGTTCAGGTTGGCACCAGCCTTGGTGTACCAGCTGTTGTAGTCGTTGCCATAGATGTTGGCCGACTCAGTGCGGTGGAAGGCGTGCAGCCAGCCAGCACCGATAACACCCTCGAGCTCAAATACGCGAGGTTTGCCCTTGTAACCACCGAAGAGGTTGCTCAGGTTAACAGCACCAAACAGACCGGCCATGTTGTGGTCGATGATGTTCGGGCTCTTGGGACCCCAATAGTTAGGCTCCTTGCACCAGCTGGTGGTGTTGATCGTTGCTTCACCCTCAGCACCCAGTGCGAACACCGGAGTGAGCTGCTTGCGAATCTCCAGACCGAAGATGCCGCGAGCGCTGGGCCAGAATGCATAACCCTGGAAGGGCATGATGGCACCACCCTTCACGGTTACCGACCAGTTGTCAAAGAACTTGTTCTGCTCCAGAGACTGAGCCTGAGCAGCAAATACGCCCATAAGAAGGGCTAAAGTCAAGATAATCTTTTTCATTTTAATAAAATTTTATTAAACACTATTTTAAACAAATTTTTGGCAAAAGTAATATAAATTTCTAATTCCACCAAAATTTAACATTCATTAAGAATGAAAACACCGACAAATAGGCCGTTTCAGCCCCTTTTTACGTTTTTTCACGCTTAATTTCATGTCAATTTCGGTTCAATCGATAAGAAATCAAGCAAAAGTACTTCAAAAAAATGAATTGTGCAAGTTTTCACATATTTTTATCAATGATTTCCGACAAATAGTCCACAAAAACCAATTTATGTAACACTGATGCACTGAATTTGACACTACAACAGCACCTCTATCACAGCATTGACATCGGCCAGGTTGATTTCCCCATCTCCATTCACGTCGCAGCGGCCATGGGTCACTTCATCCACTGCGGCGCCCAAGATGTGGCTGATGACGAGATTGACATCGGCCACCGAGACCTCGCCGTCAAGGTTGACGTCGGCGCGCAGGCTCGACGACATCTCAATCTGCCTGACGGCACCGTTGCTGTTGACGTCGGCTTTCCACGAGGCAAAACGCAGTCTGGCGCTGGTCAGGCCACGCGGCACGGCGATAGACAGGTTCACATAATTGGTGCGGCTCACGCTGGTGGGGGTAAAGGTGACAGAATCGCGCACGACGCCATTATCATCGAGGATCGCGGCGGTCAACCCCACCTTGCTGACGACAAAATCATCGGTCTGCCACTGGTCGGTAATCCACGTCACGTTGATGTCAATGACCTGTCCCCGGCAGCAAGCAAAACGCGGCGAGGTCAAGGTCTGTTGCAGGCCTGTTGAAGTGGTGTACAGGTAGATCTTGTTACCCAAGATGTTCCTGCTGTTGAGCTCAGTCGCGGGATTGGTATAAACCCAATCGGTGTAACTGGTTGACGAGAACTGCGGCAACTGGCCTGCTGCGGCAAGGGTCACCAGCATCAGGGTGACAAGAGGAATCAGTCTTTTCATCTTCTTCTCTCGATTTATGATTAAGGGTTAAACTATCTCACTTTCATCATCTTCTTGCTTGCAAAGGTAAGACAAAAATGTGATTCTCCCTCAGCCAGCAAGTAAAAAAACGCAATGGATGGGGCGCGCTCATGTCAGCACACCCCATCCATTGTCGCAAATATGATGAAATCATTTATTGCTCAACGATCGGCAGTACCACACTGTCACAAAACGCAACCCGAGCACACAAGGAAACGGCCGAGAAACTCTGCAAGATGCACAAATTCCGTTATTTGAGCAGACCGATAGAGCGCTTGAGGAAGCGGTCCAGACCCTCGCCCTTGAGCATGCCGTTGCCCAGCAGAGCGATGTCGATGAGCTGATGGACGCGGCTCTCGCCGGCAGCATAGGCCGTGATCAGGTTCTCTTTCTTCTTGCGCAACTCGTCGAGGTGCTTCTCGTTATCCTCGAGATCCTTCTTCTTGTCTTCGGGCACACCCTTGTTGTCCTTGTCAAGGTCGCGGATGGCTTTGACAACGTTCTGGGTGGCCGTGATGTCCTCGTTGACAGGTTTGAGTTCAGCCTCAAGCGACTGCTCGGCTTGTTCAATGACCTTCTGGATGAGCGGATGCTTGGTGTTGAGCACAAGGCCATACATGTCAGGCATCTCGCCATAGAAACTCATGCCGGGCTGGAAACGGGCCATGTCCTTCATGCGCCGCATGTACTCGGCCTGGGTGATGACCACGGGCTTGTCGTCGGGCGACATGGCGGCAAAGCTCACCATGAACTCAGCCTTCTCGACGGGCGGAATCTGGGACTTGAAAAGCGTCTGGCCGATTTCCTGCTGCTCGGGAGTGAACTGAGGCTTGTCCTGGTCCTGCTTGCGGATGAGGTTATCAAGCACGTCGCTGTCGACGCGCACGAAGCGCATCTTCTCCTGCTTCTGCTCGAGCATGCCCACAAAGGGGACGTCAAGCTCGCCATTCATCAGCAACACGTCATAGCCCTTGTCCTTGGCTGCCTTGATATAGGAATACTGGGACTCCTTGTCGGTAGCATACAGGCAGATCAGGTTGCCGTCCTTGTCGGTCTGCTCGCCCTCGATGAGCTTGCGGTAATCCTCGATCTTGAAGTACTTGCCATCGGTGTTCTCGAGCAGGGCGAACTTGAGGCCCGATTCACAGAACTTCTCATCGCTCAACATGCCGTACTCGATAAAGATCTTGATGTCGTTCCATTTCTTCTCAAACTCGTCAGGCTGGTTCTTGGCGATTTCCTCGAGTCGGGCAGCGACCTTCTTGGTGATATAGGTCGAGATCTTCTTCACGGCGCGGTCGCTCTGCAGGTAGCTGCGCGACACGTTCAGTGGGATGTCGGGGCTGTCGATGACACCTTGCAGCAGCATCAGCCAGTCGGGCACAACGCCCTCGACACTGTCGGTGACATAGACCTGGTTGCAGTAGAGCTGGATGCGGTCCTTGCGGATGTCCAGGTTGTTCTTGATCTTGGGGAAGTAGAGTATACCCGTCAGCGTGAAGGGATAGTCCACATTGAGGTGGATCCAGAACAGGGGGTCGTCCTGCATCGGCTCGATGGCATGGTAGAACTTCAGGTAGTCCTCGTCCTTGAGGTCGGTGGGCATGCGCGACCACAGGGGCTCCACGTCGTTGATCACCTTGTCCTTGTCGGTGTCCTGGTACTTGCCGTCTTTCCACTCCTGCTCCTTACCGAAGATGATGGGCACAGGCAGGAAGCGGCAATACTTCTTCAACAGACCCTCGATGCGGGCAGTCTCGAGAAATTCCTTCTCGTCATCGTCGATGGTGAGGACGATGTCGGTGCCGCGCTCGGTCTTGTCACAATCCTCCATCTCAAACTCCGGCGAACCGTCGCAGGTCCACTGCACCGCCTTGGCTCCATCCTGCCAGCTGAGGGTGCGTATTTCCACCTTCTTGGCGACCATGAAGGCCGAGTAGAAACCCAGGCCAAAGTGGCCGATGATGGCGTTGGCCGAGTCCTTATATTTCTCCAGGAACTCCTCGGCTCCAGAGAAGGCAATCTGGTTGATATACTTGTCGATTTCCTCAGCAGTCATACCGATGCCGCTGTCGCTCACGGTGAGCGTGCCGGCCTCCTTGTCAACCTTCACGTTCACGCGCAGGTCCTCGGTCGAGCCCTTAAACTCGCCAGCGCCGGCAAGGGTCTTCAGCTTCTGCGTGGCGTCAACAGCGTTGCTCACCAGCTCACGCAGGAAAATCTCATGATCACTATACAGAAATTTCTTGATGACGGGGAAGATGTTGTTAGTCGTTACCCCAATAGTTCCTTTTGGCATAATATTATAATGTTTGATTTTATATTGTCAGTACAATTGAGTGGAGTGAGGTCTCTGTCCCACTCCACTTCAAATAATATGCCATTGATATTCAACTATCGCCAAAGTGACAAATCGTCACCCCAGCCTGCCAACCCTTCACCTCACTCGGCGAGGAGGCGGACATAGCCGTAGAACCCCACCTGGCGGTTGATGAGGCTGTAGTGCATCGGCTCATCAATCACCTCGCAGCCGTCGGGGTCGATGGCATGCTCGAGGCTGTCGCGCAACTCAGCGAATTTTTCCATTGCCGACTGCTCGTCGCGGCAGTTATAGACGTCGCTCATCGCGCCGTCCTCGGTCTGATATTCAAAAACCACCCGATACCTCATCATAAAGAGTTTTAACGGTTGCCGTACATTTCCTCGTAGTACGTCTGGTAGTCGCCGCTGGTGACGCTCTGCACCCAGGGCTGGTGGTCGAGATTCCAACGGATGGTCTTTTCTATACCCACAGTGAAGGGGGTTTCAGGATACCAGCCAAGCTCGCGAGCGATCTTGCTGGGGTCGATGGCGTAGCGCATGTCGTGGCCGGGACGGTCGGTGACAAACTCGATGAGGTCATCGTTGATGACACTGGGGTCACACTTCAACAGTTGCTGATATTCGGGCTCCTCGCGCATGATGCGAGCGATGATGGCAATGACCTGCTTGACGATGTTGATGTTGCTCTCCTCATTGAAGCCGCCGATGTTATACACCTCGCCGACGGTACCCTGACGCAGCACCAGGTCGATGCCCTTGCAGTGGTCCTCGACGTAGAGCCAGTCGCGCACGTTCTCGCCCTTGCCATAAACGGGCAACTTCTTACCCTCAAGGATGTTCTTGATGATCAACGGGATGAGTTTCTCGGGGAAGTGATAAGGGCCGTAATTGTTGCTGCAACGGGTGATGTTGACGGGCAGGCCGTAGGTCTCGTGATAGGCCATCGTGACCAAGTCGGCGCTGGTCTTGCTGGCCGAATAGGGCGAACGGGGTGCCAGCGGGGTCTCCTCGGTGAAGAAGTGGCGGCCGTAGGTCTTGAGGTCGGTGCGACCCTGAATGACCTCGCGCACGTCGTCGCTCACCTCCAGCGGATGCGGCTCGTCATAGTCCTTGCGCAGCGAGCCATAGACCTCATCGGTAGAGATCTGCAGGTATTTCTTGCCGGGAGCGTAGGTGTTGCGGCCCTGGCCATCCTTGCCGATGAGCCAGGCTTCGCGGGCACAGTCCAGCAGGTTCTGTGTGCCCAGGATATTCGTCTCCAGGAAGAGGCGCGGATTGGAGATACTGCGGTCCACGTGGCTCTCGGCTGCAAAGTTGACGATATAGTCAACATCATATTCCCTCATGATTTCCTGCACCAATTCGCGGTCGCCAACATCGCCCCGGACGAAGGTAACGTTGGAGCGCTCCAACTCGCCCTTGATGGAAGCCAGGTTACCGGCATAGGTCAAGGCATCGAGGATAATGATCTCGATGTTGTCGCCATACTTACCCAAAATATACTTCACAAAGTTTGAGCCGATAAATCCGGCGGCTCCTGTTACGAGATAGGTCTTCATATTTCGGTAACGATTTTAATTTAATTGACAAAGGTAGTAAAATCATCAGAAAAAAATCATATCTTTGTAGAAAAAAGTTTTCAGTATTCAGTTTTGATGTCCCCTTAGTTGTAGAGAAAATGAAAAGAATCGCATCAATACTCCTCATGGTCATGGCAATTCTAGGCATGACAGCCCAGCAAGTTGGCCAGCCCGAAGTGAAAGAGCGCAAAAAGGTGGCCGTCGTCCTGTGCGGCGGTGGAGCCATGGGAACCATCCATATCGGAGCCCTCAAGGTCCTGGAAGAAGCCGGCATGCCCATCGACATGGTGACGGGCACCTCGATGGGCAGCATCATCGGCGGCATGTATGCTGTGGGTTATAATGCGACCGACATCGAGAGCATCGTGACCAGCATGGACTGGGGTGACATCCTGCGCGACCGTTTGTCCATGCGGGCCCAAACGCTTGGCGAGCGTGAGAAGCAGAATATCTACCTGTTTGACTACCGCCTGTTCCTGGACAAAAGCCAGGACTCGCTGGCGGGCGGCTTCATCCGTGGCATCAACGTGGAGAAGACCCTGCGCCACTACCTGCGCCAGCCAGAGGACATTGATTTCATGAAACTGCCGCGCCCCTTCGGGTGCATCGCCACCGACCTGATCACCGACAATGAGGTGGTGCTCAACCACGGCTCGCTGGCCAAGTCGATCCGTGCCAGCATGGCCGTTCCCGGTGTCTTTGCGCCAGTGAGGATGGAACCCTATATCCTGGTTGACGGCGGCACCAAGAACAATTTCCCTGCCGACCTGGCCCGCAAGATGGGTGCCGACATCGTCATTGGCATCAGGACCGACCTGGGGCTGAACGATAAATATTACTCCACATCCGATATCCTGGAGCGTTCGGTGGGTGCCGACATCCACAATCGCAGCGACGAGAACGAGAAGTACTGCGACCTGGTGATCAGGGTTCCCGTCAAGGGCTACTCGGCAGCCCATTTCTACCGCTCGGCCATCAAGGAGCTGATCAAGCGCGGCGAGGAAGCCACCAGGGCCCAAATGGACTCTATCATGCTGCTCAAGGAATTGGCCGGCGTACCCGCCGATTACAAGCCCGAATACAGCATCATCAAGCTGAGCGACATCGACAACACCACGGCCCACAAACTCGTCAATGAGGAGAATGCCAAGAATTCCATCAAGGCGAGCGTCGGCCTGCGTTATGATAACGAGGAGCTGGTGGCAGCCCAGATTGGAGCGACCTATTACTTCGGCGACAAGTTGGAGAAAACCCTGGATCTTACCCTCAGGCTGGGCAAGCGCTCCATGGCCAAGTTGGCCTGGGACATGAGCCTCAAGCGACATCGCCACATCGGCCTGTCCTACGAGCTCTGGCATGAGGATGTCAACCTCTATCAGGGCAAGCACCGCTCGGAGAACCTGCGTTTCATCTATCAGAAGGCCAATGCCACCCTGCTCTCGCTTGACGCACTCAACCTGAACATCAACCTGGGCCTCTCATGGGAGCACTACCACCACTATGATATGCTGTTAAGCCCCTATAGCGTTTACACCTTCCAGGACTACGAGTATTACTTTAAATACCATGCCAAGGTTCAGTACAACACCGAGGATCACTGGTATTTCACTCGCCGCGGCATCCGTGCCGAAGCGCAGTATGGCTATTACAGCGACAACTTTGCTCAGTGGAAGGGCCATGCCGGCATCAGTGAGGTGGGAATTCACTGTCGTGCCACATCGCAGCTGACCAGCACAACGCACTTGCAGCCGACGGTCTATGGACGCTTTCTGTTCGGCAAGGACGTGCCCGCCACGGCTATGAACATGTTGGGCGGCAATCGCAGTGGCATCTACTATGCCCAGCAGCTGCCGTTCCCGGGCATGGGCCACTGCCATGTCGTGGAGAGCAAGGTGCTGGGGGCAGGACTCAAGGTGCAGCAACGCTTGTTCAAGGAGCATTACATCATGGTCAATGGAGGCGTGACCGCTCATAGCAACGACCTGGACAACATCTTTGACCGCAAGCCCATCTGGGGCGTGCAGCTCGCCTACAGCTACAACAGCATTTTTGGTCCCTTGGGCGGTTCCATCGGCTGGAGCAGCTTCACCAAGCAGGTATACCCCTACATCAGCCTGGGCTTCGACTTCTGATTCTTTCGAACCGCAAATGGCGCGAAGAATGGCATCCGCCCCTTATATTTTTCCTGCAATGCGAACAAATAGCTTTCACTGTCAATGATCATGTCCTCAGCAATCAAGTTAAGGGCAATCTCTTCCATGTCGCTGAACTTGGGTACGACTCCACAACGGGGGGATGTTACCCAGTTCATTCACGAGATTTATCGAAAAATTCTTGTATACATCAAGAATTTTGACGATATTTGCGTACAAGTTGTGCTTACGGGTGATTTGAATTTGTGTTTTGCCTTCCGCTAAATTGCTATAAATCACCAATATATACAACTCTTCAAACTTCTTTTTATTAACTTTTTAACCCCGACAACGGGTCATAACAATAGACGTCAAACAGACAAACAAGCCGGGTCATGAATGAGCATCAACGACAATGTCTCGAGGATACATTTAACCATGTGGAGCGGCTCAAGTGGGAACATCCCTTGCAGCAGCTGTTCTGGGAATGCACCTTGCGCTGCAACATGTCGTGCCGTCACTGCGGCAGTGACTGCATGAAGGTCTCTGCCGTGCCCGACATGCCGCTGGCCGATTTCCTGCCTGTCCTCGACGAGATCGCGGCACATTGCAATCCCAGAAAGGTTCTGGTGAACACCATCGGCGGCGAGCCCCTGGTGCGTCCCGACCTGATGGACTGTGGCCGTGCCATCCGCGAGCGCGGCTTCATGTGGGGTCTGGTGACCAATGGCCTCACCCTCGACCGCACCATGGCACGCGAGATGGCCCAAGCCGGCATCAACACGCTCGCCATCGATGTGGACGGCACCCGCGACGACCACAACTGGCTGCGCAACTCAACGATCGGCTTTGACCGCGCCATGCGAGCCATCGAAGCCGTTCAGACCATCCCCAACCTCACGTGGGATGTGATCACCTGTGTGAACAGCCGCAACATCAACCGGCTTGAAGATCTCAAGCAACTGCTTATCGAGGCGGGCGTCACCCACTGGCGTTGCTTCACCATCATCCCCATGGGGCGTGCCGCCGATGATGACAGCCTGCAGCTCACCGACGAGCAGTTCCGCGACCTACTGAACTTCATCGTCCTCACGCGCCGCGAGGGCCGAATCAGCCTGAGCTATGCCTGCGAGGGATACCTGGGAGCCTACGAGGGCCTTGTCAGGGACTATTTCTACAACTGTCAAGCTGGCCTGACCGTGGCAAGCATACGTGCCGACGGCGCCATCTCGGGCTGCCTGAGCATCCGCAGCGACTACAATCAGGGCAATATCTACCACGATCGCTTCTGGGACGTGTGGGAGAACCGTTTCGCGCAATACCGTGACCGCGAGTGGATGCGCCGTGGCCCGTGCAGTGGCTGCGAGGTGTTCCGCTACTGTCAAGGCAATGGTTTTCACCTGCGCGACGAGCACGGCGACCTGATGCTGTGCCATTATAACCGCCTGAAGAATATCAAACTTTAACACCCTATACAACTATGAGAAAGAAGAAGGACAAGAACAAAGCGAGGAAATCAATCGCTGCCGTGGGTGCAGTGGTCGCTGCCGGGCTCACGCCGGGCATGATTGCCGGTGCTCCTGCCTCACAGCCACAGAGCCAGGACACGGAGATTACCGCTGCCGATGTGGTTTCCATCAATGGCGAGGTCTTTGACTTCGACGAGTTATTCGCCATGAATCAGGTCAGGAAGAGCAATGACCAGCGGCACAAGACCGTCTATGGTCCCCCACCCGCTCAGATAGAGAGGAGCCAAAAGGAGCGTGAGGAGTCTGCCAGACGCGAGCAAGCGCGCCAAGACTCAATTCGCCGCGTCGAAGAATCTCACGCCCTCGTCTATGGCCCGCCCAGCAGTTTCAGGTTCGACCTTAGTCCGGAATGGTTACGCCAGCTCGCGGCACGCGATCAACAGGATGCCTACAGCGCTGTCCTAAGAAGCCTCATGAACTATTGCTCCGAGATGCCCCAATTCAACTCTGGCCTCACTGACCCCGCCAATCGCGACCTCATCCAAGACCTGAAGCTTGATGCAGAGCAACTCGAGGGCCTGTCACAGGAGATTGAAAACTCATGCGGCGTGCTGGTGACCGAAGATATGCTCCAGCAACTGGGCACCCTGCAACGCATTTCTAATTTCATCGTCCAGGTAGTCACCCCCATCAGGGACTGATCGCACGGTTTTAGTTTTTAGTTGTCACTCTTCAGTTGTCAGTTCTGTGCTGCTGACAATAACTGTAGGGGCCTTTTACCAGGCACCAACGATTCTCCATACCCAATAATTACGGGAGCCCGTTGATGGACTCCCGTATATTAGTGTATGTGTCTATAAAACAGTTTCTTTACATATCATCTTGGATGTCAGATGGGATTATTCTCGGCGAAGATGGCCATGCGCTCATCGAGGATGTCGTACTGGTGATCCTGGATGAACGAGGTGCACACGCGCAGACCTTCCTGCCAGGAACCGGTCGTTGCCAGGCAGATGGCGCTCACGCCGTAATACATCAATTCTCTTGCCAGCTCACCACTGGTCATGTTGCCGTAACCGATGGTGAAGTAGAATCCGTCGGCGATGGGCTGATCACCGTCCATGTCATAGACGATGCGGAAACCATGGCGGGTGAAGATTTCCTTGAGCTTGTGAGCACGCTCACCGTAGACGATAACGTCGTCGCGGAAGTCATACTCGCCATTGCATGCGGCTTCCATGATGGCTGCCAGGGCATACTGGGCGCTGTGGCTCGTGCCCGATGACAGGGCATAGAGCGTGCGGGTGATGAACACCTTGCCGAAGGGCAGACCGTCGTAGCGGGCCGACAGGTCAGGATAGTGGCGGTTGAAGATGGCCGGGCTGATGCAGGTCATCGCGATGCGCTCGCCAGCATAGGAGAAGGCCTTGCTGCCACTGATGTGCATGATGTAGTTGTCGGTATACTTGGCCACGGTGGGCTGGAAGGGCGGTTCAAAGGGCTTGCTCAAGTCGATGCGGAAGTCCATGGCGAAGTAAGCCAGGTCCTCAAGCACAATCACGTCATACTTGGTGGCCAGCTCGCCGATGTCCTTCAGCTCCTCGTCGGTCAGACAGATCCAAGCGGGATTGTTGGGGTTGCTGTAGATCAGGCAGCAGACGTCGCCCTTGGACATGTACTCCTCGAGCTTGGCACGCAGCTTGGGGCCGCGGAACTCGTAGATGTCGAACGTCTCGTAGGGGACATCCTGAATCTCGAGCTGGAGCTTCTGCACGGGGAAACCGGGATCGATGAACAGGGCCTTGTTCTTCTTCTTGTCGCTCTGGGTGATGGTGAGCAACGAGGCAAAGGTGCCCTGCATCGAGCCGACGGTGGGAACGCAGCACTCGGCGGGAACGTCCACGTCGATAAACGCCTTGATGAAACGAGAAGTGGCATCCTTGACCATCTTCTCACCGGGCAAGGCGGGATAGAGGCGGGCGCAACCGTTCTGCAGGGCCTTGATCTGGGCTTCAACACCAATCTTGGCAGCAGGCAGTCCGGGAATACCCATCTCCATCTTGATGAACTCCTGTCCCGACTCACGCTCAGCGCGCTCGGCGATGGCCTTCACTTCGCGGATGGTGGCGTTGGCATAATCGATGATGCCATACTCTTCAATCGCGCGGTCGATGATCTCGCGGCTAATGGGCGTGGGCTTCATCGCTGAGCCTCCTTTCCGATGGCAAGGGCCTTGAGGTTAGCGTCAACCACGGCATCGCCCTTGCGGCCAAAGACGCGGCGGATGGCGTTCTCCAGCTTCTCGTACTCGATGCCGAGGGCCTTCTGGGCAGCACCCAGCAGGATGACATTGGCCGAACGGGGAATCTCGTTGTCCTTGGCCAGCTGCTCGATGTCGAGGGTGATGACGTTCTTCACCTTGGCCAGGTCGGCCATCACGGTCTCCACCTCGGGATAGTTGGGGATGTTGACAAAGGGCTTGCTCGAGGTGATGATCCAGCCGTCCTTGCTCAGGAAGGGCAGGTAGCGCAGGGCCTCCATCGGCTCCATCGAGATGATCACGTCGGCCGAGCCTTTAGCGATCAGGTCGCTGTGGATGGGATTGCTGCTGATGCGCAGGTTGGACTGCACGTCACCGCCACGCTGCGACATGCCGTGAACCTCGGCCTGCTTGATATAAAGATTCTCGTGCATGGCTGCTTCGCCAATCACGGTAGCGATGGAG
>JBGUKK010000017.1:0-8338 GCA_045114435.1 Sodaliphilus sp.
CAGTTGCTGCTGGATGCCTGCAAGCAGGTGGGCTGTAGCGGCTTTAACCTGGTGACCATCAGCGGCCTGCATTGGAATCAGGAACTGTCGCCTTGGCCTGTCGAGACGGTGGTTTCCAAGGATGACCGCTTCACGGGCGGCGCCCCCGAGCTGCTACCATTACTCACTGGGGAGGTCGTGCCCCAAGTAGAGCGACTGCTCGACGCGCCACCCGCATGGCGCTGCCTGGCAGGCTACTCGCTGGCGGGCCTGTTCGCTGTGTGGACGGCCTTTCAGACTGACTTGTTCACGCGCATTCTGTCGGCCTCGGGCTCGATGTGGTATCCTGGTTGGCTGGAGTATGCCCGCGAGCATGAACTGGCAGCGCCCTTGCTGGGTGCCTACCTCTCGGTAGGCGAACAGGAGAGCACGGCGCGCAATGCCGTGCTGCAAACCGTTGGCGAGCGCACTCGTGCCATGGCCGCCCTACTGGCCGAGCGTGGCATCCCCTCCAAATTTGAACTCAACCCCGGCAACCACTTCAAGAATCCTCCCCTGCGCGTCGTCAAGGGCATCAACTGGCTCCTCTCAAACGACAACCCTTAATAGAAGGGATAATACAAAGCCATCTGGCAACATTTCTTTTAAAAGACAACTTTCACTACTTGAACAACTTGGATAACAAAAAGTTGTAAGAGTTGTGATAGTCGCTTTTATGATAAAAAAATGTGTTTCTTGACTTCATATCAGCGTTTAAGGCAAGATTTTTTGTACCTTTGCACCTTCAAAATTGAAGAAAGGCTCGATGCGCAAGCAAGACAACTATACGTTCCTGACCACGGCGCCCATCCGTCGCGTGATTCCGGCGATGGCTGTGCCTACAATTATCAGTATGCTTGTCACCAGCATCTACAACCTCGTGGATACTTATTTTGTGGGATTGCTCAACACCCAGGCTACAGCAGCAGTGGGCGTGGTGTTCCCCGTGATGGCGATTATCCAGTCAATCGGTTTCATGTTCGGTCAAGGTTCAGGAACCTACATGGCGCGTCACTTGGGCGCTCGTCGCATCGATGAGGCACGCCAGATGGCGGCGACCTCGTTTGTGGGCAGCATCGTCTGGGGTCTGGCCATCACCATCTTGGGACTGATTTTCCTCAAGCCACTTTCCATAGCCCTGGGCTCGACCCCCACCATCTTGCCCTACACGATGGATTTCATGGGTGTCATCTTGCTGGGGGCGCCGTTGATGACCGCCTCGATGGTGATTAACAACCAGATGCGTTTCCAGGGCAATGCGACCCAGGCCATGTATGGCATGATATCGGGTGCGGTGCTCAACGTGGTGCTGGTGCCGCTGTTCATGTTCACTTTCGGGCTGGGCATTCTGGGCACCGCCATCGGCACTGTGTTGAGTCAGTTGTTCGGTTTCATCGTGCTGTGGGTGATGTCGCGACGTGGCGAGAACATCCCCATCGATCTGTCGTTGACGTCCCGGCGCTGGCATTTTCAGCAGGAAATCCTCAAGGGTGGCACCCCGTCGCTCACGCGCCAGGCCCTGGCGAGCATTGCCACGCTGATGTTGAACGTGGCCGCTGGCGTGTATGGTGACGCGGCGATAGCGGGAATGTCGATTGTCTCGAGGCTGGCCTTCATCATCTTTGCCATCATCATCGGGGTGGGGCAGGGCTATCAGCCCTTCTGTGGCTTCAACTACGGTGCGGGCTTGTATAAACGTCTGCGTCGCGGTTTTTACTTTACTATCCTGCTCGACATGGCCGTGCTGGTGGTGATGTGCGGTCCCGCCTTTGTGTACGCCGATGAACTGGTCGATATCCTGCGCGACGACCTCGAGGTCGTCGCCGTGGGGGGTGTGGCCCTGCGCTGGCAGCTGGTGGCCCTGCCCATGGCCGCCGTTGTCACTGTGTGCAACATGACGTTGCAGACGAGCGGCCAGAGCCTGTCGGCCAACATCCTTGCCTCCGCCCGCAACGGCATCTTCTTCATCCCACTGATTCTGATTTTACCCCATTACTTGGGCCTGAAAGGTGTCGAGATCTGCCAGGCTGTGTGCGACGTCCTCGCCTTCCTGTTGGCCATCCCCTTCATCGTCCACTTTTTCCGTTCCACCCTGAGGAAAGGAAAACAATAAATACCAGCCAATCACACTTGATAATTTAATCGACAATGCCGATGCCGTTGTCGATTGGGCTTCATCTGCAGTTTACTTTTTAGGCAATGACGATGAGTTGGTATTTCCTGAAAGTCAGCCGATTGCTGTATTTTTCGGGTTTACTTTATCTTTCATTCATAGTGGATGGTGCCTCGGGATGTTGTAAATTTGTAACCGTGAAGCATTATCATTTTTAATAACCTAAAAATTAAAATTATTATGAAAAATCAAACCTTATTACGCAGGCTGCTGGCGCTATTGCTGGCATGGCCGCTGCTGATGTCGGCCCAGGAGGTCACCTTCTGGAATTTCTCCGACGTCGAGATGTTTCCCAGCGACACCTTGTGGGAAACGACCACCCTTCATGGCGTGACCTTTGTCACTGACGGCTCGTCGGCCGACCGTGTCCCCATCTTCCAGAGTTGCTCAGAGCGCTCGTGGACCTCGGTCGATGGTGCCGAGACGCTGACGTTTACCCAGCGTTTGAAGATCAATGGCAAGTCGAGCACGGCTTACCGTTGGCTGTATTTTACCGCCAGTCCTGGTGACACCATCGAGGTGTGGGGTAACTCCACGTCCTCGTCCTCAGCACGCACACTCACGTTCAAGAGCGGCGGTTACAACGGCGTGTCGTGGGGCGATGTTGACCTGGCAACAGGTTCTGACCCTTCCTATGGCTATGTGGTGTATGGCGGTAGCGAGGAAACTGTCATGGCGATGGTTTCTTCAGGCTCTTGGTACACTTATGCCATTCGCCTGAAACCCAATCCCGACTTCGGCGGCGGTGACACCCCGCCGACGCCCACCAAGCGTTGGTTCTTCAAGCACGGCTGGGGCGACGGCTTGGATGCCTCATGGGAATGGCGCGAGCTCTATCCCAATGCCGATTCCACCTTATATATCCGTCAGGATGTCTATGGTGGCACGGGCTGCAACTATGCCGATAACGCTTTGGGCGTTAATTCGGTATGGGTTCCCTTGAGCGACCTTACCCTGATTGATAACCCCGCAGTGGGCGACTCGGCAGAGTTCGCCTTCAACCCTGTCACAAAGGCAATTTCCATCCGCCTGACCAAGGCGGCCCCGCAGGACGAGGTCATTATCGAGCCCGACCCCACCAAAGCGTTCTCACTCGTGGGTGGACGCGTATATTTTGACAACAGTGTGACTGGCTGGGATGACGAGTGCATCTATCTGGTGGTGGGCAACGACAGTGAATCGTTGTGCGTGCGTTTCTTGCCCGATTCGTTGGGCCGCCTCACCTGCCCCGTGCCTTATGTCAAAGAAGACATCACCTATGCCGCCGTGATAGGCAACAGCCACTTTACCAGCGGCTCTTGGGGACCTTCTAACCTCACCTCAGCTAATCACTACTCGGACGTTTACACTGGGGGGTGGCAGTCAGGCGTGAATGACGGTTGGGAGATCACCTTAGGTGCTGCCGACAATGGCAGTCCGCTCACGCTGACTCATCTTGAGGGTGAATATGGCGAGAGGTTCACCACTACCGAGAAGAACAACTGCTTCCGCTTGAATGATGACTTACGTCAAATCACGTTCATCTTCTCGACCTCACGCACCCGCTTCGTTATCTCGCCGCTGAACCTGCAGAAGCTTTACGTCTATGGGTCCATTTCCAATTGGTCGCAGAGTGATGCCGACTACCAGATGACAGGCTTCAGTACCGATGGCTGCTTCTACTTGACCTTACCTTATAGCGCCATCGAGCGTACTGGCAATGGTGGCCAACCCGAGTTCCTGTTCAAGGTCTATCACGTGAACGGAAACTCCTATGTCACCCAGTCATGGCCCACGCTGGCCGAGGGATGTGAGGACTACCTGACCTTCTGCTCTAACGGCTGGAAGCAGATTGTAGCCTTCAACGACGATGATGTGGAGGACTTGGCACAGCGCAAGGAGACGGCTTTGTATATCCGTCCGCTGGCCGACTTTGACTTGACCAACAGGATGGAGCAGGAGCGCATTTCCAACTTCCGCCGTGTGCCTGGCACCCAGCACTTATACCGCTCCTACCATCCCTATCACTCATCGCGTGCTCAATATGACACCGAGCGTGCACGTCTCGAGTGGGTTGCCGCCTTGGCAACCGAGGCCGGAATCAATTGCGACATCGCTCTGTCGGGCAATTTGGAGTCGGAGGATGGTACCGCAACTTACACCGTCAACGGCACAACCTACACCACCAGCATTCCCGATTACTACCGTGCGATTATCAGCAATCACCGTGTGCTCTATGTGGGCAAGCAGAACGGTCACACGCCTTCCTATGACCATGCCCTCTATTACACCGACCAAAGCCGCTTCGCTGAGTGGATCCAGGAAATTGTGCGCTTTATCAACGATGAGGACCATCCCGTTCCGTTCCAGATCCATTGCCACTTGGGAGCTGACCGCACCGGTGTGTTCTCAGGGGTTCTTGCCGCGATGTGTGGTGCATCGTGGGATGACATCGCTGCCGACTACATGCGTACTAGCGACATGCAGATTTCAGAGTATCGCCATTCTAATCAGTTGCGTTACGCCTTCTATCTGCTCACGGGCTTTGACCCGTTGATTCTGCCCTCAGGCCCCGATGCCGTGCCCACCGTATATACTGCCACCACGCTCGATGAAGCCATCGCTTCACACACTTCCTACAGTGGCGGAAAGGTGCTTTACAGCTATCCTGCCATCGGCACACCGCTGCCCACGCTGCAGGATGCCATCGCTGCCCACTTTGTCAATGGCGGCTACCTTGAGCAGGGTGAGATTGAGGCATGCGTTGCCAAGTTGCGTGGTGACGAGCAGCAGCCCACCGGTGTTGTCGATGTCCAAGCCGATAAGGGCGACAACAGCGTGCGCAAGGTCATCTGCAATGGCCAGGTGCTGATTATCCGCGACGGCGTCACCTATGACGTTTGTGGCCGCATTGTCACCCGATAAGTACCGCATATAGGCTTTAAGCTTCTATGTGAATAGGATTTTAATGGGTGCAATAATTACAAATCCTTGATTCCCAAAAAGGATTGTAATTATTGCACCCATTGTTTTCTTTTTTTTGTGGGGGTTACAGGCGGCGGACGAGGGAGATGAATTCCTCCTTGGGAATATCGGAGCGGTTGCGAACTTTCATGCGGTAGTTGTACACGGTCTGCGGGGAATAATGCAGGAAACTGGCAATCTTGGTGCTGTCGTTGATGCCCAGGCGAATGAGCGCATAGATGCGCAGTTCGGGAGTGAGCAGGTGTTTGCCCTTGATTTCAATCTGTTCGTCAGGTCGCAGCAGCGCGTTGAAACGTTCGATGAAATCGGGGAACAGTTCCAGGAAAATCGCGTCAAAATTGTCAAACAGCCGACTCAAGTCGTGTGCCATGGTCGAGGAACTCAGTTGCTCCTGCAATTCCTTGACTTTTCCCATCTTGATGCGTCCCAGCATCTTGGTGCGGTTGTTCTCGGTGTCACTGATGTATTTGGAACACAGGTTGAACAACTGCCCGATGTATTCCTCCTTGATGCGGTTGCTCTCGACCAGCGCCTGGCCTTGTTCCCTCAACTGGCGGTTGAGTTCCTGCAGGCTGTTGTTGCTCTCGGTCAACTGGGTTTGCATCACCCGCATCCTCTTGTTGCTGCGGTAGATGACCGTTAACAGCGCGGCAAGGATGGCAAGGACAAGGGTGCCGATGGCGATGAGAATGTTGCGGCGCACGTCGAGGGTGTGTCGATGATGGGTATAGGCAGCAGTGATGATGGGCAAGTATTCTCCCACCAGCGCCAGCCTGTTGCGCGCATTGCTCGACATGACATCGTTGAGCGAACAGGTGATGTAACGGTAGGCGCGCTCGGTGTCCTGTTCCTGGTAGAGCAGCCACGCCAGCGACTGCAGCGACGTGTAGGTCTTGCTGCTGTTGCGCTTGTCGATGATGGCCGACATGGTGTAGCAATACTTGGCGCTCTCCAAATCATCCAGATTGCGGTAAGTGTCGGCCAACTCATACCAGTAAATCGCCGAGTTGGCAACAAGGTCGCCGTGTGTCTCTCCAAACCGCAGGAGCCCTTCCAAGGCCTCCTTAAAGCGTCCGTGGCTCTTGTCGATGGCACAACTGTTGACACACACCGACAAGGTGTCGTGAACATTCACGAGATTGATGGTATCGCGGTAGTGCATCAGCAGGGATTTGTATCGCGCCACTTCCTGGTCATCGGTGGTCATCTGGGAGAGGGAGAGCAGGATGCTGAGGTAGAGCGAGAAATATTGGGTGTTGTTGCCGATGTAGGCATTGTGCGGCATGGCATCGAGCACTGCCAGGGCGTCATTGAGTCTGCCCAAGCACTTCAGTGCATCGGCCTCGTCGAGACGTGCCGACAGGATGGAATCGGGGATATTGAGCCGGTTGGCAATCTGGACCCGCTGGCGGGCATAGTACAGTGCCGAATCGAGGCGATACTTGCGGTAGGTCTTGAACAGGGTGTGCGCCTGGTGGAAACGGGCCTCATCGTCCTCGGCGTTGTCAAAGGCGACCCGGTAGCCTACTAAATCCTGGTGCAGGCGAGCATCATAGACGGCGCTGCTGTCGATGACGGCATCCAGCACCTGCAGCAGCGAGTCAACATTGTAGCGACTCCCTGCACGGCTTGTGGAACAACACAGGCATAGCCACAGCATTGCGGCTACCCTCAGGATGTTCCCTACACGCATGAGTGATGAAGGTTTTTAGTATTGTTCGTTTTCGTTGGGGAAGTCACCGCTCTTGACGTCGGTGATATAGTTGCCCACACTGTCGATGATCTGCTCGCCCAGGTTGTTATAAACGCGCAGGAACTTGGGCTTGAACTCGCGGTTCAGGCCCAGCATGTCGTGCAACACGAGCACTTGTCCGCTGCATGCGCCTCCCCCACCGATGCCGATGGTGGGCACGTTGATCGATTGGGTGACCTTAGCAGCTAGGGTGGCGGGAATCTTTTCCAGCACGATGCCAAAGCAGCCGATTTCGGCAAGTACCTTGGCGTCGGCGAGCAGGCGCGTGGCCTCGGCCTCGTCTTGGGCGCGCGTGGAGTAGGTACCGAACTTGTTGATTGATTGTGGCGTGAGGCCCAGGTGGCCCATCACGGGGATGCCGGCACGCAGGATCATCTCGATGGCGGCACGCATCTCGCGTCCTCCCTCGAGCTTGACACCGTCGGCTCCGGTCTCTTGCATGATGCGCACGGCGTTGCGTTGAGCATCCATGGGGTCACCCTGATAGGTGCCGAAAGGCATGTCCACGATGACCATAGCACGACTCACGGCTCGGGCCACAGTGCGGCCATAGACAATCATGTCGTCTATAGTGATGGGGATGGTGGTGGCATTGCCCTGCATGACGTTGCTGGCGCTGTCGCCCACGAGGATGATGTCGATGCCGGCTTGGTCCACGAGCGTGGCCATCGTGTAGTCATAGGCAGTGATCATCGCGATTTTCTCACCGGCGAGTCGCATGTCGGCAATGCGCTTGGTCGTGACCTTGCGAGGGTCTGAAACGGTATAGGTTGACATAGTCTATCTTGCTGAATTACGTGATTATGGTTGATGTGGGTGCAAAAGTACACGTTTTATATACAAAATTCAAATTTCAAGCCGTTATTAAACCAAAAAATACTTAAATTGTCTAATAATTCGGATTTTATTGCTAATTTTGACGCCGCAAAATCAAGTATAATCATTTATAACAGAAACAGAAACATGAAGAAATTCTTATTGACTCTTGCTGCCGTGGCATTGGCCAGCAGCGCATTGATGGCTCAGACTCCCGCTACTGCAACCCAGGAGGAGCCGGACCGTATCGCTAACCGTCACCTCTCCAAGAATCCCACTGGCATGGACATCCCCACGGGCTATGACAGGCCTCAGGTGGTGAAGGAAGCCCCCAAGAGCCTCCAGGAGGATGTTGCCCTCGAGAGGAAGCATGAGTGCAAGGACCACAAGGATGGTCAGCCTTGCACCAAGCCCGCCGACCAGCAGTGCCCCGACTGCAAGGCTAAGGCCGCTGCTGCTCAGAAACACGAGTGCAAGAAGGGTGAAGGCAAGCAGTGTGAGAAGGCCGCTGGCATGAAGCACGAGTGCAAGAAGGGCGAAGGCAAGCAGTGCGAGAAGGCCGCTGGCATGAAGCACGAGTGCAAGAAGGGCGAAGGCAAGCAGTGCGAGAAGGC
>JBGUKK010000018.1:0-8825 GCA_045114435.1 Sodaliphilus sp.
CAGTACCATCGTCCTTCTTGAACATGGTGGAGTAGAAAGCAGGAGTATCCTTCACAAGGTGATAGGTTCTCATGCCGGGCTTGGAGACGTCGATTGCTCCGGTCTGTCCGCTGAACGCGCCTGCCCCGTCAACGCTGGTGTCCATGCCATAGCTGTCGAAGACATCTACGACCTGCGGAGCGAGCTCGTCAGTGTTAAGCTCCTCGTCGACAAGGTTCGCGTTGAAGTGCTTGCCTGCCAGCTCGGAGTTGCTCTTGGTGAGCTTGCCTGCCACAGGCTTAAGGGTCAGTCCGGCGATGGACGCGTCTCCGGTGCGGATCTTAAGGTTGAAGTAGGTGGCGAAATGATCATAAGGGATCCAGAACAGCCACAGTACATCGCCTACCTTAAGGGGGTGGCGGGTGAGCGCCTTGCGCTGGTATGCCATAATCTTCGGATTGATGGGCATGCCGAGGCAGAAGTTGCCGACGTTGTAGGCGCCGTCAACATGGGAGTCATAGGGCGGAGTATCGGAGAACCCGTTCTCGGCGAACGAGCCGCCGAACTGGACGTAGTCCTTCTCGTCCCACATGTACTTTACAACAGGTGAGCCGCCCTTGAAAAGGTCAACCATATTTGCCATAGTCTGTTACTCCTGAGTATCGAAAGTCCAGTAAGCTACACAGACGCACTCAGGGTAGATCATCTTTCCGCCCCAAACAGCGAGCATCTGATACTCGGCAGACCAAGTACGCTCAGGCTGTACGATACGTCCGTCAACAATGTCAGAGGCATATACATAGCCGTCGCGGTTGCCTGCGAGAATGTAGAAGCAGATACGTCCGTCGTCCTCGACAACGTGCGGGCACTGGACAGTCTCGATGACGTTGAAGCCGCAGAGCTGCTGCTCCCACTTGCCGTCGATGTTGAAGCTGGTGTTTCTTGCGCCGGTGCCAATCCAATCCTGATTAGCGTAGTTGGACTGCGCGAGGATCGAACGGAACTGGACAGGTACAACGAGGAACATGTCATTCTCAACCCAGCGCAGGTTATCCATAAGGATTTCCTGAAGCTTGGTTACCTGAAGGGCAATGTTGTCCTTGTTGACTACAACAGGGTTGCCGCGCGAGCCGAGGTCGGTCTTGTGATACTGTCCGGCATGCGCGCCCATGTTGCGGGGGCTTGCCTCGATAATCATTGCGGTGAGCACCCACTTGCGCTGCATCTCAACGTACTTCTCGTAGACAGCATCGAGGAAAGCCTCCTCCCATGCGTCCCAGCGCTCGCACGCCCATCTGATATCGAGCTGGTCGATCTTGATGTCGTTGTAAGCGGCATTGCACACCTCAAGGCAGATAGCCTCGGTGCTGACCTGATTGGGAATCATCTCCTGATTCTTCTGAAGAGTGCGCCACTCGCCAACCTCAGGTGCCTTCATGATCTGCACCTGCTGATGGCAGTAAGTGATGCGCTCATCAATCTGGGAGTTGGTTATCTCAGGAAGAAAATCACGCTCGTAGACACGATTCATGATCTCGTTGAAATAACCGGGACGGGCAAGCGGGGTAGATTCCAGTCCACCGTAGCCCGATGCTGACTGCATACGCGCCATATGTTACCTCTAGTTAGTTACTCCGCGTTGCCGCGAAGTGCCTCTCTGTGCCGCTTCAGGGCGTCGCTGAACTCCTGTCGGGAGATCTGACGGTTCTGAAGCTTGAACCTCAGGTCGGACATCTCAGAGTCCGAGAGAGGTCTGGCTTCCGTACTGCCGCTGCCCTGAGACGGGGCGTTCCCGCCTACCACAGCATTGGCACTGATATCAGGAACGGAATTTATGCGATCCCGAACCTGTTTAAGCACATTGTTGATGTACTTGTAATTCTTTTTCTTGTACTCCTGAGCGACCAGCTGACCGACGGTTACATCGGAGCCTGCTGCTACCGGAGCTGTCATGATGTCCACGTAGGCCTGAGTCTGCTGGAGCTTGGCAAGGTCAGGAAACTTCTTGCGGATCTTGTTGGCGAAATGGTTATACTGCTCGGCGTCGCGCTTCTTGGTCATCTCCTGATACTGCTTCACGCTGTTGTTATACTGCGCGGAGAGAGCCTGACCGAGCGCGGCGTTCTGCTTCCTCATGCCATCAAGAATAGGGTTGAGCAGACGGCGGGCGTCGTCCTTTGAGATGGAGTCAAAGCCCTGCTCGTCAATCATCTTGTCGATGAGCTTGTCCTTCTCAAACTTGTCAAAGTCATCACGGGACTGCTCATAGGAAGAAAGGCGGGCTCTGAGGGCGTCGTTCTCAGCCTGCATGGCAGCGATGGCGTCGTTACGGACACGGTCGTACTCCATATTGTCAACGGTGCGATACTGAATATCGTCATCGTCGTCATCGTCCTCGTCAACCGGAGCGACAGGCTGCGGCCTCGGCTTGGGAGCGGGCTGCGGAGCAGGCGCTGCGGGGTCGGGCGCGGGAGGAGTAAACCTCACGCCGCTGGTAGGGCGTGCCGTCGGCGCATCCTGAGTCTCGACATCCTCAGGAGCTCTGCCCTCGTCCTGTGCCAGCCCATCCCTGAACTTCTGCACGTCCCGCAGAACAGCTGCGTTGCCCCTTCTTCTTCCTAAAAGTGCCATAATATCCCCTGTTATGACTTGTTTTTATCAAAATAACGGCGGAGGTCGAACTGGATTTTCTCCAGCATATCAACCTTGCCGTACTTAATCAGCGCCCCATCACGCCCTGAGTCCTGAAACAGCATGCTTTGGAGCGCGGCATTGTAATCCGTGCGCGCCTCACTGAGCAGGCGCTGGATATAGGCGAGCGCCTGCTGCTGCATGCCGTGGGCTACGAGGAGCTTGAAGAACTCGTTATCGTTACTTGGGAGCATATCTGAGTCCGGTGATTACTCTCTTCTGAGCCTGATTGCGCACAGCCCTGTCAGGGCTCTGCATGTCAGAACTAACAGTACGCCTCGGCATCTCACCGATGCGGGCAACCTTCTGATAAACAGGCGGACGCCTGCATGCGCTGCAACTCATATAACCTCCTTAATGCCCGACATAGTAGCTGCCCTCGCCGCTGTTCTTCGGCGGATCGATACGCCCGTTAGTCGGATTGTTAAGCCAGTCGGAGTGCTCCTTGCGCATACGGAGCCCGCTCAGCTTGTCATAGCCTGCGTAATGCTCCCTGCGCCAGTCCTCACGATCCTGCCGCTTCCACTCACGGGCTTCGTCCTTGCGGCGCAGGTACTCCTCACGGGAGCTGGTGCTGCTGCCGATCGAGATTGACATGAACCCGATCATAATTACTCTCCGGTCTTATAGACAGGGATAAGGTATCCCTTAATCTTGATATACCCAGCGGGCTTGCCCATCAGGGCAGACCTGTCACCTACCACGCTGGTCGGCAGCTCCATCTTGGCAGCCGGAACGATATCCGCTCCGGACACCTCAAGAGTGTTCAGCACCTTGTCAGCGGTAGCGGCGGCGATGTCAGTGGCGGACTCCTCGTCCAGCCTGACTCCGCCGGTGATGGCACCGTTGTCAAATGTGCTGTTGGTGATCTCGCTGTCGCTGATTTTGGAGTCAGTGATGCGGCTCTCAGTGATAAGCCCACCCTGAATAGGGCCATTGTTAGTACAGCTCATTAGTCTTCTCCCATAAAGAACTTACTGTTCCAAGGAAATTCCTCATGCGAGAATGACTGGAGGTATATCCTCGCATTGCCCACTGAAGCCTGATCGTTCAGGACAAACCTGTAACTCCCCGGCACATTCAGGAGCATTACCGTATCGTCAGCTGAAAGCGACAGCTGACAGCCGTTCTTCACTACCGGGCTGATTGCAAGCAGCTTGGTAACGTAGAACTTCATGTCGTAAATCGTGATGCCCCTGTTCTGTCCTGACGGGTCATCATCAAAGTCCTCCCGGAACATCACCTGCTCAAGGCAGGCTTTCACCGGGGTGTTGCTGAACTCGTCCTCGCTCATGGGAGTCCTCGTGCAGTCGAAGTCGAACGCACGGGCTACCACTACCGAGCCGGGAAAGATGTGGAAGAACGGACTCTCCACACTCTTGGACTTCTCAGTGAACAGCGGTACGTATATACTCTTGTCTATCATGCCGATACTCCAGCGTAGTAGCATGCCGGAAGGTTCGGCAGCTTGGTGGCGTCAATAAACTTGTACTCCACCTCAAGGTCGCCCAGCATGTCAGGATCTTCCAGCTCGAACTCATAGTAACAGCCCGGCACAGCGATAAGGAGCTGGGGCTTCTCAGCCGTGAGCTTCCAGTCAAAGCTGTTGCCAAGCTTCATTCGGGCACGGAACGTAATGACTCCGGGCGAGCCGTAAGCCTGCTGCATCATCAGCGGGTCACAGTTGCACCCGACCGACCTGTCAGTCGGGCAGCTGGCAGAGAGCACCACACGGTTGACGAAAATATGCTTGTCAGCAGGCATGTTATATGCCTCGACAAGCATTGCACGTCCGTTGTCAAGCCAAATCGGAGCGGAGTAAATCGTGCCGACAGGAGTCTTGGGAGAGAACAGTATGCCTCTTCCGGGAGACTCCTCAATGCACGTGGAGGTGTCGGTTACGGCACCCTGCTGGAGATCGTATCCGGTCTCGATGTTGCAGTTCATAACAGCGCTCCAAGCAAGACTCCGGCAGCGAAGCCGGTGATAAGACCCCTGAATGACGCACAGCACCAGCAGGGGTTCTTCTGCCACGGGATAGGCCAGAAAAGCCAGCAGTACGCAGTGTAAAACCATGTAGGCTTCTTGGGGGTGCCGTCCCGCATGACGGGGTGGCACCAGTTAATGTTCTCAAGGAACCACCACTTGAGCTTATCCTTTAACAACATTAAACCTCACCAGCATATTGCGAATGCTCGAATACAGCCCCTTGGCACTGTCCATAAAGGCAGTCCACAGGTTAAGGTCTTTCGGCGGATCGATGAACACAGGGTCGTGCCAGTAGACACGGCGGGCGTTGCCGACCATGCCGCCGTCCCTGTAATACAGGGTGCCGCGGCCTCCGGCCTGCACGCTGAAGCCGCCAGACTCATCAGTCCCGACGACCTTGCCTGTGCCAATGCCCAGTATGTAGACTGTATCGCCTACGTTTACAGGTGATCCGTTAAGCATAATCCTATCCTCTTGTGTGTATTTTAGCACACGTCATGCACAATGCAAGCACTTTTTGCAACGCTTGTCAAGAATTATTTACGCTGACTACGCTGGCGAAGTGCCACCCTTACGCCCCAGCCTGCCCGTTCTCGCCGCCGGGAACTTGCCCGCCCATGTCGGGCTGCCCGCCTTGCCCCGCTGCGGCTTCTGCCTGCCCTTGCTGCCCCGGAATACCGCCGGGGATACCTTGCCCGGCTTGGTTTTGCCCTTGCACGCCTTCATCTTTCAACAGCTCCTTGGGTACACCCATGTTTTGGAATACATTCTTAAGCGCCCACTGCACGATCTTAGCGCCGTTGGGCAGAGCGGCAAGCTGCTGTCCGGCGGAGGCGACCATTTGCAGAATCTCATACGAGTTCTGCCTGTCAGTCTCCTTCTGAAGCAGCGCCGTTACGCCACGTGCCATAATCTTGCAGTCACCCTTGACTGTCTGATCCTTGCTGTAAACCATGTTGTAGTTATACAGCAGCTCACCGAGCGGCTTATACACAAACTCATCGATGTTGAACACAGCCGACTGTATGGCCTTGACAGCGTTGGACTGGAGCATTGCCGCTCCCCTGAATGTCCTGTTCGCGCCCGACCCCTGTGCCGTGCCGTGCAGCGCCGCCGGGATATTCGTTACCCTGTCGGCGAGATCCATAAAGTAAACCAGCGCGTTTTGGAACGCCGCCATGTTGTTCGGCAGCGAGTAGTACTTGAACGCCGGAGTAGCGTTGCCCAGCTCAGGTTCGGAAAAATACATCGAGCCGGGAATAATCCTGCCGATGTCCTCGTCAGACATAAACTTGGACACACGGGCGTAGTCCGCCTCAGTGATGGGCGCCGAGCCGTAGTACGCGTTGGAGATGAGATAGCGCAGGCAGGTCTCATAGCAGCGCTCCACATCACGGAGCCTCTGCGGTATGGACTCGCCCGGTATCCTGTCCTGAGTCGTATAGAAGCTGGCGGTAAACACCGGGCGCTTGTTGAGCGTAGGGTTCTTCTCCACCAGCACCTGAATGATGTGCCGTCCGCACATCGTTACCATAGCGTTGTAGAACTCATCGTCCTCAAGCCCCGGTATGCCATACTTCGTAAGCTCGCGCCCGCTGAAGTAGCCCCAGTGGATAAGCACGTCAATGGTGGTGTCGTTGTCACGCCACGAGAGAACCTGACTGTCTGTCTGCTCAGGATTGTTGGAAATCCAGTGGTAGCGGAAGTCGTTGCGGTTGGCGTCATCGAGAACCTTGATAATGTTCTCGCCGATGTACGAGGTCATCTTGGCGGCGTCAAGCAGCTGCTGCCTTGTCCAGCGCTGACGGATAAATATACCCGTGCCGCGCTGGGTGTCGGGACTGTCCGGACTCCACCAGAAGTCCCATGGTGAAATGGACTTGAACTCGTAGAACGTCTCATACTTGGGTCTCAGGGTCTCGCCCGACCACTGCATGCGCACACGGCGGGTCGGTATGGGACCCGCCAGCACAGCATAGGGGTACACGCAGAAATTGTTGATGAAGCCGAACATGGCTCTGTTCCACCCGCCCTCGGCACACTGGTCGGTGATGAGCTTCATCATGTTGTCAGCGATGTCCTGAGCGTGCTCCAGCTCCTTGCGTGCCGCCTCCGACTTGAGGCTGTACACCAGCGAGCGGAGGTCTCCGCGGAAACCCTGCTCCACGGACTGCTGGACAGACTGGGCGACCATCAGCTCGCCGGAGTCCGACAGATCGGGCACAGGAGTCGGCTGGATAGTCCATGGCAGCTGCCCCGCCTGTATCAGGGACTCGGCAAGATAACTCTGCACCACGCCTGCCTTCATCGCCGACAGGTTGACATGGGCGTCAACGCCGATGTCGTCTATAATCTTCTGCTCAGTCGGGGACAGTATGCCGTGATACTGGTCGTAGCACTGGCGCAGGACCATGCGCAGGGGCACTCCGCCCACACGCTCCTGACTCTGCCAGCGCACGGCGTCGTTGAAGCGCCTTGCCACTACGGTAGCGAGCTTGTCCCTCGCATCATTGGGAACCTCAATCTCGCTGGCGTAGTCGTAAATTTCGTTCGAGTGATCCTGTGGCATAATGTCCTCACATCAATGTGCGCATACTGCTGCGCCTGCGCTGAATGGAACGCACCAGCTTGCTGTCGTCCGGCGTCAGCCCCGTCTCGCGGAAGATGTACAGAGCGGCATACTGCGTGGCGTCCGCCACGTGGGAGTAGGTATTCTTCTCCGGGTGAGGGTCATAGGCTTCCTCAATCGTGCCGGTAACGCGCAGCTTCTTGTAGCGGTAGCCGCCCTGCATGGCGGCGATAATCAGGTGGCAATGCGGCGAGATAAGGAGTCCGCCCTCAATCTTGTTGAGCATGGAGTCCACAGCACGGAGTCTTGTCTTCGGGTCGTTGGTCTTGGGCATGACAACCGTGAAGCCCAACTCCTCAAGGTGGGTGCTGGGGGACAGCCCGGTGTAGGAGTCCTTGGCGTTCGCCGGGTCGCACGAGATAATAATCTTGTTCGTGCTGTACTTCTGCTTGACAAGCGGTATGAACGCGTTCTCGATGAACGCCTGCATGCCCAAGTCCTCGCCGTACAGCTCGTCAAGTATGCACCACTTGCCGTTCTGCTCCTGCATGAACACGCACGCCGGGTGTATGCCCGACGTATCGTAGCCGACCACAACCTCCTTGTAGGGTATTGGCCTGAGGTCTTCCCTCGCTACATGGATATCCCGGTTGAACAGAGTCCACACTGGCTTGCCGTCCTTGAGCGGGACGTCCATCATGCAGAACAGGGAGTCAATCTTATCGGTGCGCCCCTCTTTCAGGAAGCCGTTTATCTGATTCTGATAGTAGGCTACGCCCTTGTCATGCAGGAATTTCTCCTGCTGCTCAGGAGTCCACGTGTCGTAATCATCGGGCTTGGCGGCGGCGCCGAGGTTGCGCAGGTTCTCCGCGTTCTCGTTAACGGTATATGTTACGTTGTTCCCGGCGTCCACGTGCTTGAACGCTGCGGGCGGCTGATGGAATATCGCCCAGTTCTTCTCCGGGTGCTCCATCATGTTGAGCAGGTAATGCCCCTGCGGGGGCTGGTTGGTATCGATGAGCAGCCCGGCGTATGAGCAGCCGCCGAGGTCTTCCGTGGGGTAACGCCCGACACGTCCCATGACGGCGACCACCACCTCGTAGTCCACCGAGGTAGCCTCGTTGATGATGGCGAAAGACCAGTTGGCGGACTTCACCTTCTCGGCGTCAGCGGGAGACTGGAGCGCCTGAAGGACAAACTCCACGTGGCACATCGTGCCGAAGCCCGGCTGCCACGGCTGACCCTGAAGCATGTAGTCGTAGGGGCCATCGCCAACGGGAAACTCGTAAGTCCCGAGGATAGGGAGCCCTCCGGCACGGATATCGCCGAAGTTGCGGGGGAACACCTCGATGATGCTCCCTCGTGTTGTGGAGACCAGCTCAGGGTATGTACCGCGCACCACGCCGATACGGGTGTAGCGCACACCGTCCTGCGCCGGAGCCTGATTAAGGCAGTAGTACAGGGCATCGTTCATGATCATGCAGGTCTTGCCCGACCCGTATGGTCCTACAACGAGCTTGACGAACGCGTCAGACTCGTGGAACTTCATGCCCGTCGGCGAGGGGATATAGTTAAACCCCTGTACCGTTACTGTCTG
>JBGUKK010000019.1:0-15446 GCA_045114435.1 Sodaliphilus sp.
GGTGACGTGGCCATTCTCGTTGATGGAGAAATACTTGAGGCCCCAGCCTCCGATGTTGTAGAGTTCGGCGCTATCCTCGATGCGCCACTTGTTGATTGCTGACACGGCTCGGTATGTTTAGTTTGTTATACAATGCGGTTAAATGTGAGTGCAAAGGTAACGTTTTTTATTGGTAATGGCAATAAATGCTGTTAAAACATGCAGGGGAGCTCGTCCGGGCTCCCCTGCTGTGAGTGTGTGTGGATGACTCAAGTGTCAATCAAGACAATCAGTTGCCCCATGTCTCATTCAAGACGTAGTTGATCAACATGATGGCGTCACTGATGTTGATGTTCTGATCATCGTTGACGTCAGCGTTGTCAATATTGATGGCACTGTTGTCGCTGTTGAGGATAGAGTTGATGAGCATGATGGCGTCCGAGATGTTCACCGACTGGTCATTATTCACGTCGCCCCTGATGCCCGCGGGAAGCACCTTCTCGATATTGAGGGTCATCTTCTCCAGATTGATGGTCATGTTGTACTCGCCGGCCGGAATCTTGAAGGCGTGGTAGTCATCGTAGGTGAGGCTCAGCTCCTTGTTGAGCTGCTCGTCGTTCACTTCAAAGTCGCCTTCACTGATGGCGCCGAAGCGGAATGGCTCGATGTAGTCCCAGCCGCCCTGGTCGTTGTTCTCGGCAAGCTCGTTGGTGAAGCCGAAGTAGTTGAATCCGTCAAAGCGGCCGTCGAAGGTGTAGTTGGCAGTGTAAACCTTGCTCTCCTCGTCATAGGCGAACTTCAGACCATCATTGGGAACCCAGCCGTCCATGTTGCCGCCCAGCATGTAAACATCAGGAATTACGGGCTCGTCCTTGGTCAGGCGCCACACGGTGAAGTGGCCTGCAGCATTGCCGGGGAAGTATTGATAGATGGTAACGCCGTTCTCGTCTACCTCGGCATTGAGCCACTGGCTTTGGAAACCATTGTTAGTTGTGGTTGTCTTGGGGATGTTAACGATAGGTTCACCGCCCGATTCGGCGATGGCAAAGCCGTCCAAGTAGTGGGTCTCTCCGTCCTTGGTGGAGTAAATGAAGAACTCCTTGCCGTCCCACACCAGGGGATACATACCATTGGTGTTGGCATGATTGTTAAGATCAACAAATGAAGTGGTGTACTGGTCATCGGCATATAATAATTTCCTGGGTTGGTCATTTCTGGACCAGTACAACAGCGCATCATCACCATTGATGTCGGTGTAGGGCATGATGGTAACGCTTGTATTGTTCAAAATGCCCTCGCCCACCATATAGTAGCTGTTCTCTTCATCAGCTTCACCGCCAGTGATGGCTATGTGTGAGATGCTGGTTCCTTGAGTGGAGCCGTTGATCCAGATTTCTCCATCTTCCATAAGGTTGCCCTTGGCAAAACCGAGGAAGTCGTTACGGCCCAAAATGGATGCACCGGGAGGAATGTCATAGTCCTTGTACTCACCTGTTTTGGGATCAATGACCCTCAGGCCTTCGCTCCAACTATTGGGAAACTGGGTCATGCTGACCACAATGTTGCCGGCCTCGTCGCGGCCGATACCGCAGTTCTTGCCACCAGGGAAGGTCACACCAGTCAGACCATTTTGGTCAATCTCATAAATAATAGGTGCTGTAGTAACCGTGGGCACCCCATCAATGGTATCAACAACAATTTTCTTGCAGTTCACGTAGAACTTGCCGTCCATACCGAAACCTTGACGAATCTCCATGCGATCCATGCCAGTGACTGCTTGGGGATTCTGCAGGTTCCAGACCTGTTCAATCTTGTAGCCGTCGGCGCTTGCGCCCAGGCCCAGTGCTGCCATGGCAGCGATAAGTAAGAATTTCTTCATAAAGCTTTAAAATTTTAATGTTAATATAAATATTTACAGTTAAAGAGGAAATGTCAGTTTGGTAATAATTTCTCGCAAAAATAACAAAGAAATTAGAAAACGCCAAGAAAAAAATTATTTTTATTGGATGAGTCACTTTTTTTTACCGCTTTTAGCGGTAGTTTGATATCCCAGTTGGCTGAGTGTGAAAAGCTTGGCGGTGAATTGTTGAAAAAAATAATCTCACAGTCCTTTGCAAGAATGCAAAAAACACTTAACTTTGCGGCAATTAAAAAAACATCGTTTTGACCCAATATTATTTATTTCTGAATTATGGTAAATTACAAGGATTTAGGTCTCGTGAACACTCGCGAGATGTTTGCTAAGGCAATCGATGGCGGCTATGCCATTCCCGCATTCAACTTCAACAACATGGAGCAGTTACAGGCTATCATCAAGGCTTGCGCCGAGACCAAGTCGCCTGTTATCCTGCAGGTTTCCAGCGGTGCGCGCAAGTATGCTAACCAGACGCTGCTGCGCTACATGGCCGAGGGCGCTGTAGAGTATGCCAAGGAGTTGGGCTGGGAGCATCCCCAGATTTGCCTCCATCTGGACCATGGTGACACGTTTGAACTCTGCAAGTCATGCGTTGACTTCGGTTTCTCGTCGGTGATGATCGACGGCTCGTCGCTCCCCTATGAGGAGAACATCGCCCTGACCAAGAAGGTCGTGGAATATGCCCATCAGTTTGATGTGACCGTTGAGGCCGAGCTGGGTGTGCTCGCCGGTGTTGAGGACGACGTTGTTGCCGAGGAGTCCCACTACACTAAGCCTGAGGAGGTCATCGACTTCGCCACCCGCAGCGGTTGCGACTCTCTGGCCATCAGCATCGGTACCAGCCATGGTGCTTATAAGTTCAAACCCGAGCAGTGCACGCGTGACCCGCAGACAGGCCGTCTCGTGCCTCCTCCCCTGGCATTTGACGTGCTCGAGGAAATCGAGAAGAAATTGCCCGGCTTCCCCATCGTGCTTCATGGCTCGTCGAGCGTTCCCCAGGAGTATGTTGACATCATCAACACCCACGGCGGCAACATGCCCGATGCCGTAGGTGTCCCCGAGGACCAGTTGCGCAAGGCTGCCAAGAGCGCCGTTTGCAAGATCAACATCGACAGCGACAGCCGTCTGGCTTTCACCGCTGCCGTGCGCAAGGTGCTTGCCGAGAAGCCCGGTGAGTTTGACCCCCGCAAGTATTGCGGTCCCGCTCGCGACGAGATGGTGAAGCTCTACAAGCACAAGATCATTGAGGTGCTGGGTAGCGACGGCAAGGCCGAGTAAGGCCATCAATCACATATCCCGCATTCACTGTGAATGGGGACTGAAGTAGAGACGCAATTTTTTGCGTCTCTACTATTTTTCTCATTATCAGTGGTTTGTGCTTTAAAATAATTTTTATGGCAAAAAAAGTCGCTTAAAAATTTGGTCAGTTCCTGAAACCGCATTACCTTTGCACCGCTTTACGAAACAATTGCGTTTCGGCAAGTGCGTTCGGGGTGTAGCTCAGTCCGGTTAGAGTACGCGTCTGGGGGGCGTGGGGTCGCTAGTTCGAATCTAGTCACCCCGACAACGCAAGAGAGTGCTGATGATCATTGATTGTCGGCACTTTTTTAATTTTTACTGATTCTTGATGGACAAGAAACTGTGCTTGTCCTGTAATTCAAGTATTGATGATGAAACAGGTATTATCAATGATGCTGGTGATGATGGTGGCCCTGCCCTCACTGGCCCAGGCGTGGCGGGGTGGCGACATCTCGATGATGACATCCAACGCTCGCAATGGCGTGATTTACAAGGACTCTTGTGGTGTGACGGTGGACCCTTACGACCTCTTCAGCGAGCAGGGGTGGAACATGATGCGTGTGCGTCTGTTTGTGGACCCGGCTAACGCTCCAGGTGCTCATCATGACCAAGGCGTCTGTCAGGATTTGGGCTATGTCATCGACTTGTGTCGCACCATCAAGTCGCGTGGCTTTGAGGTGATGCTTGACTTCCACTACAGCGACACCTGGGCCGACCCAGCTAAGCAGTTCACGCCCAAGCGCTGGGAGGGGCTTGATTCCAGAGCGTTGACCGACAGCATCTACAGCTATACCCGCCATTGCCTGCTGGCGCTCAAGGGAGCAGGCGTCGTGCCCGCGGCGATCCAGGTGGGTAACGAGATCACCTTCGGCATGGACTGGCCCATCGGGCGTGTCGACCCGATGAAGGCCGACAATTGGGATGTGTTCACCCGTCTGCTCAAGGCGGGCTGCAAGGCATGCCGTGAGGTGTGCCCTGAGGCTGGCATCATCATCCACACCGAGAAGGCCGGCGTGTGGGAAATGACCCGCAACTATTATGACCGCTTGCAGCAGGCTGGTCTGGACTACGATATCATCGGCTTGAGCTACTATCCCATGTGGCACGGCACGATTCCCAACCTGGGCGCTACGCTCGACTCGCTGGCAGCACGTTACCCCGACAGACCCGTAATGATTGTCGAGACGGCTTATTACTACCTGCATGACGGCGTGAACCGCGGCGAGGAGGATTTCTCGCATTGCCTGCCTGGCACTATCGAGGGACAGAGGGAGTTCACGGCACAACTTGTTGCTGAACTGAACCGTCACGACAATGTGACGGGCCTCTTCTGGTGGTATCCCGAGGAAAACCTCTACGGCACGCGTTTTGAGGGCAGCGCTTGGGGCTTGAACCGCGGCTTGTTTAACAGTGCCAACGGCCAGGCATTGCCTGCCCTTTATGAGATGAGCCGATTCAGGCGTTAGTCGTCAACGATGACTTTAAATCCTGATACTGATGAAAAAGTCTAAAACCATTGGCATCCTGTGCGCCATCCTGTCGGCGGTGTGCTACGGCACCAACCCCTTCGGAGCCTTGCCGCTTTATGAAGAAGGTGTCAACACGGCCACCGTGTTGGCCCACCGTTTTGGCTTGGCAGTCGTCCTGTTGGCTGCGGTGATGTTGATCAAGCGCGAAAATTTCAAGGTGACACGTCATGAGTTCAAGGTGTTGTTCTCGCTAGGTATCCTGTTTGCCGCATCGAGCATTACCTATTATCAGAGTTTTCACTTTATGGACGCGGGTATCGCCTCGACCATCCTGTTTGTCTATCCCGTGATGGTGGCCGTGATAATGGCTGCATTCTTCAAGGAGCGTGTCACCGCGATGACTGTTGTCGCCATCGTGATGTCGCTTGTGGGCATCGGGCTGCTCTACAAGGGTGGGGCAGGGGTCTCGTTGAGTGTGATTGGGATTGTCCTGTGTGTCTTGTCCTCGCTGGCCTATGCAATCTACATCATTGTGGTGAACCAGTCAAGCATCAAGATGTCGTCGTTCAAGGTCACGTTCTATGCCATGCTGGTGTGTGAAATCACGTTGATTCTTTACTCCTTCACTTCGCCTGAATTGTATCTGCGTGCCCTGCCGTCGGCACGCGCCTGGTCGTTTGCCGTGTGGCTGAGCATTGTGCCCACGATTCTCTCGCTGGTGTTCATGACTGTCGCCGTGCAGCATGTGGGCGCTACACCCACTGCGATTCTGGGTGCATTGGAGCCGTTGACAGCTGTCGCCATCGGCGTGGTGGTTTTCGGTGAGACGCTCACGCCGAGGCTCATCGTCGGCATCCTGTTCATCCTCTTTGCTGTGATGCTCGTTGTCTTGGGTAAGGACCTGCGTTTGCGCACCATCACCCACGCCGTTTCCCACCTGTGGCATTGGAAATGATGTGTGATAAGAATGGGACAAAGGAAGGACCGGTCCCCATGCCCCACTGGCTTATAGGCCCAGGTGGTCGCGCAGGATGTCGAGGGCGGCGGTGACGTCGTCGTCGGTGACGGTCTGGTTGATGCGGTAGTGACCGATGTCAGCAAGCAGGGTGCACGTGAGCTCGCCGTCGCGGCTTTTCTTGTCGTGACGCATCAGTTCCAGCAGGTCGTCGTAATCGTCGCAAGTGAAAGGGAAACCGCGGTAATTGTCGCGCACGAAGTGGCCCAAGCGGTGCACATCCTCGCTGGGAAAATTCAATGTCAAGTGTGAAAGGACGCTCTCGGCGACCAGCCCCCATGCCACAGCATAGCCATGGGGAACGGGTTTGCCGCGTCTCATGGCCAGGCTCTCGAAGGCATGCCCGATGGTGTGTCCCATGTTGAGGGCCTTGCGCTCGCCTTGTTCGTGTGGGTCCCGAGCGACAATATCCACCTTGACCTGGACCGAGCGACGCAGCCTTTCCAGCAGGTCGTCGTGGTCGATGGGTGTGGCGAAGTCATGGTTCAGCAGTCGATTCAGTTCGTCGCGATGGCTCAGCATGGCGTGCTTGATGACCTCGGCGAAGCCTGATTTCATCTCCTGCACGGGCAGTGTGTCGAGATAGCAGGTCGAGATGATCACGTCGCTGGCAGGCGCAATGGCGCCGATCTCGTTTTTCAGGCCGTTGTAGTTGAAGCCCGTCTTGCCGCCCACGGCGGCATCGACAGCGCCCAGCAGGGTGGTGGGCACGTTGATGAACCTCACGCCGCGCTTGAAGGTCGCCGCGGCAAATCCGCCCAAGTCGCACACCATGCCGCCGCCCAGGTTGACAATGAGCGACTGGCGAGTCACGCCCATGCGTTCCATCTCGTTCCACACCCGGGTGACGGTCTCTAATGTCTTGTGCTCGTCACCATCATCGATGGTGATGAGGTGGACAGGGGCAGGGTGGATGAGCCGGGCCGTGTTGGTGTCGGCAATCCACACCGTGAAGTTGTGGTCGCCGCTTGCCGTTAATTGCCCGATGGCGCTCTTAACGTCGTTGGTGAAAATGAGGTTCTGTTTCATGTCATTGTCTCGGAGCTCTCGAAGGGCTCAGCACCCTCCGAGAGTTCCGGGAATTTTGTTTTTCAGGCTTTGACGAGTGACAAGGCCACGAGCAGTGATGGCAGCGCGGCAGCCAGCTCGTCCATGTTCTTGTAGACCAGGTCGGCACCGGCCTTGTACATGTCCTTCTCGGGGATGGGGCCCGTCGTCACACCGATGGTGAAGCAGCCGGCGGCGTGAGCGGCCTGCACGCCCAGGGGGGCATTCTCGATGACAATGCACTGGCTGGGTTTCTTCTCGGCCTTGGCCATCCCTTTCAGGAAGGGCTCGGGATTGGGCTTGCCCTTGCGCACGTCATGGCCGGTGACCTTGACCTCGCCGAACAGCCCCGGGAAATCGTTCTCGATGCGCTCCAGCAGGGTGTCCTGCTGCGAGCCGGTGACGAGGATGCGGTCCACGCCGGCATCCTTGAGTGTCTCGAGCACGCGCTTGGCACCCGGCATCACGGGGGCCTCTCCCAGTTCGCGGAAGTAGCGTGTCTTCACGCCATACAGCGCGTGGGCCTCGTCGTCGGTGATGTTCTTGCCGGCTCCCTGCTTGAACTTCATCTTGATGATTTCGCTTCCCGTCATTCCTTCCAGTTCATAGAACTCGTCACGGGTACACTTGATACCGTTTTTCTTCATGAGTTTCACCCAGGCTTGGGTGTGGTACTTCATTGAGTCATAGAGCACACCGTCACAGTCGATGAGTGCGGCGCTGATGTCTAAGCCTTTTTGTCCTGTATATTTCAGGTACTCGGCTATCGTCTGTTGTAACGTCATTGGTTTGGGATTTATATATAGTGATTATAATGCTTGCTATCTAACAGTAATGTGCAGGCAACCCGCTTTTTTCTCAAAGATGGCATAACACCGTCCTTGGCGCCTGAAGTCTTGAACCACCTCGGCAAGGATGTTCTTCAGATCCTCCAGCGAGACAATCATGCTCGGGTCCATGCAGTCAAACTTCACCCAGCTGATATCCACCGTGGTGCCGTAGCGGTGACACGAATTGACGGTTGCCGCACGGTTGCGGCGCATGAGCTTAGACACGCTGTAGTCGGTGCGCGTCACGCTGGTCACCTTGATGCGGTAGGCTTTACCGCCGCGTTTCTTGACGCTGTCCTGGAAGGCATATCCTATTTCCTTGAGCAGTTGCGCTGCCTTGGGCACCAGGTAGGGCACCGACGCGCTCAGGTCGTCCAGCATGTAGGCATCACAGGAATAGATCCTGATCAACGGCTTGTCAATCTTATAGGCGTCGCGCAGGGTGGAAACAGGCTTGAAGCCGTTCTTCTCGGCGGCCTCAAGCTGCAATGCATTGCTGTCGTTGAAGATCTCCTTCAACGGCCGTTGTTCGATATAGGTGGGCAGGCGGTGGACGGCGGCGTCATCGGCCAGTTGGATGCTGTCGCCGCTGATGCTGCGGTTGATGGGCATGGCAGGCGGGGCTTTATAGTCCCATGCTGTGGTGTCTTGTTGCTCCTTGTTGCCGTGACCGCATGATGTGACACTTGCCAGGGCAAGTCCCATGATCAACAGCAGCGGCAGCAGGCGCAAGATGTTCAGGTTCATCTTTATTCTTCAGGTAGTTTCTTGTTTCAGGAAGCAAAGATATACATAAATAATGAAAAAAACGCTTCGGCAGACATTAAAATTGCCACATTTTTTGTAATATTGCACCTTCAAAACAATGGAACCATTGAAATACAGCATCCTTTTCGTCTGTCTGGGCAACATTTGCCGGTCGCCGGCAGCTCAGGCTGTCATGCAGCGTCTGGTCGATGAGCGGGGCTTGACCGAGCGGTTTTACATCGACTCGGCTGGCACGGGTGGATACCACATCGGCGACTTGCCCGACAAGCGCATGCGCGTTCATGCCCGTCCACGAGGCTATGAGTTGACGCATCGTGCCCGTCGCGTGCAGAGTTCTGATTTTGAGGACTTTGATATTATCGTCGGTATGGACGCCGCCAATGTGGATGACCTGCGGCACAGGGCCGCAACCATCGAGCAGCAAGACAAGGTGGTGATGATGGGCGACTACATCCGTCAATACCCTCACTACGATTATGTCCCCGACCCCTACTACGAGGGCAGCGAGGGCTTTGAACTTGTGTTGGATCTGCTGGAGGATGCCTGTGACAACCTGTTGAACAGAATATTAGATCAAATCAAACGATAGAAATGAAATCAACCAAACTATTGACAACTATTGCCTGTCTGCTGGCAGCATTGACGATGAGCGCCCAGTCGCCCATCGCTGTGGACTGGCAGATGGGGCAAAACAACACCGCTGCCAACAACTACACCTCGCGTTTTGTCATCAAGAACGTGTCGGCACAGCCCCTTGGCAGTGACTGGCAGTTCTTCTTCAACCAGTTCTCACGCTCGGTGACCGTGCCTGCCGGCTGCCCGGTGGATGTGGAAGAAATTTCCACAACCTACTATCGCGTCAAGCCCAATGCGGGCTATAAGGCACTGGCTGCCGGTGATTCGCTGGTGATTGACATGGTGATGGGAGGGTCCGTCATCAACAAGTGCTATATGCCTGCCGGTGGTCATGTGGTGATGAATGGCGACATGGCTCACCCCATTGCTGTGAAAATCAACCGCTCGCCGCTTGACCGACCTGGGCAGTGGCGTGACCACAAGGCTTACCCCGACGGCACCTACATGTATGCTTACAACGATGCCATCAACGGCTTTGGCGACGCCTACACAGGCAACGATTACGATATCTTCCCCACCCCCAAGCAGGTGGACATCGAGGACGGCTTCACCCAGGTGGGCAATCTCGTGACCATCAAGACTGGCAAGTGGTTCCAGTGGGGCGGATACCGCCGAGCCAAGGGCTTGCTCGTCAGTGAACTGGAGAAACGTGGCATCTACAACACCGGTGGCCAGGGCACTGTCATCCAGCTGCTGCTGGACAAGAAGATGAGCGACAACCGCGAGTACTATAGCCTGCGGGTACATGATGGCAAAATCACCATCCATGGTGTGACCCAGGCTGCCCTGATGAACGGCGTGAAGACTCTCATCGCCGCGCTGGACCACAGCAAGGGTAACCGCCTGCAGAACTGCTTCGTCATCGACTGGCCTGACTTTGGTTACCGTGGCGTGATGCTCGACATCGCGCGCAACTATGTCCTCAAGCCTGCCGATTACAAGCGCACGATAGACTTGCTGGCCTACTACAAGTTCAACACCATCCAGTTCCACTTTACCGACGATGAGGCCTGGCGACTGGAGATTCCCGGCTTCCCCGAGTTGACTCAGGTGGCTTCACGTCGTGGCGCCACACTTGATGAGAATGGTTATCTGGCTCAGATCTTCGACGGTAATGGTAATCCCGATGACTTGTCACAGAGTGCCAACGGCTATTTCACGCGTGCCGAGTTCATCGACCTGTTGCGCTATGCATGGAAACGCGGCATCCGCATCATCCCCGAGATTGAGACCCCGGGGCATGCCCGCGCTGCCATCGTGGCGATGAAAAACCGTGCCAAGAACAATCCCACAGCCGAGCAGTTCCGTCTGTGGGACGAGAAGGACGAGAGCGTTTACACCTCGGCCCAGAGCTATCACGACAATGTGCTCAACGTGGCCAGTGACGACGTCTATCGCTTTATCGACCTGATTGTGGCAGAGTTACAGCTCATGTATAAGGAGGCTGGCTTGAAACTCGAGGTCGTGCACCTGGGGGGCGACGAGGTTGCTGCAGGCGCCTGGTCCAAGAGTCCCGACGTGCAGGCACTCATGCAACGCGAGGGTCTCAAGAATCAGCACGACGTTCATGCCTACTACCTGAAACGCATCAGCTCCTTGCTTGAAGCCCGCAAGATCCGCATTGAGGGCTGGCAGGAAGTGGGCCTCGACAATACGCCCGAGTATGACGCAGTGATGACGCCGCGTGTGGCCGGTGTGAACGCTTGGAGCACCGTGGGCTCGCGTGCCGACGTGCCCTATCGTCTCGCTAACAGCGGTTACCCCGTCATCCTGTCCAACGTGACCAATTTCTACATGGACATGGGCTACAGCTGGCACCAGAACGAGCAAGGGCTGCACTGGGGCGGCAAGGTGGACGAGTTTGACGCTTGGAGCGCCCTGCCCGCCAACATCTACGCCACGGCACGCACTGCCGTTGACGGCACGCCCGTCAATATCACCACTGCCGGCGACGGCAAGGTGGGGCTCGAGAAGCCACAGAACATTATCGGCGTGCAGGCCCAGCTCTGGGGCGAGACGCTGCGCTCGTTCGACGAGGTGCAGTACCTGCTGCTGCCCAAGATGATGGGCGTGAGCGAGCGTGCCTGGACTGCTGTGCCACAGTGGAGCAAAGACCTGACCGACACCGGGGCCTATAACGAAGCCCGTCACCAGTATAACCTCAAGATCGGTACCCGCGAGTTGCCGCTGTTGAACAGCTTGGGCTATAACTTCCGTGTGGGACCTCCGGGCATCAAGGTCGAGGACGGCAAACTGCTCATCAACACCCAGTATCCCGATGAGATGGTGACTTATACCCTCGATGGCAGCGAGCCCGCCATCGACTCACCGCGCTGGACAGCTCCGGTGCCCATCAAGAATCAGCCCCAGGTCATCAAGGCCAAGGCCTTCTACCTGGGTCACGAGAGCGTGACGACTTATCTATTCAAGTAACAGCAAATAGGCAATAAGACTTAATCAGAGAGCCTGGAGAAATCCAGGCTCTCTTTGCAGTTATAGTGAGAGCATTGTAAAGGGAACCATAGTATGGAATCACGGTCACACTTGTTCTATATCGCTTGATGTGCGCATGGCGACCAAGCGCACCGACTTCTCGCAGGGCTACACTCCGCAAGGCATGCCGATAGTGCTCAAGGCCGTCGACCTGCGAGATCAGCGATGCGGACGGTGAACTCAACACCGTGAAGTTCACCTACCAGTACCAAGACAGGCGGATGTATCTGCCGACAGATTACCTGTCCGTAGATCACGACCGCATCTTCACCGAGCAGTTTGACTCATCATTCCAATAGACCTATGGCACAATCCATCCACATCAGCACCCTTCGCAGGATGCTCAAGGCTGGCGACCCGGTTGACATCAAACTCTGGACGAAGTCAGGGGAGATCCAGTGCTGGCGCAACTGCATCCCTCTGCGCTACAACTTCTACCAGGGCACCCAGCAGTTCAAGCTGCTTGACTCGCACCAGATACGCCAGGCCCGCATCTGCTGTATCTTCGAGATTAATGGTATTTCTATATTTCTCTAAATTTTGTTGCATTTCGAATACGATTATTAGGAAATAGTCGTATCTTTGCTATTCAATATTTCAGCCTTATTTGTATGAAGAGATTTTTAGTTTTTCTATTGGCTTTCATTGTTTTGCTGATTGGCACAGAAACATATTTGAATCTGCGTATTTTTCCACATGACCTCATCGGCACTTATTATGAAGTGCCAATAGGAGACAACTACAAACTGGTTGCATTATCAACAGAGTATTGCAGTATTGTGGGAAATGATGGTATAGTCGAATTGGACTCAATTGATTCGATACACGTAAACAATGGTAGCATAATCGGGAAGCGTTGGGCTTTTGGTGGTAATAATTCACCATATTTCTGTTTCGCTACCAATACGGGACAGATAAGCCGCTATGAGACAATGGAGCAGTTGCAACAAGAGCGGAATATCCAATCTGTCACGTTTACCACTATGATTAAGTACTATTGGAATAAGCGTCGGATGGCTGATATATTGGCAACTGTCACATGCTTCTTCGTTTCACTAATGCTTACACTGTTTCTATTCAAAAAGAAAATGAACCGCAAATAGACTATGTTTCAGTTAAAAACAACTGCCGTACATCAGTCGTAATCTTAGTAATCATTTTCTTGATAATTTAACCATGTCATGAAACTATTTAGATTGATAATAAAAGAGAGGCAAAGAGTATTGTTTCTATCATATCAACGTCTCTTGGCAAGCATATTGCTGACAACAATCATCCTCACAACGGCATTTGCCCAAGACAGGTTGGTTCCGAAATCTCCTATTGATGATTTAGCTTCACCTTACTACCGTACTTTACTCAAGAGGATGGTTTTGGGAGGAGAGGAGGAATTGGCTTGCTTATTTTATTATATCGTAATGCCTTCTGCCGAGACTGGGGATTCGGAATATGTTTTGTCCGCCGACAGAGAGAATACCCTTTATTTTGCCAAAGCAAACCATAATATTTATGACAGTATGTATTTAAGGCAACATGACAACCAAGATACGGTCTATACGTCAGACTTGCACATACCCGACAGTGTGATGAATGCCTTAAACCGTCTGATGGAGTCATCGGTCAATGCGTCATCATTTCTCTTTAAGGCTTTTGGTTTTGACGGAACTTCTTATGTATTTGGCAACAGTTTGATGGCTGCTTCTTGTTGGAGTCCTGGTGGTAGATGCGGTCAATTAGTCACATTCTGGGACAAGTGCTGTGCTGCTGTCGAAGATGAGAATCTGGACAGTATTCAGGCTTTGATGCCTCTTTGCCGTAATCTCACAATCAGTTTCCGCAAAGATTACCCCAATGATTTCTTTGACCTGGAGCAGCGGAGTATCGATTATTCTTCTGATTCAAAATACCAAACCACACTCTTTTCTCATTTAGTGGGCATAGAATGGTACGGTACCAATGCCCAACGCCTTGAACAGCAGTGTAAAGAGTTTGAATTAGCTCAAGGAGAAGAATTGATCACTTTTTCGAAATATCTGTTCATTGAGAACTTGGTGGATACAAAAATCATTTTGAAACCAAACGCTGATAACCGCATTGATTTTGAATCCCTTCGCAAAGGATTCAAAAACGATCCACAACGATTCCTTATGGAGCATCTTTATCAACCGGATCTCATTAAATAATGGGAGTGGACTATAATCATCACTTGTTTATGATTGGTAAATGAAAGGAACGAATTATGAGACACATCTTTTTAATCATTTCTCTACTGTCCTTCGGCATGATTGCAAATGCTGAGGATGTGAGCCTTGACTCATTGTCATATGCCTATGGAGACGCTTTTATGCGTGCAACAATGGAGTGTAAGGGCTTTTTTAGTCCAGGATTAGAGTTTAACAAGACAAATTCTTCGGAATTTATTAGAGGCATCGAAGATGATTTGTTGAATTTGAAATATACTCAGGATTCCATTAAAAACGTTTCTTTTCTAGTAGGTGTGTTGCAGGGTGTTTCCTTGGGTGATGGTTTTGATCACAGTAGCAGAAAAGAAGATATACCGATAGATTGCATTATTGCAGGATTGAACAAAGTGGTTAATCATGAGTTGAGTTTGCCAGAAGACTACATTGACATTTTGGAATTCATGGAGAATCAACCCGGAGATGTCAATCCTTTGGATTTGCCAGAAGTAGATAAATGCGATTATTATATTAAATATGGCGCCATGCTCGGGCTTGCGCCTGAATTGCAAGAATACATAAAAGAGGAGACGGGAAGGAATGAAGATGAAATGCCTGCCAATTACGAGGCATTTGCCGCTGGTTATGCACTGATGCTTAGAACATTGACATTTAGCCAAATTCCTGATTCACAGAATAATCCTTACTACTACGGAGTTGCAATCGGCAGTTCAATGCTTTTAGAACCAATTCTGGCAAATATGTTCACCTATACGCCAGAAGATGAGTATGGTAACAAATTAATATTTCAATTGTCTTCAGAATTCTCAGTAGTGGATTTTCTTGATGGTTGCCGTGCTGCTGCGGGATTGGCTGAGCGTAAAATTTCAATTCAGGATTCAAAACAGATTCTATCGACTCTCTTGCCAAATAAAGAACAATCGATAGAAGTTCAAGAAAAACTATGCGCAGAACCACTCAAGATAATGGGTAAGGTTGTTTTTGCGGAAGACAATGAGCCGATGTTCGACGTATTGGTCAAGGAAAAGGATGGTAATAATCAGACTCGCTCCGATTTTGATGGCAATTTCAGCATTAATATTGAAAAAGGTGCAGTTCTTGAGTTCTCTTATCCCAGCTGCAAGACGACAGAAGTAGTGGTCCTGAATGATTCTTCTCTTTTCATTGAAATGGAACCCAATGGAGAACTCGATATTAGTCTGATTTCTTGCCCACAGCCGATACGTGTTATCAGACCTGATTCTCTTGACTTTATGCTCCCTGAAAGCGAGTTAATAAAGCTGCAACAGTATGATAAATCATTGAGCGGTGAGTTCATTCAACTAAAGAATGCTCAAATTGGAAGGGCAAAATATCTTCTAAGCGAAGACATCAGTTCAGCAAAGTATCGGCTAATCAGCCCTATGCCTTTTGACCAATACGCAAAACAGTATTTGGGAGTGAACCACAATGGGCACGTGATCGTTCTTATAAATCTCGTTTCATCTAGGTTGATGCCGCATTTTAAAGATCGTATAAGTAAGAGTCTTATTACAGTTGACGATGGAGGGAATAGCTTTGGCCGTGCTAAAGTTGATCTGACCAGTGATGTGATGATTATGTTACGCATGAATGGCATATAACTTTGTCTTTTACAATTAGAGCATAGCTCCATAATTTTGCGGAAACTAAAACCGCGAGATTATGGAGTTGAATTTTAATAGTGTAGAAACCATCCCGGTGCTCAACGCATCGGCCGCTTTCAAGACCGACAGCGGCAAGGTGTTCAAGGAAGACGTGGACATCGTGCCGACG
>JBGUKK010000020.1:0-56066 GCA_045114435.1 Sodaliphilus sp.
GGGCAAGGTGACCATCGTCAAGGCTGGTGAAGTGACCATCACCGCTACCGGTGCTGCCAACGACAACTACAACGGCGCTACCGCTAACTACACCCTGACCATCGCTAAGGCCAACGCTACACTGACCTTCAGCGCTAATGCTGTCACCATCGTTGAGGGTCAAGAGTTCACCGCTCCTACCCTGACCAACGAGGCTGGTCTGACTGTTACCTACACCAGCACCAACAAGGACGTTGCCACGGTTGACGCCGACGGTAACGTGACCATCGTGGGCGTTGGTGAGACCACCATCACCGCAACTGGTGCTGCCAACGACAACTACAAGGGCGCTACCGCAACCTACACCCTCACTGTAGAGGCCAAGCCCGTTGTTGCCGCTCCGACGTTCACTCCTGCCGCTGGCTATTACAACAGCGTTCAGAACGTGACCATCGCTTGTGAGACCGCCGGTGCTGACATCTATTACACCACCGACGGCACTGAGCCCACTACCGAGAGCACGAAGTACACCGCAGCCATCGCCGTAGGCAAGAACATGACCATCAAGGCCATCGCCGTTAAGGACGGCTACACCAACAGCGAGGTTGCTGAGGCCGAGTATGTCATCGACCTGCCCGTACAGATTGCTGCTCCGACCTTCATGCCTGGCAGCGGTCATTACACCGAGGCCAAGGAAGTGGCTATCGCTTGCGCTACTCCTGGCGCATTGATCTCCTACAAGATTGGTGACGGCGAATTCCAGCCCTACACCAAGCCCTTCGTCGTAGATCATAGCTGCACCGTTACCGCCAAGGTAACCATGGACAGCCGAACCGTTTGGGTTGACAACCAGGCCAGCGCTACCTACACCATCAACACGCTCAACCCCGTTGAGATCACCGATGGTTACTACCAGATCATGAACAATGGCAACCAGAAGTATGCCCATGTTCAGGGTCGCAAGACCTTGACGTTCACCAACGACATCGACCAGCAGGCTGGTACCGTGATCCGCGTTCAGACCACGAACGACGGTCAGGTGAAGGTGCTGCGCTCGCAGGGCGCCGACCTCCAGGGCTATGCCGACCGTGCCATGAGGTATGTTCCCGAAGTGGTACAGATGGTTGCCAACAAGCTCCATGCCGAGGGCACTGGCGAGTTGCTGGGCAATGACGGCCTTGACGCCATCATGAAGAAGTTCAACGAGAGCTTCGACTATCACCTGTATGTAGAAGGCTCGCTCGAGAACTGCCGCATCTACGGCAAGACGCCGAGCATGCAGCCCGTTGTGGACTTCTACAACGAGAATCAGGCAAAGGTTGACGAGAAGCTACCGATGCTTGAGGGCTTTATCAACGACGCTATCGACAAGGTGCTCGAGAAGACCGGCGGCCGCGGCAGCAGCATCCTGGTTCCCTTCAAGCTCCAGACCATCTGGGAGCGCATGGGCGGCAACCTGACCGAGCCCGTTGACGACGCATCGACCATGGCCTTCTACCACCAGGTACTGACCAACAAGCAGTACGTTTGGGACTTCGCTTACCAGACTGCTACGTTCTACCTCGAGAAGGTGAAGGATCACCCGAGGTATGAGGAGATGAAGAAGAAGATGGGTGAGTTTGGCAACTACATTGACAAGCTCGAGCAGATCCGTCCCGACGTGAAGTACTTCATCGTCCAGGAGAATGGCAAGGTGGACTACATCAGTGAGGGCAATGTTGATATCATCAACAACGATCCCAAGACCTACTGGAATGTTCAGCCTCGCGAATCGTTTGTTGTGAACATCCCCGAATCCAGCATGCTGGGTATCGAGTATGTCACCACGCTCTACACCGACTTTGCTTACACCGTGCCCGAGGATGTCACCGCCTACAAGGTGACCAGCATCAACGAGCAAGGCGTGGCACAGCTCACGGCCTTGACTGGTACCATTCCCGCTCAGACTCCCGTTCTGCTCAAGACGCTCGACAGTGGACCCAAGAGCTTGACGCTGAGCACTGCCGACGGTACCGCTCTGACCGACAACCTGCTTGTCGGCCCGGACTACCTCATCAACGAGTATCAGATCAGGACTCCGCAAGTCGAGTCGGTATTCAACCTGGCTAAGGATCTGTTCGGCGAGAGCTTCTACAACAACAATGTTGCTAAGTATGAGCACCTGATGCTCAAGAACGCCGGCACGGTCAACAACAAGTACTTCTGGGGCTTGACCGATGACGATGTTAAGAAGTGCACCTTCAAAAACGATGAGGGTTCAGTAGACTGCGTGATCCGCACGCTCAGTGATGGCGAACAGCACCTCGGTTTCTACAACAACTGGGAGGTTAAGGCCAACCAGGCATTGATGGTAACCCAGGAATATGATCCCATCAAGCTGGCTATCAAGGGTGATGTGACCCGCGACGGCCTCGTGAACATCTCGGATGCAGTGGCACTGATCAACATCATCCTCAACTCGCCGTATGAGCCTGAGGAGTGGCGCATCATCTATGACTATGTGGCTGCCGACTTCAATGAGGACGGCATGATCAACGTCACTGATGCTGTTGCCCTGAGCAACTTCCTCCTCGAGCACTACGACAAGACGGAGTTGATCATCCCCGACGACGAGGGTGAAGGAGGTAACTGATCCACTCTAAATTTCGTGAGCAATTGATGGTTATGGGTGACACACCACAACATAATCGTGAATTGCTCACGATTTTTTTAATAAGAATCAATAGGAACAATAAGCTTTAAAGAACGACGTACAAATCATGAAAAAAACCTTACGAATCTTGTGTGCCCTGGCATTGACGGCACTCGGTGCCCTGCCATCGATGGCACAACTCAACGGAACGGGCTATTACCGCTTCCGCAACGCTGATCGCAATACCGAGTACATTTCAATGGCCAACGACCTTTTCAATTTTACGACTTGCATCGGCAGCGCCTGTGGCGGTCTTAGCCAAGCCAGCAGTTCAGCCGGTCAGGCCCGTGCGCTGGAATGTGCCGGCAAATATCTGGGCACCGATATCCACATGATCAATGATGCCGACATCATCGACGTGGGCTCTATCATTTACGCTCAGAAGTATAACACGCAAGCCTCCAATCATGACTATAACCTGATTGGCCAAGGTACCAGCCTGCTCACATTGACGACGGGAACCTATCCGGGAAGCGTAAAGTTGGAGTTCAAAAACCGTTACATCACCATTGACCCCGTCAGTGGTAGCGGTGCAAACACATTATACACAGCCAAGATTGAACTGAAATCCGACACCTACGTCATCTTTGTGGGATACCCCAACCTCGGCATCCGCTACCTGGTTGACGACAACGGCACGCTCGCTATCAATGCATCCAGCTCGTCTCAGAATGCCAAGTGGTACATCGAGCCGGTCAATCACTTTAACGTGGTGCCTGAGGTTGAGTTCGAGGGCAAGTATTACACGACCATGTTTGTTCCCTTCAGTTACAAGTTGAGCGGACAGGTGCTAAAGGCCTATGCAGTGAAAGGTATCGGTGACGACGGCACCCTGCAACTCGAGGAAGTGGCCGCCGAAGGTGGTACCGTGCCTGCCCAGACTCCCGTCATTCTGGAATGCGGTTCCAACAATCCCGCGGAATGCCAGCTCATTCCACAGGGCAGACCCGTCTTCACGGCTCCTGACGTGTCCGTCGAAGACAACGCCCCCAGGGCCAACCAAGCAGTCGCCGACGAGTCAAACCTGCTGAGAGGAACTTACTACTGCAATACCGACGGCACAATCACTTACACTCGGCCCAACAACGCAACGGGCAGCTTCAATGCCAACAAAAACACCAAGCCCACCAATCCCCAGAAGTATGTCTTGGGCACCATCAATGGGTCGGGCAAGCTGGCGCTTGTCAAGGCAACCGGCACTGCCATGCCTGCCAACAAGGCATGGATTGAATATACCGGGACACAGGAGCTGGTGTTCCCCTGGGAACCCACACCGACGTTCATCCCTGGCGACGTGAATAATGATGGTGAGGTCAACGTCACCGATGCTATCGACCTCATCAACTACATCCTCAACGATGAGGGTGACATCAACCTCGATGCCGCCGACTATAACAACGACAGCGAGATTAACGTCACCGATGCGATTGACTTGATCAATTTCCTGCTGAACACATTGTAATACGGCAAACAGACACCACACCCTAAAACAAACTGTGCCGAGAGCCATCAGCCCCCGGCACATTTTTTCTTTTCTAAGGTTTATTCACAATAAGCGACGTTCCACTTCTCGATGCGAAAGATGGTGCCCTCGATCAGGGAGCAGTAGATATCGCCGTTATTATCGACTTCAAAGCCGTTGAACTCGCTGCTGCCCAGTTTGGAGGTGAAAACCAGCTGATGGGTCGCGGCATCGACAACCGCCAACATGCCGCGGCGCGAACCGCAGTAGATGAAGCCGTCATGCTCAAGGACAATGCAGGGCGCGTGCTCGTAGCCGAAGCCCAGATCGACAGTCCACAACAATTCGTACCTCTCACCGGTGCTCATTGCAACGAGGGTGCCGTCCATGGTCTTGGCATAGGCTACCTTGCCGTCGGCACTGCATCCCAGGCTCTCGCGCACCTTGTTCTCGTTCTTCTCGCGCCATACCTGTCGGCCTGTGCTACGGTCCACAGCGGTAGAGAATCGGTCAGGAGCTACAATTACCACACGCTTGGGAGTCACCACGGGAACCACATTACCCGGGCTGTAGAGGTTGACGTTACGCTCATTGTTCCATTGCCAGCGCAAAGTTCCCGTGCGGCGGTCAAGGGAGCGCAGATAAGTGTCCCAAGCCCCGAAGATGACATCGTTGCCATCCACCACAGGCGCAGCCTGGCAGTAGTTGTTGATACTGTCATAACGCCACAACAGGCGGTGACGTTTCACGTCCCAGGCCTGGAAGGTCTTGAATCCGCCCTGATAGAGTATGCCGTCGCTCACCACGCCATCGGCAACGTATGGCCCATCTGCATCATACTGCCATTTAGGTTTGCCCGATTTCTTGTCGAGCCACACCAGGCGCCTGTCGCTTGTGGGCAGAATCACATATTTGCCACTCACGGCAGGTCGCGAGAAGAGCATGGCGTCGGTCTTGTACTGCCAGCGCAGTTCGCCCGTTTTCTTATCCACTGCCTTGCAATAGCCGAGCGAGTTACCGAAATACAGGTTCTTGTCATCGGCACCCACGCGCGTGAAGATCGAGGCATTGTCGGCAAGGACACGCTTAATCATGAATTTGAGACGCTGCTGATACTCAAATTCCGGCACAAAGGCATTTTCGGGTAGCTGGGGAGTGTAGTAGTCCAGATTGATGTGGTAGGCATACATCTGTTCAGCCTCCTTGCCTAACACCTTATTATAAATATATATCCACTGGCGGTCCAGGTCGATGGTCATCAACGTGTAGCCATAGTTGCCGCCGCCCATGTCAAGGGCACGCACCATCAGACCGTTGATACCGTCGGTCTCGTAGAGGCGCCAGCGGTGGTAATGGCCGCACTGGTGGGTGATGACAGGATACTTCTTGAGGATGTCCACATAGGCCCGGTAATTGTCCAGGTCGTCAAGAATCGGATAATGATTGACGCTCAACACCCGCATGCCAGGCTTGGCCATGACATTGAGCGTGCTGTCGAGCCACAAGAGGTCTTCTTGCTTGATGTGGCCGTCGCCCATTTTCATGAACGGGCCGCAGTTCATGCCGACGACCACCAGGTCATCGATCGTGAAGGCAAAGCGATCGCTGCCCCACAAGTCGTTGAACGTCTTGCAGGCGCTCTGGCTCCAGTTGTTCTCGTGGTTGCCGGGGATGACATACAGCGGATGGCTGATAACGTCCAGAATACCCTTGACATTCAAGAGCTGCTGGTCACTGCCCTCGTTGGTGAGGTCGCCGGTCATCAGCACAGCATCCACATCTGTGGCATTGATCTCGGCCACAGCCTCACGCAACTTGCCCTCATTGGCATTGCCAGGAGTCACATGCACATCACTCAAGATGGCCAACCTGACCACCCCACCCTGCACAGCAAGCGCCCAAGCCAAGGCAATCAGCAGCAGCAAGAAGTGTTTCTTTATCATATAGCTATTATTTTTCACGCTTCAATCATTAAAAGGTCACCACAATACTCTGTCACTTACTTATCTTGAAGCCTTGCTTCAAGATAAACTTGATGGTACACACCGCAGTGTCACGGTCATACTGTTTCTCCACCTCTGTCAACTGGTCATAGGGCACGAGACACGGATGCTTCTTCAACTCATCATTGCGCACGGCGCCCCACGTCCAACCCATCGACTGACGGGACTGCGCCCACACCTCGTGTACGTTGCGGGCAATCTGTTCAATCAGTTCCTCAATTGCTGGCGACAGCTCGATGTCGCTCATGTCGACCGGCCGAGGAATGTAATCTTGATTTAATTTCTCCGGTTCCATATCACTACAGTTTTTCAACAACATCACTCTCGCCACTAGGCATCGTGATCACATCGTTATATAACGGGAATTCGGCCTTCACCTTATAGGTCTTTCGTTGCGACTCCAGCGGGACAAAGATGACAACAAGCCCGTCCTTGTCCGACACGACCGTCTGGCCGGCCACTTCAACCCTGGATCCGGCGATGTAACTCTCGGTCTCAGGATTCCACAGGCTGAACCTCACTTGACCATACACCGATGAGTCTCGGTAGATGTTCAATGTCACGTCACGCGCCAGCACCAATGTCGTGTCGATAGGCTTGAAGTCAGGACAGGTGCAGGTCAAGTGCACTTCCTGGCCCAGGAAACGATGTGGTATATTGGAGAATGTTCCATGCTGGTCGATGGTTGCGACGGTATCGCTCTTGACCTCATTGTCAAGCGCCAGGGTGATGACGGCATCATGCAATGGAGGCAACTGTTCATTGTGTACCGAGGACTCGTTAAGAGTAACGATAGTATCAATCGGCTGATTGGTTACCCACACCCAAGCCAATGCAGCCAACACGACAAAGATTGCCAGCACTGCAGCAATAATCTTCCTGAACAAGAGTCGCTTGTGGCGCTGCCAGATTGCATCAAACTCCACACCGAGCAACTTCGATATCAGTTGGACATAAGCGCGTTCCCTATTGAGCCACGACCACCGATAATTACGTTCATTGATATTGGCACCCAGAATCTCGGGCAAGCCAAGCTTATTGATCACGGGGTTGAAACACTCGGTATCGGGGTTATCGCTATGAGGCACACCGTCGATGATAAAGAAGTGGATATTTTCGGCACGGCCCAGGCCGTGGAAATACTCAATCTCCTTGGCCACCCACTCAGACTGTGCAGAGTTGGGCGAACAGATGACAATCAGATTCCTTGATGCCTGCAGGCGGGCCCGCAACTCTTCAGTCAACCCACCAGGCTGGATATCGGTTGGAGCAAAGAAGACGGGTTTGATAGGCGTACGATTCCAGCCATGTTCACTACACAAGGTCGCCGGCATGCGGTAATTCTCCAGTTTGCGCTGTATCCGCCTGCCCCACTGTACGTCTTTGGAGTTATAACTGATGAATGCATAGTATTTTTTATCTTGATTCATCGGCGTCTTCTGGGTTGATTTCTCCATATTCAATAATTGATGATGTCACACGATGTGTCTTCTTTGATTCTGATAGGAGCCATGTTCCTTCAAAACGAGTAATTCTTCCAGTCGTTGTTCTTCTGGGAAGTGAACTCCTTGGGTGTCTGTTTCTTGCGCTGATCAAGTGTCGGTGCAATATTGCTGACGTTCTTCTTCACCTGGTCAACGAGCTTGCCATAGGTGACCATGCCTTCGCTCTCTTGTAGCTCCTTGAGCAGATAATAGGTGAACAAGCCATGTCCTTCCTCTTGAAAACTCTGGGCAGTCTCGTTGCCATGAGCGGCGGCGAGCACAATGAGGTTGCCCACAACGGGTTTGGCATCCTGAGCCTCTACCTCGACTGCCCTTTCAGAGTTCACACCATCATTGTCACGGTTGACGCCGCTGAAACAGGCATCAAGAAACACCGTCACACGTTCAAAACCCAGATTGCCAAGGGCGCTATAGAAGTAGTCAAGAGCTATTCCTTGATGCGGTTTAGTGCCATAAACATCGGTAGGTAGCAGGTAAGCCTTATTGTGGTCATTGATGTCGGGGACGCCATGGCCGGCATAGTAAACGATAAGACGCTTGTTCTCGCGATTAGGAATTTCGCCTAACCAGTCGGTCAATTCCTGTTCAAGGATCATATGCTTAGTCGCATCTTCACATAGATGAACATTCTCGGCAGGAACCCCCAGTGTCTTTTTGCAATACTCGGCAAATACCACCGCATCATTCTTGGCAAAAGGCACATCAGCGACAAAGCGATACCGCTCGTTTCCGATAACCAGAGCATAAGTGTTGTTGCGAACGACCAAAGAGGCCGGAATATCAGAATCAATCAAGGACAAGCGCTTGGACATCTGGTAGGGATCAGAGTTTTTCAAGCAGATGGATACCGCTTCTGGGTCAAGGCCGAATTCGGTACAGTTATTGGTGTTGATATTTCTGGGCAATCTCCTGATTTCTCCATTATAGCACTTGTAGACTTTCTGGCCATCCTCGGTCACTTCTGAGGCAAAGACGGCCTTGCCTAGCCGTGCATTCTCACTGATTTCTATAAGACGCAGCTTAGTACATGACATGAAGGCCTGATCCTCGACGCGTGTGTTAGGAATCGTGATGGACGACAGTGAGGAGCAGTTGGCAAACGCGATGGTCCCTATACGGTTGACATTCACCGGAATCGATATACTGAACAAGCTGTGGCAATTCAAGAATGCTCCCCAACCGATATCAGTAACCATCACACTCTGAAACTCCACCGACGTCAAATCATCACAGTTGGCAAAGGCACAGGATCCGATATTCATGATGCCCGGCCCAATCACCACGTTACGCACTGCCAGATTCCTTTTGACCCACGGGGCAATATTTGTCTTCAGGTCATAGTTCGGCATCTTTGCATATTCACCCCTCATACTCGATTCATTAGAGAGGAACAGGTTGCGGCCGTCAAATTTCCATTGAATATCTTTGTTGCAACGGCCCGAGGCAGGGCTAGTGCTTTGAGCGTGCAACAGACAGGCACAGCATACACAGAGGAGCAGGAAAACAGATAACTTTCTCATCTCTATCATCTTCAACTGTTAGAATCGGAACTGAATGAACAGGCGTCCGGTCTTTTCCTTCATTTTCAGCTTGCCAGTGTCATTTGCCTTCTCTAGCGCCTTGTACCTGATAGTGGGATCATTACGGAATTCGTAACCGATACCGACGAAATTCCACGTCAGGCTGCCTCCAAAGGCTGTGTATAGACCGTGGCCAAAGGCATGACCGGTCTTGACACCATCAGTATCAACGACTGCATCCTTGATAAATGCGAACTCCACACCATAACCCACATGGAAATAGAGGTGCATCCTGATCTGGTTGGCAGCCGATTCTGCAAGGCTCGAGAAAGGATATATCGTGAAGGCAGGGCCAAAAGACATACCGTATCCGAGTGTTTGCTTCTCGTTGTGCCATGGCATGTTGTGTACGCGGTCGCCAGTCTCAAAGCCTACGGGAGCAGTAGCTTTCTTAAACTTGTTGTATTCAAGATCCATCCAGGTATAATCAAGACCGATAAACAAGACCGATCCCAGTGGCTTGCGGTGGAAATTGAAAGTTTGGCCCCATTCCAGTCCGAATCCCATCTCTCGTTCATATTCAGTATAGGGTAATACACCGCCCGTTGTGGGAAACTCCTTGGATGACATCACATGGCTCGTGTTGAAGATGAGATTAAGGAAGGTGTTCTTGGACCATGCATCCGTCAGGTTCATGTCATGTTTCTTGTTATTCATCACCTGGGTCTCATGCTCAGCAATTTTGTCAATGGACATCAATGATGTGGTGTCGCCACTGGCAATTTCATTTGGAGAAGTTTCGTTAGCGCTGAAGTTCACTGCATGTCCCATAAAGATACAGGCAGCAGTCATTAGCTGAAAAAATAAGAAACGTTTCATTGTCTGTTATAAGTTTAAAGAGTTATTAGTTAATCATTTGTTTGATGTTCTTCACTGATTCTTGAGCTTCGGCTGGAATGATTCCCAGGGATTCAAACTGGTCGAAATCATCTAGGAAGGTGTCCCTCAGTTCCAGCTTATACTTCTGATATATTTTTTCGGCCTCACTCGTTTCGCCCATGAAGAGCAGGGCAGCCGCCAGATTGGCCTGGATAAATAGCCTGCTGTTATCGATGGCAAGTCCTGCCCGGGCATACTCAACAGCCTGAGCGAAATTTTTCACCAATATGGCATGATTAGAGAGGTTGCCATAGTTGCGGGCAAGATGAGAGTTATACTCGTCAGGCGACTTGACGGCTAAAGCCCGGTTAATGCCTAACTCCTCTTGATAGAGCCGCTCGGCTTTTGCCCAATTGAGTTGCTTGTCATACACATTGGCAAGGTTGCGAAGCACCTTAGCGACATCGGGCAGGTATGCATCCTCGTCGCGGGATGCAAGTGTCCTGTAGGCAGCAAGGGACTCATTGAACAAGGTCTCGCTCATGTCCAGCGCATTCCCCCGGTAATACCTGATGGCCTGCTCATACGTCCCCTTGGCCAGCATGGGCAGGTAACGTCCTGGAGAATCGTTGACCAGCCCTCGGTAGATGTCGAGGGCTTCGGTAAAGGCCGCTTCTCCTTCCTCAGTACGGTTCAATGAGAAATCCAGTACCGACAGATTATTGAGCGCCACTGCAAGCGCTGGAGCAAACTGTCCGGAATCCTCTGAAGCCAATTGACGATAGGCCTCAAGCGCCCGGTTGAGCATTTCAAATCCTTTATCTAAAAGAGAGGGGTTCTTGAAGTAAAGTGCCGACAGATTGTTGAGCGTAGCCGCATACTCAGGTATATAGGAATCGGATGATGCACACAATCGCTGATAGGCTTGTAGTGCCTGCAAGTACATCTGCTCACTATCATTGTCACGGCCTTTTGCCTCATACAGCAGTGCGAGATTGTTCCAAATCGAGGCCACAGCAGGAGCATAGATATCGGCATTGTCGGCAGAGTCTGTCGCATAAATGTCCAGAGCTTCTTTAAACAGAGGTTCGGCCTTGTCCATATCAACAGACGACGCAGCATATAACAGCCCCAAATTATTTAAGGCAGAAGCCACGAGCGGCCGATAAGTTGACGGAGCCGATTGGGACAGCCGCTTGAACAAATCAAGTGCTTGGTCAAACAGCAATCGTGCCGCGGCCACGTCACCGGCCTCGGCATACAACAGAGCCACATTGGTCATTGTTCTTGCCAACAAGGGTTCATATTGTTCAGGGGTATCACTAGCCAGGTCGCGGGCCGTTTTCAATGCCCGATCAAAATACTCACCGGCCCTCGTTGACAGTCCCCGCCTCATCAAGAAGCTACCGGCATCGGCCTGCCACTGACAATTGCCGGTGTCGAGAGCAGCACGCATCTCAATATAGCAGGCGGCTGAATCAAGTTGGTTATCCAGCACAAATCTCCGGAAGAAGCTGTAACAGTCACGAGCCAAGTCTTCTCGATCAAACTGCTCCACAGCCTCGCTCTTCTCGAGCTGTTCACGGGTTTGCACATTGGCTTCGTGATGCTTGTTGAGCTGCCTGATGCGTTCATTGATATCACCCTTGCTCCTCAACAACGAGTCGACCAGGGTAAGCCTGCCTTCAAGAATCAGCTCGCTTACCTGTGTGTTGAAATCATCCAGTTGGTCGTAGTCAATCCTGGAATAATAATCAGCCATGTCACCGATTAACTGTACATTGCTGTCGTGCAGGTCATAGATTTGTTGCATGGCAGCAAGATACTGCTCCCTGGTAATGCGGTTTTGCTCCTTCAACTCCTCAATTTCGGCTTCACGCTGCTGCAACTTGTTGGAAAGTGTAGTGCGCAGTTTTCGTTCTGCCTTCAATTTTTTTTCCATCTGCTGGCTAGGGGTTTCCATGACCAGATAGACCGGAGCACTTGAGAGTTTATAGGTTTTGGGGGCTGCATCGGCATCAACGAGCTGGTAGCCGTTTTTCTTGACCGACTGGATGACAAACTGTTTAGCGCTTACAGGGAATGAGAAAGAACCGTCGGCGTTCTTGACCAGGATGCTCGTTCTGCCACGAACCTGCACGGTTGCTCCCTTTAGTCCCTCGCCAGGGACACGCTTGCCGTTCACCATCCTACCAGGAGTCTTGACATAGCCCGTCTGGGTCTGCGATACAGCTCCCAGCGTTAAGGACAGGCACAATATAAAAAATAATGACCGTTTCATGGACAGCGAGATTTATCATTTACAGGATGCCGAGGGAGACATCCACAACATTGTAATCATAGCTCTGGATGCGGGCCGAGAGGCTTTCCCAGGGCTTGAGACAGCCATGCATGAGGCGCGCTTCGTCCTTATCTTCCTCGGTGCCGAAGTCGTTATATCCCAACACCTCGTGCGAGGCCACCCAACGGAAGTGCTCGGTGCGTGCCAGGACGCCAAGCACACGGATGACGTCCTTGTCAGGCTCACCGTCCTGCCATGAGTAGGTGATCTCGTTCTCCTTGCGGCTGAGCAGATGCTGGGCAAACACGGCATACTTGTCGCCTAGGGCAACCTGGGCCAGCAGCCGCTTGGTGTGCTGATGAAAGCAATTCTCAATGTTCTGACTCTGGGTGCGCCTGAGCCTCATGACGCCCGACAGTGTTGGCGAATAGCCCTTGTAGGGCTCCAGGAGCTGCATGAGTTCTTTGTGCTCGGTCTCCCAGTCCTTGGATTTCTCGCCGGTGAATGCCTCCATCGACTTGTCATATCGTTTCTTGTAAATCTTGGCCTCCTCTTTCAACTTGTCGGCAACGATAAAGTCATAGCTGAAGACCTCATTCAAGTCACCGAATATCGTGATAGGCTCATCGATTGGTTCGGTGGTCGTGATTGTTCTCTGGTGTATTGGCTTGGACTTGTTCTCGGCATGCTGTTCAGCGGCCCAAAGTCGGTTATAGTGCTGGACGATGCGGGTAAAGTGCCTGTCCTCATCATTCTTCACCATCACAAGGATGCGGAAATGGTTCATATCCGCTCTGAGTCTCACTGCAAACCTGAAGATGCGCACAGCGAGGGAGACGTTCATCTCGTCGTCACCCTGGGCAACAACAATATAGTTGAGCGTGGTGATCATAGCTTCTAGTTTCTGATAGAACTCTGGGGCACGGGCATCCATATCATGCAAGAAGATGTGATGGGGATCGTCAGAGTGAGCGGAGGAATTCGACAGATTGGTCATTATCGAGGGGGCTCCTGCAATGAACAAGCCGGCCTGATTCTTTAAATCAGCGTCCACGACATGACAGCTAAAGGGCGAGCGTTGTACAGCCTGACCATCATCGCCGACCGTTCCCTCCTGGACAAACGCCGAGAACTCATATAGGAAGCGAACAATGTCCATACCTACCTCACCAAATCCTACCACCAATGCATTGAAGGGTGAAGATACCGTTGCATCCTTGTTGATATCAACATAGCTCACCGGATGATACTTGACATCCTGCTTGAGAATCTCGACACTCAGGTGGGAGGGATCAATGACCTTCACGTCGATGCTGTCATGGAACTGTTCATCCTCAATGACGCGGTGCAGGCTGTTGAAACGTGCGCGGCAATACAATGTAACCGTATTCCTGTTTTCATTACCGCCGGCCGAGTCATCGGCGCCACCAGTATTGTCATTGTTCTGGGAGACAAAGTGGTTGATGGCCAAGTCACGCTTGAGGTTAGCAACAGCCTGGATGTTATAAGTGGGATCATCCGAGAGCAGGAACAAATGGGCCTTGCCCTGTGTCTTGTATTTGATGACGCGCGCCAATTGACGCAGGTTGAGCAGCTTGGTCAGCACATCGTCGGGGACAATATCGATCTTGACATGAGACAAGTCTGCATAAGTACTTGTGGTGAGGCAATCCAACTCAATCAGCCGGTCAAGGTCGTTGTTGCGCAGCGACAGGAAATTGAACAGGCGTTCCATTCCGTTCTTCACGCTAGTGGTATTCTCCTCATTGGTTCTGACGACGATGATGCGGTAATCCCGTTTCCTGTCGGCTTCTTCAAAGTGCTTCTTGATATCCTTGGCAAGCACATAGGAAGCATCGTTCAATCCCCAGAACACGAAGGTCTGCTTCTTACGGCCGACATAGGCCTCAAACAGCATCCTCAACCCGGCAAGGATGTTGTAGCCGAAATGCTTGATCACGAAAGCCAGCGTCACGATGGCTGCCAATATATGTACCAACGAAAAGGCACACATGAACATCCAGTTGTTGTAGCACGGCGGATGAATGGCCGAAATATCACTCTCCATCAAGAACATCTCCAAGGAGTAGATGACGGCCATAGGCATGTTGGCAATCAACGACCAGCGGTTGTCATCGCCAACATACAGACCCAGGTCATAGACCACGAAGCCTGCCAGCCACACCAGCACAAACGCAGAAGTGAGGACATGGCCCGGGATGCACCAATTGGTCCGGCGGGCATGCTTGTTAATCAGCACAAGGACAAGTATCGCCAAGAAGGCCAACACGACACCGATGAGGCTGCTCCAAGCGGCCATCCTGACCAGATTGTTACTCACAATGTTGACATCAGTATCGGCCAGATTGATGTACTGGGGTAAATCACCAAATATTTCCTGAATAGCATTCAATACCATCACACTGATTATAATCGTTAGATTGCTTTAAGGTAATCGGCTCGTTGATAGAATGAGGCAAAGATAATATAAAAATTGCAGCTATCATCATGAATCATCAAGAAAAGTAATAAAAAATAAAGTTAAAATAAAAACTTGAAATAAAAATCCGACTAAATACTGGAACTGAAAAGTTTTTACTATTTTTGTGGCTTCAAAAATGAATCATGAACTGTACATAGCACGGCGCATGACGCTAAAGAACGAGCGGCAGAAGGGTTCTCCGAGCCTGAAGGTCGCCCTTATCGGCATTGTGCTCGCCGTGGTCGTGATGATACTGTCCATCGCCATCGTCATGGGGTTCAAGGGGGAGATCTCGGGCAAAATCATGCATCTCGACGCTCACCTCAGGGTGACCAATGCCGCCCTGGGCATCGATGACAACTATGCCACTGTCAACGGCCGTGAGGTGCGCGAGGCCATCGCCTCCGCGAGCGACTTTGCGCCGATGGTCGAGAGCGTGAGCCTCATTGCCGACAAGAGTTCCATCCTCAAGACTGACGAGGACTTCAAGGGCATCATCTTCCGCGGTGTGGATAGCGGCTACGACTGGCGCTACCTCGCGTCCAAGATGGTTGAGGGCACCATCCCTGCCGGAGGAGACACCGCCGCCTCCAACCAGATTATCATTGCCAAGGTCGTGGCCGACCAGTTGAAGCTCCATGCCGGTGACAAACTGCTCACCTATTTCATAGACGACAAAATCAAGGTGAGGAATCTGGAGATTGCCGGTGTGTTTGAGACCGACCTTGAGGCATTTGACAATGCCTACATCGTGGGCAACATCAAGGTCATTCAGGACGTGAACGGCTGGAATGGCGACACAGGCACACAGGTGGCTGTGAACATGAAGACGACCGACGACCTGGAGGCCGACGGCTATGACCTCTACTCCCTGCTGGCCGAGAACACCGTGCAGCGCGAGAGTCAGAACCTGTTCTTTGTCACTACCACCCAGCAGAACAACATGCAGTTCTTCGCTTGGCTGCAGATGCTGGACATGAACGTTGTCATCATCCTCACGCTGATGATGATTGTGGCCGCCTTCACACTCATCTCGGCGATGCTCATGATTGTGCTGGAGCGCATACGCATCATCGGCAATTTCAAGGCCCTGGGCGCCACCAATGGCACCATCCGCCGCATCTTCATCTATCTGACAGGTAAGCTCACCCTCAAGGCGTTGCTCATCGGCAACATCATCGGCATCGGCTTGGCCCTGCTGCAGCAATATGGCCACATCGTTCGCCTGGACCCGACGGCCTACTACATGCCATACGTCCCCATTCAACTCAGCGTCCCGACGCTCATCCTTCTCAACGTGGGCATCATCGTCGTGTCCTACCTCACCCTGCTTGGCGCCAGCCACATCATCTCGACCATCAAGCCCACCGCCACGATGCGATTCGAGTAACGGAAGAATCGAGAGGTGGATTCCTCCAGTAAAGCGGATAGCAGCCATCAACCAGAGTTCAACAATATGAAACAGTTCATCATTGTCACAATCATCAACATCATCATCGCCTTGACATCATCGGCGGTGATGCCTGAGGCGCTGGCTTCACAACCCGTGACATCAACCGTTGCCACAAGCACGACGAAGGTAAAGAGCAAGAAGAAGACACGCAAGAAGAGGAAAACGCGCAAGAAAACAGCGCGCAAGAATAAAACGGCACGCAAGCAGTCATCCCGGGTCAACAAGTACTGGGAACTCGGATATGATGACGGCTACGAGGACGGATATAACGGCGGGGCCGACGGGGGCGCATTTGAGGACGATTACGACCCGCAGACCAACCTACGCGGCAAGGCACGGCAACAATATCTGGAGGGGTACATGACGGGGTACGAAGAAGGTTTCATCGATGGCCGCAACGATCGCGATGGCTAACGAAACACCTTCTCCTCAAAAAAAACATCTCGACCGCCCAAATCCAGTCACAATGATTAACAGCTGTATATGAGTGATTTAGGTGATATTACTGAATTTTTTTTAAAAAAAAGTTGATTTTTTTCTTGCCAGTAACAAAAATAGCATTACCTTTGCAGTCGCAATTAGGAATTGTCCTGTGGTGTAATGGTAGCACATCGGATTCTGGTTCCGCTTGCGAGGGTTCGAATCCTTCCAGGACAACAAAGAAAAGTGACCCTTGAACAAGGTCACTTTTTCTGTGAGTAAAAAAACATTATTATTTAAAAAATTTAAACTGTTTTATTATGGCAACAAAGATCAGATTGCAGCGCCACGGTCACAAGGACTATGCGTTCTATCCCATTGTTATTGCCGATAGCAGGGCACCACGAGATGGTAGATTTATCGAGAGGATTGGTTCTTATAACCCCAATACTAATCCTGCTACCATCAGTTTGAATTTCGAGCGTGCACTCTATTGGATCAACGTAGGTGCAATTCCCACCGACACTGTACGTAACATTCTCTCTCGCGAGGGTGTGATGCTGATGAAGCACCTCCAGGGTGGCGTCAAGAAGGGCGCATTCACCGAGGAAGAGGCTCAGAAGCGTTTCGAGGCCTGGAAGGCCGAGAAGCAGGCTAAGCTCGACGCTATCCGCAACAAGGTTCGCGACGACAAGAAGGCTGCCGACAAGAAGACCATCGCCGAGGAGGCCAAGAAGAACGAGGCCAAGGCCGAGGCCGTAGCCAAGAAGAAAGCCGAGATTGCTGCCGCAAAGGCTGCTGCCGAGGCTGAGGCTGCCAAGGCTGCTCAGGAGGCTGCTCCCGCCGAGGAAGCACCCGCTGCTGAAGAGGCTCCCGCCGCTGAGGCATAAGAAGAACCCCGTTCTTTTTAAAACCACACAAGCTCTCAACCATCACGGTCGAGAGCTTGTTATTTGTATTCTCATCACACGGCCCAGATTTGTATTATTTTCTGATTCTTGAAACAATCATTTCATTAAATAAATATCATTTCTTACCTTTGCACTCTATAATTACTTTTTGAAATGAGCAATATTGTCAAAATTATCCGTCACCGAGATGTTGTAGATGCTTGCATATCTCCCAAACAATGCATAGAATGGGTTGAGGAATCATTCAAGATGAAGTATGAATCCTCTCTTCCTCCAAAAATCAGTCTCCACCCACAAGGGGATGATTTCTTCAACACCATGCCGTGTCTATTACCAGAGCGCTATGGCCGCTTTGCGATGAAGGAGGTTCACCGCATTACAGGCCAGGAGCCCGCATTGGGGAGCGACATACTGTTGTATGATTCCAAAAAAGGAAATCTCATGGCGATAATTGACGGCGACTGGATCACCAACATGAGAACAGGTGCAGTTGCAGCCTTGTCTGCAAAGATTTTCAAGCCATCAGGGTGCAATGAGTATTCATTTATCGGGCTGGGAAATACTGCACGAGCAACTGCCCTGTGTATACTTGAGGAGAACTCCGACCAGAAAGTCCTGTTCAGATTATTAAGATACAAGGACCAGGCAGATCTCTTCAAAGAACGCTTCAAGGACTATGATAATCTTGAGATTGAGATTGTTGACGACGTGGAGACATTAGTCAAGCAATCCCTGCTGATTATTTCCTGCATTACATCGGCAAACGGCCTCCTGTGTCCCGACGACAGTTTATTCAGTCCTGGAATGCTACTCATTCCGGTTCACACGCGCGGATTCCAGAATTGTGATCTTTTCTTTGACAAAGTATATGGAGACGACACAGGTCATATCCAAGGATTTAAGTATTTCTCACGATTCAAGAAATATGATGAACTGAGCCAAGTTCTTCTTGGCAGAAACCCTGGGCGAGAAAGCGATCAGGAACGCATCATCTGTTACAATATTGGACTGGGACTTCACGATGCGGTTTATGCCAACCACATCTATAACATTCTTTCAGCTAACAAAGACATTCCTTTTATCGTGCAAGATAAAGAAATCAAGAAATTCTGGATCTAATTGGCTATTCGTAGGTACACTATTATTGATATACTAAATTAATCAACAAGCACATCAGAGAAGAAGGCTCTTGAGTGCATCCACAATCAGGTTGTTGTCATTCTCGTCGCGAATGGCAATCCTGATGAAGTTCTTGCCTTCCAAGCCAGTCTTGCTGTCGCAATCCTTGATAAGGATATTGTGCTCGGTGAGGAGCAATTCAGTCAATTGACACGAAGTGTAGTGCTTGGTCACTTGACACATGAAGAAATTAGCCTGTGAGGGGATGACTCGCAGATATGGTATTGCAGTGAGTTGCTCGTAGAAGCGGGCGCGCTCGGCGACGAATTTCTGGCAAGCAGCCTTATAGTAGGACTCATACTTATTGAATATCTGCATGTAGAACTCAGCGAACGAATTGATGTTCCAGATGGCCACATCCTTCTTCATCCTGTCCAGCAAGGCGGTATCAGCTCCAGCCAGGACTCCAAGCCGCAGTCCAGGAACGCCATAGGACTTGCTGATGCTCTTCATGACCAATAACCCGGGATATTGCTCAAGAATATCATCATTCAGCAAGGAATTGGCCGGTCCCTCGTCCGAGAAGTCCACAAACGACTCGTCAACTATCAGTCTGATGCCGCGTTGAGCACACCATGCCGCCAGAGAAAGCACATCATCCCTGGGAATGAAATTTCCTGAAGGGTTATCAGGATTGATGAGTAATAATGCTTTAATATCACATGATCCGTAGAAAGCCTTTAAATCATTGGCCGAATAATGCAAGTCAAGATTATCGGGATAGAACGGTACGATAGCATCCTTATTCAAACGGTGGGGATACTCTTCAAATGTAGGATACACGACGCCCACCTTGCTGCCCTTTTCCATGAACTGTTCCATCAGGCTCTTGATTAATTCAGCTGCTCCATTGCCAACGGCAACATACTTGCTGCTGATGCCAAAGTACTTGCCTGCAAGCAATGAGTTCACTGCCATGCCGCTGGGATACTGGGTCAACAGTTCGTTAAAATTGGCTCGCATCTCGGCCTTCATACGTTCAGGCGGGAAATAGGGATTCACCAGGTAGCAATAGTCGAGCATGTGAGGGAAGCGCCAATATCCGCCGTAACGCACATGGTACTTCTGCAGTTTGTCTTTCTTGGGAGAAAAAATGGCCTCTGCAATATCCTTATCTTGCACATCATCAATCTCATACCAGGGTCTGTCACCGATAGGCAAAGCCTTGAGGTTAGCCTGATCCAGCAGAGTGATGACCCTCAACACTTGTTCGTAGTACTCATTATTTCCCATCACCTTGCAATAGGCATCGAGGAAGGGCACATACACCTTGGTCGAAAAATCTTTACTGAACTTGTAAACGTTCACCGTTTTGTAATACGAGTCAACCTCAGCATAATTGAATGCCTTCTTGGGTACAAAATTGACAATGTTGTTCTCCTTATTGATGCGCACCATCGTGCCATCCATCCATGACTCATACTTGGCCACAAGTGCAAGATTAGGAAATGGGTTGTCAAGGATCATCGGGAAGAGGCTATCGTCAAGAATCAGGTCGCTCTCGATGAGCAGCGTGTCGTCCTCAATCATTTTGTCCTTGACCAGTGCCAGGGAATAGATGTTGTTGGTCTTGTCATAGACTGGGTTCTCGGCATACTCAATGCGCAATCTGTCCTCATAACGGTCACCGATGTAGTCCATCAATTCCTTGCCCTTGTAACCGACCACCATGACCAGTCGGGACAAGTTGAGCCTGCACAGTTGCTCCAGCATCCTGTCGATCAACCTGACGCCATTGACGGGCAACATGCACTTGGTGTTGTCACGGGTATATTTGCCTAAACGACGGCCCATTCCGGCCGCTAATATAATCGCTTGCATTGGTTCGATATTTACTAGTTATCGTTCATCATAGAATTCGAGGCGTTCGACGTGATGGTAGACGTGGTCGAGGTCGCCCGGGAGTTGCATGTAATCGCCAAACATGGTCAGTAGCATGTGGTGGCTGTTGTTAGGCACAGGGAGCTGAACACCCTCAAAATCATGAGACTTCAAGGGGAATAGGTCCCGCGGGTCGTAGATGTTGTGGAACGGTATGCCATAGTCGCACATGAGTGCCCGAGTGCCGCTCATCCGGCTCAATGCCCGTAACAAGGGGAACGAGATGTGACGGTTAACCCAAGTCAAGGCCCGGATTTTTCTCATCGAGGAGGCGTCACAGCCGCCCTTGCGGAAGAAGTTATAGGCCATGCTCTGCAGACGCAGTCGCTGGGTCCAGGGCAATAACAAATCAAGCGGGAAAATGTCGATGAAGATGCCCCGTTCCTTGAACACAATGTCAAAGCTGCCCTCATCAAGAAAAGAGCGCTTGTCCCTCAATTTCGCCACAAAGAGGAAGTAATTCTTGTCGGTGTCATTGGTTTGTAAGACCATATGCTCAGGGAGTTCACCAGGCAGCTCCTCCAACAGCCGCTTGTAATCCTTGCGCATCATCGCCACATCCAGGTCATCATCCCAGGGGATGAAACCATTGTGACGGAAGGCACCCAACAGCGTTCCTCCATACAAGAAATAGGGGATGTCATGCTTCTTGCAGATGCTGTCAAGAACGGTAACCATCTCGAGCATGACCATCTGCTGGCGGCGCAAGGGGGAACCTTCGGGATTGAACCTCGCTTTCAGCTCTGCGGCGTTGAATGTGGCTTTGTCGGGCATAACGGACCAGATGATGAAGGTTACATGATGCCGCGTTCACGCAGGCGTTTCTGCCAGTTCCAGGCACTGAGCATGGTGTCGTCGAGAGAGATCTCGGCATGCCAGCCCAGGACTTCGTTGGCCCGCTTGGGGTCAGCCCAGATCTGGACGATGTCGCCGGGACGGCGCGGAGCGATCTTGTGGGGCACCTTCACGCCTGTGGCACGCTCGAACGAGTGCAACAGTTCCAGCACCGATGCGCCGTTGCCGGTACCTATGTTGAAGATTTCCAGTGCCTCGTCGCTCTTATCCTCGAGCATGCGCTCCAGGGCCTTGACGTGAGCCTTGGCCAGGTCAACGACGTTGATGAAGTCGCGGATGCATGAACCGTCGCGCGTGGGATAATCGTCGCCAAAGATGCTCAGTTCCTTGCGCACGCCGATGGCCGTCTGCGTCAGGTAGGGCACCAGGTTCTGAGGCACACCGTTGGGCAGCTCCCCGATTTCGGCACTAGGATGGGCGCCAATGGGGTTGAAATAGCGCAGCAGAATCGCCTTGATGGGGCTGCCGCTGCGGATGACATCATGGATGATGTCTTCACAGATCTGCTTGGTGGCGCCGTAGGGCGAGGTGGCCTTCTTGGTGGGCGCGTCCTCGGTGATGGGGTTTTTGTCGGGTTCGCCATAGACGGTGCACGATGAAGAGAAAACAAAACCCTTCACGCCGAACTCGGGCATCAGCTCAAGCAGGTTCAGCAAGATATTGAGGTTGTTGCGATAGTACATGATGGGCTTCTCGATGCTCTCACCCACCGCCTTGCTGGCTGCAAAGTTGATGATGCCTCCGATGCCGGGATTGTCCTCAAAAAGCTTGCGCACGACCGCGCGGTCGGTACAATCGCCCTTGACAAAGACGGGACGCACGCCCGTGATGCGCTCAATGCCGTCAAGCACATCGATGTTACTATTACTCAGGTTGTCGATGATGACCACCTCGTAGCCTGCTTGCTGCAGCTCGACAGTCGTGTGAGAACCGATAAAGCCGGTACCTCCAGTCACTAAAATTTTACCTTTCATAAAAATATAGTAGTTTATATGTTCTCGATGTCTACAGAAATGATAACGAAAGAATTCCATCATTTCAAACTCGCACAAAATTACTCAAAAGAATTGAATACACATCTTTAAAGTTAGAACAAAATGATATTATTCCCTTATATAGAAAAACAATGCTTAAAAATGATTACCTTTGCAGCATGATGAAACGGAATACAAATGGCTCACATCGATCCGACCGTCCCCTTGTATCAGTCGTGATCTGTACCTATAATGGTGGAAAATATCTGAAAGAACAACTTGATAGTGTCATCAATCAGACATATCCACTGCACGAAATCATCATACAAGATGACGGATCCACAGATGACACGATGCAGATCGCCCAAAAATATGCCGACACCCATAGCAACATACGGGTAAGTCTTAATACCGGTCAGCACGGCATCAATCATAATTTTTTTTCTGCCTTACGACAAGCGACTGGAGATTACATTGCCACCTGTGACCAGGATGACATTTGGGAGGCTGACAAAATCTCATGCCAAGTCCAAGCCATCGGAGACAAGCTCTTGTGTGCTTGCCTCTCCAAACCATTCTCTGAAGATGGCTCATTTGCTCACTTTGACTGCAGGAAGCCCAATTATGGTCTCCTGCGCCTGCTATTCATTAACGAAATTCCAGGTCACACAATACTGATGAGTCGCAGCCTGCTAGACTATTTGCCTAAAGAAGGATGTGATGTCATGTATCGAGACCGAATGTATGACATCATCCTCGCTCTCACAGCTGCATCCCATGACAGTATCGCCTATGTTGATAAAGTGCTTGTCCATTTCAGGCGCCATTATGACGCAGCTACCTATTCTTCCTACTCCAGAAGCATCCCCTCCGCCAGCAATGCTCTCTTTATCCTGAAGTGGTCCATACAACATTACAGCACAATGAAAGAGCTCACATCAGGCCGTTATACAGCTCAAATGGAATTCATTAGCCAATTCCGTGAGCCGGCAAGCATCTGTGAAGAAGGCATAAAATTCATGAAACTGCTGATTTCGAGACGGTTTAGCGACTTCATGAGGCTGGAATGGATGTGTCTAAAACACCGCTTTGAGATATTTCACACGCGAGGTAAAGACCCCATCAACATCCTACGAGCTTTACTGTTCCCGTTCACGTCAATGTACTATTGCCGATTCCTCTTAAATTTACCAAGCAAGTAATCCATGCATTCCTGAAAGATGACAGCTTTGAAGATCTTCATCACAAATACATAGAGCAAGAATGCCAATACGACTCGTGTTGCCAATAACAAAAAAATGTTGGTGACGGGCAGCGTGACCAGGCGGGTAAAGCCTATCACAGCCAATGAGATGCACAAGAAAGGTAACAAATCACGCAACATCGCAGTAGAGCGGTAACCTATCAACCGTGAAGCTGTCAACTGCCAAACGAGCAGCCACAAGATGTTGATTCCCGCAAAGGCAATCGTCATCGCTTTTATGCCCAACGAGTGGCAGGCCAACACAGCAATCAGCATGACGACAATCTGGGCTAACGTTATCCACATATAATAGTCGGACTTACCCAGGCTGAGAAGTAAATTCTGATAGATGGCATACAGTGGCAGGAATGCCCCACTGATGCACAGAATCTGCAGCAATGGAATGCTGTCCATCCACTTGTCGCCGATGGTCACCAGAATGACTTGCGGAGCCACAAGCGCCAAGCCAAACAAAGCAGGGAATGACAAGAATGCCGTGAACCGCAACATCTTGCCGAACACACGACGCTGCCTCTGTTTATCATCATTGACTCGGGCAAACACAGGCTGCGCAACTTGAGTCACCGTATTGGCCACCAACTGGTTAGCCATCGTGTTCCACTTATTGGCCTGGTAATAGTTACCCACCGACTGAGCTGGGAACAAACGCCCAAAGATAACGGTTAACACATTATTATTAATCGTGGTAAGGATTGCAGTGATCAGCACCTTGTAACTAAATGAAAACATCTGCTTTACAGGTGTGAAGTCCACACTGAATGTGGGTTTCCAGCGAGCAAAATAATAACGCCCGAAGCAAATAATCACATTATATAAAACCTGCTGAGTTGCCAAGCTCCAATAAGAGAAACCATTGAAGGCCATCAACACACCCACGGAACCAGATACCACCAGAGCCGTTAACGATACAATAGCTTTCTCCTTGACACGCAATTCGCGAGTGAGAACAGCATTGGGAACAATTCCCACAGCCGCAAAGATAAAGCCTAAGAACAAAAAGCGTGATAGAGGGACTAAGCATTGCTGGTGATAAAAACCAGCAATGAGTGGAGCGCTCAAAAACAATATCGCATAAAGCAAAAAGCTCACACCTGTATTGAACCAGAAGACCGAGTTATAGTCGTTGTGTTGGATGTCCTTGATATTGATTAGCGCCACACTGAAACCGCTATCCTGGATATTACCGGCAATGAGCGAGAAGATGGCGAGCATACCCACAATGCCGTATTCGCCAGGTGAGAGCAGGCGTGCCAGAAAGATGCCGATAATCAGATTGAGCAGCTGCATGGCGCTGCTGCTGAGGAAGCCCCAGAACAAACCTTGGGCGGTCTTCTGCTTCAATCCTTGATTATCGTGTTCCATTTATTTCTTTGTTTTTTGTCGGTTTTTTATTGGCTTCTGCGTTAGTGCAGGGACTGGATAGGATGGAGGTAGTGGTCTTCCATGCCCTTATTATCTTGCTTCTAAGATCATGTCAATCCACTCGCGCACGCAGGCGTCGCCGCCACGGCGTTTCAAGATAAGGATGCCCGGAATGCCCTTCACCTTATCGCAGGCATCGGCCGGACAAGCGGCCCACCCCACGGCAGACAACAGATCGAAGCAATTCACATCGTCGCCGATATAGGCCACCTGTTGCATGGTTATGTCCAGCTCATCACAGATTTCCTGAACAGCAGCAAGCTTGCCTCCGTCACGAGCTCCCTGCTTGAGGTAGTCAAGGCCCAATTTGCGGGCCCGGTTCACATTGATGGTGACGTTCTCGCTGGTGACAATCCCCACCTTCACCCCGGCACGCTGCAGCATCTGCAGGCCCATGCCGTCACGCGTGTTGAACTTCTTGAACTCGGTGCCGTCGCTGCCATAGTACATGCCACCATCGGTGAGCGTACCGTCCACGTCGGTCATCAGCAGCCTGATGTCACCCGTGCAAGGCACCCGGCTAGTCGTTTGCATCTGATTATCTGACATTGTTTTAGCCTTAAGTTATGAATCTAGGATTTTAAGTTGTCGGCCAAAGCCTCATTTAGTGTACTTCTCAACATTGTAGCGTGGCCGATGTTTCTCCTCGGTGTAGATGCGCCCAATGTAGGCCGCAATGACACTCAGGCAGATGAGCACACAACCGCCCACAAACCAGATGGACAACATCAACGATGCCCAGCCCTGCACACCGCGCCCCTGACACAATGCCACAATCACGTAGGCAAGAATAACCAGGCTGATTAACAGAAATATCATGCCCAGATCAAAAATCAGCCTCAACGGTTTGACGCTGAATGAGGTCACGCCGTCGATGGCAAATGACAACATCTTGCTCAACGGGTACTTGCTCTCGCCTGCCTCTCGCTCAAGTCGGTCGTAATAAACCGAGTCGGTCTTGTAGCCCAACAGCGGCACCAGTCCGCGCAGGAACAGGTTGCGCTCCTCATACTGGCACAGGGCCTTTACCGCGCGCTTACTCATCAAGCGGAAGTCGGCATGATTGTATACCGTCTTGACACCCATGTCCCTCATGAAGCGATAGAACATCTGAGCCGTCGTGCGCTTGAAGAAGGTGTCGGTCGACCGTCTGCGTCTCACGCCGTAAACGATGTCGCAGCCGCCATCATATTTCTTCATCATCTCGGGTATGGCGTTGATGTCGTCTTGCAGGTCGGCGTCGATTGAAACGGTGACATCGGTATCGACGCAAGCCGTCTCGAGACCAGCCATGAGGGCGTTCTGGTGGCCGACGTTGCCGGCCAGCTTCAAGCCGCGCACGTGAGCGCTGGCCTCACTATACGTGTCGATGAGCTGCCACGTGCCGTCGCGTGAGCCATCGTCAACATAGAGGACATAACTGCCCTCACCCGCCAGGCGGTTTTTCATCATCTCGTCCAGCAGGGCAGTTAACCGCTGATTGGTTCGCGGCAAGACCTCTTCCTCGTTATAACAGGGGACTATGATCGCTAATGTCGAGTTTTCCATAACTTCTCTATTGGCTGCCTGTATCATGCAGACCAATCGGCAAAGTTAATTCTTCTCTTCGGATTGTGCAAGCCGAGAGGCCGATTATTGACATTATTGACATTTTGTCAATGCAGTTACCACAGGATTCATTTTTTTTTGTAATTTTGCAGGATACAGTAAAATCTGATTGACGAAATGATACTATCGATGACCGGATTTGGCAAGGCAGTCAAGGTATATAACAACAAGAAAATCACTGCCGAAGTCAAATCATTGAACAGTAAACAACTGGATTTTGGTGTGCGCACGCCCCAGAACCACCGTGAGATTGAAATGGAACTGCGCAACAGCGTTTCCCAGGCGTTGAAGCGCGGCAAGATTGACCTTGTGATCTATTGTGAACCGATTGACGGAGCCACATCGGGAACCATCAACGTGCCGATGCTGCAGCAATATAAGGCCCAGATCGAGGACATGGCCCAGCAGTTGCAGCTGGCAGAGCCCATCGACTGGTATGCCACCCTGCTGCGCATGCCCGACGCCCTCAAGACAGACTCTAAATCGACCGAAGCCGACGAGCAGGAGCTTGCAGTCGTCAAGGAGGTCGTCGCCCAAGCGACTGAGCAACTCATCGAGTTTCGCCGTCAAGAGGGAGCACGCCTCGAGACTTTCTTTGAAGAAAAAATTGCGGCCATCCAGTTGTTGCTCGATGAGGTGCCGCGCTACGAGGAGCCGCGCATCAAGAAAATCAAGGCCCGCATCATCGACGCCCTGGCCAAGATCAAGGAAGTGGACTACGACAAGAACCGCTTCGAGCAAGAGCTCATCTACTATATCGAGAAGCTTGACATCACCGAGGAGAAAATACGCCTCCAGAATCACCTGAACTATTTCCTTGAAACGATGCACAGCGAGGAGCCCGGTCAGGGCAAGAAGCTGGGCTTCATCAGCCAGGAAATCGGGCGAGAAGTGAACACGATGGGTTCCAAGGCCAACCAAGCCGACCTGCAAAACCTGGTGGTGCGCATGAAGGATCACCTGGAGCAGATCAAGGAACAGGTTCTCAACGTCCTGTGAGTGAAGTTTTAGGCGTTAATTGAAAACAGGAAACTGGAAAATGGAACAAGGTAAACTGATTATCATCTCCGCGCCGTCGGGCTCGGGAAAATCGACCATCATCGGTCGCATCATGGAGGATGAGTCGTTGCGACTGGCCTTCTCGGTGTCGGCCACAACCCGCCCGCGCCGTGGCCAGGAAGTGCATGGCGTGGATTACTACTTCAAGACCGTTGAGGAGTTCAAGCAGATGATCGAGTGCGATGAACTGGTGGAGTACCAGGAAGTGTATGAGGGCCGTTTCTACGGCACCCCCAAGAGCGAGGTGGAACGCATCACGGGCATGGGCAAGAACGTCGTGCTCGACCTCGATGTGCTCGGAGGCGTGAATGTCAAGAAGTTGTATGGCGACCGCGCGCTCAGCATCTTCATCCAGCCGCCCAGCGTGGAAGTGTTGCGCCAACGCCTCATCAAACGTGGCACTGACAGCATGGAGGACATCCAGGCCCGCGTTGACAAAGCCGAGTTTGAAATCTCGATCGGCCCGCAGTTTGATCACACGGTCATCAACGATGACCTCGACACCGCCGTGGCCCAGGTTCACGATCTCATTGCCGAGTTCATCTCGGAGCAAACCACTTAGCACAGTTGCCCAGAGTCATGAGAATCGGGATATTCGGAGGGTCGTTTGACCCAATACATACCGGCCATGCCATCATTGCCCAACACATCATCAACAGTGGAGCGGTGGACAGGTTGTGGTTCATGGTGTCGCCAGTCAATCCCTTGAAGGCTGGCAAGGTATGGCAGGTAGCCGATACCGACCGCTTGCGCATGGTGGAGATGGTTTCCCGCCCGATTGAAGGCGCCGAGACGTCAGCGTTTGAATTCACGATGCCTAAGCCATCCTACACCATCGACACGCTCAACGCCTTGCAGGTCAAATTCCCCGGCGACGAGTTCTATCTGGTCACTGGTGCCGACAACTGGGAAGTGTTTGACAAGTGGCGCAACAGTGAAGAAATCCTGGCCAAATACCACCTGCTGATCTACCCTCGTTTGGGCTATGAAGTCATCATCCCCGACGAGCTGAAAGACCGTGTGCAGCTGGTGGATGCACCCATTATCGAACTCTCCTCTACCGGGATACGCCAACGCCTGGCCGAAGGGAAAAGTGTTCGCTACTGCGTGCCCGACGAGGTTCTTAGGTATATCGAACGAAAGAACTTGTACAGCAAACGAGAACAACAACAATAATGGATAAACTGACACCAAATGAGCTGGCGTTTATCGCCCTTGCCAACGAGTACTGCCACGCGCTGGAGCATGCCAACGAGTGTGAATCACGCGACCAGTTTGCTGCCCAGATGCTCAAACTCCTGCCCCGCCTGTACATCACCATCAACGACATCGACGATGACACCTATAGCGAAGCCTATATTGACCAGGCCCTCGAGGAGGACGTGTATGACCTCGTCAGGGCGCGTGTTGAGCAAATCATGGCCGAGGAAGACATTTATCTGGAAGTGTTCCTCGAGGACATGAAATACAGCGACACCCCCATCTCGGCATCTATCTCAGAGAACCTCGCCGACCTGTATCAGGAATTCTTTAACCTCATCCATTCCATTCAGGAGGCCCTGACCGAAACACAGCACGAAATGTTGTGCCAATGTAAAATCAACTTCATCAACTATTGGGGCCAGACGCTGTGCAACGTGTTGAGGGCCCTGAACGCCATCTACTACGGAATATAAACATCAGATTTCATCACATATATTATGAGCAAAACCAATCATTATGTGGACTCACTGCTTGAGTTCCTGGACAATAGCCCCTGCAACTTCCTGGCAGTGGACACCGTGAAGAGAATCTTGACCGCCAACGGCTTCAAGGAAAAGAAAATTGACGACAAGTTGACTGCCGCGGCTGGCGACAAGTTTTTCTTCACCAAGAATGACAGTGCCGTGTTCGCGCTACAGGTCGGCAAGAAAAAACCCGCTGACACTGGGTTCAAAATCATTGCCGCCCACAGCGACTCGCCCTGCTTCAGAATCAAGCCCGCCAGCGAAATTCCCGGTGATGGCGGCATCCTGCGCCTGAACACTGAGGTCTATGGTGGCCCGATTCTCTACACCTGGTTTGACCGTCCCCTGTCGCTGGCAGGACGCGTGATTCTCAAGGGCAAGGACGCGTTGCACCCCGTGACCAAGCTGCTCAAGATTGAGCGTCCGCTGCTGTGCATTTCCCATCTTGCCATCCACTTCAACCGCGCCGTCAACGAGGGCAACCATCTGTCCAAGCAGAAGGACATGCTGCCCATCCTGGCCAAGGTCAACCGCGACTTTGAATGGCAGAACACCTTGCTCCATCTTGTCGCCGAAGAGTTGCAAGTCGAGCCAGCTGACATCCTGGACTTTGACTTGATGCTCTATGACGTGAGCAAGGCGAGCCTGTTCGGCCTGAACAATGAGTTCATCTCGGCCGGACGTCTCGATGACCTGAGCATGGTGCATGCCGCCATCACAGCCCTCACCGAGGCCAAGGACAACGAAGCCACACTGGTGGCGGCCATCTTTGACAACGAGGAGACGGGCAGCGGCACCAAGCAGGGGGCTCACTCTCCCGTTCTCGGCAACATGCTGCTCAGGCTGGTCATGGCCCTGGGCGGAGACTTTGAGGACTACGGACGTGCCGTGCACCGCTCATTCATGGTATCGGCCGACAATGCTCATGCTTTCCATCCCAACTACCCCGAGAAATATGACCCGACCAATCATCCCTCGCTGGGCGGTGGCCCATGCGTGAAGGTGAACGCCAACTGCAAGTACATGAGCGATGCCCACTCGGCAGCCATCTTCAAGAGCCTGTGCGAGAAGGCCGACGCTCCGTTCCAGTATTTTGTGAACCACAGCGATGTGGCCGGCGGATCCACGTTGGGCAATATCCTGACCGGGCAACTCGACATCGAGGGTGTTGACGTGGGCAATCCCGTGCTGGCCATGCACTCGGTGCGCGAGACCGGTTCATGTGACGACCACGTGAACATGATTAAGGTGATGAAGCAATTCTTCAGTTAATGGCTAACCGTGGCCTGCCAGGGCCCACAGGACAGAAACCCACAGAACAGAAAACAGCGCGATGGTAAGTTACTTGCAGGTGGAGGGATTGAGCAAGGCCTTCGGTGTGGACGTGCTCTTTGAGGATCTCACCTTCGGTGTGGCTGAGGGCGAGAAGATTGGCCTCATCGCCAAGAACGGCACGGGCAAGTCCACCCTGCTCGACATCCTTGCCGGCATCGCATCTCAAGACAGCGGCACGGTCATCTACCGCAACAACCTGCGCGTGGGCTACCTGCCGCAACTGCCCGACCTGGGCGGTGCCCACACCGTGCTTGACGCCTGCCTGCACGGCGACGATCCGCGGTCGGCCGCCATCCACTCCTACGAGGAAGCGCTGCGCACTGGCGACAGCGATGCCATGACGGCGGCCATCCAGGCGATGGATGCCAGCGTTGCCTGGGACTATGAGGAACGGTTCAAGCAGATCCTCACCCAGCTCAAGATCACCGACTATAACCAGCCCGTCAAGGAGTTGAGCGGCGGGCAGGTGAAACGCGTGGCACTGGCGCGGCTACTCATCGACGAGCCCCAAATGCTCATCCTCGATGAGCCGACCAACCACCTCGACATCGACATGATTGAGTGGCTGGAGAATTACCTGCAACGCAGCCGCGTGACCCTGTTGATGGTCACCCACGACCGCTATTTCCTGGACAACATCTGCAACCGCATTCTGGAGATGGACCAGCACAGCATCTTCTCCTACAGCGGCAACTACAACTACTACCTGGAAAAACGGGCCGAACGCATCGAGGCCCAGAACGTGCAGGTGGAACGGGCACGCAACCTGCTGCGCACCGAGCTGGACTGGATGCGGCGCCAGCCCCAGGCCCGGGCCCACAAGGCGCAGTACCGCATCGACGCCTTCTACGACCTGCAGGAGCGCGCCCAGCAACGACGTGACGACGGCGAGGTGGAGCTGAACGTCAAGAGCGCCTACATCGGCAAGAAGATTTTCACGGCCCACCACGTGAGCAAGCGCTACGGCGACAAGATGATACTTGACGATTTCAACTACACGTTTGCCCGTTACGAGAAACTGGGCATCGTGGGCGACAACGGCGTCGGCAAGACCACGTTCATCAAGCTCTTGCTCGACATTGTCAAGCCCGATAGCGGCTACTTTGAGATCGGCGAGACCGTGAAGTTTGCCCACTACAGTCAGGAGGGGATGCACTTCGACGAAGGCAAGCGCGTGATCGACGCCGTGAGAGACGTGGCCGAGTACATCTACTTCGACGAGAAGCATCACTACACCGCCATGGCCTGGCTGAACCACTTCCTGTTCACGCCGCAGGACCAACAGAAGTACATCGCCAAGCTGAGCGGAGGTGAGCGTCGTCGCCTCTACCTGGCCATGGTGCTGATGACCAAGCCCAATTTTCTCATCCTTGATGAGCCGACCAACGACCTGGACATCTCCACCCTGGAGATCCTGGAGGAGTATCTGACACAATTCAACGGATGCGTCATCATCGTGAGCCACGACCGCTTCTTTATGGACCGCACGGTGGACCACACCTTCGTCTTCACGGGCAACGGCCATGTCAAGGACTTCCCGGGTAACTATAGCGAGTACCGCGCCTGGAAACAACGCCACGAGCAGGAAGCGGCACAACTCGCCAAGGAGCAGGAAGTTGCCAAACCCAAGGAGAACACTTGGGCCAACCGCAGTGAGCAGAAGCGCCTCAGCTACAAGGAGCAACGCGAACTCGAGCAACTCAACATCGACATCGAGGCACTCAACAAGGAGAAAGCCGAACTGGATGCCCTGTTTGCCAGCGGCCAGACCCTTGACGACGTGGCCACCAAGGCGGCCCGCTACCAGGAGGTAAAAAACTTGCTTGACGAGAAAGAGATGCGCTGGCTGGAGCTCTCGGAAAGGTAGGCGCCACGCCGCCGCCAGCACCCCACCCTTCCCCGGTCCCTTCAGCACCCCCGTTCACGCCCGGTTCCATCAACAACAACGACAACAACAGAGGAGGCACACAAACTATCATGTATGGCTTGATTGACTGCAATAATTTCTTCGTATCCTGTGAGCGGGTGTTCGACCCGAGGCTCAACGGGAAGAAGGTGGTTGTGCTCTCCAACAACGACGGTTGTGTCATCGCCCGCAGCAACGAAGCCAAAGCGGCCGGCATTCCCATGGGGTGCCCGGCCTTTAAAATCAAGGAACACACCGACCCACGACAGGTAATCCAGCTATCGGCCCGTCACATCCTGTATCGCGACTTGTCGGACCGCGTGATGAAAATCATGTCTGACGAGGTCGATAACCTGCAACAGTATTCAGTGGACGAGGCTTTCTTCTGGCTGAAGCAGGAGGATGTGGAGACCAGCCACCGCAAAATGGCCGAGCTGGTTAAGAGGGTCAGGGACTATGTGGGCATCCCCGTCAGCATCGGGTTCGCTCCGTCACGCACGCTTGCCAAGGTAGCCAACCACATTGCCAAACGCGACCGCCGCATCACCGACGGCGTCTATTGGCTGGTGCGCCCCGAGGCCATCGACATCATCCTGCGGCGCACGGCCATCGAGGACGTGTGGGGCATCGGCCGACGACTGGCCGCCTCGTTACATGCCCGGGGCATCAAGACCGCAGCCGACTTTGTGAGGATGCCGCCCTCACTCGTGCGTTCACAATACTCGGTGTCGCTGGAACGCACCCAGCGCGAGCTCATGGGCCACGACTGCCAGATTACCAACCCCGTGACTATTGCCCACAAGAGCATCATGACGTCTCGCACCTTTGGCAAAGTGCTTACCGACCGCGACGAAGTAGCCGACGCCATCGTCAGTTTTGCCGAGCGCACGGCTCGACAGCTGCGCGACGAGGGCAGCGTGGCAGGTAGCGTCATGACCTACGTCAGGGGCGACCGATTCCGTGAAGACCTGCCATTCTACTCCAACTCTTGCCAATTGGCCCTTGCCACGCCGTCGAGCGACACGATGACCATCGTGCGCCAAGCGCTCAATGCCTTCAACCTCATCTGGCGTGACGGTTACGGATACCGCAAGGCAGGCGTGATGGCGCTCGACATCCAGCATGGCAGCGGTATCCAACTTAACATCTTTGACCCAGACGACCATGGCAAACTGCGACGTCTGATGAACAGCATCGACGGCATCAACAACATGTACGGCCGCCGCTCAATAAAGCTGGCTCCAGGCCTGCAACGCGGCGAGTGGTCCCCTAATCAGAACCACTTCAACACCGTGAGCAAGACCCTTCACTTCTACACTGGCATGATTGACCCTCAAGGTTGCCCTGGAGGCACTGGCGACAATAATACAACAACCGAACCATCTGACTGACAACCTGTTGATACACAGACTTATCAGATGGTCCAGTTGTTAGTTCGTCGGTCGTCGGTAGGCGCTTAATCCTTGAGGGAGTAGGTGACGGTTGTGACGACGCGCACCTTCTTGATCCAGGGTGTGTTGGCGTCACGGTCCTCGATCGAGAACTGGCCCTGATCGGCACTGATGATCTTGTTGAGTTTGGAGTGCGAGTTTTCGGCAAACTGCTTTGCGGTCTTCTCGGCATTCTCGATAGCTTCTTGCATCATCTTGGGCTTCATCTCGCTGAAGGCCTCAAACTCAAAGTTGATCTGATTCTCGTAACTGTCACCGACAGTAGCGATGCCTTCTTTCAACAAGTCGCCCTGCCTGGCGATGAGCTTGCGCACCAGCTCCACATTCTTGGAAGAAACCGTGATGACCGAAGTCACGATGTAACGGTAGGGCTTATTGGTGTCATACTCGCGAGCGGTCAGGTCCACCACCTGAGGGGCGTTCATGCTGATCTCGCTCTCCTTGACACCACCTTTCATCAAGAAAGACTTGATTTTGCCCTGAGTGATGCCAATGCGCTCATAGAGGCCAGGCAAGTCGTTGCCCACTTCCTTGGAAACGATGGGCCATGTCACCTTGTCGGCCATCACCTCGCGCTCAGCAAGGCCCTTGACGTTCACCTTGCGATCCTTGCTGACAAAATCATCAATTCCAGCCTTGATGAACCAGCCCAGACAAAAAATGCTCAAAGCGATAAGGGCTGCCGAAATGATTTCTTTCTGTTTCATAATTGTGCAATCAATAAAAGCAACGTGTTAGAATAAAAACTTGAACGCAAAGATAACTGCAAAAAGTGAGCCATATTGTGCAGAACCTGTAAAAAAAATTACACAATACACAAAAATATTCAAAAAAAGGGCGAAAATGACTGCCAAATGATGATGATCACTATAGAGTGATCACGGTGGCGGCAAGGGCCTCGGCGCAGCGCTCTCCGTCGATGGCACTGGAAACGATACCCCCGGCATAACCGGCACCTTCACCGCAGGGATACAGGCCCTGAAGATCGATGTGGTTCAACAGCAAGTTGTCGCGTGGAATGCGCAGGGGAGACGACGTGCGAGTCTCAACACCGATGACGACAGCGTCGTTGGTGAGGAATCCGCGAGCGTTTTTGCCAAAAACTTTAAACCCCTTTCGCAAGCGGTTAGCGACAAAGGGCGGCATCCACAAGTCGAGCCTTGACGGCTGCACGCCAGGCAGATAAGATGATGGCGGAATATTACGCGATGCCTTGCCATCGACAAAATCCTTCATGCGCTGTGCACCAGCAATGAGCGTGTTGCCAGCCTCGGCAAAGGCCCTGCGCTCCATGTCCTGCTGAAAGCGCATCATGGACAGCACGCCATATTGATGATACTGGTCAGGCAGGTCCTCGGGATGCAGCTCAACGACCATTCCTGAGTTAGCCCAGTGTGAGCCACGATTACTGGGCGACATACCATTGACCACCAGGCCATCAGGTTCATTTACCGCAGGCACTACAAAGCCGCCGGGGCACATGCAGAAGGAATAGACTCCCCGATGGTCGACCTGGGTGACAAAGTTATACTCGGCAGCAGGCAGATACTCGCCGCGGCCCAGCACACTGTGGTACTGTATCTGGTCGATGATGCGCTGCGGGTGCTCCAGGCGCACGCCCACGGCAATGCCCTTGGCCTCGAGGGCGATGCCGCTATCATTCAGCATCTGGTACACGTCACGCGCCGAGTGTCCTGTCGCCAGAATGACGGGCCCGTCAAACGCTTCACCCGTTGCGGTCTCCACGCCTGTCACTCTGCCATCCTTAACGACAAGCCGTGTCACCCGTGTCTCGAAGTGCACCTCTCCACCGCAACGCAGGATGGTCTCGCGCATCGCCTTGATGACTGCCGGCAACTTGTCGCTGCCGATGTGGGGGTGGGCATCGATGAGGATGTCCTCGCGCGCCCCATGCTGGACAAAGATGCCCAGCACACGGTCCACCGAGCCACGTTTCTTGCTGCGGGTGTAGAGTTTACCGTCGCTGTAGGCTCCTGCCCCACCCTCGCCATAGCAATAGTTGCTCTCAGGGTCGACGACACCCTCGCGCTGGATGCGCGACGCATCGATGCGGCGGTCCATCACGTTCTTGCCTCGCTCAAGCACGACGGGCTTGATACCCAACTCGATGAGGCGTAAAGCAGCAAACAGTCCTCCCGGTCCCATGCCCACGACCAGGGCTTGCCGCCTGCCGTCGACAGGCTGGTAATCGATGAGGGGCACGAGGAAGTCTTGCGTCATGGGTTCATCGACATAGACGCGCACCTTGAGGTTGACCACCACATTGCGCTGCCGGGCATCGATAGAACGTTTCAATATCCTGATGCCCTGGATGGAGGCGGCAGGAATGTTGTTATATTTATCGAGATGGCGAGTGATTTCGCTCAAGCTTGAAGCCGTTCGTGGGCTGACGCGTAATTGTAGTTCCTTAATCATTTCGTTTTTCAGTTGTCAGTTGTCAGTTCTCGGTTATCAGTTCAATACGAAAGCCGCTGTAAACTGAAGACTGAAAACTTAAAACTATTTTTGTGCCACAAAAGTAGTATAAATTGGGTGATTATCCGTAATTTTGCGCCTTGAATTCATCACAAGACCATCATCATGAGCGAGAAGAAGGCGACATGTGGCGTATTGTTTGACCTGGACGGCGTGTTGCTGGACAGCGAGGGTCAGTACAGCATTTTCTGGGCAGCAATGGATGAGCGATACCCTACAGGGGTGCCTGATTTTGCCCGTTACATCAAGGGGTTTCACCTGACCCGCATCCTGGGCTACTTTGAGAACGACGAGGTGCGCGGCCAGGTGGTAGAACAGCTGCTGGACTTTGAACACAACATGCCCTATGAGTTCTTTCCCGGCGCACTGGACCTCGTCAAGCAATTGCGCGATGCCCACATCCCCATGGCCATTGTCACATCGAGCGACCGCAAGAAGATGCAGAGCCTCTACTGCCAGCACCCCGAGTTTCCCACCCTGTTTGACCAGATTGTCACGGGCGACATGGTGGCACACGCCAAGCCCGATCCCGACTGCTTCTTGTTGGGTGCCAGACTCATCGGTGTGGACATCAAGGACTGCATCATCTTTGAGGACTCGCGCAATGGGCTGATTGCCGGCAGGCAGTCGGGCGCAAGGGTCATCGGAGTTGCCACCACATTAAGCAGCGATGTTGTGTCCTCGCTGAGCGACATGACCATCGACAAGGTGAGCGACTTGAGCATTGAACAGATGCTCGCCTGCCCTCGTGACTAATCATTTTATTATCTCAATTCCTTGCTGGAAAACAAAATTGGTTGTACCTTTGTCACACCGATGAGAACCGATCCACATATCGAAGATTTTGCCGGTAGCACCAATCCGGTCGTGCGCAAGTTCAGCGACTACCTGGACGCCCACGGGATGCGCAAGACCACCGAGCGCTATGCCATCCTGCACCGCATCATGAACATCACCGGCCATTTCACGATCGAGGAGTTGCAGCAGATGATTGACAGCGACGGATTCAGGGTCAGCCGTTCAACCGTTTACAACACCGTTGAACTGCTGATGGACGCCAAGATGCTGCGTCGGCACGTGTTTGAAGGCATGCAGGCACAGTATGAGCGCATCACGCTGCCCCACACCCACCTGGTGTGCACCACGTGCGGCAAGGTGAAGGAGGTGCGCGACACCAATTTCGCCGCCTTCATGAATGCCAAGCGCTTCAACGCCTTCAACGCCGACCACTACAACCTGTATGTGTACGGCACGTGCAGCACTTGTGCCCGTAAGTCCAGGCGGACAAAAGACGAGAACAACAAAAAGCGATAATGACTTTATCAGACAACAGAACCTATTAACACTTTTAAAACCAAACATTAAATCATGGCTAAAGTAAAACCGTTCCGTGGCGTGAGACCGCCCAAGCAGTATGTAGAAAAAGTGGCATCCAAGCCCTATGACGTCCTCTCGAGCGAAGAGGCACGTGCCGAGGCTGGTGACAACGAGATGAGCCTGTATCACATCATCAAGCCCGAGATCGACTTCGAACCCGGCACTGGCGAACACGAGCCCAAGGTCTATGACAAGGCCGTCGAGAACTTCAAGAAGTTCCAGGACAAGGGTTGGCTGGTACAGGATGACCAGGACTGCTACTACATCTATGCACAGACGATGGATGGCCGTACCCAGTACGGATTTGTGGTAGGTGCCAGCGTGGAGGACTACCTCACGGGCCGCATCAAGAAGCACGAGCTCACCCGTCGCGAGAAGGAGGCCGACCGCATGCACCACATCGAGATCAACAACGCCAACATCGAGCCGGTGTTCCTGGCCTTCCCCGATAACAGCACCCTGGAGGACATCATCGACCGCACCGCCCAGACCACTCCCGAATACGACTTCGTGAGCGAGGATGGCATCGGCCACACCCTGTGGGTCATCAAGGACCAAGCCACCATCGACACCATCACCAAGGAGTTCGGCGAGATTCCTTACCTGTATATCGCCGACGGTCACCATCGCACGGCCGCTGCCGCTCACGTGGGCGAAGAGAAGGCCAAAGCCGACCCCAACCACAACGGCACCGAGGAGTACAACTACCTGCTGGCTGTGTGCTTCCCCCAGTCCCACCTCAAGGTGATGGACTACAACCGCGTGGTTGTTGACCTGAACGGCAACACCGAGGAGCAGTTCCTGGAGAAGGTGGCCGAGAAGTTCATCGTCGAGGACAAGGGTACCGAGATCTATAAGCCCAACAAGCTGCACAACTTCTCGCTCTACCTGGGCGGCAAGTGGTACTCGCTGACCGCCAAGGAAGGCACCTACGATGACAATGACCCCATCGGCGTGCTTGACGTGACCATCTCGAGCGACTACATCCTGCGCGACATTCTGGGCATCACCGACCTGCGCACCGACAAGCGCATCGACTTCGTGGGCGGCATCCGTGGCCTAGGCGAGTTGAAGCAGCGCGTTGACAGTGGCGAGATGAAGATGGCGCTTGCCCTCTATCCCGTGACCATGAAGCAGATCATCGACATTGCCGACAGCGGCAAGATCATGCCTCCCAAGGCCACCTGGTTTGAGCCCAAGCTGCGCTCCGGCCTCATCATCCACAAGCTGGACTAAACGAATCGGTCCACCTGCAGCAGGAGTGCTGAAACTCTTAAAAAGCGTTATCGACACAATCGATGGCGCTTTTTTTCGTTTTTTTATTAACATAGGCACATTAAAAAAAGAAAAAATCATTATCTTTGTAGGTTAAAATACATGACGACAAATTAATCACTTTATAAAGAGACATAACTATATGAAATTCAACGTTCAAAGTAAATTATTGCTCACTCGCCTGAATGCCGTGAGCAAAGTGGTGAGCAGCAAAAATGCGTATGCTATCCTTGACAACTTCCTGTTTGAACTGCAGAGTGATCGCCTGGTGGTGACCGGAAGCGACATGGAGACACGCCTGACCACCAACATCGAGGTCCAGAACGTGGAGGGAACCGGCAAATTTGCCCTTGACGTGAAGCGCACCATCAGCTCCCTGAAGGAACTGCCCGACACGGCATTGACCTTTGAAATCAACGACGAGACCTTGGCAGTGAAGGTGACCTACCTCAACGGTTTCTACGACGCCATGGCCCTGAATGGCGACGAATTCCCCGAAAAGGCCGCCAATGCCAACGACATCAAGCAGTTCACGCTCTCGTCCAAGAGCATTGCCGCCGGCATTGACCACACGCTGTTTGCCGTCGGCAACGATGACATGCACCCCCAGTTCATGGGCATCTACTGGGACATCAAGCCCGACATGATCGTGTATGTCGCCAGCGATTCCCACAAACTGGTGCGTTTCCGCCAGAGCAATGTCACCCCTAACTTTGAGCGTTCCTTCATTCTTCCCGCCAAGCCAGCCGCAATCCTCGGCAGCATCATCGACCGTGGCAGCGAGGAGATGGTCAATATCACCGTCGATGAGAGTAGTGCCACCTTTGAGAACAGTGATTACCAGCTGTCATGCCGTTTCATCAATGGCCGCTATCCTAACTACAACTCGGTTATTCCCGAAGACAACCCCTACACCATGGCCGTTGACCGCGTCACCCTGCTCAACGCCGTGCGCCGCGTGGCCGTGTTTGCCAACGTGGGCGGCCTCGTTCGCCTGGACCTGAAACCCAGCGAGGTGGTCCTTACCGCACAAGATGTTGACCACTCGACGGCAGCCGAGGAGACCATCAAGTGTGAATACAACGGCGAGCCCATGAACATCGGCTTCAAGAGTGCCGACATCGTCGACGTAGTGAGCAATATCGACAGCGAGGGCGTTTACCTCAAGTTACTCGATCCTGCCCGTGCCGGCGTGTTTGTCCCCAGCGAGCAGAAGGCCGGCGAGGACCTGATCGTGCTGCAGATGCCGATGATGATCTGAATCGAGTGGCCATCCGTTTTTTTCATCAATCGGAATCATCAAAAACGTCCAGAACACTAACGACCGAAAGCCCTAGATTGCAATGAAATTGAATCTCAAACGCCCGCTGGTGGTCTTTGACCTGGAATCCACGGGGCTGAATATCACTGAGGACCGCATCATCGAGCTGTCCTACGTCAAGGTTTATCCCGACGGGCATGAGGAAGGCCCCAAAACCTTCCGTTTCAATCCCGAGAAGGTTATTCCCCAGCAGGCCATCGATGTGCATCACATCACCAACGAGGACCTGGCCAACGAGCCCACATTCAAGGAGCGCGCCCATGACATAGCGCGCATTTTTGAGGGTTGTGATATCGCTGGCTTCAACAGCAACCACTTCGACATCCCCCTGCTGGCACAGGAAATGGGCAAGGCGGGCATCAATTTCGACCCCAGCCAGCATCGTTTCATCGACGTGCAGACCATCTACCATAAGCGTGAGAAACGCGACTTGGAAGCAGCATGCCTGTTCTACTGCGGTCACCCGATGGAGAACCATCACTCGGCCGCCGATGATGCCAAGACCACGCTCGAGGTGCTCAAGGCGCAGCTTGACCACTATCAAAACGCTGCCGAGCCACTGGTCAACGACGTGGAGTTCCTGTCTCAATACTCGACCCACAACCGCAATGTGGATTTGGCAGGGCGCATCATCTATAACGAGAACAAAGAGCCTGTTTTTAACTTCGGGAAACACAAGGGCAAACTGGTCAAGGACGTTTTCACCAAGCTTGACTTAGGCTACTACGACTGGATGATGAAGAGTGACTTTGCCGAGAACACCAAGCAGGTCATCACCAAACTCTACATCCAGTTCAAGAGATAACTCAATTCCTTAACGCGACAGACGCATCATGTTAAAAGGCAAACACATCATCCTGGGCATCACCGGTGGCATCGCCGCCTACAAGTGTGCCACGCTCACACGCCTGCTCATCAAGGCCAGAGCCGAGGTGCAAGTCATCATGACCCCCAACGCCAAGCAGTTCATCCAGCCGTTGACGCTCTCAACACTGAGCGGCAAACCTGTCATCAGCGAGTTCTTCACCGCTAACACCGGGCAATGGAACAGTCATGTGGACCTAGGATTGTGGGCCGACGCCATGATCATTGCCCCCGCCACGGCATCGACCATCGGCAAGATGGCCAACGGCATTGCCGACAACATGCTGGTGACCACCTACCTCTCGGCCAAGGCACCCGTGTTTGTCGCTCCCGCCATGGACCTGGACATGATGCGCCACCCGAGCACCCAGCGCAACCTGGACCTGCTGCGCAGCTACGGCAACCACATCATCGAGCCCACCGCTGGAGAGCTTGCCAGTCATCTCATCGGCAAGGGACGCATGGAAGAGCCAGAAAACATTGTCAAGGTGCTTGACGGCTTCTTCTCATCGACTCAAGACCTCGAGGGCAAGCGAGTGCTCATCACGGCTGGCCCGACGGTCGAGAAGATTGACCCGGTGCGCTTCATCAGCAACTTCTCGTCGGGCAAGATGGGTTTTGCCCTGGCCGAGGAATGTGCCTGCCGCGGCGCCCTAGTGACCCTTGTCGCCGGCCCTGTTGCCTTGAAGACCGACGATGCCAACATCCACCGTATCGATGTGACCACAGCCGTCGAGATGCACGATGCCGTGATGCAAGCCCTGCCCGACAATGATGCCATCATCCTGTGTGCTGCAGTGGCCGATTACCGTGTGGAGAATGTCGCCGACAAGAAAATTAAGCGCGAGAAGGATGCAGCACCAGTAATTCTGCTCACGCCAAACCCCGATATAGCTCGCGCCGTGGGTCAAGCTAAGCGTGCCGACCAAGTGAGCGTGGGTTTTGCCCTTGAAACTGATAACGAACTTGCCAACGCACAAGGCAAACTTGAACGTAAAAACCTGAATTTCATCGTTATGAACTCCCTGCGTGACAAGAATGCCGGTTTCCAGGTCGATACCAACAAGGTGACTATCTTCACCGACCAAGGCGAGACCATTGAGGGCTCATGCAAATCCAAACGCGATGTGGCCCACGACATTGTTGATGTTTTACACAAGTATCTAGCAAAACAATGAAGAAGACCTTATTGATGCTGCTGATGGCGCTCATCTGCGCCTTTAATGCCGCCGCTGATGACGAGGCGACTGAGCTCAACTGCGAGGTCGAAGTCAACAGCGACAAGATCACCAACGGCAGCAAGGACGTGTTCAATGAGCTCAAGCAGGCTGTCACCGACTACATGAACACAACGAAGTGGACCAATGCCACCTTTGGCACCAACGAGAAGATATACTGTAAACTGCTCATCACCCTGAGTTCGTGGGACGATGCCACTGGCGCTATGCAGGGCGACCTGCAGATTCAATCCCAGCGTCCTGTCTTTAACAGCACTTACACGACTGCGCTGATCAACTTTAGAGACACCAAGGTGAACTTCACCTACGAGACTGGTCAACAACTGGTCTTCTCGGAAATGGAGATGGAAGATAACCTCACCGCCATCCTCAACTTCTGGGCATACATGATCATCGCTCTCGACTTCGACTCATTTGAACTGAATGGCGGTGACCCTTACTATGAGCGCGCCGCTCAGGTCGTGAGGCTGGCTCAAGGCACAGGTGAGACAGGCTGGAAAGCCTTTGAGGACAACAACAACCGCAGTGCTGTGCTCAGTGCCTTCACCGACAATCAGACGGCTCCTATCAGGCAGTTGCTCTATGACTATCACCGCATGGGACTGGACCAGATGGTGGTCACCGTCGATAAGGGTCGGTCAACCATCACCCACTCGCTGGAGAACCTGGGTAAAATCTATGAAGTCGCCCCCATGTCGGTGTGCCTGACGATGTTCAAAGACGCCAAACTCGATGAGCTCGTCAATATTTACAGCAAGGCTAACATGACCGAGAAGGAGTCGGTGTATGAGATGCTGTACCAGGTTTATCCCAGCGAAAACACCCGCTTAGAGAAAATCAAACAATCGACCAATTAAGCGTCAAGGTGTGTAAATGATCAAGCAACTGCACATCTCTAATTATGCCCTCATCGATAAACTCGACATCGAGTTTACCGGTGGATTGACTATCATCACAGGTGAGACAGGCGCTGGTAAGTCCATTATTCTTGGCGCCCTGTCCCTCATTCTGGGAGAACGTGCCGACACCAGAGCCATACGCGACACATCGTCCAAGACTGTTGTCGAGACCACGTTTGACATCAGCGGATACCGTCTGGAACCCTTCTTCAAGGAGAATGACATTGACTGGGACGAGCAAGAGTGCCTGCTCAGGAGGGAACTGTCACCCTCGGGCCGTTCTCGAGCCTTCATCAATGACACGCCAGTCTCCCTCACCCTGCTGCGCGAACTGGGCACCTATCTGCTTGACATCCATTCCCAACACAGCAACATGCTGTTATCACATCCCACCTTCCAGCTATCGGTCCTGGACAGCATTGCCGACAACGGCAAACTTCTCGACAACTACCGCAAGGCCTATCAGGCCTATCAAGAAGCGACTTCTCAGCTCGAGAAAACACGGCGAGAAATGGAACAGCTGCGCACACAAGAGGACTACATCCGTTTCCAACTCGATCAGCTGCAAGCCATGCAGTTGCAGCCCGACGAGGACCAAGCCCTGGAAGCGCTGCAGAATAAGTTGAGCAATATCACCACGCTCAAAGAGGCCCTGTGGGAAGTTGAGCAGGGGCTTGACAGTGAAGAGAACAGCATCCTTGAACGCCTGACGGGTATAGCCCAGCGACTTGAGGAGGCCGAGCTCAATCTCGACGAAGTGGCAGGAATGGCTACACGGGTGCGCAATGCGCTCATCGACCTCAAGGATATCGCACGCAGTGTCAATAGTATCGTGGACAGTCTCAATGATGACCCGGCCGAGCTTGCACGCGTGGACGAGCGCCTGGCGGGCATCTATTCCTTGCAACGCAAGCACAATGCAAGCGACGTGAATCAGCTCATCGCCATCCAACATGACTATGAGCGGCAACTGGGCGAAATAGAGCATAATGACGACACTATCAGGGAACTTGAGTCACGACAAGCGACCTGCCGTCAAGCAGCGATGAAAATCGCGGCTGAATTATCAACCAAGCGGCATGAGGCAGCACAGCGCCTCGGCAAGGAACTGCTGACCCACGCGACCCCGTTGGGGATGAAGAATATCGCCTTTGACGTGCAATTCAACACCACCGACCTCACCGCCAGTGGCACCGACAGCATCGAGTTCATGATGTCCTTCAACAAGAACGGGCGTCTCATGCCTGTCAAGGACACAGCCTCGGGCGGTGAGATCTCACGAGTGATGCTATGCATCAAGACCATCATCGCTCGCCACATCCAGTTGCCCAGCATCATCTTTGATGAGGTGGACACCGGAGTGAGCGGTGACGTGGCCAATAAGATTGGCGAAATGATGTCCGACATCGCGGACACTATTCAGGTCATCGCCATCACCCACCTGCCCCAAGTTGCCGCCCTGGGAGACCACCACCTGCGTGTTTTCAAGACCGATACCGATGCCGAGACCCTCACCCAGGTCGAGACACTTGATGATCAAGAGCACATTACTGAGGTCGCCCGCATGCTCAGCGGCAAGGACTTGAACCAGGCAGCCATCGACAACGCTATATCCCTAATCAACCACAAGCACAATCATGATTGACAAGAGCCAATACATCTACGGCACCCATGCCGTTCTCGAAGCTTTAGATGCCGGAAAAGACATCGATAAGATCTTCTTGAGCAAGACATTGAATAATGAAACAGCCCAGGAGATTGCCGACCGCGCACGCGCCCTGCGTGTCCCGGTGCAACGCGTCCCTGTGCAGAAGATTGACCGCATCACGCGCCGCAACCATCAGGGCGTGCTCGCGATGATGTCGGCCGTCACCTACTACCGGGTCGAGGATATCGTGCCACAGCTGTTTGATGCCGGTGAGAACCCCTTCATCGTCGTCCTTGATGGCATCACCGATGTGCGCAACTTCGGCGCTGTGGCCCGCACGTGTGAATGTGCCGGCGTGAGCGCCATCGTCATTCCCGACCGCGAGAGCGTCAGCGTGAACGCCGACGCCGTCAAGACATCGGCCGGAGCGCTCAATTACCTGCCCGTGTGCCGTGAGCACAATCTGGTCAATGCTGTGAAACTGTTGCGAGACAGCGGCTTCAAGATTGTTGGCACCAGCGACAAGAACTCCCAACCGTTCACCACGGCCGATTACACTGGCCCCGTAGCCATCATCTTGGGTTCAGAGGACAAGGGAATCTCACCCGAAATCATGAAATTGTGCGACACCAGGGTGTTGATACCAGAGTTCGGTCACATCAACTCACTCAACGTGTCGGTAGCCGGTGGTATCATGATTTATGAAGTCGTCAGACAACGGCTTAATGATGACCAAGAGGTCATTTAGAGCGTGAATAGTTGGCGAATCGGCCAAAAATCGCTACCTTTGCAAGTTCACAAATACAGTCACTATGATAAATCGAGTTTTAATAAGAACAAAAGTTGTACAGAACCTGTACTCTTATATGCTGACACGTCCCGAGTGCACGCTAGGCGATGCGCTCAAGGATCTTGAAAAGTGTCTCAACAAGACTTACGAGCTGTATCATTACCTGATGCGTCTGCCGGTGGAATTGACCCACATCCAAGAGATGCGCATCGATGAAGCACGCAACAAGTACATGCCCACCGAGGAGGAGCGCAATCCCAACCTGAAGTTTGTCAACAACCGCCTGGTTGCTGCCCTAGCCACCAATGAGGAGTTACAACAATTCGCTCAGGAACACACGGTGACGTGGAACGATGACCCCATCTTTGAGCGCCTGATGCTTGACAAGATTCTCAAGAGCGACCTCTATAACGACTATATGGCCGACAGTGATGACTCCATGACGGCCGACAGCCTGTTGTGGCAGCAGCTCATGAAGCAGGTCATCATGCCCGACGAGAACATGTCCGATGCTATTGAGCAACGGTCCCTGTTCTGGACCGATGATGACATGGACATCCTGGGCCAGTTTGTCTGCAAGACCTTCCGTCGGATTGCCGAAGGCGATGAGGAGGCCGTGATGCCCATGTTCAAGGACGAAGAGGATGGCGACTTCGGCAAGGAACTGTTCCAAGCCGCCGTGACCATGATGCCCGAGAGCAATCAGCTCATCGATGACTTGCTACAGAACAGCCGTTGGGACAAGGACCGCATCGTGCTGATGGACCGCATCATCATGTGCACTGCCATTGCCGAGTTGCGCACGTTTGACAAGATACCCACAGCAGTTACCCTTAACGAGTATATCGAGCTGGCCAAGAACTTCAGTACCGCTGCCAGCGGCAAGTTTGTCAACGGCATCCTCAACAACGCCGTCAAGCAACTGCGCAAGGAGGGCAAGCTGCTCAAACCGTAATAGGCTTGCTTTCTTAACATCAAGAAACATTATTAATCCGAATAAAAAACAGTAATTATGCTTAACACTATTTTATTAGATGCTGCTGCAGGCAGCGCTCCCGCTGCCGGTTCAGCGGGTGGTTCAGGCTGGAGCTCCATGATCATGATCATTGCTCTCATCGCTATTTTCTACTTCTTCATGATTGCTCCGCAACAGAAGAAGCAGAAGAAGATCAACGCCTTCCGCAACAGCCTCAAGAAGGGTGACAAAGTGATGACCGCCGGCGGCATCTATGGCCGCATCAAGGAAATCAAGGATAGTACCGTGGTTCTGGAAATCGACAACAACGTGCACATCACGATTGACAAGAATTCTATCTATCAGTCGATGCAAGACGTTGTCGAGACCGGTGGCGACGTCAAGAAATAATACACTGTCAAGGACAATAACCCCTTGAACTAATGAAACTCTGGGATAAGCTGCGCGACAGGATCAAGGAGTCGCCTCGCACGAGGTCGATTCTCCTTTATCTCGCATTTGTGGTCATATCGGCTGTATTCTGGGGTTTCCTGACGTTCAACAGTGACATTCAACTCGATATCGAGGTGCCTGTGGAGATCAATACGCCCAACAACGTGCACATGCTCTCCAAAGTGCCTGACACGCTGACTGTCACTGTGAAGGATCGCGGCTACAGGTTTTTCTCTTATCTGTTCCGACCGACCCCGACGCTTCAACTCCGCTTCGGTGATTACATTGACGGCACGTCCTACTACTTCAAGGTGGATCAGAGCCACCTGAAAAAAGCCCTTGCCAGCGTCCTGAACAAGCACGCTATTATCGTCAGTGTGCTGCCTGAATCCATCAATATCAAGTACACCGACTTACCTGGCAAGAAGGTGCCGGTGAAGACCGACATCGTCGTTGAACCCCGAGAAGATCACGTCCAGTGCGGCGCCCTTATTCAAAGTCAGGACTCGGTGTTGCTGTTCAGCGATGCCAAGACGTTGAGTGAGATCAATGAGGTATTTACTTATCACGTCAAAGAGACCGACCTCACCGACACCTTGCGACGCAAGGTGATGATTGCCCCGATGAACGGCGCGGTCACCGAGCCACGTTCGATAGACATCATGGTGCCTATCGAAAAGTTGAAGACCCAGACACGCCCCGTCAAGATCTCGGTGCGCAACGCCCCTGCCGGAGTGAAAATGCTGCTGTTCCCCAGTGACGTCGACGTGACTTACCGTACGCCCGTGAGCCGCCTCAAGGATGGAGATGCGGGTATTACCATCGTCGTGGACTATAACTCGTTGGACTTCAAGTCTAAGAGCAATCATGTCAAGGTCATGATTGGAGAGGCTCCCGCGGCATACCAAGATTTCAAACTGTCCCAAGACAGTGTGGAATACATCATTGAGAAGTCCAGATGAGACTAATTGCCATTACAGGAGGCATCGGCAGCGGCAAGAGCGTCGTTTCACGCGTGATGAATGTCATGGGTTATCAGGTCTATGACTGTGACAGCCGCGCCCGATCACTCATGACAGAAAGCGACGACGTGCGCCATCAGCTGGTTGAAGCCTTCGGCAAGGAGACCTATCACGCCGACGGGACATTGAACCGCCAGCACTTGAGCGCCATCGCCTTTGGCGACGATCAGGCCTTGAGCCGACTCAATGGCATTGTCCATCCGGCAACCGCACAGGATTTGCGTCAATGGGCCGACCTGCATGCTGCAGAGGGTGCCAAAGCCGCCTTTGTCGAGACCGCTTTGCTGCGCACGGCAGGGCTTGACCGCGTGGTGGATGAGATCTGGCATGTCACGGCTCCAGTCGAGGTGCGCATCAAGCGCGTGATGGCCCGCAGCGGCCTCACTGCACAGCAAGTGCGCGACCGCATGGAGGCGCAGATTGCCGAGGAGCAAATCGCTAATGGCGAGCATGTCATCATCAATGACAACGTCACAGCCATTGTGCCACAAGTCATGCGACTGCTCACAATAGACCATCATTAAACCAAACAAAAACAATAACCACTTTAAATCATCAACATTACAACAGAATTATGCTGAAGAAAATTTTATCGATTTCGGGACGTCCCGGACTTTACAAACTGATTTCATACGGTAAAAACATGCTTTTGGTCGAGGGTCTTGCCGATGGCAAGCGCTTCCCTGTTCACACCCGTGACCGCGTGATGTCGCTGGGCGACATCTCCATCTTCACCACCACCGAGGATGTGCCCCTGTCACAGGTCTTTGAGAACGTGGGCAAGAAATTTGACAGTAAAGCCATCGACGCCAAGGAATATAACACCCCCGATAAGTTCCACGAGTTCATGGACAACGTGCTTGAGAATTGGGATAAGGAACGCGTTCACAACAGCGATATCAAGAAAATCATTTCCTGGTACAACATCCTGGTGGGCAACGGCATCACCGACTTCACCACCAAGGAAGAGGAAGAAGGCAAAACCGAGGAAGCCACCGAGGAAGAAAAGAAAGACTGATGATCAAGCGTTACGGCAGAACGATATTATACCTGGCAGCGGCGATTCTACTGTCGCTGCCAGTTGTATCCTGCCGCAGCACCAAATCAGGCACACACACCTATCGCCCCTACCATGAGCGACGCAACCGCGGCAGCGGCAATGACGACACCGGCGGCGACACAGCGACAGACCGTGAAGACAAAAAGAAACCCACGCCCAAGGGCAGCGGACTCGTCAGTGACGAGTGGGCACGTCTCGACGTCAAGTTGGGCCGCCACGACAACAAGGAACTCTACAAGGAATTAAAGCGATGGCTTGGCACGCCCTACGTCTATGCCGCCCACACTTGCGGTGAGGGTACCGATTGCTCTGGCATGGTTATGGAAGTGTATCTCAAGGTCTATGGCATCAAGCTTCATCGCAACTCAGCCAAGATGCTGGAACAGAACTGCAAGCCCATCGACCTTGACGACCTCAAGGAGGGCGACCTCGTCTTCTTCATCACCAGCAGCGATGGCCACGTTTCCCATGTGGGTATCTATCTGAAAGAAAACAAGTTTGTTCACGCTTCATCATCTCGCGGCGTCGTTGTTGACGACCTGCGCCAGAACTACTACGCCACCCACTACCACACCGCCGCCCGCGTCACCACCAAGGCAAAGAATTGACAGATCCTTAGGTCAACAAGGGTAAAACGACTTGATTCCGAGGCAAAGCCTCGGAGTACAGGACATGTGTTGTGGGGGCTTAGAGTTTGAGGTGGCGCCAGAGGGGGCGAGGGATGCGGCGCCAGAGGGATGTCAGGATGGCATAGCGCCAGTCGATGACCTTGATGTGGCATTTGTGATGGATTGCGCGGACGATTTGACGGGCGACCTTTTCGGGCTTCAGCATCATGGGGTAACGGAAATCACCCGACAGCAAATCAGTATCTACAAAGCCGGGACGAATGTCGGTGAAACGGATGTTCAGACCTCGTGCTATGGCCTGCTGCTCGAGTGCCTGGAGATAGACGTTCTGAAGGGCCTTTGTGGCGGAATAGGACGGGGCCGGCCCGAGCCCCTTGGTGCCAGCGATTGACGTGATGGCAGCGATGTGTCCCTCGCCTCGCTCTGCAAAATAACGGTAAGCCTCCCCTATCATTCGAGTGAAGCCCATCGCGTTGGTGTTCATGGTGTTGAGTTCTATGTCAGGGGTGAGCGTGCGGTTCTGCTTACCGATGCCTGAGGCGTAGAAGAAAAGGTCCATTCCACCCATGCGGTCAATGAGTGAACGAAGTCGGACTGCGGCGTCATCAGCAGTGACATCGATGGATTGCACCTCTACCCTATCGGGCGCCAACTGCTTCAACGCCTCGAGGCGATCCTCACGACGTGCCGCCACGCCAAGCATACACCCCTCGTCGAGCAGGAGTCTTGCCACTTCCTGCCCCATTCCTGATGAAGCCCCGATAATGATAACCCGTTTCATCTGATCTTCAATAATTCACTCTATATCGATAACTGCTGATTGACACTCTCCTCGTGAATCGCCTCAAGCACGCGCTGGATGAAGTCATTGGAGAGTCCTAAAGATTCAGCCTCTTCAAGTCGCGCTTTGATCACTTCCTGATAGCGCTGAGGCTGCAAGATGCGCAGGTTGTGGGCTTTTTTGAAAAGACCGATTTCACGAGCCACTCTCATGCGTCGTGCCAGGACTGCCAGCAATTCATGGTCACAGTCATCAATCTGTTGCCGCAGCAATGACAGTTCATCCTCGACAGGTCGGCCAGACCGCATGACCAGACGCCCAAGCAATGCACTCAAGTCCTGTGGAGTTATCTGCTGGGCACTGTCACTCAAGGCATGGTCAGGATTACAGTGGCACTCAATCATCAAGCCGTCAAAACCCGTGTCAAGAGCGATCTGTGACAAAGGCTCCACATACCGGCGTTTGCCTCCGATGTGTGACGGGTCGCACAAGATCGTCATGGTTGGGGCATGACGGCGTAATTCAAACGGGATGTGCCACTGCGGGTCATTGCGGTACAGGTGGGCCCCAGCTGAACTGAATCCGCGATGCACTGCTCCCAAGCGGGTAATCCCAGCGCCCAAGATGCGCTGCAAGGCACCTAGCCATAGATCCAAATCAGGGTTGACAGGGTTTTTCACCAGCACAGCGACCTCGTCATGCCCTTGTAGGGCATCGGCGATATCCTGCATGGCAAAGGGATTAGCGGTCGTGCGGGCTCCCACCCATAAAATGTCGATTCCAGCCTCGAGAGCAGCACGCACATGCTCAATGGTAGCCACCTCGGTAGCCACCGCCATGCCCGTCTCACGCTTGACCGACTGAAGCCAGCTCAGCCCCTTGTCTCCCACCCCTTCAAAAGAGCCAGGCATGGTGCGTGGTTTCCAAAGCCCTGCTCTGAAAACCTTCACCCCGATGTCGCTCAACGCACGTGCCGTGTCAAGCGTCTGCTGCTCACTCTCGGCACTGCATGGTCCAGCAATGATGACAGGAGCACCCATCTCGATGCCATCAAACAACAGTGGCTGGATTTCCTGTAATGATGAATCCATGCGGTTTCTCCAGATAATCTAGATGGAGTGGATGATATTCTCAACTCTATTTAACACGCCTTGAAGCTCATGTCAAGCGACTTGATGGAGTGAGTGAGTGCTCCCACCGAGATGTAGTCGACGCCACACTCGCCGTAGGCCCGCAGCGTGTCGATGGTGATACCGCCACTGGACTCGGTCTCTACCCTGCCATCAATGATTTCAACAGCCCTGCGCGTGTTCTCGACCGAGAAATTGTCGAGCATCACGCGGTCCACACCTCCGTGGTCAAGCACCTGCTGCAACTCGTCAAAGTTGCGCACCTCAATCTCAATCTTGAGGTCCTTGCCGTTCTCCTCACACCACTGGTGAGCCTTCTCGATAGCGGGCACGATGCCGCCGGCAAAATCCACATGGTTGTCCTTGAGCAGAATCATGTCGAACAAGCCGATGCGATGGTTACAACCGCCGCCGATGCGCACGGCCTCCTTCTCGAGCATGCGCATTCCCGGCGTGGTCTTGCGCGTGTCGAGCACGCGGGTCTTCAGCCCCTCGAGGCACCTGGCGTAACGCGCCGTGGTGGTTGCCACTCCGCTCATGCGCTGCATGATGTTGAGCATGAGGCGCTCGGTCTGCAACAGCGAGCGCACCCTGCCAGTCACCACAAAGGCGATATCGCCGGGCTTGACATGTGCCCCATCGCCAATCATGACCTCCATCTGCAGCTCGGGGTCAAATCTTGCAAACACGCGCCGTGCGATCTCCACACCTGCCAGAATGCCTTCTTCCTTGACAATCAGTCGCTGGCGGCCCATCTCGTCGGCCGGAATGCAGCACAATGTGGTGGCGTCACCGTCACCGATATCCTCGGCAAAAGCCAAGTCAATCAACTCATCTATCAGTTCTTCACGAGTTTTCATACATTTTCATTATTTGATGATTTTGGACCATAAAATTAAATTCGTTCATAAACAATTAAACGTCAATAACTTGTGTAACTAGTATGCCTTTCAAGCAACAAACCAGACACAAAAAGCGGATGAACAGAGTAAAATCTGCCCACCCGCCCAAAGCAAAATGTGGGATATTAAACCCCAGACGGACGCAAAGGTATGAAAAATTATTTTTTCGGCAAAAACTTTTTTACCACATATATTATAATAAGCAACAAACCTACCATGAAGAGGTAACCCATGACTTGGACTGATTTCTGCCATTTCGTGAGTTTGCGCACCTCAATTGTCATTGTAACGGCCTTGTCGCTCTTGGTCTGGAGCGAATCCGTTGAGACCTTGATTGTATCATGCACCACGGCCTTTGACGGGATGGCCGCTCCCTGCTTGGACTCCAGAGTGTGACGGAGATTCCCGTTAGAGACCTCTGCCACGGAGATGTAGAGTCGGTCTTGCAGCACCGATGTTGTGTCATGGTGTAGTATAGGCACGATGACTGATTGGCTGCTTGATGGAATCTCCACCTCAATAGGAACTAGCCGCTCACGGATGATGACGGAATCATGTGTGACGTGTAAGGTGTCGGTCTTGGTAATAGTCTCGGTTATAACGTTTGGAGACCGACACCCACACATAGCTACAATAAACAACAATGCACTAATAACTAATCTCATAATATCAATGATAGAATCGCAGACACTATGGCCAAGATGAACGCAACACAACCGATGCGCCCTACCAACTCGCCTAATGCTCTTGCGTTGACTCTGTTCATAGACTTGCGTACTCTTTCTTGGCATCAAAACACGGGCAAGCCTTGTTAGCATATTCGCAATGCCCATGAATGGTGGCCTTTGGATAGATGGCCTTGAGCTGCTTGAGCAACTTGACGAGTGCAGCCTTTTGCTCTGGTGTGCGTGTGTCTTTTGGAGTCTTCCCGTCTTTCATGACACCGCCAACGTATACCACACCGATTGAATGGGTGTTGTGGTGTAGACAATGCGCACCAGAGATATTGACGTTTCTGCCCTCATGTACAGAGCCGTCCAGATAAATGATGTAGTGATACCCTACATCACTCCATCCTCGCTCTAGCTTGTGCATTCTGCGGATTGCGTCAACAGATAGCGGCTGACCTTCTCTAGAAGCGGTGCAATGTACAATGATTTCATTGATTGTGCGCTTGGATTTCTTGAGCGACTGATTGCCGTTGATGATATCCCATGTATGCGCACCGACAATGCCATCTGCGACTAGGCCGTACTTGGTCTGTAGTTCACGAACCGCTTCTTCCGTGAGCCGACCATATATGCCATCTGGATAAATTTTTAGGAAATTTTGCAGCCGTACCACATCATCTCCCCTGCTCCCACGTTTAAGAATCTTCATCTTTCTTGTCCTCGTTTATTATTTTTTTAAGCATATCTCCAACTTGTTCATGTCTCATCGCATCAGCAACAATCTTGATTGCATTGTTGAGATTGTCTCTGGTCTTGTCATCCGCTTTCTCACGCATTGACCAGATTTCAACAACACACAACACGATTGCGACAATGCAACTCGCAAGAGGTGCGATGTAATGCGACTCATGGTTGAACTGCGCCCACACAAAATGTATGAGAGTATCTATGCCACAACTTATCATCATCACACCCTCATAGAGAGCGAACTTGGTAATCGTTCTGGAGAATGCGTATGACGTTCTCGCATCACCTCTTATCTTGGCTTTTCTCCAACCAAATGCCAAGTCCATGCTCATTGCCATGATTACAACAACCATAGCAATCACCTCTATCAAGTACATCGTGCCAAGACCTTTGGCCGACATCATTATCTCTTCGGCCATAGCTTAACCCTTTCCGTAATGGAATCCAAGCATGAAGAGTACAACGAGCAATGCGCCCAAGATTGTGAACACGAAGTCCATCCATGACCAATTGCGGAATGTGTACCAACCATCGCACCACTCTTTTGTTGCAGCCACGATGATGACGGCAACCAGAGCCGACCAAATACCTGCGAACAAGTCCACGTTCTCCAGATAAGCGGGCATTCCCACCGCACTAGCGATGAGCGCACCTGCTATAAAGTGAGTGATTTTGTCTGTTTTCATAATCTCATGTTGTTAAATTGTTTCGGTTTATTTTTGCATTACATCATTGTTATAAACTATTGAAAACCTCCATAAAATCGTTGAATTTCTTTGTCTCCACAATCTTGTCCGCAAACCTTGATATTATCGCATGATTCTTGTAGTAGGCAAGAGTGCCTTTGGGTACACGGACAAGTTTCACCGTGGACGTGCCTAAACTCCTCAAGAAATAGGAGTTTGACTGATTCAGTGTTTCGGTCGGTATATCCAACATCTTAATGGCATTACCGCCATCGTAAAGATAGGAATTATGAATCGCACCTGTATAATTAAGTCTGCAATACAATGCGTATCCGTTCATGCCACTATTAATTCGGTTGTTTGTACCCATCTTGATAAACACATCATGCATACCCGCAAGCGGAATAGTCATAGGACTTGTTTTTGGGTGTGCAACACCATCAAGTATGTATTCAGATTCTTGTGAATACGCAAACGCACCATTATACAAAAAACTAATCCTTGTATTGTCATTCGTTGTTTTGATGAGATACCTCACCATGTCTGGATGCACGGCCTCTTCTGGCGGTTCTTGCACCATAGCCATCATCAGTTCACTCCGTCTTCGTAACATTAAGTCAATCATAACTACACCTCTTTAATAACTATGACATTGTCAAGAATAGAGAACTCATAAGTTTTGCTTGCGGAAATCTCGTCATTCCCTGCGGCCTCGGTGACGGATGCAGGTAGGCTTAATCCGTTGCTCGTCCAACCGCTTCCCGTTGAGAACTTACCTGCATACAGAACAAGACCCGTCCCTGCGGTCAAGGTCAACGTCAATGACGTTAGTGAGCCAGAAAACTTATAGAATGTATTTGGCGCAAGTGCTTGT
>JBGUKK010000021.1:0-23856 GCA_045114435.1 Sodaliphilus sp.
AAAAAGGTCATTCGTCGGTAATTCACTCCAATAGGCACTGAAAAGGTGCGTTTTCGGGGGTGCGTGCGCTCCCCCTTTTTGCACCGTTCAGCGCCTTTAGACGCCCTTAAACGCCTTTTGGAGTTTTGCTAAATGACTATTTATCAGGCGTTGAGAGTTTTTTAAAGGTTTTGGGAGGCGCGGCAACAAGTCCTATCAGGCGCACAAAACGCATAAAACCCGCTGCATCCCAGCGGGTTTTGTCAGCTTTTATGGTAGCGGTTATTATGAGTGCAAGTTCAAAATTGAGCTTAACATACTCATTAAAGAATATCGATGATTAGTTCTGGGGCCAACTTCCCGCAAGCAGGAAATCAATGAGTTTTGTCACATCGGTGATGTTCACCGCTTGGTTACCATCAATGTCGGCACAGATGGTGCAAATCTGTGTCTCGGGATTCAGCAGATAGTTAATCAAGGTGATAGCGTCATTGATGTTTACAATGTTGTCATGATTGACATCACCCCGCGGATAGCCATGTCCTTCACCATGCAGGACGACGGTCTTGGCCTTGCTCCAAGGGCTCCAGGTGTCGTCGGTGTAATGGGCCTTCACGCGGAAGAAGAAGGTGCCGCCGGCTGTCAGGTTCTTAACTGTGTAGAACTTGTCGGGAGTGATGCCGGTGATGAGACGGTAGGTGGCATCGCCTTCCTCATTAACGGCCCTGAGCTTCGCGGGCTCACTGGCATCGCCGGCATAAATCTGAATGCTCTCGATCTGGCCATAATTGTTGGGATAGGAGTCGCCACGGATGGTAATCCGCTCGATGTCAGCGCAATCCAGGACGAAGACATAATCGGTGTACTGGGGGGCAAGGTCCACATGCACGGATTGCAGGCTAGTAGAGATGGTTACACCCGAGTTGTACCACGAACTATAACTCTGGGCACGCATCTTGACGGTGACCTTGTCATAAACCGTCATCAAATCATATTCGGGAGAGATGATGGCACCGCCAGAACCCAGCTGGAGGCAACCATTGCCGGTGAAGAGCTGGCTACCCTGATACTCCCAGCCCTCGGGGAAATAGTCCTGCCAGTGGGAAATCACACTGCTGCTCTGATAGGTGCAGTCACTCCAGTCGGTTTCGCCCAGCAGAGCGGCGATGGCCTTGGTACCCACCTCGAGAGTGTAGCTCTCTACATTCTTGGCAGGGGTCTCATCGGTCCAATCGGCACGGAACTCGGTGAGCTTGATGAAGTCCTCATTGGCCTCAAGCATCACGGGGTCGTGCTTCTCAAACACAGAGGTGCCCACGATTCTGATGACTACGTCCTCGGCATTCTCGCTGCTCAGGGTGATGGTAGCGTTGTGGGTGCCAACCTCCTGAGGAGCATAGGTAATGGTGATGTCCTTTCCGCTCTCGACCTCGCTCAAGGCGATATGGTTAACGTCAATCGAGAAGACACCATTGGGGTCGTCGAGGGTAACGGTCACGTCATGGTCGAGGTAGTAGCCGAAGACCGAGAGCACCTGGGTAGCCGACTTCTCGGCATAGGACTCGATAGCCATGTTCAGGGCGCTAGCGGTAATCGTCGGACCTAGGTAGGGCGGCTGGATACCGATGACCATCTGCTGGTCATCAGTGAAGTTATATTCACCATCGGTAAAGGCATTGAGCGCACAGTAGCAGTTGTAATCGCCGCTCCAGCCCCAGTTGATGTGGTAAGTGTCGTCTGAAGCGTCATAGCCATCAACGTTGAAAGCATGGCCTCCGGCATAACTGTCATAGCCGCAATACACGATGGGTCGGTTGTTGACCAGTTCCTCCTGAATCATGGCAGCCCACGTGTTATTGTTATAGGACTTTTTGTAATAGATCGCAGCCGTCTCGCTGTTATAGCCGAAGAACTTGACGGCACGCAGGATGTCGCTGCCATAGGCACCACTGCCCGTGGGAGTGTAATCCATCTCCTCCTCCTGGCCGATATAGCGCATGAGCCATGCTACGGCATCGGCTTGAGCCTCGGTATAGCCAGACCTGTAATCGTCGATCATGTTGTCCCAGTCAAAGGTAGTTCCGGGCAAAGCCTCGACCTGGAAGCCATAGCTATAATTACTGTAGCCGCTCACTGCGGGGACAGGGTCCACGGGGAATTTCCAGTAATAGAACACCATCGCCAGCGAGGTAGCGGGGCAGCCGGTCACACACAACTGGCCGTTATACACCGGGCAGTGGTTGTAGTAAGGCTCCTGCTGGTCCCACATGGCGCCACATGGCGGTGAGCAGCGGCTCCACGCTGACGCCCCTGGTGGGAACGGCATTGAGCGACTGATCGGCGGCAATCTCGGGATGAGCTTGCAGATACTCCAACTCCTGCTTGTAGACACCGAGCCAATACTTCATGTTGGCAGGCATGCTGTTGACGTCTTTCATGGGGCGATCGCCATAGGCGAGTACCGTGCGGGCACGGTCATCACCCGAGACGATGATGAAATGGTCGGCGGTGTTGAAGATGTAATACACGGCGGTGCCGGGCTGGTCGGAGTTCATCTCCAACTTGACTAGGTTGAGGTCAATAGCCGACGGAGCCATCAATTTTCCGCTGGCTGCCATCTTGGCTGCAGCAAACTGCTGGGCACTTGCCTTGGCCGTAGCCAGGTCCACATTGGCACTAAACACTTGCATCGAAGCAATCATCAATACGGTTAAAAATAAAAATCTCTTCATACAGTACTTTTAAATAAGGTTTATAATGATGAATAATATTTGTTTGTTTGAATCCCTTTGTAAGATTTAATAGGTCCAGTTTGGGCAGGTTTGATGAGTTAGAGATAACCCGATCGGTTAGGATTGCATCACAAAATTAAAAAAGGCCATTTTCTTGAGCAAGAAAATGGACAGCACCCATGTTCTATTTCATGGAAACAGAACGAAAAACGCTTTATTGATAGATATCTTTCAGTGAAATAAGCCTTGTGGATCGAAACTATTTTTCTTTGGCCATCTTCATGAAGTCTGATGGAGAAATGCCGGTAATGCGCTTGAATGTAACAGTGAAATTGCTGCGGGAATTGAAGCCCAAATTGGCTGCAATGGCCTCGATGGTCAAGTTACCATACCGCTCGGTATCGTTAAATATGCGGCACGCCTCTCGCACCCGCTGCTCGTTGAGCACCTGCTTGAAACTCTTGCCGTAGCACTCGTTCAGCACTTGGGAGACATACTTATAGTTGCTGCCCACCTGGTCGGCCAGCTGCTGTAGCGAGAAGTCGGGCTTGCAGATGATGCTCATGTCGTCCATCACCCGTTTAATCTGGTCAAAGAGACGGTCCTTACTCTCCTGGTCAAGCAGACCTTGATACTTGGGGGCGCTCTCCTCCTGCTCGTCTCTTGGTTGCGCTGCCGGCACGGTATCGGCAACCTTGACATCAAGCAACTGAACATTTTTCTCATAAAGGTGCCTGATGTAAATGCGTTGTTTGATATTGCTGCGAACAAGTAATACCAACGCAATCAGGATGATGGCGGCGATCAGACTCATCATGAGCAGTAACTGGTGGGTGCGTTCATGCTTGGCCTGAATCTGCTCCACCTGCTCATTGACGCGTCGCATCTCGTCGAGAAACCGCGATTTCTCGAGCTTTTCGGCATGGCTTTTATGGATGAGTTCGTCTTTTGCCTTGAGGTATTTGTAATCATAGAGATCGGCCTTTTGCCCATTGCCCATTGCTGAATAAACCTGAGCAAGGGCGTGATAGGTGTCAATCAGTTCGCTTTGCATTCCTTGTTTGACGGTGATTTCTGCAACCTGCTGCAGACAATCAATGGCCTCTGGGTAACGATGCATGGCTGCCAGCACAATAGCCTTCTGCTGCATGGCTTTGATGATGCACTGCTGGCGGTTGGTAGTGACGTCCTGGGCCACGGCCTCCATCTGATTATAGAATTCCAGCGCTTTGGCATATTGTCCAGAGAAATATGCCTCGGTGGCTTGACAAAACATGCGCGTGCATTGCCACATCTCCACGCTGTCGGTCAATTGCAAGTTCTTGAAACGGGTGAGTTCAGGCTCAATAAGACCGATATCGCGTTCATCGCGCATCATTTCCAGCATGTTATAAATACTGGTAACGGCGACATTCCACTCCCGCGCCTTGACAGCGACATCAAAGGCCTGCTTTGTATTGTCCAGTGCGTCACTCGAGAAAGCCTTGCCAGCATAGAGACTGTTGCGGGAAGTGATTATTGAAGCCATGTTCAGATAGGCGTATGCCAGGTTATTGTCAAAGCTGTAGCGCTTGGACAATTCCATCGATTGGTTTAGGTTCTCGTAGGCCTTGTGATAGTCATAGTAATAGGTAGCATAGATATAGCCCAGATTGTTCAGAGCCCGGGCAATCTGGTACATTTCATTGCTCTCTTGATTATCACTTTGGGCGCGGTTGGCAACGATACTGTAACATACTATGGCGCTATCAACCCATCCCTTGTTCTGCAAGAAGTCCTGGCCGCGATGCATCAATTCTTCAGTGGACAACCGTGCCCAACGATTGTACTGGTTGACGTTATAGGCATGGGCTCCCTGGGCGCTAACCGAAGTCAGGAGTATTAACAATATGGCAAATAGTTGCTTCATGTTTTGCTTTGCTATCGTGTGTTACATAACGATTACATGGGCGGTTATACGCTCACTTCAATCATTGTCGTTCATTATAACAGCCTATTGATGTTACAAAGATAATTTTTTAATGTAAGAACAGCATGAAATCAATAGAGAATCCTTTTTGAATTAACCGAATCCAATAGTTTTTCATGCAAGTGTGCCCAATCTCCAATCCAATCCGATCAACTTGTTTTTGGAATCTTGATAATTGTAGTCCAAAAGAGTGTGAAACCTCTTTGGGACCTATTAACTGATTGTCCTATAGGAATCTATGATTATCTATGGATTTATCCTTGCCACAGTTGGCCAAGGAAGCGGGTAGCTGGCATGACTTCGGCATCATCTCCCGGTGTACATTCCTCTAGTTCTTGCCGCAGTAATGACGGGTTGCGTCTCAAGCGCTCATAGGTGTCGTTTTCCATGAGTGCGTAGAAGCGACTATTAGGAAAAAGCGAACGCAATCAGGTGCAGGGAGGTTCTTTTTGGGGGACTACAGGTAACGTGAGTTAGAACATGCCGCGGGATTTCATTTCCAGGTAGCGGTTGATGACGTTGACCGAGAGGTTCTGGGGGGTGGTGAGCAGGCTGCTGATGCCGTACTGTCGCAGGGTGTTGATGATGAGCGTCTGCTCGTGGTCAATCTTTGCCGCGATGGTGTGCTCGTAGTAGTCCTTGATGCTGTGGGGCTGCTGGTTGATGAAGTCCTGGCGCTCCTCATCGATGAAGAAGACGACAAGCAGGCGGTGGCGACTGCCCAGCTGCCGCAGGTAGGGTAATTGCCGGAGCATGCTGGTGTAGTCAAAGAAGTTGGTGTACAGTACCAGGAGGCTGCGTTGCCCGACCAGATGGTTGGTGCCGATGACCAATGTCGAGTAGTCACTCTCGGCAAAGTCGGTGGTCTGGCGGTAGAGGCATTCCAGGATGTCGTTCATCTGCGTTGGGCCGCGATCTGGCTTAACGAAGTCTCCGATTTTTTCGGCAAAGGTGATGACTCCCGCTTTGTCATCGCGGTGGAGGGCCACATAGGAGAGCACCAGCGAGGCGTTGATGGCATAGTCGAGGATGGTCATTCCGTTGAACGCCTGCTGCATGATGCGCCCCTTGTCAATGACGTTGATGATCTGTTGGGAACGTTCGTCGGTGTAAACGTTGACCATGAGGTGGTGTGTGCGGGCGCTGGCTTTCCAGTTGATGAGGCGGTAATCGTCGCCCTGGACGTAGGACTTGATCTGCTCAAACTCGGTGTTGTTGCCCACGCGCCTGATGCGCTTGATGCCCATCTCGGTCAGGTTGTTGCTGATGGCTAGGAATTCATACTTGTTGAGCATGAGATAACTGGGATAGACAGCGACATCGGTGGGAGTGCCGCAGGTGAAGCGGCGTTGTATCAGGCCGATGGGTGAGGTGACGAATGCCCGGATATTCCCAAAGCCATATACACCTCTCCTGGTGGGCCTCAGGCTGTAGTCCACGGTTCCCTGTTCGCCGGCTTTCAATCGCAGTGAGAAGGTCAGGTCTCGGCGCTGGAAAATGTGCGGAATCTCGTCAATGATCGTGAGCTTGACGGCAAAGGGGTAGTTGTTGTCCACCTGCAGGCTCACGGGGTTCTCGTCGCCATTGGAGAATCGCGAACTGCAATGCCTGTCCGCCGTGATTCCCTGGCGGATCCACAGCAGGACGGCGTCGGCAATGAGCAGCAGGGCAAACAGTGCCAGCAGCGTGGCCCCCACGTAGAACAGCGGCGGCCACCATTGTCCCAGCGCCAGGACAATGATTACCACCATTGCGGTGTAGTAGAAACGGATGGGCAGAAACATGGGCTTCAGCTTATAGTAGGCTTTAGGGTTGCGGATGCAGCTGTAAACTGCTACTTGGGCACCTCGACGTTGTTGATCAGCGTGGCCACCGTCTTGGGGGCCGTATAGCCTTGCATCTCGGCCTCGGCCGAAATGATGATGCGGTGGTTAAGCACAGCCGGCGCCACCATCTTGATGTCGTCGGGGGTGACAAAATCACGCCCGTTGATGAGTGCGATGGCCTTTGATGTCTGCAACATGGCCACGGCAGCTCGCGGTGAGGCTCCCAGGAGCACGGCCTTGCTGGTGCGTGTCTGATGGACAATCTGGGCGATATACTCCAGCAGCGATTCATCGACCAGCACGTTGTTCATGTTGGCACGCAGGGCCAGCAACGCTTCCTTGGTCATGACGGGAGTGATGTCTTCCAGTTTTGCCAGGCGGGCGTTGGCCTGATGCCGTTGCAGGATGATTTTTTCTTCGTCGATGGTGGGGTAGCCCATCACAATCTTGAACATGAACCGGTCGAGCTGCGCCTCGGGCAGCTTGTAGGTTCCCTCTTGCTCCACTGGGTTCTGTGTGGCGATGATGGTATAAGGTTCTGCCATGTGGTGGGTAATACCGTCGATGCTCACCTGGCGCTCCTCCATCACTTCAAAGAGGGCCGACTGGGTCTTGGCCGGTGCACGGTTGATCTCATCGACGAGGACCATGTTGGCAAAGATTGGGCCTTCATGGAAGTCAAACTCGCTGGTCTTCATGTTGAACACCGTGGTGCCGAGCACATCGCTTGGCATCAGGTCGGGTGTGAACTGGATGCGGCTGAACCGGGCGTCAATCAGCCGTGCTGTGAGTCGAGCCAGCAGGGTCTTGGCCACACCGGGCACGCCCTCAAGCAGCACGTGGCCATCGGCGAGGATTGCCGCAATCAAGAGGTCCACGACCTGATTGTGCCCAACCACTACGCGGGCAATTTCTTCTTTGATTTGCCTCACTTGGGCCGCAAACTGTTCCAAATCGAGGCGGGGGGCTGTCGTTTGTTCCATTGTCGTATAATATTTTTTTAGATGTTGATTCTGTGGATAATGTCATTCATCATGTCGATGAGTCCCTTGAGCTTCTCATCGTGTATCGACATCACGGCAGCAGCTTCCTTCACATCGTGGATGAGCCGTTGCAACTGGTCGAGGGGCATCCCCGTGCGATTGGACAGCATGAGCAGTTCATCGTCGAGGTTGTCGTTGTCCTCGATGTCAATCATCGCCTTGACGCGCAGGTCGTTGCTGAAGGTGGCATATTTCTTGAGGAGCAGGTCAACATTGTCGTGCCGCTTGTAGTAGATGCCACCGATGCGCTTGACGAAGTCCATCATGTGGTTCACGGGGGGCTGGATGACGGGTATCACGCGCTGGCGCCGCCTTGCCGAGAACAGCACAAAGGCCACCACCGTGGCCAGGGCCAGATAGAACGCCCATCGCAGCGGCCGATTGGCGAGCAGGTAGCGCAACGGGGACTCGGATTCCTGATTGCTGTTGTCGGTCTTGTCGATACAATTCGGGTCATAGCGCACTACAGGCTTGTTGCCGCACTCGCTCAACAGCCTCAGCACCAGCGGGCGTATCGTGTCGTTGAGGATGCCGTAGTTAGAGAATATCATGGGCATGCTCGTCACCAGCAGTTTACCCTTGCCCTCACCGTAGTCCCGGATGCCTGCAACGGGGCTGTGATGACTGTCCTCCTCCTGTTGATCATCATAGGACCAACCACTATTATATTCTACAGCATGGAGCGTTGCCAGGATGCGGTATGAGCCGTCCAGGATGAGCCATTTCTGGCAGAAGGCAGCATTGATGGGATAGCTTGCCGCATCGAACAGGTTGTCAGGAAACCAGTTGATTGTGTCATGATTGGTGTGGTCGCTCAAGACATCTTTACTGAGGTTATCCATGTGGACATGGTTGACTGTATGATAGGAGAAGCCAGCCTTCTCGCCGATACTGTTATCATCATAATAGTTATAGCTATAGGGATCATAGAAATCGTTGACAGCAAAGAGAACGTTGTTACCTCCTTCAATCAGTTGGAGCATATCGACTTCATACACATTGGCGAAATGTGCATAGTGGCCCGTGAATAGGAAAGTGTATTGCTGTTTCTCATCCTTGACGCGTGCCATGATGCCAGAACCGGCCACCTCGTAGCCCTGAGGCATGGATGCACGCAGCACGCTATCCATCACATAGCAGCCGAAGGGTTGCTTGCTGTCGTAACTTTGCGAGGTGTCATTCCACTGGAAATAGCTTGGCGCTTTGGTCTCAAAGAGGATGATGCCCGCCATGAGCACGATGATCACTGCGATGAAAAAGCCGTTGAATTTCATGACTGCACTCCTCCTTCTTCTTGGCGATTGTTTTGCTCTAGGTTGCCGGCGTTGTCGGCGATGCGCGCCTGCAGCGTTTCTTGTCGTGAGCGCATCTCTGTGGCCAATGCCGCGTCGGCTGTGTAGTGACCATAGCGGATGCGCAGGAAGTGGTTAGTCATGATGCCGAAGTCCTTATCGAGCCATTCCATGGCATACTGTGTGGGCGTCTTGTAACGTCGCCAGTTCACTAGCGCCGCGTCGCTGGCGGCCTTGAGCACTTGCAGGTACCGCAATCGGCAGAGCATCAGGTAGTCGTTGTCTTTCTCGGCCGCGGCGATGAGTTGGTCAAGGTCCACCTCGTTGATGTCGGCCTCGGTAATCTCCTCGGCATGAAGTTTCACGTCTCGTGGCCCGAACAACCCATCCCAGTGTTTCCAGACCAGGTAGGCAACGCCGGCCAGCACCAGCGCCCCCATGCACCACCAGAGGCCGTCAGGCAGGTCATTGAAAGGATTCGGCATGTCCAGCAGATCGGTGATGTAGTCCCAGAAACTGCCAAAATAGTTGTCGGCATGCTCGGGCGCCAACTCTCTCTCATAGTCATAGGCCCTTGAATGCTGGAACACTTCAAGCACTGAATCATTGTGGGCGATTGTGTCACGGGGCGATACCATCATCATAGTGGGGACTGGTCATTTCAGGTTAGCAAAATTATCAATATCACTCTCTAAACCGAAATCCTCAACCTCGGTGACCACGCTGCCATAATGATAGGTCATGGCAAGGACAAACAAGCCGATTTCCACAAAGATCATGAAGCATTCAGCAACACACAGGATGTAGCGGACCACATCCATGAAAAACGCCCCCAACACCGATTCCGACGGTGTCTCTCTCAGCATAGATTCAACGGCTGTGAAGATGCCGAGCGGGAAGGTGACGGCATTGTTGATCAGTAGTGACACGAGCCCCATAACCACCGCTATCAGGATGAGGGTGCCCCATTTCTTGTACCCTATAGAGAAGGCGCGCTTGTTGGCTCCCAGCAGTGAGTTGCCTGATTCCAGCAACATGATGGGACACACCAGGAACACAGGCAAGATAGCGAATACCACGAGAAGCCCGAGAATGGGAATGATGATGGTTAGGAGAGCCAATGCTATCAATGGCATCCACAACACAATGATGCCCAGGCACTTGAGTGCAACCCTCGGTAGCATGCGCCACATGGTGCCGATGTCACAGTCATCGAGCGTTGCATCGTGGGTCTCATACCACTTGACCAGCAAGATCACCAGCGCCGTGACCACGGCACACCCCACAATCGACAGTGCGACGGATGCGATAATGGCCGTGTCGGACATCGACAAGATGTCGTCCTTATAGAACGTGGCTATTGTCGCGCCCAGCAGTACACTGAATGGTAAGAGGAAGTAAATCATCATCTTGAAGTACTTTCTCCAATGCTCTCCCACAAAGTCAAACACCATGTTCAAGTTGTCCGAGAGCGTCCGGTACCTGTAAAGTCGGTTGCTGTTATTCATCGGTCACTGATATCTCGTGGCGCTTGCGCCCTTTCATAAACGGTAAAACAATGTAATAAAAAATGATGAATGCGGCCGAGAGCACAATCACCATCAACCTGACGGCCAGCGGATACTCGACGTGACGCGTGAGGTAGCCCTCGATGAACGCTGCCACGATGGTCACCGGCAGGATGCTCAAGGCGATTTTGAGGCCATCCCGGGCCTTGCGGCGGAAAGCCCGCATGCGGCTGTAGGTGCCAGGAAACAGCCATCCCCAGCCCATCACAAATCCGGCCCCTCCCGAGAGCACAATCGTCGAGATCTCGAGCGTTCCGTGCTGCATGATGGCCAGCAAGGCTTCGCCCATCACTCCATACTTGAAAAAGAAGAAAGTGAAGGCCCCTACCATGATGGCGTTCTGCATCACGATGAGCGATGTGGCAAACGGCGTGAAAATGCCCAGCCCGATGCACGCAATATCAACCCACAGGTTGTTGAGCATGATGCCGAAGAACGAGTCGGCCTCGCTGCCCATGCTATAGACATCGGTGGGAACGCCCCTGCTGATGTTGTCGATTGTCATGTTCACATAATCGTCACCCAAGATGAGCCTGGCAAAATTCTCATCGTTGAACAGCGAGATAATTCCCACCGCCATGAATAGCACAAACACGATCAGCGCCGAGAGCATCGCCTTGCGGTTGTCATACACCGCCAGTGGCACCTCATCGGTCCAGAAGGTCCACAGGCGCGACCACTTCTCTTGACGGCCCCGGTAGATCTCGTTGTGCAGCTTGAGCGTCATCGCATTGAGCATCGAGGTGATGGTGGCTTCGGGATAGTGGGTGCGGGAGAAGGCGAGGTCCGATGTGAGCTCCGTGTACATCTGGGCCAGCGTGTCCGGGGACTCTCCCGACGGATTGTTGAGTCGCCGTTGATAGTCTCGCCAGCGGGCAATGTTCTGTTTGATGAATAGCGACTCCCTCATGATATTTGTTTTTCTTTATTCAAGTTTTCAGTCGTCAGTTTTCAGTCGTCAGTTTAATGCGGATGTTGCTGAAAACTGTTTGTGGTGCAAATATAGATATAATTCCCGATTTATAGGCCAGTCGAGATAAAAAAAAGGCAGGGTAACCGCACCAAATTGTTGGATATGCACTATGTCGCCAGCGGCCCACCCCGGTACTACCCGTCCTGGCATGGATGCAACACCCCTTAGGATGCTTTTAGATTCATCATTAGATTGTGTTCTGATGCGGTTGCCCTGAAGATTTTTTGCTTTTGTTGAGATTTGCGATATTATTGACTAACTTTGCAGCGCGACTCCATTTGGCGGCGTTAAACAAGGCTTGTTAATAGATAACGGATATGATAGTGATAGTGAATGATTCCAGAATCAGAATTTTCAGTGGTGCCAGAGTCGGTGATGCAGTTTTGCGTTGGGCCGTGCGCAACAGGCTGGATATCGCTAAGGTGCCCTCACTTCAAGTTACCGACCAGTGGGGACATAAGCTGGGCAATGATGCGCCACTGAAAGAGAATCAGATGATCAGAATAATCAACTTGTGATAATATTATGAAAAAGTACTTTCTGTCAGTTTTTACTGTAGTGTTGGTCTCGTTGTTGGGCGTCGCTCATGGCGAGACAGTCAGGATTCTGTCAACCAATGACATGCACTCGGCAATCGAGAAGATGCCTCAGCTTGCTGCTGTGGTGGACAGCCTGCGTGCCATTGATCCGTTCTTGCTTGTCCTGTCGGCTGGCGACAACCGCACCGGTAATCCTTACAACGATCTGTATGAGCCGGTTTCCTATCCCATGATCTCGATGATGAACCTCATCGGGTTTGATGCATCGGCGCTAGGTAACCATGAGTATGACTCTGGAGTGCAAGGTCTGTCAAGGGTGATAGGCTTGTCCAGTTTCCCCTATCTTGCAGCAAACATCAGTTGTGCACCCGAAACGGGGATTCAAGTGCGCCCTTATCAGGTTTTTGACGTCAAGGGCGTTAAGGTGGGCGTGCTGGGCATTACCCAAGTGGGCACGTTGGGCATCCCCGACACGAGTCCCGACAATGTGAAAGGGATGACGTTTCAGCAGCCCGAGGAGGTGATTCCTCACTATCGATGGCTCACCGAGCAGTGTGATGTCAACGTGTTGTTGACGCATGTGGGCTTTGATGTTGACATTGAGTTGGCCAAGCAGTTCCCATATTATGACCTCATCGTCAGCAGCCACACCCACACCCAACTTGAAGGAGGGGAGATTCACCACGGTGTGCTGATCACCCAAAACGGCTACCAGCTGCCCCGTGTCACCCTCACCACCCTTGAGGTCGAAGGCGGCAAGGTCGTGAGCAAGAAGGCCGAGAACATCGTCATCGACAAGAGCGTGCCTCACAGCGACGCTGCCGAGGCGTTGCTCAACCATTTCAAGAGCAGTCCCGAGCTGGAACGCGTGGTGGCTCATCTCCAGAGTGACATCAACGGCTATGACCCATTGGGAGTGATGATGTGTGATGCCTGGCAGGAAGAGTGCGAGTGTGACATCGCGTTCGAGAACTATGGCGGCGTGCGCTACGACTACATTAAGGCGGGCCCCATCACAGTCAAGGACATTCTCAACCTGGACCCCTTCATGAACAGCCCGGTCGTCATGACACTGACCGGCAAGGAGCTGCATGACGTGCTCATCTCGTGCTACAAGGCCGATCGCAACCGCTTCCCCATCACCAGCGGGTGCACAGCGGTGGTGACCTATGCCGACTCCACCAAAACTTCCATCAAGAAGTTGGAACTTTTTGACACTAACGGCAAGAAGCTCAACATGAAAAAGAAATACCGTGTTGTGACCAATAACTATGTCGCATCGATAACCGACTCCCCCCGTGAGGATCAGGGCAAGCGCGGTGATGAGACGACTAGTGACCTCATCATTCATTGGCTCGAGAAAAAGGGAACAGTTGACTATCAAGGACGCTCCAGCTTCACCGAGAAATGGTAGCTCCCTCATCACTGGCGCCTCGTGTGTTGATGCCATGAGGGCGTGTTGACAATCCAGTGGCCTCCAACCGTCGGAGAAATGACGTTTTGGGGGCCACTGGAATATTACGCTGTCACCCTTGAGTGGATGAGGTGTAATATCATGATTCTAGTGGTAGAGGAAGCGTTTGATGGTTCGTTTGGGAGTCTTCTCGAAGGGGGCATCCATCATTTCGACGCGTGCGATTTTGCTGTAGTTGGGCAGTGACTTGTTGGCGGTCTCGCGGATGAGTCCGGGGATGGTGGCCCGTGTCTCGTCATCCATGTCTTCGGGCAACTCGGTATATACCAGAGCCGTGATTTTGCCGTCGCGGTCCACCACCAGGCATTCGTCGACATACTGGCAGTTGGCCAGCACGGCCTCAACTTCCTCGGGGTAGATGTTCTGGCCTGAGGAGTTGAGTATCATGGACTTGATGCGTCCGCGGATGAAGATGTTGCCTTTTTCGTCGATGATGCCCAGGTCGCCGGTGCGGAACCAGCCGTCGTCGGTAAAGGCTGCCGTGGTGGCTTCGGGGTTCTTGTAGTACCCTATGGTGAGGTTGCGGCCGCGGGCTTGGATTTCGCCGGGAATGTGGTGCGGGTCTTCGGAGTCGATGCGTAGCTCGTGGACGGGTTTGCCGCACGAACCAGGCACAAACTTGGTCCACCACTCATATCCCAGCAGCGGGCAGGCTTCGGTCATGCCGTAGCCCACGGTATAGGGCAGGTGTATCTGCTTGAAGCAGCGTTCGGCCTCGGGGTTTAGTGCCGCTCCTCCCATGATGAAGCATTGCACCCCGCCGCCGAAGGACTCGATCAGCTTCTTGCGCGCCGTCCTGTACACCAGCTGCCTCACGCCGGGGATGGCCAGTGCCATCTTGGCTTTCTCCAATGCGGGCTTGATGGCGTTGGCATAGATTTTCTCCATCACCAGGGGCACAGTAACGACCATGTAGGGCTTGATGTCCCGCATCGCTTTCAGGAGCGTCGTGGGTGATGGCGTCTTGCCGAGGAAATAGACGGTAACGCCATCCACGTTGGGGTGGATGAACTCGATGGCCAGTCCGTACATGTGAGCCAGAGGCAGCATCGAGACGACGGTGTCGCCCGGGTTGTTCGGGAAGTGGGTGTTGGCAAAGTCGTCGGTGTCGGAGATTGCTTTATAGGTGAGCATCACGCCTTTAGGGTTACCTGTGGTGCCTGACGTGTAGTTGATGATGGCCAGGTCGTCAAAGTTGTCGCCAGGGTAGGACACATGCTCCGGGAACATGCCGTCGGGGTACTGCTGCGCAAAAGCGCGTTTGCGTTGTTCCCAGGCGTTGGCCACGGCTTCGTCCTGATGCCACAACAGCGTGCTGTTCTTCACATTGATCACCGCCTTGAGGTTGGGCATATCCTCGGGCTTCTGTTTGGCCCAGATGTCCTCGTCAACAAAGAGCACTACGCTATCGGAGTGGTTAGTGAGTGTGGAAACCGTGTCGGGATGGAAATCGGCAAGCAATGGCACGGCGACCCGACTGTTGACATTGATACCCCAGAAGGTCATCGCCCAGCGGGCACAGTTGCGGGCGCACAAGGCGATTTTGTCGCCCTTGCCGATTCCTGCAGTCTCAAAGAAGATACGGAACTGCTCGATGTTGGTGGCCAGATTAGCATAGGAGAAAGTGTCCCCATTGTAGTCACACAGCGCATTTTGGGTCCAATGATCGCGGACGGTGTTCTCCAGATTTTTAAGATAGTGCTTCATAATTCCTTGTGTTATAAAATGAATGCCAATTCAACAAATTGTCACAAATGTACTACATTTTGTTGAATGGTTGCGCTTTATTGAGAAAATATTTATTAAACTCTCACATTCTTCGCGAGGCATTCATTCCTGTGAGGGCGCCTGTTGGGCTCGGGTGGCACACATGGGAATTGGGCTCTTGATAGCGATAGGGGTAAAAAAACGGTGGTGCCCACTATGTCCCGTTTTAACGGAGCGGACACCACTGTGTGGTTGTGTGGGATTTTATTCCTTGGGCGCCTCGGTGGTTGCGTTGTCCTTCACTTCAGGGGTCTTCTTTGCGGCCTCCTCGGGGGCGTCTTTGGTGGCGTCCTTGTCGGTAGCCTCCTGTGCCTGGTCGGGTGCGTTCTGGGGCTCAACCTCCTGATAGCTGCCATCCATTGCACTGTCCACCTTTTCGGTGATTTCCTGCTTGTTCTCTTGATCACTTGCGTTGGGCTTCGAATCGAAGCAAGAAGTGAGACTCAGGCCAATCAATGCTGCAAAAATAAAAACTAACTTTTTCATAATACACTAATTTAAAATGAATAAAACGATTAAAAACTAAATTTATGAATCACTTTCTGCCTCTTTATGTAGCCTGTGCCCCAAAGGTAAATGCCAAAAAAGTGTTTTTTTTAAAAAATCTTACAAGTGGCCACGTTTAATTCCGGTGAAACTGAGTCATTTCAATTAGTTTTAATAATTTTGCTGCATAGTAGACAGTGAGCAAGTTAACCGCTTGCGAAACTTAAGTAACTAATAATGCTACGACTATGAAGAAGTTATTGATCAGTTTAGTGCTGGTGTTGGCTGCTGCCGGCACCGCGGTGGGACAGAAGAGTTATGTCAACGTGGTGGTGGACCACATCTACTCATCGATCTACCAGGAAATGTATCTCACGGGAGATGTGCCAGTGGGCATCAAGACACATTATGACAGTTATAGCAGCGAGGCGACGACGGTGGGCAAGGTGCTGAACCTGCTGGCCGCGGAGGGCTTCACTGTCGAGCAGATGAGCTGCAGTGCCGAGAATGAGGTGATACTGCTCTCCCGCTCGTCGACAAGCGGAACGGACAATATCGAACGTGTCACCGCCGACGATCAGGACGCACGTGAGGTTGCTCGTTACAACCTGCAAGGACAGCCGGTCAACAGGGATGAGCCAGGCATCCAGATTGTGGTCTATTCCAATTACACGACCCGCACAGTCATTGTTGAATAACGCGTGCCACCCCTGCCTGCGGGGCGCTGGCTGATGACGGCTGCCTGGGATGCGTGCATCTGAGTGGAATGCAAAGGGTTACGGGAGCAGGCGGTTCTCGTTCATGCGTGACATGTACTGCTGAATGATGGCCTTGAGCCGGGTTTCCATCGTTTGCTGCTCGGGCAGGTGCCCCATGAGGTTCTCCTTCAGCAGCGGGTCGTCCTTGAAGCGATAGACGGCGGTGGTCTTTTCGCCGTCGAATTGGAGCATCAGCTCTCCTTGTACAAGCTGGTAGATGCCAGCGTTGTAGCTGAAGGCCCACGTCTGCGTCGGGTCGGTCGACAACAGGTCATCGCCGAAGGCGAGGTAGGGCCTGTTGTAGCCAAGCAGATGCAGCAGGGTGGGGGTGATGTCGGTCTGTTGGGCGATGATGTCGTCGCGCAGGGCGGGTTGGAGGCTTCCATCGGGTGTAAAGAAAATGATGGGGATGCTGTACAGGCCTAAGTCGGTCTTGTACACATCGTGGCTGCTGAGGTTGGTGTGGTCGGCCACAAGGACAAAGATGGTGTTCTGGTACCATGGCTCACGACTGGCGCGCTCAAAGAAGCGACGCAGGGCCAGATCGGTGTAGCGCACACACTTGTGGATGGGTTGTCCTCCCTCGTCCTTGAAGGTGTCGCGGTATTGCTCGGGCAGGTTGTAAGGATGATGGGACGAGGCGGTAAATACCGTGGCCAGGAAGGGCGCCTTCATCTGCCCGATATTGTCGAGGGTGAATTGCAGGAATGGCTCGTCCCAGATGGCCCACTTGCCGTCAAAGTCGTCCATGCCGCCATATTTCTCGGACTGGCAGTACTCGTCCAGCCCGTAGTAGCGCTGGTAGCCGATGCTGTGGGCATAGGCGCTGAAGCCCATCGAGATATTGTGCGCCCCATGATAGAACGCGCTGCTGTAGCCCTCACTGGCGAGCATTGCAGGCAGTCCCTCCACATCGTTGAGCGACGCGGGTGTGAGGAAAAACGGCTCAACCATCATGGGCAGACCCGACAGTATTGAAGGCATGGCATCCATGCTGATGCGTCCGTTGGCATAGCTGTACTTGAACGTGAGCGACTTGTTCACGAGACTATCGATAAAGGGCATATACCCCTTGTAGTTGCCTCCCTCCAACTCGGAATTGAACGATCCGATATATTCCTTGCCCATGCTCTCGACGATGAGCACGACCACGTTCTTGCCCTTGTGACTCAGCGAGTCGGTGACGGGGTGGGCGTGGACTGGACTATAAGTCTGTTCCATCTGCTCGATGGACATGTAGTCGGGCGTGACAAATGCCTTCTTGCCGATGCTGCGTATCATTGAGAACGGCGTGTTCAGCACCACCGAGGCCTCGACAGGACGGTTGACAAACTCGTTGGCATTGCTGATGGTGATCGGGCGGGTGCCTGCCGTGACACTGCCGCGGATGCCCACAATAGCCAGCGGAATCATCACTACCAGGGCGATGAACTGGGAGAGATAGTAGTGGTAGCCGAAACGATAGACTTCCAGCCGAGGCCTGGTGTAGCAGCGCCACAGCAGGAACACGAGGAAGACAAACGCAAGCACCAGATACCAGTGGTTGACAAACTCGGTCAGCATGATCGTGGCGATGTTGCCCTCGTTGGCAAACTCGGTAAAGACCGACACCGTCGAGCGACGTCCTGTGTACTGGAAGTACACCGAGTCCATCAGGTTCATCGCCACGCCGACGGCATTGGTGACCACAAACAGCCACCTCAGCGCCCTGTGGAATCCAGTGCGCTCCTTGATGTGCAGCGGCAGCAGCATGAGTACCAGGTAGATGGCGTTGACATAGAGCAAGGCCGATGTGTCAAACACCAGCGCACCGTGCATCATGCTCTTGAACAGCGGCCACGACATGTAGGGGGCAAAGGTGGACCAGTTCTCGGCAAAGAATGCCACGCGTGACAGCATCCACACGAGATAAGCCAGCGCCATATTGAGCAACGCTGCCCCTATGTTGCTATGAATCAGTTTCTTCCACATGATAGTTCATTTCAGTCATCACTAACTCCAGTCCCTATATTAGAGCAAGCATCTGCTCGATGATGTCACGGTTGTTGTTCAGCCGCGGCACTTTGCGCTGGCCTCCCAGTTTGCCTGTGGAAGCCAGCCAGCGGTCAAACAGTCCCGTGGGCGCGACAACCAGCGACGGTGCGGCGAGGAAGATGTCGCCCGTGCGCTTCGCGTCATAGTCGCTGTTCTCATCGCGCAGGTGCTGGTCGAGCTGTTGCATGAAGCGTTCCTTGTCCTTGGGCTCACGGGCGAACTCGATGAGCCACTGGTGGTAGCCACGTTGATTGCCATCGGCATAGACAGGAGCAGCGGTATAATTAAGAACCTCGGCATCAGTCTCCTGTGAGGCCAGCGTGATGGCACGATCGGCATTGTGGACCATCAATTCCTCGCCGAAGGCATTGATGAAACTGCGGGTGCGCCCCGCAATGGAGATCTTGACCGGATTGAGCTGCTCGATGGTCACGGTGTCGCCTAGGCGGTAGCGCCACAGGCCGTTGGCGGCGGTGATGATCAGTTCATAGGTGCGGCCCTGCTCGATCTCCCAGATGGGGTAGACCTCGGGCGTCTCGCTGTCACAATCCTCAACGGGCAGAAACTCGTAGAACACACCCACGTCGAGCAGCAACAGCATCGCCGTGCTCTCCCACGCACTCTGCACGGCAAAGAAACCCTCGCTGGCATTGTAGTTGTTCAGGAAGTGCATCTTGTCCATGTCACAGATGGCCTCGTATTGCTGCCTGTAGGGCTCAAAGGCGATGCCGCCGTGGAAAAACACCTCCAGGTTGGGCCACACCTCATGGATGCAGGATGCGCCGGCCTTCTTGAGCACCTCTCGCAGGACGGTGAGGAACCATGACGGCACACCGCTGATGTTGGTGACATTCTGCCCAATCGAGGCATCGACCAGCAGGGGCAGTTTCTGGGTCCAATCCTCCATGAGTGCCACTTTCAGGCTGGGGATGCGTGCCAGATTGGCCAGTGGATTCATGTTCTCGATGAGGTTGGCGCTCAGGTCGCCCACCCTGACGCCTGGTTTAAGTTGCAGGTTATTGGCAAAGCTGCCGCCCAGGATAAAAGCCTTGCCCGCGAAGAGGCGGCTATCAGGGTTCAGGTTCAGGTAGTGTGATACCACGTCGCTCGTGCCCTGGTAGTGATTCCACTTGAACGACTCCCGCGTGATGGGGATATACTTGCTGCGGCCGCTCGTGCCCGACGACTGCGCGAAATTCACGCAGCGTCCTGGCCACAGCTCATCCTTGGCACCATTGACCATGCGCATGATCTGAGGCTCAAGGTCCTCATAGCGGTACAGGGGCAATGTTGAGGCAAACTGGCGGTAGGTCCTGATAGACGAGAAGTCATACTTGCGCCCGATGCGTGTCAAGGCGGCCTTCTCGATGAGGCGCACCAGCTCGCCCTGCTGAACGGCGTCGGCATGGTCGATGTAACGCACGTGCTCCTGTAGGCGCGACAGCAAGCGCCCTCTCAACAATGGCGTGAAATTGATCATATCCACAAAAGTACAAATAAACCCCGAAACACATGGGACAAGCCATAAAAAAAACAGGAAAAACGTGCCTTTTGTCTATGAAATGTGTCTCGTTGGCCGCTCTGCGTCCCTTCACGCCACATCCGTCACTCAACTGGCACGGGATATGCAGATTTAGGGGTGGTTAGTCTATTATTTATGAATATTTGTCTAAAGAATTTGCAGATATTCATTGTTGAGACTAATTTTGAGGCAACAAACAATTAATAACAACTTAAAACATACGCACTATGAAACGCTTTATCTTAACAATGGTGGCTGTGCTGACCCTTGGGGCGGCAGCCAACGCGATGAGTTACAAGTCGGCCCGCGATCAGGCTTTCTTCCTGACCGACAAGATGGCCTACGAATTGGGACTGAGTGCCGACCAGTATAATGCAGTGTTCGAGATCAACATGGATTACATCATGTGCCTTGACGTGTATGATGACATCTTCGGCACTTTCTGGACACGCCGCAACAACGAGCTGCGCTACGTACTCTCACCCGCACAGTACCAGTATTACATGCAGCTGGAGTACTTCTATCGCCCCGTTTCGTGGCAGAACAAGAAGTTTGTGTTCACCATCTACAACCGTTATCCCAAGGACCGTTACTACAACGCGGCTCCTCCAGGATACCAGGTGTACAAGGGCTCTAACCGTTACTTTGACCACAGCGCTTACAACGGACGCGCCTTTGGCGCTCCCGAGAGCAAGTCGCAGCCCAAGCCCGGCATGGGCGGCGTGTCAAAAAGCCAGCCCGGCAGCAAGAGTCAGCCTGGGAGCAAGAGCCAGCCCGGCATGACCAAGAAGCAAGCGGTGAACCAGGGCAAGAGCCAGATGAGCAGACCTCGCCACTGAGTCGAGGCCCTGAAGTGGCCCATCCATCATAACATGAAGAGAGGACTCCAGCGACGGGGTCCTCTCTTGTTTTCTAATGTCCGCTGGCTGGGACGCTCACTTCTTGAGCTCGAACCCCACCATCACGTCCTCGTAGTTGTCCAGCAGCTTCGAGAGCGCCTTCAGTGCCGAATTGTCAATCACGCGACTCGCTAATGATAAGAGTGTCAATAGCTTATCAGTATCAAAGGTGATGTGCAGTTTCTTTTTCCCGTCGCGCTTGAGGCGAGCTGTCATCGGCACGCCGTGCCACTTGAGGGTTATGCTCTCCTGGCTAGGGTTATAGTTGTAGCTGCCGTTCAAGCTGATCCCCAGAATCCTGATGGCGCAGCTGCCGTCTTCATTGAACGTGAACTCGGGATTGGCCTTGTTCAGTCCCAGTTTCTTGAAAGCGTTCTTGAGCTTCTTCTTGAGCTTACCCTTGGCCAAGGGCTTGCCAATGCCAGCCAGTACATTCTTGCCCTTGACATCGACACTGGGCCCACCATAGGCCCATTGCCCGCTGATGCTGCGGTTGATACGCTGGGTCTCGGTCAAGATGTCCTCTTCGGTAATGGTGAACACCTCGTCGGGCTTCAAGTCGCCCTGTCTGCCATTATTCCTTGACGTCGCACAGGACGACAGGACCAGTATGGCACACAAAAATGACAATAAATACCTCATATTCTCTTCTTTTTATCGGCAAAGTTAACTCAAATCGCCAAAAAACGGACTTAAATACCTCATAAAAAGAAAAAACATATTAATTTTGCAAGTTGTCAACACATCGACTCATTGTGTTAGTTAACGTATATAGTAGCAACCAAGATATTAAACATCATCAATTATGGTAGTAGGTTACGGCGGCCGCCAAATCATTATGGACAATAATGATACGTCTTATTATGGACGAATCCTGATCAAGGCGTTGGCCACTTATTATCCTGACAATTATTACATCATCTACTCACCAAAAAATGAGCAGAATAAGCGTCTCACAGCGCTTTTCAACGAGGATAGCGTGCGTGTGAAATTCCCGCGCAACCACATCCATAACAAGAGCCGGTGGTACACTGGCACAGGAATCGTGCAATCGGCCAAGGCTCACGGTGTCAACACTTTCCATGGTATTGACGATGGACTGGCTTCGGGCTTCAATGGCAGCAGTTTCCCCACGGTGTTCACCATGACCGACCCCTTGTACAAGGGTGCTGATGGATGGGTGCAGCGCATGCTCATGCAGCGTCGTGCCCGCAAGGCTTGTAAGTTTGCTAAGCGCGTGATTGCCCTCAACGAGGTGGATCGGCAGCTTATTATCGACCACTATCATGTCAACCCCGACAATGTAGAGGTGGTTTATCCATGCTTCTTTGACGGTTGTGACGACTCGGTTCCCGACAACATGTTCGACATCCTGCGAGAGAAGTATCATCTTCCCGAGCGTTTTGTCCTGTACAAGGGCCGCATGAACAGTGACGATAACCTCAAGGAGGCCATGCAGCTCATTCACGAGTTGCGCAACCGCAAGATCTCGATTGTCATGCTGGGTTACAGGACCGACCACTTTGACCACGTCATCAAGGAGCAGGCTCATGACTTGCACATCTTCCATCGTTTCAAGCAGGTGGACAAGGTACATCATGCCGACCTCACTGCCGTGGCCAAGATGGCCCAGGCGGTCATCATCCCCAACACCGACCGCATGCGTGACATCTACAAGCTCATCAACGCCCAGCGCACGGGCGCCTTGGTCATCTGCAAGGATTCGACTAGGGCTCGGGAAATCGGTGGCGACGGTGCCATCTACTACAACTCCTTCCAGGAGGGTGCCGACTTGCTGAGTGATGTGCTGGAAGACGAAAACAGGAAAGCGGCCATCCTGCAGGCCGCCCGCGTGAACACCGAGCGCTTCACCGGTCAGGTTCTTGCCGACCAGATGATCCACATCTATCGTTCGGTGCTGATGCATCGCCGGCTTTTTCAGCAGTAACCTGGACCGTTTCGGTAGAAAAAGCGGCACGGCGACAGGCTCATGAGCTTGTCGCCGCGTTGTTTCTTGTCCAGATATCTCGTTCGTGCCTTAGCGCTGGTCGGTGCCCCACAGCAGCTTCTGCCGCAATGTGCTGGCAAAGTTGTTGCTTGCCGTTTGCACCACTCGGGCGCAGTGAGGGGCGCGCGTGATGGTCAGCATCGATCCCGAGGGACACAAGGTGACCTCGCCGTCAATACTCACCTCATACTGTGAGGCGCGAGAGCGAGTGCGCACCACAATCTCGCTGTCGTCGCGCACCACGAGCGGGCGCATCGTCAACGAGTGCGGTGAGATGGGCGACAGCACCAGGCATGCCGTAGTCGGCTCAAGGATTGGGCCACCGACGCTCATGTTATAGGCCGTGGACCCCGTCGGTGTGCTCACGATCAGCCCGTCGCCGCGGTAGGTGGTGAGTTCATGGCTGCGCAACCGGGTCTCCATGTCCAGCATCGATGATGTGTCGTGCCTCAAGATGGCGATTTCGTTCAGTGCCCACGGGTGTTGAATCTCTACCATGTCACACTCCACTTGCAGCATCGTGCGCTCCTCGATGCGGTAATTGCCAGCCAGCACCTCCTCGATGACGTGGCTGCCACCCTCGAGACGTCCAGCGGTCAGGTAACCCAGGTGCCCCAGGTTGATGCCCAGAATCGGCATTCCTTGCCGGCACACCCACATGGCCGTCGTCAAGAACGTGCCGTCGCCACCCAGTGACAACGCCATGTCGGCATCAGGGACCTGGCCCGCGTCAAAGGAAGGGATGTCTGGTGACCGGTCTCCATACAGGTAATGCAGGTACTCGCGCTCGACAGCGACCTGCAGGCCGCGTTCACGCAAGTGGTCCAGCAGGTCCAGCACGGTGGCACAATCTTCCTGCTGATAGCGGTTACCGAATATAACAATCTGTTTCATTGCCACAAAGATAGTGCAAGCCGAGAGAAATGCCAAATTTATTTGAGCATTTCGGAGGCGCCGCCTATCTTGCCCACCCGCAGGGAGGGAACG
>JBGUKK010000022.1:0-5318 GCA_045114435.1 Sodaliphilus sp.
TTGGTTTGTCTCCTTGCTTGCAAAAGCGACTGCAAAGGTAGGATTTTTTTTCTGAATAATCTCTAAAAAAATCTCTTTTGTGAAATGCTCGCTCTCGTAGTGACCGATGTCGGCTACCACGATGCGCTGATGCCAGTCCAGGAAATCGTGGTATCGCATGTCGGCGGTGACATAGAGCTGTGCGCCCATCTCGACCGACTTGTCAAGCAGGAAGCCGCCGGCCCCGCCACACAGCGCGACACGAGAGACCATCGTGTCCCCATCGCCGCTGTAGCGCACGGCCCCGACCTCAAAGGCTGCCTTGACGCGCTTCAGCACCTCGCGGGCTGTCATCGGCTCGATGTCACCGATGACGCCGCAGCCGGCATTGGTGCAATAGTGGTCGCCATAGGGTGTCACCTCGTTGTTGTCCAGGAAGCTGACGTTGGTCAGCCCAATCTTGTCGGCCATGCGGAACGACACGCCCTGCCATGCGCTGTCCATGTTGGTGTGTGCGCTGTAGATGGTGATGTCGTGCTTGATGGCCATCGCCACGGCACGCTCCACCGGTGTGCGTCCCATGATCTTCTTCAGACCGCGGAAGATGAGTGGGTGATGGGCGATGATCAGGTTGAAACCCCGTTCAATCGCCTCGGCGACCACGGCCTCGGTAGCGTCGGTGCACAAGAGCGCACCAGTGACCTCGGCTTCGGGATTGCCCACCTGGATACCGGCATTGTCCCACTCCTCTTGAAGGCGCAAGGGGGCATACTGTTCAATGGCGTCGGTGATTTCTTTTATCTTCATAGTTTTAAGTCTTAAGTTCGGGGCTGTGTCATAATTAGAGCCTGGAACAGGAATCGTGCTGGCGCACGAGAAATAAAACAAATAATTATGATTTTGTTTGATTTCTCGACGTTAGGCCGATTAAAAAGCCAGCAACAAATGATGACACAGCCTCAAACTATTAAATCTTGTTCTCGGCTTTGAGGCGTTCGCGGTCCACGTCAATGTAGAGCTCGTCGAGCTGGCTCTGGTCCACGGGGCTGGGAGCATCGAGCATCACATCGCGGCCACTGTTGTTCTTGGGGAAGGCGATGCAGTCACGGATGCTGTCCAGTCCAGCCATGATCGAGACGAAGCGGTCGAACCCGAAGGCCAGGCCGGCGTGAGGAGGAGCGCCATACTTGAAGGCATTGATGAGGAAGCCGAACTGTGCCATGGCGCGCTCGGGAGTAAAGCCCAAGATGTCAAACATCTTGGCCTGGAGCTTGCCGTCATGGATACGCAGGCTGCCGCCACCCACCTCGATGCCGTTGCACACAAAGTCATAAGCCTTGGCACGCACGCGCTCGGGATGCTCGTCGAGCAGGGGAATGTCGTCGGGGTTGGGCATAGTGAACGGGTGGTGAGTCGCCATGAGTCGCTGTTCCTCGTCACTCCACTCAAACAGGGGGAAGTCCACGATCCACAGGCACTCAAACTTGTTCTTGTCTCTCAGGCCCAAGCGCTCGCCCATCTCCAGACGCAGGGAGCATAGCTGGACGCGAGTCTTGTTGGCATTGTCGCCGCTCATGATCAGGACGAGGTCACCATCGTTAGCACCCATCTTCTCCTTGAGCTGCTGCCAGACGGCGGGCTCATAGAACTTGTCGATGCTGCTCTTGACCGTGCCGTCGGCATTGAACTTAACATATACCAAGCCCTTGGCACCCACCTGAGGACGTTTCACAAAGTCCACCAGGCCGTCGAGCTGCTTGCGGGTGTAGTCGGCGCAGCCGGGAGCGCAGATGGCTCCGATGTAGTTGGCCTCATTGAAGACGGGGAAGGAGCCTGTGCCCTTGAGCACATCGTCCACCTCGACAAACGTCATGCCGAAGCGGCGGTCGGGCTTGTCGCTGCCGTAGAGGCGCATCGCGTCGTGCCAGGTCATCTGGTCGAGCTTCTCGGGGAGCTCCACATTGCGCACCTTCTTGAACAGGTGTCGTGCCAGTCCCTCGAAGACGTCAATCACGTCCTCTTGATCGACAAAGCTCATCTCGCAGTCGATCTGGGTGAACTCGGGCTGGCGGTCGGCACGCAGGTCCTCGTCGCGGAAGCACTTGGCAATCTGGAAATAACGGTCAAAGCCGGCTACCATCAGCAGCTGCTTGAGCGTCTGTGGGCTCTGGGGCAGGGCGTAGAATTGGCCGGGGTTCATGCGCGAGGGCACGATGAAGTCGCGAGCACCCTCGGGCGTGGAGCCGATGAGGATGGGCGTTTCCACCTCCAGGAAGCCCTTGTCGTCAAGATAGTTGCGGATGAGGATGGCCATGTCGTGGCGCAGCTCAAGGTTGCGTCTCACGGCATTGCGCCTCAAGTCCAGATAGCGGTATTTCATCCTCAGGTCATCGCCACCGTCGGTATTGTCCTCGATGGTGAAGGGTGGGGTGATGCTCTCGCTCAGCACATTGAGCTTGCTGGCGATGATCTCGATGTCGCCAGTGGGCATATTGGGGTTCTTGCTTGAGCGCTCGGCCACTGTGCCCACGACCTGGATGACGTATTCGCGTCCCAGGTGGTTGGCTTGCTCACAGAGGTCGGCGTCCACCTCGTTGTTAAACACGATCTGGGTGATGCCATAGCGGTCGCGCAGGTCCACAAAGGTCATGCCACCCATCTTGCGGGTGCGCTGTACCCATCCTGCCAGTGTGACGACTTCGCCCACGTTGGCCAGACGAAGTTCGCCGTTAGTCTTGGTTCTATACATTGTCAGATGTTGTATTGAATATGATGTGAATTCTTACTGTCATTTTAAACATACAAAGTTACTACATTCTTGCCACAAATGAGCTTGATGAAGAAAAAAAATATGAAAATCGGTATATTTAGCTTGCCATATCTAAAAAATAATGTACCTTTGCGCCGCTAAATTTCGAGAGAAATTGGTGACGGGGTGTAGCGCAGTCCGGTTAGCGCGCCTGCTTTGGGAGCAGGAGGTCCCTGGTTCGAATCCAGGTACCCCGACGTGATGAGGCGCTCATGGCGCCTTGAGAGAATAAAAACAGGAGCAAGCAGCCATTGGCGCTTGCTCCTGTTTTTATTTATCAGGTGTCGGATTCACATTGTGATGTTACTCCTCGGGCCATTTCTCGTTGACCAGATAGCTGATGAGCAAGGTGACGTCAGAGATGTTCACATCGTTGTCATAGTTGCAGTTGGCAGCGTCGTAGTTCATGTCCACAGGTTCACCAGTCACATAGGCGATGAGGAGGATGACGTCGCTGATGTTGACAGTGCCGTTGTTGTCCACATCGCCGCGCAGGACTTCAGTGGTGTCGGCCTCGCCGAGCTTGCGCTTGTTGGCCTGGTTGACATACATGTCGGTGTAAACGCCGGTGGCACCGTTGGCCAGCGGTCTGCTGATGAATGCCACAACCTCCATCTTGTCGGTGTTCCAATCCGTCGGCAGATTGATCTCGAAGGTGTTGGAATACTTGTTGCCGTCAACCCTGTTGAGCTTCATGCCGAATACCGAGCCAAGGGCCTTGCGGAAGACATGACGGTGAACATAGCTGGTCACCCAGGTTCCCTGGTTCAACTGGCGGTAAACCAGGCTGTCCTCGGTGAGGAATACCGACAAGACGGCATCCTCGCCCATCATGCTGTCGAAGTCGGACGTGAGGTCGCCCTCGATGGTGATGACGGCATCGCGGCTCTCGGGATCCACAGTGCTGTTGATGTTAACCGTTGCGAAACTCGGTGTTGCGCCTTCCAGATAGTCCAGGAAGTTGCTGAGTTCAGCAGCAATCTGCTGATGGTATTGCTCGTAATAGCCGATACTATTGGCAATGGTTGATTCATCCTCCCATCCTACTGAACGGTTGAATGCTGCCGAGGGCCAACCACTTAGGCCCATGTAGTTCTGCAACGTGTCACATTGTGTGGTGTTGCTGGGGTCAACAGCGCTCTGGTTGCCGTGGATGGCTACCATGGCAATATCGTCGCGCATGTCCATGAGCGTCTTGAGCATGCTGGCACCAAGCGGGCAATAGGTGCAGGAGTTGGAGGTCAGTTCCTCAATCAAGTGCATCTGGCGGTCGAAGCTGTTCTCGAAGATGATGAAGTCCCTGCTGACGGATGTGGGTTCTTCAACGGGCTCTCCGTTCAGCGAGTTGACGACAACCGTCAAGGTGTGCTTGCCTGATGCCAGTCCGGTCGATGCCAGGGAGTGCTGGATCTCCACGGCTGTCCTGGCGATTGCTTCAGAATTGCTGATGGTGGCTACAAACTCCCCGTCGATGAGCACGTCGAAGGTGCAAGCACCAGCCTGGATGCTCTCGCTTGCAACACCAGCATTCCTGGCGCTGAAGGTGAACTCAATGTTGTCACCCGCCTTGATGTAGTTGCCCACGTTGAGCTTGGAGATAGACATCCGGTAATCGGGGAAATTGTCACTCTCGACAATGCACTGGATACTCAGGTTGCCGTAGGAATCCAAGCCAACATCCTGCCAGGAGTTCTGGTAATACAGGTAGGTGGGATGGATTTCTCCAACATTGACTGCCGAGATAGGATAGTTAGAACTGGTCTGGCGATAGTCAAAACCAATCAACAGGCCCTGGCCATTCTCGAGATTGATCTCGTAAGGCGTCTCCAGTTCAATCTCGTTCCATCCTACCAGATTGGAACTGCATGTCCATTCCTGGACTGTGCCGATGGTGCCCGTGGCGCTCACGGGAGCAACCAGTACCTTGGAGATTGTTGTGATATTGGCCAAGCCCACGCGGAACTTGACGATCTTGCCACCCTGGAACATGGTCAGTTCGTCGGCCGTGAGGATAGTGCCCAGGCGGCGTACGCCAGCCAGTCCTGTAATGCCCAGGCCATTATCGGCTGTAGCAACGTCGTCGGTATCGTAGTGTCCCATAATCAGTTGATTATCACCGAGCTCAACACGATTGGGTGCGGCCAAGCGTTGGTTGAAGGCTTTGAGAGCAAATGGTGCCTTCTGCAACAATTTGTCCTGATTGCCCAGCAGTTGGGCATTGATGGCCATGGGTAACAGCATGGCAGCAAAGAGTACGATTAGATATTTCTTCATAAAGCGGTAATAATTTAGATGGGTTAATAAAATTATGATTTTTGGCTACTGTTATTCAGATAGATAATGATTGATGTGCAAAGATAGGCATCAGGATAATAAAAACAAAGAAATTGGGCATTTTTTTGCGATGAAGTGCAATAAAACAAAAAAGATGCCCCTCATGAGGACATCTTTTTTGGCGGTGTGTACGTGACTCGAACACGCGACCCCCTGCGTGACAGGCAGGTATTCTAACCAACTGAACTAACACACC
>JBGUKK010000023.1:0-75383 GCA_045114435.1 Sodaliphilus sp.
ATAAAAGGAAGACAATAAATACAATAAAGACAAATGGCATCCGCTTTCTGACAACTGACAACTAAAAACTGACAACTAAATAAAAAAAGACTTAGCGGCTTGGCTCTTTGCGTGAGACATGATGAGCATCCGCCCTGTGTTTTAATCGTGTGTTATCGTTGAAATCGATGAAATTTCTTGAAAATTGGTGGTAATGTCACACATTTATTATATATTTGCCAGACCTATGGCATGATGATTAACCAATAACAATATTTGTTTATGAAGAAAATTTACGCTTCGGTACTGGCATTAGTGATGTTAATGACCACGGGTTGCTCGACGGGTCTGCTCAATGGTCTGGGCGGCCTGGGCGGTGAGACAGGCAATGGCACGACGACAGGTGGTGGCCTGGGTGACGTGTTGGGCGGCGTACTGGGTGGCGTGCTGGGCACGTTAGGCTCCCAGAACACGATCGACGGGCTGTTAGGTCTGGTTATCGGTAGTGTCAAGATTCAAGAGAGTGAACTGTATGGCACATGGTATTACACGGCACCGGCTTGCGCTTTCACCAGCGAGAACCTGCTGGCCAAGGCGGGTGGTGCAGTGGCTGCCGAGAATTGCAAGGAGAAGCTGCTGCCCGTCTATAACAGCTTGGGAATCAGTTCCCAGAATACACAATTCCAGTTCACCCAGGATCACAAGTTTGCTGGTAAGTTCAAGGGCATCCCCCTGAGTGGCAGTTACACCTATGACCCTTCGAGCGGTACCCTGAGGCTACAGACGGTGCTCTTCTCGACTAACGCCTATGTTACCCGCACGTCCAGCGGCATGGGCCTCACCTTTGAGAGCAAGAATCTGTTAAAGGTGCTGCAGGCTGCCGCTGCCCTGAGTGGTAACAGCACGTTGCAGACCGTTGGCGAACTGAGCAAGCAGTATGACGGCGTGCGCCTCGGTTTTGACATCGTTGCGGCACGGTAAGAAACTGGCAATGATATAGATGTCGGCCCATCAGTGGTATTAACCGCCCTGTCGGGCGGGAAATCAAACAAATTAATTTTTTATCATAATTTTATTTGTATTTTTTAGATTTCTCGCGCGCAGCGCGATCCTCTTTTTGTGGTTTTATGTTTTGCAACAGCATCCCCATGTGCTAAAAGCCGAAATGGGGTCGCCTCCAGCGACAAGCTATTCCGTACCATCACCCCCAGTGAATCAGACTCCCTCGTTAACACTCGGCAGCCTGATTTACTGGGGGTTACTCAGATAGCCGCCCTTTGGGCGTCTTCCCGTGCGTTAGCACGGTTTGATGCAGTGACGTTTCAACGCAGGGTCAACTGCTATATCGTTACCATTATTTAAGTGGGCACTGAAAATGATAAATGTCGGGTGCCAAGGGGGCAGGGAGGATTAAAACGAGGCTATGTCACCATTTCGACTTGCTAACCTGACGAGCTGTTGCAAAACACAACTGCTCGAATTATAAGTCGCTGTTGCAAAACTCTAACTCGGTAACTTAACCGTGCTAACGCACGGGAAATTAATCAAATTTTTAAATTAAAATTCGAGCATTTGAGTTTTGCAACAGCCTCTTATTGCTTCTGTGATGGAATGATGATATAGCCTCGTTTTAATGCTTGTGATACAAGGACTTATGCCATGATGGACTCGGCCATTTGCTTGCCCATGTCGAAGGCCTTCTGCAAGTCTTGTTCCCAATGCTCGTCGCGCCACTGGCGTTTGGCCTCTTCGGAGAATCCCGCCAGCTCAAAGTTGTCATATTTCCTCACTTGATAGGTATTGTAGGCAATCAAGTGTTCGGGTTGACCCAGGGCTGAGGCGATGCAGTACTCCATCGAGCCGTAGCCCTGGCTGTTATTTCTCTCGGGCAGGCCGTTCATTGTCTCAATCAGCACGACGGGCATCTTCTTGGGGGCGGTCATGCTGTAGTCGTTATAGGAGAGCCAGGGAAATGCGAGGCGCTCCAGGAAGGTGCGCATCTGACCCGTCACGTCGCCAAAGTAGATAGGCGATCCAAGCACCAGGCCATCGGCCTGGGCGATTTCTTCCAGAATGGGAGTCAAGGCATCCTTGAATTTGCACACATTGGATGCCCTGCCCTTGATTTTACAAGCCAAGCAAGAGATGCAGCCCTTGTAGTTGAGGTCATAGAGACGGACTACCTTGACCTCGGCGCCAGCTTGTGATGCACCCTCGGCAAACTTTCCAATCATGGCGGCTGTGTTCATGTTCTTGCGGGGACCGCCATCAATAATCATGATTTTCTTCATATCGTGGTTGATGTTGTTTTGTTTGGCAAGCGTACCGAGCGGCCATGACATGATGGGGACGGCAGCAAGAGCCATTGCTGCCCACTTGATGAAATCGCGTCGATTCGTAGCCATATTGACAATTCATTAATTAGGTTACAAATATACACATTTTTGGCGAAACATGAAAAATCCATGTCCCAACTCATTATTGAAAGGACAGTGGTGATTGTTGAAAAATCTATCAGGTTATAGCCCCTCGTCTTCTTTGGGTGAGAGGGCAGCCTCGACGTCGTTGAGGGCGGCGGTGGCGGCGTTCTCATATTGGTCGAGGGTGCGGGACTTGCGGATGGCCTTGAACAGCTTGCGGTTGGTGCCAGGCAGGAAGGTCTGCCAGATGTCTTGCAGGTGTCGCACCAGCTGGGCTTCACCGCCATTGAGCTGTTCGGTGTAACCCTCGACGAGCAAGTCGTGGAAGTGACGGTAATCATCGGGTGTGGCATTAGGTGCCATCATGCCGGGATTGGCCGCCAATCCACTGCCTACCATCACGGCGGCGAGGGTGGGGTAGCGCTGGATGGTCAGCTTGATATCCTCTACTGAGCGCAGGCTGCCGTTATAGATGACGGGCCACGGCGAGGCAGTCAGGATAGCCTCAAATTGCTCAATGTCCAACTCCCCCTTGTATTGCTGCTTGCCCGTGCGGGGATGGATGGCGATGTTCACGGGCTTGATGATGTCCAGCAGGGGCAGGATGTCGCGCCACTGTTCGGCGTTGTCCCATCCGAGTCTCATCTTCACACTATACTCCACGCCATCAATCGAGGCTAATGCCTGGAACAGGGTTTGGGCCAGTTCGGGATAAGCCATCATGCCCGAACCCTTGCGATGGAGGGCGATGGGCGGGAAGGGGCAGCCAAGGTTGATGTCGATGTGGCGGTAACCCATCAGCTTGAGGGCATCTACCATCATCAGGGCATGGTCGGGCTGGCAGGCGAGAATCTGCGGAATCAAGGTGATGCCCGCATTGCGCTCGGGATCCACGTCGCGCAGGTCCTTGCGCCTGACCTGGCCATGCTCCACGCGCATGAAGGGGGCATAATAGGCATCTACACCGCCAAACACATTGTGCTGCGCCATGCGCCACACGTTATCGGTCACACCTTGCAGCGGAGCTGCAAGCACTGGTATCATCTTCACGTCATTATCTGTCATGTTGCAAAGATAATAGTTTTTATTGAAAATCAGCCATAAATCACCGTTGTTGATCTGGTGGATGAAACTTTTCTCCGAAAAAATTTGGTCAGTTCGGGAATTGGTTGTACCTTTGCAGTCGCTTTTAGGAAATGGCGGGATAGCTCAGTCGGTTAGAGCGTCGGATTCATAACCCGGAGGTCCTGAGTTCAATTCTCAGTCCCGCTACATTCAAGGGGTCGCACCAAATTGGCGCGGCCCCTTGAAGTTTGAAGTTTAGGGTTTAGAGTTTAGAGAGGTGCCCGCGATGATGCTCGCGGTGCTCGCAGTTTAGAGTTTAGGGATGTAACTGTTGCGTAGGCCGCTGATGAGACGGGTGGTTTCAAAGAAAAGCGATTTTATTTTCTCCAAATCTTCGTCAGAAATATACCCTAGTTCCAGGGCTATTTGCAATTGGCAGTATGTTTCCATCAATGATCCATAGGAAATCTCGAGAAAATGGATTTTTTCTTTCTTTGACACACGGCCACATCCTTCAGCGATATTAGAGGGAATGGAAATTGCTGCTCGTCTTACCTGACTACTTAGGGCAAACTGCTCATATTGAGGGAATTGGGTAACGAGATGATAAACGGAAATTGCCAATTCCTTAGCCTTTTGCCATGCTATAAGTTTCTCAAATTGATATGTATCCATAATCTCTAATCTCTAAACTCTAAACCCTAAACTCTAAACTTGTATATGTAAAATGCGCACGCGCATTTTACATATACAGTCTCTGGTTCTCGAAGTCGACTTCGCGGTCGAGCAGGGTGACGAAGTCGTCGAGCACCTCGCGGTCCACGTCGCCCAGGGTGTACTCGTTCTCGGCATCCTGGCGAATGAGGGCGATCCACTCTCGCCGTGCGGTGACATAGTCCTGGTGGATGCGTTCCACGGCTTCATCGGTCAGTGCATCGATGCCGTAGTAGTCGAGGATGATGCGGTAGCTCCACGACCATCGCAGCTCGTTGTAGCTGTTGTCGATCTCCTTGAAGCGGGCATTCACGGCTTCGATGGTGTCGAGGCGGCCCGTGATGATGTCCTCGATGATCTGGTCCTCGGCGGCCTGGGGCAGGAGCAGTCCTGCCAGGTCGATCCAGTTGCCCTCGCCCTCGGTGGAGACGGGCGGCACGGGCGCGTGGCGCTTGAGGACGGCGCCCATGTAGATGCGCAGTGCCATGTCATAGAACTTGATGCCCTTGTGCAGGAAGGGGGCCTTGATGACATACTCGTGGTAGTTGTAGGTGCTCACGTTGTCGCCACTGGCAGCCCGCAGGTTCTCAAGAATCTTCTTGCCTCGCAGCACCTCGCTGATGGTGAACGGACTGAGCCAGTCGAAGTTGACCACGCTCTTGCGCACGCCCTGAGGACGCTTGTCGCGCTTGGGCCACTTGCGGATGTCGCGGTACAGGCCCACCGTGGCAAAGTTGCGCCCCGGCTTGAGGTACATCGTGTCGCCATAGGCGATGAGGTAGGAGAAGGGCAGGTCGCTGGTGTCGGGGTGATACATCAGTTTGCCGAACAGCACGCTGAAGGCGCCCACGTTGGCCGGCAGCAGCAGGTAGGCTCCACTGGCGGTCTTGCAGCCTCGCTCGAGGGTGCCGTAGTGCATGGGCCCCATCTTGTAGGCATGGTTGCTGAAGTTGGTCGCCGACCCCGCGTTGTAGAACGAGAACATCGCGCCGATGAGCAGCGAGCTCTTGTGGTGGCTCACCGTGAACGGGCCACAGAAGGCCGCGCACGCCTCACCGTTGGACATGTAGCTGTTGGCAAAAAAGACGCTGCTGGCCGCGGTGAAGCCGTTCTCCAGATGGCAGGCCTCACCCACAAAACTGTCGATGAGTTTCACGCTGCCGCTCAAGCGTGAGCCGCCGCTGACGATGGTGTTGTCACAGATCACGCCGGTGCCGATGACGATGGGATTCTCCACCGTGCTGCAGATGGTGCAGTTGCTCAAGCGTGCCGCGCCACAGATGCGGCAGCCGTCGTCGATCACGGTGTTGTTGATGGTGCCGGTGTTGACAATGCGCACATGGTTGCCGATAGTGCTGCACGACGGACGGGCGTCGGCCACCGACTTCTCCACCATGCGCTTGATGGCGTCCATCATGGGCTTGTTGTCGCCATGCTTCACCATGAGTGCCGCCAGCTGGCTGTTGAGCTCTCGCAGCAGCAACAGGTTGCCGTCGCCCACCTCGTTGAGCACGGCAATGGTGTGCCCCTGGCCGTAGTTGGGCTCGCCGTGGGTGTCGATGGTGCTCACGTTAGAGATATAGCATCCGTCGCCGATGGCGACGTTGTTCAGGTAGTTGCCGATGTTCTCGATCAGGCAGTTGTCGCCGATGGTGACGTTGCGCAGCGTGGCATTGTAGATGCCGCAGTTTTTCACAAAGCCCTCGGTGATCTCGATGGTGCCGCGTCCGTTTCCCAGGCGTGCCCAGCCGTAGAATTGCACGCGGTGGCAGCGGCATGGGTCAAAGTCCTCGGTCACTAATATTTCATTCCAGTCTTGTGCCCAACAGTCATTCTTTTTCAAGGATTCGATTTGTTGGTCGGTCAATTGGAGGTATTCTTTCATGTTGTTAGATAGCGTTAATATTTAATGTGGCGGCAAAGGTAATGTTTTTGGGGTGTTCAAGACAACAATCCCTATCATTTTAATATTTGATAGGGATTGTAAATGGTTTTTTAAGTTTCTCGGCTGGCAGGGGGGCGCACATCCCTAGCGGCTGGGCGGCCTTGAGATCCGCTTCACGGAACTTTGGCTGGATGGTTACGCTGGATGGGCCGGTGGGCTTTTTCAGTCCAGGCAGTGGATGAGCAGGTCGGTCTTGCCGTTGTCGATGAGGTGGATCACCAGCTCGCCGAACAGGGTGTTCTGCCAGGCAAACCAGGCGCGGGTGTACTTCTGCGGGTCGTCCTTGTTGAACGACTCGTGCATGAAGCCCGTGCCGGCGTCGGTGGTCAGCAGCTGGCGCAGGCACCAGGTGATTTCCTCGTCGCTCTCGGCCGTGAAAGCCTTCATCATGATGCTCATGGGCCAGATGAGGTTATAGGCCGTGTGGGCACCGCCGATGCCCTCGCTGGCCTTGCCCTTGAAGAAGCAGGGGTTGTCCTCGCTCCACACAAAGCGTCGCGTGTTGCGGTAGATGGGGTCATCCATCGGCACGTCGCCCAGGTAGCCCATCGCCAGCAGGCTGGGCACATTGGCGTCGTCGGCAAGCACGCGTCCTCCCCAACCATCGACCTCATAGGCGTAGATCTTGCCATACTTGGGGTGGTCCACGACGGCATACTGGTGCAGGGCATCCTCCACCTCCTGGGCCAGGGCTCGGCACTGTGTTGCCAGGGCGTTGTTATGGTTCACCTTGTCGAGGATCTCGCCGGCCTTGCGCAACGAGCTCACGGCCATGAAGTTGCTCGGCACCAGGAAGGGCAGCACGGTGGCGTCGTCGCTGGGACGGAAGCAGGACACGATGAGTCCCACGGGGTTGACTGGCGGTCCCCAGCCATACCAGGTAAGCGACGACTTGGCGTCGATGTCGCGGCGCATGAACTTGTAGGGGCCCTTGTCGCCGCCCTTGCGCTGCTGCTCCCTGAAGGTGCGCAGCACCGCTTGCATCGCCTGCTGCCACAGGTCGCCGAAGATGCTGTCGTCGCCCGTCACCCGCCAGTACTCATAGGCGAGCCTGATGGGGTAGCACAGCGAGTCGATCTCGTACTTGCGTTCGTGCAGCTCGGGCTTCATGTCGGTCAGGTCGTTCTCCCACTGGCTGCCCGTGGGGCCGTCGTTGAACGCGTTGGCATAGGGGTCGAGCACGATGCACTTCAACTGCCTGAGGATCACGCCGCGCAACATGTGGCGCAGTTTCTCGTCCTTCTGGGCATACTTGACGTAGGGCCACACCTGGGCTCCACTGTCGCGCAGCCACATCGCGTGGATGTCGCCCGTATAGACAAAGGTGTCGTCCTCGCCGTTCTCGTCGAGGCGGTAGTGCACGGTGCTGTCCAGCGTGTTGGGGAAACAGTTCTCAAACATCCACGCCAGCCGGGGATTGCCCTTGATGAGCTTGACCACCTCGCGGATGCGTTTCTCGATGATGGCGCTCGTGAACAGGCGCTCCTCGACGGGAGGGCGCTTGGTGACATAGGCCGTGGTGGCGTCGCTCACCACGGTGGTGTAGCGGGGATGCACATCGGCACTGACGGGCAAAACTGCCGCCACTGCCACGATGGCCAATAAAAGATGTTTCAATTTCATAGTTTTGTCAAACTGATTTGTTCGTTGCTTCTTACCAATTGCCGTTCAAGATAAAGTTAATCAGGATGATGGCATCGGTGATGTCCACACCGCTATCGTTGTTGACGTTGGAAGCCTCGAAGTTGATACCGCTTTCGTTGCCGTTCAAGATGTAGTTAATCAGGATGATGGCATCGGTGATGTCCACATTGGTGTCACTGTTCACGTCGCCTCGCAGGACGGCGGTCATGTCATCCCAACTGGAGCCGTTGTACTTCTTGGGCATCCAGTACCTGCTGGTGGCGAAGGCGATCTGCTCGGCGTTCATCGTGTTGCCCTCGTCGGTGTTAAAGATGGCATACAGGTAACCCGGATTGTCCTCGCTGCGCTGGGGCAAACTGTTCACCAGGGTGGTCATGCCTGCGCCTGAAATCTGGTTCTTGTAGCATCTGATCATGTTCAACGTGGTGCAACCGGTGACATCGAGTTGAGTGAGCCTGTTGTTGCTGACCAGGAGTTTTTGCAGTTCGGTCATGTTTTGAATATTATTCAGGGTGGTGATGGCGCAGTCCTCACAATCGAGATAGATCAACCCCCTGCTACTGTAAAGACCTATGATGGAACTCAGGTTCTCATTGTTGTAGCAAAGCAGGTGGGTCAAGCCGGTGCAACCGGTGATGTTTAGCATTGTCAAATCATTGTTGAAGCAATTGAGCGTTGTCAGCGTCGGGTTGTTCTGCACGAGAATCGTTTTCAAACTGCTCTTGTTGGTGACTTCGAGCGAAGTCAACCGGTTGCCGGATGCCGACAGTAAAGAGATGTTCCCCATGCCATTGACAGCGCTCAGGTCGGTGAAGTCGCAGTTGTTGCAGTTGAGGACGGAGATGGCTTGGCAACTGGCTAGTCCAGTGATGGCACTCAAGTCGGAGTTGTTGTCGCACATCATGTCGGTCAGTGCCGAGCAACCTGTGAGGTTCAACGAGGTCAGGTTATTGCTGCCGCAATCCAGTGTTGTCAATTTGTTCTTGCCGGACAGATTCAGGCTGGAGAATGCACAACTTTTGACGAAGAGTTTAGTGAGTTTGGTGCAGTCTGCCAGTCCAGTGATTGTGGTCAGTTCCGGATTTTCGTAACTGCTGAGAATGCCCAGCGATGTGCAACCTTCCACTTGGAGCGTGGTCAACGCATTCATGTAGCAATAGAGCGAGGTCAATGATGGGTTGCCCGAGACTTTAAGGGTCTTCAGTTTGCTCTTTTCAGTGATAGAGAATGACGTCAACATGTTGTTGCGGGCAGCAATCCAGGTGATGTTATTGGCGTTCTGAAGTCCGGTCAGGGTGGTGATAGCGCAGTCCTCGCAGTCAATATAGGTCAGCGCTACGCAGTTATCCAGACCCAAGATGCTTTTCAGTTGGGCATTGCTGAAGCAGCGCAGTTCCCTGATTGCGCGGCTGCCTGTGACGAAAAGATTGGTCAGGTTGTTGTTGCTGGCGTTCAGATTTGTCAGCGCAGTGCAGTTGCTGCAATCCAAGTGGAAGAGCGCCGGGTTGTTGATGACAGTGACCGTGGCCAATGTGGGCATGTCCTGGAGATAAAGATGTGTGAGACTGGACTTGTTGCTGAGCGTGAACGATGAGAACTTGTTGCCCATGCAATTCACGCGAACCAGGTTGGACAGGTACTGCAAACCGTCCAGGCTGCTCAAGTTACATTCTTGGCAATAGAGGTTCTCGAGCGCATAGCATCCCGATATGTTCAGTTGGTCCAACAGCGGGCAGTTGTTGCAGTAGAGTTGTTGCAGCGAGGTGCAGTCTTTGACGTTCAGGTAGTTGAGTTTTGGCATATCTGGAACCTGCAATTCCGTCAGATTGGTCTTGCTGCAGTTGAGCGTTTCCAGTGCGGTGTTGGTCGTCAGGTTGAGCGACGTGATGGCGGTATTGAAGCAGTAGATGTCGGTGAGGGCCGTGCAATTTGTGGTGGTGAGCGACGTCAAGTTGCTGTTGCCGTTGCAGGTCAGGTATTTCAGTTTGGTCAGACCGCTCACGTCGAGCGAAGTCAGGCTGTTGCTGGCACATGCCAACTCAACCAGATTGGTCAGCAGTTTGACGCCCGTCATGTTGGAGATGCCCATGCTGCTGACGCGTAGTTCCGTCAAGTTGGCGAATTCGGTTGAGTTAAGGAAACCTTTAGGATACAGTCCGAGCAGGTAATTGCGGAACTTGGTGTCGGGGAAGTTAGTGGAGTTGATGAGCAGGGCACAATCCTTGCCGATGATGATGTCGCGGTTGTAGACGGCCGAGCCGTTCAATGTGATAGTGCCTTGTGAGGAATTCCACACGGCTCCGGCAGGTTGGATGATTCCGTTGCCGTTATTCAGGTTGAGCGTTCCGGCTTTAAAGACTGGATAACTGGAATTGTTGGTGGCGCGCATGGTGATGCCTGTCTTGCCGTCGGTGTTTAAGATGTTGACCTGATTGTCCCAGTCTATCGCCCCCTTCTTGCCATTGATATCCATCGCTCCGTCCAGGGCGAGGGTGCATGAAGACCCGCTGGCGATACCGGCCTTGTTGGTGGATGTCACATTCAGTTTTCCGTTCCCGAAGACCTTGATATAAAGTCTATAACTGGAATTGCTGTTGGAATAGATTGCCTCTTCGTTTTCGCTGCTGATGGTGGTGTTGCCATAGATGTTCATTGTCATGCCCACACCGCTGTCCAAGCGCACCGGAGCGGCATCCTTGGCGCTCAGGTTGTTGGTACCCATCAGTTTCACAATCAGGCCATTGTTGGACTCGTTGTAAATGCATCGGTTGTCGGTACCCGTGCGGGAGATGGTGACGTTGTTCAGCGTCACCGTGTTGGTCGTGGGGTCATAGGAGACTGAGCCACTGATGTTGGAGCCGGTCACGTTGCTGTAGTTGTCGCTGTTGACAGATACGCCACCAATCTTGAAACCGTAGTAGGTGGCCGCCTGGGCCGACAATGCGGTCAGCACCAACGCCATCATGAGAAATGTAATCTTTTTCATAAGCCAAAACCATCGCCTCCTGAGTCCCCCGAATTTGGCTCTGATAGGGTTGAATGAATGGCGCAGGGACTTGTTTGTTCGGCTGAAACAGTCAAGAACAAAACGCCTTCGTCATGAGAAATCGCTCTTTTCAGTAAGGGGACATCATGCCCCTCAACCCTGCAAAAATAGCATAATAAATAAAAATATACAAGTGTTTTTGCACATTTCCTGTCAATTATGCCAAAATAACGGCGCCACAATACAAAAATACGTTCAAATACTTGCAGCAAACCAAAAATGAGATTATATTTGCCTGTTGCAACCAAATGGTATTTGGGCCTATGACATTAAAAAGAATACTTGTGACTCTGCTGGCGTGCATGGCGCTGGCAGCATCGGCACAGCCCACCCAACAACAGCCTGAATGGGAATGGTATCTCGACGAGGTAGTGAGTGAAACCTTCGTCGGTCGCAACTACTTTGAGTATTATTACACGCCCAGTGCCGCCGACATGGCACAGCAGCGCGATAGGGGAGAAGTGACCTATTTCCTGAACAGCCCCGACGGACTCAATAGCAAGAAGGTGCGCGACATGATCGACCACCTGATGATGAGTTATGACGACATCAAGGCTGTGAGCGACTGGCACATGACCAATACCACCTACTGGAAAGAATTCCGCTACGAGAAAAACAAGTTCCGCTTCAGCGTCAAGCGCAAGGCCCTGGACGACGGCACCTACTATGTGAGCGTCACCGAGACCGCCGGCTTCTACAAGTCGCTGGGCAAGAAGGACAAGCAGCGGGACGAAACCCAGCCCCAGGACAAGGCCGAGTCGAGGGGAGAGGAGCCATCGGAGAGACCGTCGGCGCGCCGGTACGCGACCCGTGACCGCAAGCCCGTGGTCGTCCCTGATGAGCGCGACAAGGACGTCCAGGAAGCGAGGGAACTGCTCGACGACGACCAGCAGGGGCAGGAAACCACTGCCGTGAGCGAGAAAGAGCAGCGCAGGCTGGAAAAGGAACGACAGGAGGCCGAGAAACGCGAGGCACGTGCCCAGCAACGCCGCGAGGAGGAAAAGCACCAGCAGGAGGCCCGGGCCCTCAAGGAGGCCGAGAAGCTGAAGAAGGCCGAGGCTAAGAAGCAGCGCCAAGAAGCGGAACGCCTCAAGAAGGAGGAGAAGAAGCGGCAGCAAGAGGCCGAGCGTGAACGCCAGCGCCAGGAGCGTGTTGCACGTGAGCAGGCAGCCCAGCAGGCCAAGAAGGATGACAGCCGCTACCACCAGGGTGACGTGGCCCTGTGGCTGAGTGAGAAATATGATTTCACCCAGACGGCGATGACCGACAACGGCTGCACCATGTTCTCGACAGCCGTCAAGGATGTGGAGATGGCCAAGCTCGCCATCAAGAACGCCCTCAAGGGCAGCAATGCCCGCATGGCGGTGCCCTGGCGTGTCAACAGCGCCAGCGGTGCCATCGAGACGGGCTACACCGTCGATGGCCACGTGCTGGTGTTCACCATCGGCAAGGATGACCAGGACCGCGTCACCCTCACCATCACCGAGGTGAGCGGCGAGGACTTTGAACTCTTCAAGAAATCCCTCTAGTCTACTGGCTTCCCTTGACATATTCATTGTAATGTATAAAACCTAAAAATAGTAAAAGTGATGAAAAAGCTATCATTATTTCTGTTATTGACGATGATGGTGGTCGTCACGGGCTGCAAGCCCAAGGACCATCATGCCGTGAGCGTGGCCAACGACTTTGACGTGCCCGAGGTGGCCGACGTGGTGCTCTACCAGGTCAATCCGCGCGTGTTTGCACCGTCCAACTCGTTCCAGGCCATCATCCAGCGCCTCGACTCCATCGAGGACCTGGGCGTGAACATGCTGTGGATCATGCCCATCTACCCCATCGGCGAGGAGAAGAGCAAGAACTCGCCCTACTCGGTGAAGGATTACAAGGCTGTCGCTGCCGAGTATGGCACCATCGATGACCTGAAGATGCTCGTCGCCTCGTGCCACGAGCGAGGCATGGGCGTCATACTCGACTGGGTGGCCAACCACACCGCGTGGGACAACGTGTGGCTGCAGCAGCACCCCGACTGGTACACCCACGACTCGGTGGGCAACATCATCTTCCCGCCCGGCACCGACTGGACCGATGTCGCCGACCTCAACTACGACAACAAGGAGATGCGGGCCGCGATGATCGACGCGATGCGATTCTGGGTGGACAGTGTGGGCGTGGACGGTTTCCGCTGCGACGTGGCCGACCAGGTGCCTGTGGACTTCTGGACCGACTGCATCAAGACGCTGCGGGCGGCGGCCCAACCCCGTCACCTCATCATGCTCGCTGAGGGTGCCAACCCCGACAACTTTGACGCGGGCTTTGACCTCAACTATGCCTGGGAATTCATGGGCGCCATCGCCGAGGTGATGAAGGGCGACGCCAAGGTGAGCAAGCTCCTCACCGTGGACGAGAATGAGTACAAGGGCCTGTCTGACGGCAAGTACAAGTTGCGCTTCACCACCAATCATGACGAGGCGACCAAGGCTTCGCCCATCACCCTCTATGGCGGCGTCAGGGCGTCGATGGCAGCGTTTGTCGCCACGACGATGTTGCATGGCGGAATGCTCATCTACGGCTCTCAGGAAGTGGGCTATCCCGAAACCATCAACTTCTTCCACTATGTGCCTGTCAACTGGAATGCCAACCCCGAACTGCGTGAGGAGTACAAGAAGCTCGTAACCATCTACAACGAGCATGCTGCCCTGCACTCGAGCGGCAAGGTGACCCCGTTTGACGACGACGAGAACAACGTGCTCTGTGTCGAGCGTGTGCTCAACAACGATAACGTGCTGGTGATGGTGAACGTGCGCGACAAGGAGTGCGCCATCGGTCTGCCAGGCATGTGGAGCGGCAGGGACGTGACCGACCTGCTCACTGGCGAGAAGGTGCATCTCGACAGGCGCATCTCGCTGCAGCCCTATCAGTACAGGCTGTTCAGCAACAAGTGACGGCAAGCATCGGCACCGGTAGCGACAGGCTGGGGGAGGACTCTGCCCTTGATAGTCGCTCGGTGAGGAATCCTGGTGCCAGCATCCTAATCTACGGTCCAATTGGTCAATATCGGCCAGTTGGACCTGTATTAGTGTCCAGAATCACTAAAAAATCGTCCACGAGTGTTAAATCGTGTTAATTAAATCATTTTCTTGCTCAAAAATTATGTTTTATAACATATTTAGCATTATCTTTGCACTCGATTTTTCATCATGGCAAGAAATCGTTGCCGGGAGGCATGAGATTATTGTTGATTAAGGTTAAGATTTAGTTTTAAGGTTTATGTTAATGGTATTAGAGGTTAATTAGATTTTTTCAAAATGATCCGCGGCGCGAGTCGGGGATTTTTTTTTGCCATGATACAGCCGCCTCGGGATGGTCGCTTGTTGTGGATTGTGTTAATCTTTTAACAATATATTTGTTAAATTAACGTGATTTTCACGCGTGGGTGTTGCGTAAAGATGTATTTTTGCACGTTGTAATATGGGCCTGAGCCCTCGGGCTGTGGGCTTCAAGTGAAAGACAAACATCAATTATAGGATATTATTATGGCAGAATCAGTCAATATCAGGGAGTTGAATGACCTGATTGCAAGTAAAAGTAATTTTGTGAACATGATCCGTCAGGGCATGGATCAGACGATTGTGGGACAGAAGCATCTCGTGGACTCGTTGCTCATCGCCCTGCTCGCTAACGGGCACGTCCTGCTCGAGGGTGTTCCCGGTCTGGCCAAGACCAAGGCCATCAGCACGCTGGCATCGCTCATCGACGCCCGCTTCTCAAGGATCCAGTTCACGCCCGACCTGCTCCCGGCCGACGTGGTGGGTACCATGATTTACAGTATCAAGAAGGAGCAATTTGAGGTGAAGAAAGGTCCGGTGTTTGCCAACTTTGTCCTTGCCGACGAGATCAACCGCGCCCCTGCCAAGGTGCAGAGCGCACTGCTCGAGGCCATGCAGGAGCGCCAGGTGACCATCGGCGAGCAGAGCTTCAAGCTTGACGACCCCTTCCTCGTGCTTGCCACGCAGAACCCCATTGAGCAGGAGGGCACCTATCCGCTGCCCGAGGCCCAGGTGGACCGTTTCCTGATGAAGGTCCTCATCGGCTATCCCAGCAAGGCCGAGGAGAGCGAGATCATCAAGATGAATATCGCTCCCGACCCCGTGGAGGTGCGGCCGATGGTCACTCCAGCCGACATCGTGGACACGCGCAAGGTGGTGCAGCAGATCTACATCGATGAGAAGATCCAGAAGTATATCGTGGACATCGTCTTCGCAACGCGCTTCCCGGCCGACTATGGCATGAATGACCTGAAGAGCATGATTTCGTTTGGCGCATCGCCCCGTGCGTCGATCAACATGGCGCTGGCATCGAGGGCGTATGCCTTCTTGAGGGGCCGTGGCTATGTCATCCCCGAGGACGTGCGCGCCATCTGCCACGACGTGATGCGTCACCGCCTGGGGCTGACCTACGAGGCCGAGGCCAACAACATCACCAGTGACGAGATCATCAGCAACATCCTGGACAAGATCGCAGTGCCTTGATTTTTCAAGCAGCAGAACGCTGCTTGAAAAAGTTTAGGGTTTAGAGTTTAGGGTTGACGTCAACTAAGGACGAAAAACTTACAATGGATACTAATGAACTGTTGCGCAAGGTCCGCAAGATAGAGATCAAGACCAAGGGCCTGTCGCAGAACATATTTGCCGGCGAGTACCACTCGGCCTTCAAGGGCAGGGGTATGACCTTCAGCGAGGTGCGCGAGTACCAGTATGGCGACGACGTGCGCGACATCGACTGGAACGTCACGGCCCGCTACAACCGCCCCTATGTGAAGGTCTATGAGGAGGAGCGCGAGCTCACGGTGATGTTGCTCGTTGACGTGAGTGGCAGCAAGGACTTTGGCGCGGTGGGTGTCGCCAAGCGTGAGATGATGGCCGAGATTGGCGCCACCATCGCCTTCTCGGCTATCGAGAACAACGACAAGGTGGGCGTCATCTTCTTCAGCGACAAGATTGAGAAGTTTATCCCGCCCAAGAAGGGCCGCAAGCACATCCTGCTCGTGATACGCGAGTTGCTCGATTTCCAGCCCGAGAACACCGGCACCGACATCAATATGGCGCTGGAATACATGACCAGCGCCTTGAAGAAGCGTTGCACCACGTTCCTGGTGAGCGATTTCATTGACGAGCATGACTACAGCACCTCGCTGTCCATAGCCAACCACAAGCATGACGTCATCGCCGTGCAGGTCTATGACAAGCGCGAGGCGCAGTTGCCCGACGTGGGACTGATGCGCCTGCGCGACGCCGAGCGTGGCACCACGCGCTGGGTCAACACCGGCAGCAAGCGTGTGCGCGACGCCTACAGCCGCTGGTGGTACAACCAGCAACAGGCGGTCAACGGCACGCTGCAGCGCTGCAACGTGGACCTGGCCAGCGTGGCGACCGACGAGGACTATGTGAGTGCCCTGATGGGGCTGTTCAAGAATCGCGGTGTCAGGAGCTAACGACTGTCTTTAAGGACTTTAAGGTTCCCAAAGACCTTATAATAAACTAATGAAAAGAAAATGTCACAGAATGTGAGACATAGCGTGATGGCCGCCGTGTTGATGCTGGCAACAGTGGCAACGGCATGGAGCGGCAATGTCACGTTCAAGGCCAAGCTCGACAGTGTCACCTTGCTCATGGGAAAGACCACCACGCTTCACCTGGAAATCACCCAGGACAAGAATGCCCGCGGTTTCTTCCCCGGCGAGCAACTCGACACCTTGAATGCCATGGTGGAGATTGCCGAGCGCCCCCAGGCCGACACCATCGACCTGGATAATAACCGCATCCAGATCAATCGTGACCTCATCATCCAGAGCTTTGACTCGGGCATGTGGGTCATCAAGCCCATCCCATATGTGGTGAACGGTGACACGGCTTACAGTAACCAGCTCACCCTCAAGGTACTGCCCGTCGATGTGAGCAAGATGAAGGACATCAACGACATCAAGCCTGTCGAGGATGTGCCCTTCAACCTGCTGGACTGGCTCCCCGACTACTGGTGGCTGTGGCTGCTGGGACTCCTGCTCATCGCTGCCGGTGCCTGGGCCTACTTCAAGTATTTCAAGAAAGGCATCAACCCGTTGAAGCCTGTCAAGAAGCGCTTGCCGCCCTATGAGGAGGCGATGCAGAACCTGCAGCACCTCAAGGCGGCCCAGCTCTGGCAGCAAGGCCAGGAGAAGGAGTACTTCACCGGGCTGACCGACATCCTGCGCGTGTACATTGACCGCCGCTTCGACATCAATGCCGTGGAGATGACCTCTTCACAGATCATCGACACGCTCAAGAAGAACGATGAGACGCGTGCTGTCAACGAGCAGCTGGAGATGATCCTCGAGATTGCCGACATCGTGAAGTTTGCCAACGCCCGACCGCTGGCCGACGACAACGAGGTGGCATTCCAGCGGGCCGTCAACTTTGTCGAGGCCACGAGACCTGTTGTTGTTGAACCTGAAAAGAAGGAGGAGGCCCACAAATGATGAATCTTGCTCATCCAGGATGGCTGTGGCTGCTGCCGGTGCTAATGATACCGCTCATCGCATGGTACATCTACAGTCGAGATAAGAATGAACCCGAGATGAACGTGTCATCGACACGCGCCTTTGACGGCATGGGCACGAGCTGGAAGGTGTGGCTCAAGCACCTCTCCTTTGCCCTGAAGATGGGGGCTCTGGCATGCCTGGTGATCATCCTGTGCCGCCCGCAGAGTAAGGATAGCTGGTCGACCAGCGACGTGGAGGGCACCGACATTGTCCTCGCCCTCGACGTGTCGACCAGTATGCTGGCGCGGGACTTCAGCCCCAACCGTTTCGAGAGCGCCAAGAAGGTGGCAACACAGTTTGTCAGTGGCCGTGACCACGATAACATCGGACTGGTGCTGTTTGCCGGCGAGAGTTTCACCCAGGTGCCCATGACGATGGACAACGCCACCCTGGTCAATGCCATCGGGCAGACCGAGATCGGGGCGCTCGAGGACGGCACCGCCATCGGTGACGGCATCGCCACCGCCATCAACCGCATCCGCGACGGCAAGGCCAAGAGCAAGAGCATCATCCTGCTCACCGACGGCAGCAACAACACGGGCGTCGTTGCCCCCAACACGGCCGCCGAGATTGCCCAGAAGTATGGCATCAAGATTTACACCATCGGCGTGGGCAGTAACGGCACGGCCGAGTATCCTGTTGCTATCGACTATGCCGGCAACATCCAGTACCAGCGCATGCCTGTGGTCATCGATGAGACGACATTGAAGAGCATCGCTTCACGCACCGGAGGTAAATACTTCCGTGCTACTTCGGGCAGCGTGTTGCACAGCATCTTCCAGGAAATCGACAAGCTGGAGAAGACCCACATGGACGTGCAGCGCTTCACCCACACCGAGGACCACTACGAGCCGTGGGCACTGCTGCTGCTCGGCCTGTTGCTGCTCAGCCTGCTGCTGGACTACACGCTGTTGAGGCACATTCCTTGAGCTTTAGCCATTGGCTGACAAATAGAAACTAGAAACTGACTATGATTAATTTTGCTCATCCGCAATATTTCTATCTCCTGCTGCTGTTGCCGGCACTGGTGCTGCTGTTCCTGTGGAACAGGCGCAACCGCAGCAAGCGTCTGCAACGCTACGGCAAGCGGGCGTCTATTGAGCCCCTGATGCCCGAGGTGTCGCGCTACAAGCCGTGGATCAGGCTCGCCCTCGAACTCTTGCTGCTCACGATGGTCATCGTGGTGCTCGCCCGTCCCCGTGCCGGCTCGAGCAAGACGACCAACAAGGTGCATGGCATCGAGGTCATGGTCGCCGTGGATGTCTCCAACTCGATGAACGCTTCCAGCACCGAGAATCCCCAGGATGTGAGCCGCCTGCAACGCGCCAAGATGATTCTGCAGAAGCTGATTGACCGCCTTGAGAACAACAAGGTGGGACTGATCGTGTTTGCCGGCAATGCCTACATGCAGATGCCCATGACCAGTGACGCCGCATCGGCCAAACTCTTCCTCAACGGCATCAGCACCAACATGGTGCCCACCCAGGGCACCGCCATCGGCGCCGCCATCAACATGTCGCTCAATGGTTTCTCACAGAGCAAGAAGTCCCAGAAGGCCATCATCATCATCACCGATGGCGAGAACTTTGAGGACGATGCCGTCGATGCTGCCAAGAACGCCGCCAAGATGGGCGTGCAGGTCGATGTCATCGGTGTGGGCTCAACGACGGGTGCTCCCATTCCCATGGATGGCGGCTATCTCACCGATGACAACGGAGAGCCCGTGACGACCTACCTCAACGAGAAGATGGCTCAGGAGATTGCCAATGCCGGCAAGGGCGTCTATATCTCGGGAACGGCCGCCGATGCGGTATCGACCCTGCAAGAGACCCTTGACAAACTCGCCAAGAGCGACCTGGCGGTTGTCGCCTATACCCAGCACGACGAGCAGTTCCCCGTGTTTGCCACGCTGGCCCTGTTGCTGCTGGTGGCCCTGCTGCTCCTGCTCGAGCGCAAGAATCCGTGGCTCAAGAAGTACAATTTCTTCACTAAGGACAAGAAAGAGAACTCTGTTAACAATGATACTCAGAAGAATCAATAACAACCTGATGGCATCGTTGCTGGTGGCCTTGCTGGCGATGGGCTCGACGCTGCCCGTTGCGGCCCAGAACAAGGGGCCCAAGATGACCAAGCAGGAACGCGTGTGCCTGCGCAATGGCAACAAGCTGTATGAGAAGAAACGCTATGCCGAGGCCGAGGTCGAGTACAAGAAGGCACTGGCTGCCAACCCCAACAGCGAGAAGGCGCAGTTCAACCTGGCCACGACCTACATGCGGCAGGGCAGCGTGACCGCTCAACAGGACGATGAGAAGAACCCGATGAACCAGGCCGAGAAACTGCTCACCAATCTGGCCAAGAACGCTCAGGACAAGCAGCTGCGCGGCAAGGCCGCCTATGACCTGGGCAACATCGCCTACGGCCGTCAACAGTATGACCAGGCCGTGGAGTTCTACAAGCAGGCCCTGCGCTGCAACCCCAATGACGACCAGGCACGTCAGAACCTGAGGCTGGCTCAGCTCAAGAAGCAGCAACAGGACAAGAACAAAGATCAAAACAAGGACAAGAACAAAGATCAAAACAAGGACCAAAACAAAGATCAGAACAAGGACCAAAACAAAGATCAAAACAAAGATCAAAACAAGGATAAGCAAGACCAGAATAAAGATCAACAAAATCAGAACCAGCAGAACCAGAACCAGCAGAAGCAACAGCAACAGCAACAGCAGGGCGGCATGAGCCAGCAGAACGCCGAGCAGGTGCTCAAGGCTATGCAGGACCGAGAGAATGCCACCCAGCAGCGCATCAACGCTCAGCAGGCTCAGCAACAGCGTCACGAGCGTCGCCGCACCAACAGGAAGTGGTAGCAGGCTGCTGGAGTCGGCTGGTCCCCTCTGAGAACTGAAAACTGCCAACTGACAAGTCAATGAAGCGAATCATCAACATAGCAATCCTGCTCTTGACCACCGCAATGGTGGCTCAGGCTGCCTCGTTCAGCGTTGAGGCGCCGCGCCAGGTCGTTGAGGGCAACAAGTTCAACGTCACGTTTGTGCTCAGCAACGGGGAGGGTGGCAATTTCACCGCACCCGAGGTGAGCGGGGCCAAACTCATTTATGGCCCGAGCGTGTCACACAGCTCCATGTCGTCGTGGGTCAACGGTAAGTCAAGCCATAGCACAACCGAGGAGTACACCATGATCTACAAGGCGACATCGACGGGCAAGGTACACATCGGTGCCGCCACCATCGTTGTCGACGGCAAGCGCTACTCGACAAGGCCCGTCACCATCAGCGTCTTGCCTGCCGGAAGCCAGCAACCCAGCCAGCAACCGCAGCGCACGCCAGGAGCCCCCACGCCCTACAGCGACCCCATGACGCAGACCGCCGACAAGGAGGTCAGCGGCAAGGACCTGTTTGTGCGCATCGAGCTGAGCAAGCCCCATGTCTATGAGCAGCAGGCCGTGGTGTGCACCATCAAGCTCTATACCAAGTACCAGGTGTCGCAGTTCATGCCCACACTGCAACCCTCGTTCGACGGCTTCCTCATCGAGGAAATCCCGATGCAGCCGAGCCTGAACAAGGTCGAGACGCTCAACGGGCAGCAATACATGGTGGCCGTCCTCAAGAAGTGCATCCTCTACCCGCAGCAGAGCGGCAAGCTCACCATCACTTCGGGCAATTATGACGTGAGCGTGGTGCAGTTCGACACCTTCAGGAGCATCTTCGGCACGATTTCCAACCCGGTGGAGAAGAGCCTCAAGGTCACCAGCAACAAGGCTACCGTCAACATCCTGCCGTTGCCCGAGCCCAAGCCAGCTTCATTCACGGGTGCCGTGGGCAAGTTCAATGTCACTACCGAACTCAAGCCCGCCACGGGACTCAAGACCTATAGCGCTGCCACCTATCGCTACGTCATCTCGGGCACGGGCAACATCAAGTACATCAAGGCGCCTGAGGTGAAGTTCCCCGACCAGTTCGACGTCTATGATCCCAAGACCGATGCCCAGGTCAATGACGGTGCCGGCGACATGAGCGGCCGGGTCGTGATGGACTACACGTTCATCCCGCAGTATGTGGGCGAGTTTGACATCCCCGAGGGGGAATTCTCCTACTTTGACCCCGATGCCGGCAAGTATGTCACCGTCAAGGTTCCGTCACGCCACTTGACCGTCGCCAAGGGGGAGGGACAGCCCAGCAACCATTACCGCATGAAGAATATGGACATCCGTCCCATCAAGAGCGGCGACCTGGGACTGACCAAGTCGCATGGATACATCGTCGATGGCTGGTCCTACTGGTTGTGGTTCCTGCTGCCATTGCTCGCCCTGGTTGCACTGTTGCTGTATTACCGCAAGCAGTTGAAGGAACGCGCCGACGTGAGGCGCATGCGCTCCAAGCGCGCCAGCAAGGTGGCACAGCGCCGCCTCAAGGCCGCACGCGGTTTTGCCTCGCGTGGCGACCGCAATGGCTTCTATGCCGAGATGCTGAGCGCCATGTGGGGATATATGGGCGACAAGTTGTCAATTCCCGTGAGCGAGTTGAGCAAGGACAACATCAATGCCGAACTGGAGAAGTATGGCATCGATGAGCAGCTGCGACAGGAGTCGATGAACCTCATCGACAAGTGTGAGTTTGCCCAGTATGCCCCCGAGCTGGCATCCCACGACATGAACGCCGTCCTCGACGAGGCGGCGGGCATCATCGACAGGCTGGAGAGTGTTAAACGCAAGAAAACCATCGAGCAGTCATGAAACAGTTCATCATCACCCTACTTTTAGCAATAATGGCTTTGCCTCTCATGGCAGGCAACGCCAACATTGACAAGGCCAACCAGGCTTACAAGCAGGAACTCTACAACGAGGCCCTGAAGCTTTACCTGCAGGAGGCCAAGCAGACCGGCGTGTCGTCCGACCTGTATTGCAACATCGGCGACACCTATTATCGCTTGAAGGACAATGTGCATGCCGTGCTCTACTATGAGCGCGCATTGCTGCTCGACCCGTCAAACGGCGACGCTCGGTTCAATCTGGAGTTTGTGCGCGGCAAGATGCAGTTGCCCGACGATGCCGGCGACTCGTGGTTCAGCAACTGGGTGGACCAGACGGTGAGCCGCCTGTCGAGCAACACATGGGCCGTGATTGCCATCATCACGTTCCTGCTCTTCCTGGCGGGCGTGGCAGCCTATCTGTTCCTTGACAGCGTGCTGATGCGCAAGATAGGCTTCTTTGGCGGTGCGGTGGTTCTCGTGATGAGCATCCTGGCCAATCTGGCCGCCTTTCATGTCTATCACAAGGCGACCAGTGGCAATGGCGCCATCGTCATGCCCCAGAGTGTCACCCTGAGCACAGCTCCCCGTGAGCCGCGGGACAAGGAGGAAGAGGCCTTCCAGCTGCAACAGGGCACGCGCGTTGAGATTGTTGATTCGATTGCCGACAAGGCCCATGGCAAGTGGTTACAGGTTGCCACAGCCGGCGGCCGCAAGGCTTGGATCAGCGCCCAGGACGTCGAGGTGATATAGCTTCTCTCGCTCTCCACTCGATAGTATCCAGAACATCTAGAACCAATGAATTAGAACAAAGAGATGCTCGAGTTCCTGATTGACATTGATGCCCAGGCATTGCTTGCCGTGAACGGGTTGCATGACGCCTTCCAGGATGCGCTGTGGTGGCTGGTGACGGCCAAGTGGTCGTCATTGCTCCTGCTGCTGGCGCTGTTTTGGGTGCTGTTGCGCCAGAACCGTCGTCACGCACTGCTCATGCTGGCGATGATTGCGCTGACAGTGCTCATTGCCGATCAGATGTCGTCGGGACTCATCAAGCAGCTGGTGCAACGGTTGCGTCCCACCCACGACCCGGCGCTGGAGTCCGCAATCCATGTCATCAATGGTTATCGTGGGGGCATGTATGGCTTTGTTTCGAGCCATGCCTCCAACTTTGTGGCTTCATCGACCATCATGGCCCTCGTGATGCGACATCGGGCAGTGACCTTGAGCTTGACCGTGTGGACGCTGATGCAGTGTTACAGCCGTGTCTATCTGGGGGTGCACTATCCCGGTGACATCATGGGCGGCATCCTCATCGGCCTGCTCTCGGGAGGACTCGTGTGGGGCATGATGTGCTGGATTCAGCGGCGCTGGAACGTGCCCCGGGGCCATTACACCGGCTCCGATGCCGCCATCATGGCATCCTCTATCGCTCTCACCATCCTCATCCTGCTCACCATCGCCCTCATCCAGGTGATATAGCATCCAGGGGATGCCGTCAAGAGCCAAATCTGCTGTTTTTCACTCATTTATTTTGTGATTTGACTGAAAAGTCGTATCTTTGGGGGAAATTACTAAAAACAGAAAATTCAACACATTAAATTACCTCTCAGCCTATGTCGAGAACCATCACATTCAATGAACTGCGTCGCATCAAGAATCGTTTGCCCGAGGGTTCCATCCACACCATTGCCGACAAGCTTAACCTGCCGGTTCAGTCGGTGCGTAACTACTTCGGCGGTTCCAACTATGAGTCAGGGACCAATATGGGCTTTCATCTGGAGCCGGGACCCGACGGGGGACTGGTCGTGCTGGATGACCCCCAGATTCTGGACATGGCACTCGAGATTCTTGAGAACGCTTGAAAAGACGTTAGCTGACAACCGACAACTGAAAACAGGCGATGGAGAACAAGAACAGCAACGACCCTAACCGACTGATTACGGTCGCTATCCACACGTTTGACCGCGCGGTGGAGTTGAAGAATACCCTTGAGGAAGAAGGCATCGAGGTGAAGCTGCACAACGTCAACCTCGACGAGAAAGTGCTTGGACCGGGCGTGAGAGTGCGCATCCGTGAGCGCGACCTGCCTCAGGCGTTGCAGATTATCGAGTCGCCCGAGACCACGACGAGCATCCGGCGGTGTGTGCTGCTGCCGGTGGACTTCGGCAAGTATTCTCTCAAGTCGGTCAAGCTGGGAATGGAATATGCCCGTCGCAGCCGCGGCCAGGTCTTGCTGTTGCACAGTTACATCAACGAGCGCCACACGATGTCGTTGCCCTTCGGCAGCGATCGCTATGAAAGCCCCGAGGACAATTTCAAGAGCATCAAGAAGAATGCCCGGGAGCGGATGGATGAGTTCAAGAAGATGCTGCTTGACAAAATCGCGGCAGGCGAGCTGCCCAAGGTGAAAATCGAGACCAAGGTGACCGAGGGCATTCCTGAGGAGCAGATCCTGCATTATGCACAGAAGTATGACGTGTCGCTGATCGTCATGGGAACCAGTGGCACCAACAGGCGTCGCCAGAACCTCATCGGCAGTGTCGCTGGAGAGGTGCTGGATGCCTGCAAGTTCCCCATTTTCACCGTACCCATCGGTATGCCCGATGTGGGCTTGACCGACATCACCCACGTGGCGTTTTTCTCTAACCTCATCCAGCAGGACCTGATCTCGTTTGACCGTTTTGCACGCCTGTTCAACATGCGAGGGGTGGAGGTGACCATCATCCCCGTGGTCGATAAGAAGGACCGGCGGCTGGTGGACCAGTCGTTGCAGCAGCTGGTGCAGTATTGCCGTGAGCACTATCCCGAGTGCACCTTCAGGACCAAGCGCATCGCCACCAAGACCTTTATGGACAGTTTTGCCCAGTTTGTGGAGGACGAGAAAGTCCAGCTCATCGCCGTCCCCAACAAGAAGTCCAGCATCTTCTCGCGACTGTTCAATCCCAGCATCGCCCATCGCGTGCTCTTCCAGACCGACATCCCGATGCTTGTCGTCCCGGTGTGACGGGCTTACTTTATGAAGGCCAGCAGGATGATCCAGCACAGGCCCAGCAGGGCAAACAGCGACGAGAGCATGTAGAGCTGACGGCGGATGTAGCGGCGCTCGGGGCGCATGAAGCTGCCGCGGGCAAACGAATAGGCCGCCATGAATACCATGAAGTCGTCCACATATCCCACGACACCCTTCTGGTCAAAGTCACCGCGCCACACGAGATAGGCGACCGCTGCTAACACCAGCACTATACCCACCACGCGACAGATCTTAATCCCCGTGCTCACTGGCACTCTCTCTTGTTTCTTGTCCATGATATTGCTATTGTCTGATAATCACTCATTTATTTTGGCTGATTCACACCTTTCATCGTGAGGGCGATGCGGCCGCGGTCGGTGTCGATGCTCGTGACGATGACGCGCACGGGCTGGCCCACGTGGACTTGCCTTGTGGGAGGCAGGCCGCGCTTGGGCATCTGCGAGACGTGCACGAGGCCGTCCTTGTGAATGCCCAGGTCAACGAAGGCGCCGAACTGCGTCACGTTGGTCACAATGCCGTTCAGCTCCATGCCCTCGCGCAGGTCGTTGATGTCGTTGATGTTGTCGTCAAACTCGATGACCTGTACCGTGGAGCGAGGGTCGCGGCCGGGCTTCTCGAGCTCGCTCATGATGTCGCGCAGGGTGAGCTCGCCAACGTCCCTTGACAGGTAACGACGCGGGTCGATCTTGTCGCGCTGGGCCTTGTCCTTGATGAGGTCGGCCACGCTGCAGCCGCAGTCTCTCGCCATCCGCGCCACCAGGGCATAGCGCTCGGGATGGACGGCGCTGTTGTCCAGCGGGTTGTCGCTCTCGGGCACGCGCAGGAAGCCGGCTGCCTGTTCAAAGGTCTTGGGACCGAGCTTGGGCACCTTGAGCAACTGCTGGCGTGAGGTGAAATGGCCGTTGGCCATGCGATAGTCCACGATGTTCTGGGCCAGGGTGGGACCCAGGCCTGCGATATAGGTGAGCAGCTCCTTGGAGGCCGTGTTTACATTCACCCCGACGCTGTTCACACAGCTCTGCACGGTGAAGTCGAGGGCCTCTTTGAGCCTTGTCTGGTCCACGTCGTGCTGATACTGGCCCACACCGATGGACTTGGGGTCGATTTTCACCAGCTCGGCCAGCGGGTCGAGCAAGCGACGGCCGATGGAGACAGCTCCGCGCACCGTCACGTCCTTGTCGGGGAACTCGTCGCGGGCAATCTTGCTGGCGCTGTAGATAGACGCGCCGTTCTCGCTCACGACAAACACGTCGATGGGGCGGCGGTAACGGATGCGCTTCAGGAAACGCTCGGTCTCGCGGCTGGCGGTGCCGTTGCCCAGGGCGATGGCGTCGATCTTATAGGCTTCGGTGAGCGTGTGTATCTTTTTGGTCGATCCCTCAATGTCGTTATGGGGTGCGGTGGGATAGATGACGTCGTTGTGCAGCAGGTTGCCCTGCTCGTCGAGACACACCACCTTGCAGCCCGTGCGGAAGCCCGGGTCGATGGCCAGCACGCGCTTGCGGCCCAGGGGTGGGGCGAACAGCAACTGGCGCACGTTCTGGGCAAAGGTCTCGATGGCCTCATCGTCGGCTTTCTCCTTGGCTGCTGTGGCAAATTCGGTCTCGATAGACGGCTTGACAAGGCGCTTGAAACTGTCCTCGGCAGCCTCCTCGACGAGTTGTGAGGCCTCACCGTTGCCTTTCACGACGATGCGGGCGATATTGTCGAGCGTGCGGTCGTCGTTGATTTCAATGCCCACCTTGAGGAAGCCCTCCTTCTCGCCGCGGCGGATGGCGAGCAGCTGGTGGGATGAGATGCGCTTGAGGGGCGATGAGAACTCGTAGTAATTCTCGTAGTTGCGACCCTCGATCTCCTTGCCCTTGACAAAGTGGGACACCAGGCGCGCGTCATACCTGAAACCGCGTCTGACGGTGTTGCGCACCGCCTCGTTCTCGCTCACCCACTCGGCGATGATGTCCTGGGCACCGCTGATGGCCGCATCGGTGTCGGGCACCTTGTCACCGTCAACAAACTGTCGTGCGCGTCCGTCTATGTCGCCCCCACGCTGTGACATGATGATCTTGGCCAGCGGCTCCAGTCCCAGTTGGCGGGCTGCCTCGGCGCGCGTCTTGCGCTTGGGCTTGTAGGGCAGATAGATGTCCTCCAGTGTATTGGCATCCCAGCAATTGTTGATACGCTCGGCCAGCTCGGGGGTGAGTTTGTCCTGTGCCTCGATGGTCTTGAGGATGGTGGCGCGGCGTTTCTCCAGCTCGCGGTAATAGCGCAGGCGCTGGTCGATGGACTGGATGGAGAAGTCGTCGAGGTTGCCGGTCACCTCCTTGCGGTAGCGGCTGATGAACGGGATGGTGGCGCCGTCGTCTAGCAGGCCGACGGTGCCGGCCACCTGGTTGATAGGGATATTGAGTTCCTGGGAGATGAGGGCTGAAAGTTTGTCTGTCATATTAAGTGGTTGTTTGTAACTGTTTGATAACCTAACGTCTAACATCTAACATCTAACGTCTCTTACGAAGAGTGATGACGGTGATCTCGGGAGTGGCACCGATGCGCATGGGAGTGCCCACCATGCCGGTTCCGATGTTGACATACAGCCATTGCTGGCCCTCGTGATAGGCTCCGCCCCACTCGGGGTAGCGCCAGCAGGCTGGTGACCAGCGCCAGTCGCCCACCTGCAGCATCAGTTGCCAGGCGTGGGTGTGGCCGGCGAGCATGAGGTCCACGTTGCTGTTGGGAAGGGTGTTGGCGCGCCAGGCGTAGGGGTTGTGCTGCAGCTCGATCTTGAAGTGGCCGTCTCGCACGCCGCTGTAGGCACTGGTGATGTTGCCGCGCTTGTCCCCGATGTGGTCGCCATAGTTCTCGGTGCCGATGATGACAATCTGATCACTGCCGCGACTGATGACGGCATGGCTGTTGTTGAGCAGCCGCCAGCCTGCTTCAGCCTGCAGGTCACACAGGGCCTTGCGATCGGCTTGTTTGGTCCGCCCATCGTCCCATTGGACGTAATCGTCATAGTCGTGGTTGCCCAACACCGAGAACACGCCGTCGGGGGCTCTCAGTGTGGACAGCAGCTCGCGATAGGGGAGGGCCTCGGCGGTGATGCGGCTCACGAGGTCGCCCGTGAAGCAGATCATGTCGGGGTGCAGGTCGTTGATGGTCTGGATTTGCCGCGCGACGATGGACGTGCGACCGTTATAGGTGCCCAGGTGGGCATCGCTCCACTGCACGATGCGGTAGCCGTCGAAGGCGTCAGGCAGGTTGTCAAACGTCAGTTCCACCTCGCGCACCTCGATTTTGCCGGGCGTGACGATGGCTCCCCACCACATCACCCCGAACACCAGTGTCGCGACAATCAAGGCACACACGGTCATCCATCGCTGCTTGAGCCATCGGCCGATGGCATAGATGGCTGTGCCCAATACCTTGGGTGCCAGGATGGCAAAGAAGGTGTAGAGCAGGTATTGGCCCGTGACAAAGGTGCTGTTGGGTGTCTCGGCGTCGTTCAGCGGCATGACGGCAACAGCGGTGACCAGGATGGCCGAGAGCACCGCCAGCGCGGCATTGAACCACGCGAGCCATCGGTAGCCGCTGTGACGCAGCCGCCGGCAGATGTAAACGTCCATGGCGATGCACAGCACCGCCACGACGATTAATCCTAACCAGTGGATCTTCATTACCAGAGTTTTTGTTTCAGGCCTTAAGGCCCCAGAGGACCCATAAAGTCGTATAGGTACTTAAAAACCTTAAAAGAGGACTTCTGATTCCTGGCTACTTTGTGGCCTCGAGGTAATTGCTCAGCGGGTTGCTGTACATCTGCAACATCTTGTTGTACATGTAGAAGCGGTCGGCCTCGCTCAACTTCATGCCCTCGGTCTTGTCGATCTGGCTCGACAGGTACTGCTCAAAGGCCTCGCGCTCTTCCTGGGTGTACTTGTCGGCAAACTGCTTGTCGTCGAACAGGATGTCGTGGGCGATGTAGTTGGTCTTGTAGATCTTGTAGTTCTGGTGGATGGCATGGTCGATGATGGCACACACGCGGTCCACTTCCAGGAACTTGTCCAGCCCCTCGGGAATCTTGTCCAGCTCCTCGTTGATGCATGGCGTGAAGGCGTAATGCACCTCGCCCTTGTGGCCGACGATGCCCGTCTTCATGCTGATGAGGTCGTCCTCGGGCGCCTTGCGCCAGTTGGGGTTCTTGCTCTTGCACAGGAACTCCTTGGCCTTGAGGTAGTCGTTCGGGTCATACTCGTAGCTGATCGAGATGGGTGCGATGTTCAGCTCCTTGAGGCTCTCGATGAAGGACTTGTCGCGGTTGCCGTAGGCCAGCATCTTGATCAGGCTCTCCTGGGTGCGGTCGTTGCTGTCCTTGCATCGTCCCTCGCGCTGGGCAATCCACAGCGAGGCGCGCTTCTGTTCCACGGCAAAGTGCATGTAGCCCGACAGTTGCACGGCGGCGGTGAGCGTCTGGATGCGCCCCAGGTTGCGCTTCACGATGAACGACTTGTTCATGCGCACCAGCTTGGTGATCCAGTCATAGATGAGCAGGTTGTTGCCGATAGCGATCTCGCATGCGTCGCGGCCTCCCTTGATGAGGAGATAGCTCAGCTGTGCCGAGTCGAGCACGATGTCGCGGTGGTTGGTGACAAAGGTGTAGGGCACCTCACCATCCAGGTGCTCGGTGCCGCTGGTGGTGAGCGTCGTTCCTGTCTTGGCCATCAGTCCCTCGAGGAAGGGCTTCATCACCTTGACCTGGAACTCGTGCTTGGAGTTGATGCCCAGCAGCACATGCTTGAGCTCCGAGTATTTGTAGTTGGGCAATGCCATGGCCACAATCTTCTGGAAGCCGGGCTCCTGGACCAGGATGGTCATTGCCGTCTGGAAATCCTTGTCAGGAATCGGGCAGATGTCCTGATACTCCACTGGAATGGGTATGTTCTCGTTCTCTATCATAGTGATTCTTTTTGGGAAAGGAGTCCTGTAACCCCTCTCGGTTTTTGGGTTTGTTATCTCTCAACCCACAAAGATAGCGTTTTTCTTGAAAAATGACCAATTTTCACCCATTTTTTTCAATGAACAACGTGAAGCTTTTAGGCTTAAGCTGTTGGCCGGTACCCTTAAAACCTTAATGACTTAGCGTCTCAGCGTGATGAAAAGGGATGAAAAATCAAAAAAAATGAGGAGAATGTGAATATTTTCTAAAAAAAATGCCTAACTTTGTAGATGTCAAATAACAATTTACAAGTTTTTAAAGAGGCGCAGCTACTTTAGAAACTTGAATAACAACTTAAAATGTATAGATGATGAAGAAAGTTTTGATGATTTCACTGATGGCGCTGATGGTGAGCCTCACCGCGGGGGCTGTCGATTTTAAAACCTATGAGAACGAGAAATTCACTATCAGCTACCCTGCCGACTGGGAGGTGACCTTTGAAGGCAGTGATTGGGTGAATATTGCTACCGACGATGATGAGATCTGTTTTGATGTCTCTTACAATGAGGAGGGTCCCATGAAGAATCAGTTACAAATGGCTGTTGACAACTGGGAATACATGAAAAAGGACAATGGTTGTCAGGTGGACCAGAAACTGGTGAAGGACGACTATGCGCTTGTGCGGTCGATACTGACCGATGAGGACGACGGCACGCAAACCGTAGAAGTGTGGTTCTTGATGATCACCGAGGAGCCGCAATGTTTCTCGGGATCAATCCGGAGCCCGATGAGCCGTGCCAACGAGGCTCTCGACATATTGGTCGAAATGCTCGCGACCCTCAACCAGAAGTAACCAAGGTTTGCGCAACGGCGCTCCTGCAGTAAGGAACCAATCAGGCCGGATTCCGTCATGGAACCCGGCCTGATTGGTCATGATGCATGATGTGTTGGGCTTACTTGAGCATCTCCTGGATGGCGCGCTCGAGCTGGCGGTCGTGGCCGTTGAGGTAGTCCTCGGGGGTGTTATATACCTCGACATCGGGCAGGAGCGGGGTGTTCTCGCAGTAGTTGCCGCGCATGTCGCGACAGCCCACCTGCGGGATGCCGAAGATGAGCGAGCGGTCGATGAGCGTTTCCCACCACACGGCGGTCATCGTTCCCGCTACGGGTGTGCCGATGAGTTTGCCGATGCCTAGTTCACGATATACCCAGGGGAAGCCATGGCCGTTGCTGTAATCGTCCTCGCAGATCAGCACACACGATGGCTTGGTCCACTTGTTGAACGGGTCGGCGCCGACGACCTTGCCGTGAGGCACAAATTCCTGATACTGCTTGCCGCTGAGCAGGGTGCACAGGTCGTCATGCAGCCAGCCGCCGCCGTTGTGGCGCTCATCGACGATGACGGCCTCGCGGTTGCGGTTCTTGTCGCTCAGCAGCTCAAGATAGACGGTGCGGAAGCTCTTGCTGTCCATCTCCTTGACGTGGACATAGGCCAGCCTTCCGCCCGAGAGGCTGTCGACCAGCGCGCGGTTGCGGTCCACCCAGCGCTTGTAGAGCAGCTCCTGCTGCTCGCCCTTGCTGATGGCCTTGACAGTGACGTCGGAGCGCTTCTTGCTCTGGGGGTTATAGACGGTGACATGGATGGGCTTGCCGGCCTTGCCGTCGAGCATCCAGTTGTAATCCTCGCCGGCGAGGATGTCGTGACCGTCAATCTTCTCGATGATGCAGCCGGCGGTGACCCCGGTCTTCTTCACGTCAAAGGGGCCTCGCTTAATGACCTCCTGAACCTTCAGGCCATCTCCTTGATAGCTGTCGTCCAGGAAGAGGCCCAGGGCAGCTGTCTTGAGGGCTGGCCCCTCGGGATTGTAGCGTGCTCCCGTGTGGGAACCGTTGAGCTCGCCCAGCATCTCGCTGAGCATGTCGCGGAAGTCATAGTTGTTGTTGATGTAGGGCAGGAATCGCTCGTAGGCCTTGCGGTAGCCCTCCCAGTCCACGCCGTGGATGTCCTCGACGTAGAATTTGTCCTTCACCTGCTGCCAGATGTGGTTGAAGATGTAAGTTCTCTCCTCGTAGGGGCGATAGTTGAAGTTGGCTTCAAAGTTGACGGGCTCGGGCTTGCCCTTGGCCAGGTCAATCTTCTTGATGCCGCTGCCGGTGCACAGGAACAGGTTCTTGCCGTCCTTGTCAGCCTGCATGGGGCCGGCGCCCACGCCCTTGAGGACAATCTCGGTCTTGTTCTCGCGCATGTCGTGTTTCCACAGGTCCATGCCGCCCTCAAATGCTGCCTGATAGTACAGCGTGTCGCCTCCGTTAGACAACACGGCGTCCCCCAGACGCGATGAGTTCACCGTCAGGCGCACGATGCGGTCGCGGCAGTTCTCCAGGTCAAACACCAGGGGCTCGACGGCGGGCTCCACGCTGTCGCCTTTTTTCTTCTTGCTGTCTTTCTTTTTGCCCTTATCGGCTGTTTTATCACCTTGTTCGGCTTCTTTCTTCTTCTCCTTCTCGGCTTCTTCACGCATCACCTTCTCTTCCTTGGTCATGGTGAAGTGCTCGTAGGCATCAAGGTCAAAGAACATGATGTAGATGTCGCCCTCGGCACCCCAGCTGCCGTGGCTGCGGTAACCGGCACGGTCGCTCTCAAAGATCATCGCCTTGCCTCCGAGGACCCATTTGCCGCCTGCCTCGTTGTAGCCGCTCTGGGTCAGGTTGTGGACCTCGCCGTTGCCGGTGGCGTTGACCAGGGCGATGTCCTGGCTGTTCCAGCCGCCAGTGCCGATGTAGGACGAGAGGAGCCATCGGCTGTCGGGGCTCCATTCAAACCACACGTCGCCGTCGCTGTAGGAGTAGATGTACTTGCCGTCCATCAGGGTGCGCACGGCCTTGGTCTTGACATCGACTGCACGCAGGGTGGCGCGGTCCTCGAGGAAGGCGACGCTCTTGCCGTCGGGGCTGTATTGCGGCTGGATGGACGTGTGGCCCGTGTTGGTGAGCTGCTCTTCCACCAGGTCGGTGCAGTAGGTGAAGAGTTTCTCGTCCTTGTTCTTGATCGACGTCTGGTAAATCTGCCACATGCCGCCACGCTCGCTGTCATAGACGATGCTGCGCCCGTCGGGCGAGAAGTCGATGGTGCGCTCCTGCTCGGGCGTGTTGGTGATCTGCTTGGTGGTATTGTAGTCCACCGAGGTGACGTACACGTCGCCGTGCATCACAAAGGCCACTTCCTTGCCGCTGGGCGAGACGCTGATGGTTGTCGCGCCGTCCTTCTTGATCTGGCGTATCAGTTCTTTCTCGCTGCGGTCGGCATGGATGGTGATATCGACCTTGTGCGGCTCGCCGCCCTCGCGAAGGGTGTAGATCTCGCCGTTATAGCCATAGCAGAGGGTGCCGTTGTCGGACACTGACAAGAACCTCACGGGGTGGGTCGTGTGGCGGGTGAGCTGCACGGCTTGGCCGCCAGGGGTGTTCTTATAGATGTTGAAGGTGCCGTCCTGCTCGCTCAGGTAGTAGTAGGCCTTGCCGTCGGGGGCCCAGCGTGGCGTGCGGTCCTCGCCATTGAACGAGGTCAGCTTGGTGAACTTGCCGCCTTGCTTGAGCCAGATGTCGCGGGTGATGGAACTGGTGTGATGCTTGCGGTAGGGGTCCTCGTAGCCCTTGATGTCGTGGTAGAGGATGTCTCCGCCGGCATTGATGTCAAGGTCCTGCATCGGCAGTTCCGAGAATAGGCGTGCCCGGCCGCCAGCGGTGCTCACTTGATACACCTGCGGGAATGAGCGGCTGGCAAAGAGGATTGACTGTGCCGTAGGCATGATGGTGGCTTCAAACAGCACGGTCCCCTCATCGAGGAAGCACAACGGGGTCTCGTTGCCGCTGTCGGTAGTGAGCCGCTTGGGGGCGCCTCCGTCCTTTTCCACGACATAGACGTCGAGGCTGCCCTCTCGAGCCGATGCGAAGGCGATGTGCTGTCCGTCGGGGCTCCACACGGGATAGGCGTCATATCCGGCATTGGACGTCAGCTGGCGTGCTGTGCCGCCCTGGGTTGCCACAGTGAACAGGTCGCCCTTGTAGGAAAAGGCGATGGTGCTGCCATCAGGAGAGATGGCACTGAATCGCATCCACAACGGATTGTTTTGTGCTGTGACAGCCATGGCCATCAGCAATGCGGCTGTCAAGGTTATTTTTCTCGTGATACTCATGTTTGTAATATTTCGGGTTTCAGTTGTCGGTTGTCGGTTTTTAGGCAGATCATCCAAATTGCTCGTAGCTAAGGCCTAAGACTTGACGGCAAGGTTGCGGGCATAATCTTCCCACTTGGCGATGAGGGCGGCCATGTCGGCGGGCAATTCGCTGTCAAAGTCCATCTGCTCGCCGGTCTCGGGGTGGACGAAGCCCAGCGTCTTGGCATGCAGGGCTTGGCGAGGGCACAGGTCAAAGCAGTTGTGGATGAACTGGGCATAGCTCGATGAGCGGTTGCCACGCAGGATCTGGTCGCCACCATAGCGGGCGTCGTTGAACAGCGGGTGGCCGATGTGCTTCATGTGGACGCGTATCTGGTGGGTGCGGCCCGTCTCCAGTTGGCAACGCACGACGGCCACGTGGGCCAGGTTTTCGACGGTGTGCCAGTGGGTGACGGCATGCTTGCCCTGGTCGCCGTCGGGAAAGACCTTCATCAACACGCGGTCGCGCGGGTCACGCCCGATGTTGCCCGTCACGGTGCCGTCCTGCTGTTTCATCTCGCCCCACACCACGGCGATGTATTGCCGCTTGGTGGTCTTCTTGAAGAACTGGGCGCCCAGCGAGGTCTTGGCATTAGGCGTCTTGGCGATAACCAGCAGCCCGCTGGTGTCCTTGTCGATGCGGTGCACCAGGCCCAGGCGAGGGTCGGTGACGTCATAGTCGGGGTTGTCCTTGAAGTGCCAGGCCAGCGCATTGACCAGCGTGCCGTCGAAGTTGCCGTGACCGGGATGGACGACCATGCCCGCGGGCTTGTTGACCACCATCAGGCTGGCGTCCTCATAGACGATGTTCAGGGGGATATCCTGGGCGACAATCTCGCACTCGTAGCGCGGACGGTCCATCACCACGCTGATGACGTCGCCGGGGTGGACGCGGTAGTTGCTCTTGACGGGGCGCCCGTTCACGCGGATGCACTGGGCCTCGGCAGCATGCTGCACGCGGTTGCGGCTGGTGCCCTTGATGCGTTCCACCAGGTACTTGTCGATGCGCAGCAACACCTGTCCTGGCTCTACCTCATAGTGGTAGTGCTCCCAGTAGTCACGCCCGTCCTCGGTGAAGTCGGGTTCGCTGTAGTCATATTGAATCTCGTCGGTATTCAGTTTTCAGTTGTCAGTTTTCAGTTGTCAGTGGCATCTGCCTGGCGCCTAATCACTTTTTCTTATCTTTGTCAGACTTCTTGTCCTTTTCTTTCTCCTTGTTTTCTCGCCGCTCTTTGGCAGCCTGTTCCTTGCGTTCCTGCTCGGCACGCTCTTGGGCAGCCTTCAGCTCCTCTTCGTAGGTCTTCTGGGCATCCTGATAGTTGGCCTCTTCAATCGAGTCCATCATCTCGGGATCGAGGATCTGTTCGGGGTTGACGTCGACGATGGAGCCGTCGCCCACGATGATCTTGATCTGGCTATTCACGCTCACGCCAGTGTTAGGTGCCACATTGTGACCATCGACGGTCACTTGCAGGATCAAGCCGCCCATCTCACTGGGAATGCTGTCGATATCCACATGCTTGAAGCCCATCGCCTTGAGCATGGCCGCACCCTGGCGCCCCGGCAGGTCCGTCAGTTTGGGCAAGGGGATGATGGGAGCATGCATCGCGTTGACGTTCAGGTAGATGATGCGGATTTTCTTGATATAGGATTTGGCCTTGGGGTCCTGGTCGATGACGGTGCCAGGCTTGTAGTTCTCATAGAATGTGGTCGAGTCACTGATCTCCCAACGCAGGCCGGCATCTTCAAGAATCTCTATCGCTTTCTCGAGGGGCATATTGCGCACGTCAGGCACCTGTACCTGCTGGCCATGTGAAGTGAACACGTCGATAAACAGCAGGGCGATATAGCCCAATGCGATCAGCGCCCCCACCATCAGCAAGGAGTTCACCAGGATGGGATGGCGGTCACGGAAGCGGTTGAAGCCGCCCGCCGCTTTGTTGTTGTCGTTATTATTGCTCACGGTGATTCAAATTTTAGTTTCAACTTGCAAAATTAGTGCAAATTGGTGGCAAATCAAAAATCAGCGGCTTATTTTTCTTGCATTTGGGGAAAATGCTATCTTTGTGCGCGAATATGGATAAGAATTATGACGAAATAACGGAGCACCTGCTGGAGACTCCATGCTGGGTGATTGACTTCCTGCCGAGGCAGGTGCCGCAAGAGAGCGGCGGACAATTCTTTGCCGTGGAGCAGTATTATCTATCCGGTGAACCTCGTGAGCGCCTGTGCCGCCAGTTTGCCGATGTCGTGCTGGGCTTGAACTGTTACCATGACTTGACGGTGAATCCTGGCGGCGATGACTGGGCCAAGAACCCCGAGCCTGTCACCCTGGCCGCATGGCTCGACGAGGCCCTGCAGCATGGTCACCTGTGTGCCCTGATCGACGATGGCGCCGCTCTGATGACTGCCAGCGGGGGTGACACCCACATGACGCTCTACAACCCGTCACGCAGCTTGCTTGAACTTGTGGGGCAACTCGCCCGAGCCGCAGGCCTCTTCATGTGGCAACCTGGAAAAAACAATCAGTAGATGAGTGATGCAGTACAAACAGAAAGAGCCCGACATGGTTGCCGGGCCCTTTTGTTCAATGGTTGTTGTTGAGAACGGGATTACTTGACGAGAATCTTGCGGCCGTCCTGGCGCACATAGATGCCGGGAGTCAAGTTGTTGGCATCAACGCGGCGACCCGTCAGGTCGTAGTAGTTCAGTTCCTGGCCCTCATCGACGGTGAGCTCGGTGACACTCGACGGTCCGGCGATCTGATACCATGAGATTTCGCTCTTGTTGGTCTCATTACCGCCAAGATAGACGCTGCGCACGCCGATGCGCTGGATGCCCTCGCCAATTTCGTAGAGCACTACCAGTTCGCCACCCTTCAGGATGTTCATGTCATCGTTGAATTCATAGGGGATCGTGGTCTCGTCCTGGTCGAAGCCATAGTAATCGGCCCAGAAGATGTAAGGCTCTGGCCCCTCGCCGTAGTCACAATAGATCTCATAACCCGTCAGGCTGGGCAGCAGGGGAGCGCCGTCAACATCTTCCAGGGGGATGCTGAGCATGATGTAGCCGAAGCCCTCGTCATCATAGTACTCATAGAAGAGGATGCTGGGCTCGGCAGGTGTCGCTGCCTCGTCGGCAATCGGGGTCAGCACCACATTGCCAAGCAGGTCATACCAGTCGACGCTGACATCGTTAGCGCAGATGCCATACCACTGCTGTGCTACCAGGGCTCCCGTCTCGGGGTCGGGGGTCAATACCATCAGCGCCTCTTCGTTGGTCTCGGGCTCGCAACCCATAAAGTAGAGCGGGAATGCTTCGCCGCCATACATGAAGGTGCCGAAGTACTGGCCGTTGTCAATCACATAGTTATCTCCCTCGCGATGGCCCTTGACCCATGCCGTGGGCAGATAGGAGCACAGGCCCTGGATGTAGATGTCGTCACCGTCAAAGCCTACCTTGGCGCTACCCATCAGGGGATCTCCCTCATACCATGTGCCGTCGACATTGATGCCCATATAAACTCCCGTCAGCCGGTACTCCTGAGTCTCCAGGTCGGCAGGAACCACGATGGAACCGGCGTCGAGCGTGAAACTCATTTCGCTGTCATACTGGAAATACCAGCCAATCTCGTCGGCCGAGGCGTTCTCGAGGATGTAGGTTACCTGGTCCTGCTGCAATGTGAAGGCACCAGCGCGCTCGTCATAGTTGAACACGGCATCAATGGCCACATATTCATTACCCATCGGTGTAACAGGGTAGAAGTACAGATCCTCGCCATAGATGTTACCGTAATATTGCACGGGGAACGTCACCATCGTGCCGTCCTCACTCAGGGTGCCCACAATCCATGCCTCGGGCAGATAGACGCTCATGCCCTGCAGGTACACGTCGGTGCCGTCAATGCCAATCTGCAGCGTGCGGTCAACAACTTCCCATTTCGAGCCGTCAAAGATGTAGCCGTTCATGCGGTAGGTCTCGGTCTCGAGCGATTCAGGGGGTGTCACAACGTCACCGGCAGCCTTCAGCGTCGTGGCCTTGTGCGGAATGATGCGGTCGGCATGGGGCGCGTTAATGGCTGTGTGGCGCACGTCTCCCGGCTTGGGTAATGGCTGTTTTTGGGTCATGGGCCCAGCACTCATCGCCAGCGACATGGCGGTTGCTACAAGCATAAATAATAATCTTTTCATATACAATTTGGTTTTAGAAGTGAGTAAAATAAGTCGTAGGCAACAAAGGTAAAACATTGAATTGGCAATGACAATAATTCTTACAAATATTAACAAAAATCTATTGAAAATGTGATGACCATGTTACCATGTTATTACACAGGTGATTATGCGGGAACTGATTTACAATGTGCAGTAGTGTCCATTCTCAAGAGGATCTCCCAGGCGGTTTTTTCGGCAAATAATGATTACCTTTGCAGGCATTAGTGTTGCAGTTATCAGTTCACAGCGGGTGCCGCTGAGAACTGACAATTTAAAGTTTTTGCAGTGGCGTACCTGCTTTAGAAACTTGAATGACAATGAATCATAATCATATGGACCGTTCGTCACAGATTATCAAGACAAGCTGGATTGGCATCATCGCCAATGTGTTATTGGCGGCTTTCAAGGCCGGTGTGGGCATCGTGGCCAGTTCGGTGGCCATCGTCATGGATGCAGTGAACAACCTGAGCGACGCGCTCTCGAGCGTCATTACCATCGTGGGCACCAAGCTCTCGCAGCGTCCTGCCGACAGGAAGCACCCCTTCGGGTTCGGGCGCATCGAGTACTTCAGCGCCATCATCATCGCTGTGATTGTCCTCTCGGCGGGTATCACCTCGCTCATCGAGTCGGTAAAAAAGATTATCAATCCCACCACGCCCTCTTACACCACCGTCACACTCATCGTCATCATCGTGGCGATTGTGGTGAAACTCGTGCTGGGCCGGTATGTCAAGGGCCAAGGTGAGAAACTCAAGAGCGACGCCTTGATCGCTTCGGGCTCCGATGCCCTTTTCGATGCCATCATCACGCTGGCCACGCTCGTCTCGGCTGGCGTGATGCTGCTGTGGCATGTCTCGCTCGACGGCATCCTGGGTGCCCTCATCTCGCTGGTGATCATCAAGGCCGGTATCGAGATGATTGCCTCGCCCGTCAACGAATTGCTCGGAGCCAAGATTTCGCCCGAGCTGCTGTCGCAGATCAAGCGGGAGGTGGGGGATTTCGACGGCGTGCATGGCGTGTTCGATATCATCCTGCACAACTACGGCCCTGATGTGCAGATCGGCTCCCTGCACATCAACGTCATGGACACGATGGATGCCCACCAGATTCACGGCCTCACGCGCCGCATCACCGAGACGATGTTTGAGCGCCACGGCATCATCATGACCGTGGGTGTGTATGCTGTCGCCACAGGCGAGAACAAGCGCGCCCAGTTGCAGCACACCGTTATGCAGGCCGCTGCCGCCCACGAGCACGTCGAGCAGGTGCACGGCTTCTACTACTTCGAGGACGAGCGCCGTGTCTCCATCGACGTCGTCCCCGACCTCACCATTCACGATGATGCTGCCTTTATCGAGGAACTGAAAGCCGAGTTGCAACCCCTAGTTCCCGACGACAAGGTTTCCATCGTCATCGATCACAATTACAGCGAGTAACCGATCATTTAAATAACTGATCATTCCGATTTTTCTGAAGGCATCCGCATCCCTATAATAGAACAAAGTTATTGTAGAGACGCAAAATTTTGCGTCTCTAATTTCGTGGTATGATCCATATGCTACCCTTGAGACGCAAGATTTTGCGTCTCTACTAGCCTCAGTTGGTTCAGTTGTTATATCTATCCCAAAAGTTAAGGATTTCGTTTTGACATAGAATCTAGCGGAAAATAACCGGTAAGGTGTACCACACTGCCACGGCTTGGCCTTTTTGGCGTCCAGGTGTGAACTTGGGTAGCGATTTAATCACGCGAATTGCTTCCTTGTCATAATCAGGATGTAAGGAACGTACCACTTTGACTTCACCGATGCTTCCATCAGAATGAACAACAAATTGCAAAATGACGTTCCCATTGATTTGTTCCTGAGTTTGAGGTGTTTGGATATGAGAGTTGATGTATTTCATTAACGCTGCTTCTCCACCGGGAAATTGCGGCATCTGCTCAACACTGCGGTAGATTGTAGTGTCGCGAGGCGTGTCAACAACGGGAGTGTCGATGTGGCTCTCGCTGTAGATATCATTGCGATATCCCGATGCCCTGAACGTGACAGGGATGGTGTACCACACTGCAACGGGTTGGCCATCCTGCCGTCCAGGTGTGAACTTCGGCAGCGATTTGACGAGGCGGATGGCCTCAGCATCAAACTCGGGAATCATCACTGAACGCACAACTTTGACCTCGCCGATGCTCCCGTCGGCTTCTACAACAAATTGCATGACAGCTATCCTCCTATCGAATTTTTCTTCTGTCTGAGGCATCTGGACATGAGAGCTCAGATACTTCATCAACGCCGCCTCGCCGCCAGGGAATTGCGGCATCTGCTCAACACTACGGTACACTTGGCGTTGCCCTGCAGCAAATGCGACTGCTATTTGGACAAAAAGGATTAGAATTAATGATAATCGTTTCATATTACGATTGTTTTCTATGGTTAATGATTTGTAATCGGGGTGATGGTGAAGGAGCAGGTGCGGTCGATGGCCGGGATGCGGTACTGCTCCAGCGGACGGGCGCCCCAACTGTCGATGCCGCCCACGCCGCAGTGCTCGCTGTCGAGCGTGAGGACGGTATAGGGCAATTCTAATTCTATGAGTCCGGACGGGTGGCGTTGATGCTTCTCGTCGCCCTCGTCGAGCGTGGCGATGTCATAATGCAATGCGCTGGCGTAGAAGGGCTTGTCGGCGGTAATCATCAAGCCAGTCGTTCCGTCATCAGTCTGGCGCCACCAGCGGATGTCGCCCTTGGTGCCCGTTTCCTGCGGGCGGATGTAGGGATAGAACTGCTCGTCGGCGGTCTGGCGGTAGATGCCCAGGCGCTGGCTGTAGCGGCGGTCGGCGTAGTTCTCGATGGGACCACGGCCGTAGAACTCGCTGTGCTCCATCACGCGGGGCATATCCATCACCATACCGAAACGTAACATCTCGGGCACGTCCTTGGTCGTGTCGTTGAAGACGATGCCCTGGGTCACGCACATCGCGCCGCCACGGTGTATCTCGTAGGTCAGCGTGAGTCTTGCATGCACCTCGGGCATGTCGTAGCGGGCCACAACGGTCACCTGCGACTTGCTGGTCGTCTTCTTGTCCACGGCAATCGACTTGAGGTTCATCAAGGGATTGCGCCACACCTTGAGTTTCTGTTGCAGCCAGGCGCCCATGTCGTTGTCGGTCACCGCACGCCAGAAGTTGGGCCTCAACGAGCCTCCCTCGCACAGCATGGGAATGCCGTTAACGATATATCGGTTCATAAAGCCTGTCTTGCTACTGAAGGCGATTTCCACGCCCTCACCTGTGATGGTGAGCGCTCCTTGCTTGTCCTGCTTGACGTTGAACTTCGCCTTGTCGTGAGGCAACTCAGCCGCCTGGGGAGCCGCTTCGATGACGGGCAACTGGGCGTAGGCGATGCGCTCGCCGGCTTCCATGACCTTTGAGACATTGCCACGCTCGGCCTCCTTGAGCAGGAAATCGACGTTGAGCAGCACCTCATGGCCAGGCTCAAGGGCGGCAAGGGTGCCCTCGATGGGCAGATGCAGCATCTGGCGGCTTTGGGGAGCGACGTTGAGGTTCAGTTCCTCGCCGTTGAGCACCGACTGGCCATCGACGAGCAGTTGCCAGCGCATCTTCACATTGCTCAGGTCGCGGAAGAAGAATTCGTTCTTCACGGCGATGTCGCCCTGGCGCACGTTCACGTCTTCGGCCCACACGTTCTGGTAGTAATAGGCGGTCTCGTAGGCGTGCGGATTCCACCTGCGGTCGGGACTCACGAGTCCGTTGCAGTTGAAGTTGTTGTCGCTCGGGTCATGATCGTTATAATCGCCGCCATAAGAGTAGTAAGTCTTGCCGTACTCGTCGGTGACGCGCAGGCCTTGATCCGCGAAGTCCCACACAAAGCCGCCCTGGAACTTGGGCAGGCGGCGCACGGCATCCCAATACTCCATCAAGCCTCCACCCGAGTTGCCCATCGTGTGGTTGTACTCGCACAGGATGAGCGGCTTCTTGGCTTCGGGCTTACTGGCGTAGCGCTCGCACCACTCGGGCGAGGCATACATCGGGCACATCAGGTCGGTGTTCTCGCCACCCTGGGCCCGCTCCCAGTGGATGGGGCGCGAGGGGTCGACCGAGCGTATCCAGTCGCGTGCCGCGGTGAAGTTGGGGCCGTCGCAGGTCTCGTTACCCAGCGACCACACGATGACGCTGGGGTGGTTGAACTGCACACTCACGTTGTGCTGGTTGCGCTCCAGGATGGGCTTGGCAAACATGGGCTTATAGGTCGGTGCAGTGTTGGGGTCATAGTGGAAGCCGTGGCCCTCCTGGTTGGCCTCGGCAAAGACATACAAGCCGTACTCGTCGCACAGGTCATACCACTGCGGGTCATCGGGATAGTGGCAGGTGCGCACGGCATTGATATTCATGCGCTTCATCTCCTTGATGTCGGCAATCATGCGTTCGCGCGACACGACGTAGCCGCCGTCGGGGTCCATTTCGTGGCGGTTGGCACCCTTGATGTAGATGGCCTTGCCGTTGACCAGCAGTTGGCCGTCCTTGATCTCCACGCGGCGAAAACCGATGTTCTGGACAATAGTCTCGCGTTTGGACTTTCTGTCCGATGGGGTGAATGTGGCTACGAGATGGTAAAGATGGGGGGTCTCGGCACTCCATTGATGAACATTGGGTACCATCCAGCGGTTTTCACCGGCGGCTACCATCGGCACCTCATTACGCTGGTCATCCAGCAGAAAGTAACTCATCGTACCCTTACCGGTGATTGTCGGGGCTATCATCAACGTGCCGTCCTTTAGGTCATCGGTTAGGCCTGCGGTCACACGCAGGTCGTCGATGTGGTTGTTCTTGTCACGGCAATAGAGGTAACTCGACCGTGCCACACCCGACAGACGCCAGAAGTCCTGATCCTCGCTGTAGGTGCCGTCACACCAGCGCATCACCTGGAACGCCAGCAGGTTGTCCCCCTCCTTGAGATATGGCGTGATGTCAAACTCGGCAGCCGTCTTGCTGTCCTCGGCATAGCCGGCGAACTTACCATTCACCCACAGGCTGATATTGCTAGTCACGCTCCCGAAGTGGGCAATGACCTGATTGCCTTTCCAATTCCAACCGTCGGGCAGTGTGATATGGCGGCGGTAGGTGCCCACATGGTTGTCCTGCACGGGCACTCGGGGAGGATCATTCTCCCAATTGCCGCGCCATGGGAATCCGATGTTGACATACACGGGATCGCCATAGCCGTTCAATTCCCACATGCCGGGCACGGGCATCGTTGCCCAGCCGCTGTCGTCAACGTCGGTGCGGTAAAAATCGGTTGGGCGCTCATCGAGGTTGGCGACCCAATGGAACTTCCAATCACCGTCAAGCGACAGATATCTACCCGAATTCCCGTACGCATGGTTCAATGCCGACACCATGTCATCATAGGCGAAAAATGACGTGTGAACGGGCAGACGGTTGATTTCGTTCACTTGCAAGTCCATCCAGGGCTCCCCCGCGGGCTGGGCGCCAGCGGCCAATGCCATCAGTAGGCTGATTATAGTGAAAATTGAGGGCTTCATAATTTGTGATTTGTACGGCCTTGCTTTGGCGTGGCCGTGTTAATGTGAATTGCGCAGATATTCTTCGGCGTGTTGCAAATCCTCGGGCGTGTCGATGCCGATGGTCGCCGTGGTGGTGATGCCCGCTTTGATCGTATAGCCGTTCTCCAGCCAGCGCAGCTGCTCCAGCGACTCGGCCAGTTCCAGCGGTGACTGTGGCAACCGGGTGATTTCGGCTAATACGTTGGTGCGATAGGCATACATTCCCACGTGGGTATAGTATTGCGTCAACTTGGGCCACTCTTCACGCTCTTTGCCCCTGATATAGGGGATGACCGACCGCGAGAAGTAACGGGCGCGCATCTGGTTGTCCAGCACCACCTTGGGCGAGTTGGGATTCTCCAGCTCGCTATAGGGGCGGGTAGGGGCAAACGGGCGCACCAGCGTAGCGATATCGGTCGTCGGGTCGTCAAAGCAGGCCATGATGGCTTGCAACTGGTCGGGCTGGATGAACGGCTCATCGCCCTGGATGTTGATAATGACATCTTCATGGCCACCGTTCTTCAAGTAGGCCTCCTGGCAGCGGTCGGTGCCGCTGCGGTGCTCGGTGCTCGTCATCACTGCCCGTCCGCCGAAGGCCTCCACGGCCGCCATGATGCGCTCGTCGTCGGTAGCGACCACCACGCGGTCGAGCGCCTTGCTCACCTGGCGGTAAACTCTTTCAATCATCGTCATGCCGCCCAGCATCGCCAGCGGCTTGCCGGGAAACCGCGTCGAGGCATACCTCGCCGGGATAATCCCGATAAATGTCACATTGGTATTCATAGTCTATTTGATAACACAATAAATCCAACAACTTAAACAGCCTTCAAGCGGCACAAACTACTACATGTGCTGTCAGCGTGCACTTCCATCTCTTGTTCAAGTTGTCTTTAATCCTCTGCAAAAATAGGCAAAATCTTTGTTTTAACCAAATGTCGGTAGCTTTAGTACCAACGAGAGCCGATGTCCTGTATCTGTTTTCTTCCTCCTATGCGTAAAGAGCCGATGACATCTATGTTCAGACATTGACTTTTAGTTATTTTTATTTGCTATTGTGGAAATTTGTTGCTATATTTGCCGAAAATCCAATCAACCGAATATTTTAACTCAAACATCTGACTGATATGAAGAAATCATCATTACTTAAATTGTTCGCCATGGCGCTTATGCTCTTTATGGCAGTGAACGTGGCTCAAGTCGGTTCTGCACAGACGATACGCAACAGCAGCAACTCGGCAGTTGGCAAAATCGAGAGTGACGGCACCATAAGGAACAGCAGCAACTCCTACATTGGCAAAATTGAGAGCAACGGCGATATCCGCGACGGCAGCAACCGCTTGATCGGGAGAATCAGCAGTAATGGAGAAGTGCGCAACAGCAGCAACTCCTATATCGGCAAAATTGAGAGTGACGGAACCGTGCGCAACAGCAGCAACTCCTACATGGGTAAAGTAGAACAAGACGGGACGGTCAGGAACAGCAGTAACAGCACCATCGGCTATGCTAAGGGCGTGCCTATGCGCTATGCCGCCCTATATTTCTTTTTCGACTTGCTGTAATAACCGCTGGTACAGGCCATACTGATTGAAAGAGCCGTGTGTCATCATGAAATGAACCCCAAAAGTTAGACAAAATTCTTTTGGGGTTCACTTCATGATGACACACCCTCTGCCGTTGATGTCGTGATGTGATTGAGGCACGCCACTCAATAGCCCCAAGTCTCGCCCACGAGGATCACGGTGTGGCGGTGGGCAGGGAAGCTGTTGCGGGTGAAGTGGACGTAGTTGCAGATGCACTGCGGCGAGTTGCAGTTGTGGCACACGCCGTCGAGGCGGCATGGCGTGTCGCAGCCCAGGCGGGCCGTGTTGATGGGCGCCGCGGTGTTGCGAGCGCGGGCAAGGGCGGCTTCGATGGTGGGGGCCACCTTGTTCAGCCCGATGACGTGGATGACGTTGTGCGGGCCCCAGGTGATAGCAGCGACGCGGTTGCCGCGGCCGTCGATGTTGACGATCACGCCGTCCTGGGTGATGGCGTTGGCGCTGGTGAGGAAGTAGTCTGCGTCCATCGCGCCAAGGTAGCACTGGCGTGTCTGTTCGGGTGTCTCGGCCTTATCACGGTCGATGACCTTGTACTGGCCACTGTCAATAAGTGCAGCGGTCAGGCCCATCTCACGGATGGTCTGGGAACCGCCCCAACTGACACTGCTGCCCTCGGGCATGAGCGACTTGACGAGTGCGATGGCTTCGGCGGCGGTGGCGCAGTAGTGGGCGTTGAAATTGCGGCGCTCCAGATGCTTGATGATGCGGCTCGCCAGCAGTTCGTTATGGATTTCGATAGGTGTCATATTGAGTTTAGAGTTTAGAGTTAGAGTCATTCTAGAAGAGGTCGATGAGCTTGAGGGATCCCCAGATGATGGCGGCATAGCGCAGCAGCTTGCCGATGGTCATGGTCAAGAGAACGATCCACACGTTGGAGCGCACATAGCCCAGCGCGACGCTGATGGCTGTGCCCAGCATGGGAATGAAGGCAAACAGGCCCATCCATGCACCGCGGTTCTTCATGAACTCCAAGGTGCGGTTGAGCTTGGCCTCACTCACGTGGGCATATTTCTCTATCCATTCAATTTTTCCCAAGTGCCCCAGGTAGTAGCAGGTCATGCCGCCACTCACGTTCCCCAACAGCGCCACAAACAGGCAAGTGACGGGCTCCATGTGAAAGGGTCCCACGCAGGCGATGACCAGTGCCTCGCTGCTGAACGGGACGATGCTCCCTGCCAGGAAGGACCCCAGCAGCAGTCCCAGGTAGCCCCATTGGGCAAAAAACTGAATGAGTGTTTCAATCATTGTCTCTTAGGTTCTCCGTGTCGTGGCTATGCCACGGCAATGAATATCATCTGAAAATTCGTTGCATGAAGATGACCAGGTAGTCGCGCCAGTTGGCCCACTCGTGGCCGGCCCCGCTCTCGTGATAGGTGTAGCGCAGGCGGTGCTTGTCGAGCAGTTTCCTGAATTCAGCATTGTCCTTGTAGAGGAAGTCGTCCTTGCCGATGCCTATCCAGTACAGGCGAGGGCGCTGCTTGAACTGGGCCACCAACTTGGTCTCGAGGTCGTCATAGATTGAGCACTTTCCCTGGTCCATGCGGCTGATGGCAGGGGAGAACAGGCCCACGTAGGCAAAGTCGTCGGGCTGGTTGGCGCTGATGTAGAGAGAGTGGTAACCGCCCATCGACAGGCCAGCAATGGCGCGATAGCGCTTGGCGGCACGCGTGCGGTAGTTCTTGTCCACCCAGCTCATGATGTCGTTGAAACTCTGTTCAAATGTGCCCTCCATCCATTGCTTGTGGGCAAAGGTGGGCTGCTCATTGTTGTTGGGCCCCATGCCGGCCGCGGCAGGCGTGTCGGTGTGGCCGTTGGGCATCACGACAATCATCGGTTCAGCCTTGCCGCTGGCGATGAGGTTGTCAAGAACTTGGGCGGCATGACCTTGCTCCAGCCACACCGTCTCGTCACCGCCAGTGCCATGCAGCAGATAGAGCACGGGATACTTCTGGCGGCTCAGGTCGTAGCCGGGGGGCAAGTAGATCATCATGCGCCGTTTCGTCCCCAGGGTGGGGGAGTCATACCACACGGCGCGCACCTCGCCATGAGGCACGTCGTGCACCGCCATCGGGCAATCGCCATTCGGGTCGAGCACAAAGGTGTTCATCACGCTCCTCACGTCGTTCAACACATGGGCGTTGTTCTCGTCGAGCACTTTCATGCCGTCGATGATGAAGTAGTACATGTACAGGTCGGGCTCCAGGTTGCGCAGGGTGATGCTCCATGTCTCGCCAGCAGTGCGCTTCATCAATGTGTCCACGCGGGTGTCGATAACCAGGCGCACCGTGTCGGCACCAGCGGCCTTGACCTTAAACGTCACCGTCCCGTCCTTTGCAATCTCGGGGCTGTTGACCGGTGGGGCGAAGAACCCTTGCGCGTTCATCGTGAAGGCCATCGTCATCATGGCGATAGCAGTGAGTAAAATCCTTTTCATCATAGAAGTCGGTTTAAAAAGTTTGTGCAAATTTACAGAAATTCGCCCGTTGTTCAAAATCAATATGGGGCAATTCACATTATATAACATGACACGGAGGCGTCTTTTGGCTTTTACCAAGCACGGGAGCCGACCCTAAAATTCTGGATAACCATTTCCTATTCCATATCTCATGCGGTTTTTATTCCAAATCATTTCATAAAGATAGCATTCGTTTAATAATTATGTTTATCTTTGTGGCATGAAGTTGTTCAATGCGGACGCAACTGACAATAGAAAACTAACAACTAATTAAGGCTGAAAATATGAAAAGATTTGTTTGGAAAGACCAAGAAGGGTTTCTTAAAGAGACGAGGATTATTGTTGACACCCAAACCGGAGTGAATTACCTTTTTGTCTGTGCTGGATATGGCGGCGGAGTAACGCCCCTCATCGACGAGAACGGGAAACCGATCGTCACCCGCGTCATCGTCGATGACTAGACTTATCGATGGACAACTCATATGAAAATGCACGAGACAGTGATGGTCCCGTGCATTTTCATGTCTCGTTATCGGCTTTAGATCCAGCCCATCGAGTGGTAGAGGAAGGCGATGAGGTAGCCGGCCACGCAGGCCACAATAGTGTGCACCATGCCGGGCATCATGAACGAGTGGTTCAGCAGGTACTTGCCGATGACGGTTGTGCCCGTGCGGTCGAAGTTCACCGTGGCGATATCCGAGGGATAGTTGGGGATGAAGAAGTAGCCGTAAACCGACGGCAGTACGCCCAGCAGCACCCAGCCATCGATGCCGAGACCATAGGCCAGCGGCAGCATGGAAACTACCACAGCACCCTGGGAGTTGACGAGCACCGATACCAGGAAGAAGGCAAAGGCGATGGACCACGGGTACTTCTCTACCATGCCAGCCAGCATCTGCTGAATCTCGCCCAGGTAGTTGGCAAAGTAGGTGTCGGCGAGCCAAGCGATACCGTAGATGGCCACCACAGCCACCATACCGCTCTGCCACACGGGGCCGGCGATGGCCTTCTTGGGTGATGCTTTGCAGAAGATAATCATCAGTGCGGCAGCTGTAATCATCACAATCTGGATGACAAGGTTCATCTTCAGTGGCACGGGATGAGTCTTGGTCAAGCCTTCGACAGCGATGCCGAGTTTGGCCAGCTGGTCGGCCGTGATGGTCACTCTCGAGCCGATGAGTTCGACGGTGGCGTCGCCGTCAATGGCCTTGATGGTGTCATAAGTCGGCAGCAGCTCCTGGAAGATGGCAAAGAACACAATCACCAGCAGCGCACCGAAGAAGATATAGACGGCGAGCTTGCTCTCGGGGGCAATCTTCTTGTCGAGTGTTGTGGCTTTGCTGCCGTAGATGTACTCGCGCTGTGCCGGGTCGGCAATACGTTTCTGGAACTCGGGGTCCTTGTCCAGGTCCTTGCCGCGGTGGTAGCTGGCAATTGATGCAATGAAGATGCCCAGCAGGCAGGCGGGCAGCGTCACCATGAGCACCTGAGGGATGGTCACGCTGTAGCCGTTGCTGCCCGAGATGGTGATGAAGGCCACCACGGCAGCAGCGATAGGCGAGCAGGTGATACCAATCTGGGACGCGATGCTGGCGATGCCGCAGGGACGCTCGGGGCGGATGCCCTTCTTGATGGCGATGTCGCAGATGATGGGCATCAGCGTGTACACCACATGGCCCGTGCCGACGAGTACCGTCAGGAAGAACGTGGCCAGCGGGGCAAGGAAGGTGATGCGCTCGGGATGCTTGCGCAGCAGTTTCTCAGCCAGCTGGATGAGCCAGTCCATGCCACCCGATGCCTGCATGATGCCTGCACAGGTGACGGCAGCAATGATGATGTAGATGACATCGGTGGGCGGGTTGCCCGGTTTCATCCCAAAGCCAAACACGAGAATGGCCAGGCCGATGCCCGAGATGGCTCCCAATGCCAGGCTGCCGTAGCGGGAACCCAGCCACAGCGCTGCAAGCACGATGCAGAGCTGTAAAATCATGATAAGTGACATATCGTTTAGTTTTAAGTTTTTATAGCATCTATAATATTATAGTATCTATAGCATCTATAGCTTCTATTGGAATCAGTAGCGGACGCTCACCTGGACAAACACCGTGCTGTAGTCGGGATTTGCCAGCGCGCGGTCGTGGGTGAAGCAGTACTCGGTCTGCACCTCCAGGTACTTGCAGAAGCGGTAGTTCAGACCCACCTCATAGTTGGTCTTGGCATCCACGCTCGAGGCCGTGGGACGGTAGAGGTCGTAGCGGGCCTTGGCCATCAGCTTGTCCTTGATGACAGGGACGATAGCCAGGGCATACACACCGTCGCTCTTGTCGCCGGCGACCATGTTGCCGTCCTTGTCGGTATAGGTCTTGATGGTCAAGTCGGTGGCGTCGCTCTGCTTCTGGTAGGTCGTGGCAAAGCCCCGGCCCGTCGAGTGGATATACTCGGTGCGCAGCTGCAGGTCGCCCTTCTTGTACTCGGCGCTAAGGGCGTAGCGGTGCTGGCGCAGGCTCACAGTCTGGCCGCCGCTCTTGCGGGCGAACGATCCTTCCCAACCGAAGGCGCCCAGCCTCATCCCGTCGATGGGCATGACCCATGCGCCGCCGATGATGTCCTTGCGCTCGTCCACGTCCTTCACGTTAATGCCCTGGCCGTTGAACACGCCCACCTGGTAGTGCAGCAGGTTGCGCCCGGCAGCGTTTTTCAGGAAGTCACCCTGGAACTGCAGGCCGATGTCGCGTCCGTTGCTCGAGTGCATGCCCGTGCGGTCGCTGAAGCCCGCCAGCTTGCTCACGGGCTGCGAGTAGCTCATGAAGCCCTGGTCGATGGGGTTCATCGGGTTCTCGTAGGTGAACGGCCGCTTGAACTGGCCCAGCTTGACGCGGAAGAAATCCAGCCGTTGCCATTCCATGAAGTAGTCCACCAGCTTGGGGCTGCTGCCCAGTGTAGAGGTGTTGCCGTTGATCTGACCTTGAATCTTGTAGTAGAAATCGCCCAGGATGCGGCCCTCGACCGAGGCCCTGACGAGCCTCACGTCAAACGAGTTGCTGTTACTCCCGTCCTGGAACGTCGCCTGATAGGAGGCCATGGCAAAGCCGCTGAACTTGGGCTTAGTGAAAATCGCGTTATTGCCGTCGCTCTGCGCCAGTGCGGTGAAGAACAGCATTGACCCCAAGAGGGCCATAAGAAATCGTTGAATCATACGGTATTTTACTGATTATGGAGGTTATTTAGATTGTCTTCAAGCACAAAGGTACTGTTTTTCTTTGAATTACAAGAAAAACAAGCCATTTTTTTCTGGGACACAGGGACGGTTCTTTTGTCCCAAATATATAAACGAGCCCGGTTTTAAAGCCAGGCTCGTTTACTATTAAGTGTTGTGGAGGGTTACTTCACAAGGACCTTGCGCACGGTGCCGTCGCTGTAGCGCACGATATTCACGCCGGGCTGCAGCTCGCTGTGCTGGCGGCCCTGGATGTCATAGATGCGTGCATCGACGGGCTGGCCGGTCATCACTTCCTCGATAGCGGTGAGATGGCTGCTCACCTCGTTGCTGGGCAGGCTCTCGCCCTGCTCGTAAACGGCGGTCACGTAGTAGGTGGCATCATCACTGGCCATGGCATCGCTGTAGCTCGTCTCGGGAGCGGGGACAAAGGCGATGAGCTGGCCGTCGCGATAGACGTTATAGCCCGTCAGCGTGCGGGTGGGCTCGTCGGTCGTGGCGGGAGCATAGGTGAAGTCGTCAACCATCAGCATCACACTGCGGCGGATGCAGCGCACGGCGAAGTAAGTGGTACCCTCGGGCACGTCAAATGAGAATTCGCGCCAACCGTCCCAGACGTAGAGGCGCTCCTCGTCGTTCAGCTTCACGAAGCTGTCGTGGTGGTTGTCGGTCGTGGAGGTATAGACATTGATCCATTCCGAGTCAAAGGTGGCTGCCTTGGCCCAGAACTTGATCGTCTGGGCGCGTCCGTCGAGGCGCGGTGTGATCAGCCAGTCATCGTTCTCGTAGGGGTAGTCCACACAGGGGGCGGCCATGTACTGCTCTCCGCTGTGAGGCATGAAGGCGTTGTCCATGTTGCCGTCAACCCAGGTCTGGGTCTCGGTGGTGTTGAACACCTGGAAGGCCATGGGAGCGCCCTGGTTCTCGTAGGTGACAGGGATGCGCGGGGTCACGAGTGTCGTGGCCTGGTCGCCGTCATAGACGGTCCACTCGCCGATGCCGTCGATGGCGAAGGCGCGATAGGACTCAAAGTCGTCGGTCACATATTCCATCTCGCCCTGGGCCGGCTCTACCGACTGGCAGGCGTCCCACATCAGGTTGACGTTGCCGTCGCTGGTGGTGGCCGTGAGATACTCGGGGGCGGGCAACTCGTTGGGACGAACCGAGGTTGCGATCATGGCGCTCGTGTTGTTCTCGGGCATCATATCGTCGGTCCAAACCACCTCGACTTGCCAGTTGATGGATTCCATCTCGGAATCGGCGACAGTGGCAGTGTAGGTGGCGTTGCCGGTCATCGTCGCACCTGCAGCAAGGGTCTGGTCGGCAAGGGCCTGATAGAGTTCACCGTCCTTGTAGATGTTGACGGTGAAGGACTGGGCCTCTTGCGAGCCACGGTTCATGATGTCATACTTCATGATGAAGTCCTGGCCCACGTTGGCACGGCGCGGGTCGATGGTGAAGGCGGTGACGGCGAGGTCACGCTCCACGCTGGCCTCACCGATGCGGATGTTGTCCACATACAGGTCGCGGTGGGCACCCATCTGGTCACTCAAGGCTGATGCCAGCAAGCCGATGTTGGCAAAGCTTGCGTCGATCTGCTTGGGCAGGATCACTTCACACTCCACCCACTGGTCGGTCATCTCGTTGAGGAAGAACTGGGCATTGTCAACGTCCTGCCACTCGCCGCCGTCATAGGAGATCTGCACCTGGATGTTGTCATCGATCTCACCATCCCACTCGGGGTCATACCACTGGCTGCGGCCGTAGTGGAACATGAACTTCATCGTGGGCACGCTCACGCTGTTCAGGTTGAGCATGGGAGAGACGAGGCGGCTGTGGGTGTCGTAGTCGGCATACTGGCTCTCGGCAACGAGGAATCCGCCGTCATAGTCGGCTGCCTCGACCAGCGGTTCTCCCGTCCAGTCGTCGTAGATGTCGCCCGTGGCGTAGAAGTCAAAGTCGTGCACCTCGCCGTCCTGGGTCCAGTTCTCCTGCTCACCCCAGGTAAAGGAGGCCTTGTAGGGCAGTTCGAAGGGCTTGCCGGTCACGACGCTGTTGCTCTGGGCTGTCTCACCCTCCTTGCCGTTGTAAAGCGGCGTGATGATGTAACAGGCGTTCACCTGTCCCTCGGCCACAGGTATGTTGTCGGTATAGGTCGTCTGGCTGATGCCCTCGGCCACAACACCGCTCGACTCGCTGTCGCGCTCCACGCGATAGGTGATGGCGCTGTAATCGACATAGCCGCCGTTGACCGACTGTGTGGGGGCGTCCCAGGTCACGGTGATGCTCATGTCGTTGTTCAAGCGGGCCACAGCATTGGTGGGTGCCACGGGCATGTCTTGGCCGACGAAGGCGGTCACCTCGACGGCACTGCCCTCACCGGCACTGTTACGGGCAACAATGCGATAGGTGTTGAAGCCGTTCACGGCCTCGTCATCGAGATAGGTCAATGCTTCGCCGGGAGTGGGATTGTCAAAGGTCTTCTCAAGCACGCCGTTAACGGTCACGTCGATGGACGTGATTTCGCTCAACGGCTCGCCAGCGGCAGTCACCATGGGGGCATTGAAGGCCAGGGTGGCCTGGGTGGCTCCCTGGGCAGCGGGCGTCAGGACGACGTCGGTCACCTCACCGGGGACACCCTTGGGCGCCTTCTCGATGAGCTTCACGTTGTCGATCTCGACGCGGTGCTGGTCGGGTGCACTGTAGGCGTAGAAGGCCAGGCGGTACTTGCCGCTGGTGGCGGCATAGACCTTGACGGTCTTGTCGCCCGAGTCGGCACTCACCACGCTTGGATAGTCGGCAAGAACTTGTGTGAACGAGGCCGGGTCGGTGCTCGTGCCGAGCAGCACGCGCAGGTTCTCGGTCTTGGACAAGACGCCCATGTAGAATGTGAGTTCATACACGTTGTCGGCGTCCAGCTCAAACTCCGGCGAGATGTAGTAGTCGTCGCCGGGTAGGCCTGTCATGTAGTCAAGCATGTAAGCAGCTCGTCCGTTGAGGAACTCCCATGTGCGGCCACCGTTCTGGTCAACGATGGTCCACGACTCAAAGGCTTCCTGCGTGTCGAAGTTCTCTTCGAGCAACACGTCGCCGGGGCTGGCCCACAGGGACGTGGCAGCAAGCGCTGTCAAGCCCAGTGTGAGGGCTCGCAACGGTAAAAAGAATCTTTTTCTCATAAATGTTGATGGTTATGTTAATAATAAAGGAAATATTACACGTTGCAAAAGTACATTAAAACAATGAATTTTATGTAATTTTGCACTCAAGAAGCTAAAAAAAGATTGATTATGAAACCTAGACGATTCTTGAAATGGGCTGTGGCCATTCTGTTAATGCTCTTGACGGCACTGCCTGCCGATGCCCAGTATGGAAGCCGTGGTGACAAACGTTACCGTGATCGCTATAGCCGAGCCGACTCCTATGGTGATGTGGTGGAGATACGCCTCAACAATCCAGGCACCCTCGAGGAGAAAATGCCCACCGCGATGGCCGATCGCGTGAGACTGTTGCACATCGAGGGACCCCTCGACAGCAAGGACTTCGCGTTCATCAAGAAATTGTGCGGCCGTTCGCGCTGTATCGATAATCGCGACCGCAAGGTGGATAACTACATCGACCTGGAACTGGAGCGCGCTCGCATCATGAGTGCCGGGACCAAGGGGCTGTTCGGCTACAATGGCGAGCGCGATGTGCTGGGCGATGCCCTGGCCTACTGCTCTCACCTGCGTTCCATCGTGCTGCCCGAGCGCACCAAGCGCATTGCGAGCGGCGCACTGCGTGGCTGCTCCGACCTGGAAGAGGTCATCATGCCTCCTGGAGTGCGGGAGCTGGGCGACAACGCCTTCTACGGCTGCTCCAGGCTGGAGTATATCATCCTGCCCGACGGCCTGGAACGCATCGGTGAGGAGTGCTTTGAGGGATGCTACAACTTGAAGTCCTTGAACCTGCCTCACTCGCTCACCGAGGTGGGCAAGATGGCGTTCAAGGGCACGGGCCTGAAGCGCGTGAGTCTGCCGTCAGGACTGATGACGCTGGGTGCTGCCGCCTTTGACGGCACGCCGCTCACGCTGCTTGACCTGCCTGCCGCGACCCAGATTGTGGACAACGACCTGGGCCGGTTGAAGAAACTCGAGGACATCACCGTGGCGCCCGGCAGCAGGTACTATACCCATGAGGACGGTGTGCTCTATGACAACACGGGCACTGTGCTCCTGTGCTGTCCCGCAGCGCGCACGGGCTCCTTCAGGGTACCCGACGGGGTGGAGGTGATCGCTTGGAACGGCTTTGCCTATTCCCAACTGTCGGCTGTATCGCTCCCCGACGGCGTGACCTCGATCGATGCGTCGGCGTTCAATGAGTGCCAACAGCTGCGCTCGGTGGACATCCCGGCCAGTGTCAAGACGATTGGTGAGTCGGCCTTCTACGGCTGCAGTCATCTGTTGCAGGTGGATCTGTCCCATGTCACCAAGCTCGGTAGCAGGGCATTTCAGGGCTGTAAGGCGCTGGAGGTTGTTAATGCGATGAGCCTAGGCGCTGTGCCCCAATCGGCCTTTGAGAACTGTGCGGCGCTGGCGTCGGTCGAGTTGTCGTCCGAGGCCAACACCATCGGCAACTTTGCCTTCAAGAATTGCAAGGCACTGTCCCATATCACGATGCCCGACATGCTGACGAACATCGGCAAGGAGGCCTTCGAGAATTGCTCCTTGACGGCTCTGGAGCTGCCCGAGGGGCTGGTCACCATCGGCGAGCGTGCTTTCAAGAACTGCAAGGGACTCTCCCGTGTCGCATTGCCCGACGTCTGTGTCACGGTAGAAAAAGAGGCCTTCCGCGAGTGTACGGCACTCGTGGAGATTGACCTGGGCAAGGGGCTGCGCCACCTGGGCGACAATGCCCTGCGTGAGACCGCTATCACCACGCTTGTCATTCCCGAATCAGTGACCGAAGTGGGCAAGAAGGTCACCGAGAAATGCAAGAACCTGACCCGCATCGAGTGCCATGCCGTCTTGCCGCCCAAGCTCGATAAGGAGAGCAACAGCAAGGTGGAACTGTTTGTGCCTGAGACATCGGTCAACGCCTACCGTAGCGCCAAGACCTGGAAAAACTTCAAGACCATCAACGCTCTGTAATTTGAGGACCAGGACAACGTCAGTTCAAAGCGGATGCCACCGAAAACTGATAAGTGAAAACTGACAACTCATGATGGAACAATCATCGTTTACAGTGGCATTGTTGAGGTGGTTTGCGCAGCACGGGCGCGACCTGCCCTGGCGGGGCATCGGTGACCCTTATGGCATCTGGGTGAGCGAGATTATTCTGCAGCAGACGCGCATCGAGCAGGGCACCGCCTACTGGCACCGCTTCATGCGCCGTTTCCCGACGGTCGAGGCGCTGGCCGACGCTACCGAGGACGAGGTGCTGCGACTGTGGCAGGGACTGGGTTACTACAGTCGCGCGCGCAACATGCATGCCGCGGCACGGCAGATTGTTGAGCAGGGCGGTTTTCCGCACTCCATCGAGGGGCTGCGGGCCTTGAAGGGGGTGGGGGACTACACGGCCGCTGCGGTGGGGTCAATGGCCTTCGGTTTGCCAGCAGCCGCCGTCGATGGTAACGTCTATCGGGTTCTTGCCCGTCACTATGGCATTGAGGTTCCCATCAACACTACGCTAGGCAAACGCACCTTCCAGACTCTTGCTCAAGAGATTTTGCCCGTTGGCGAAGCCGGCACATTCAACCAGGCGATGATGGATTTTGGCGCCACCTGGTGCACACCGCGGTCGCCGCGTTGCATCGACTGCCCCGTGGCCGAGACGTGTGAGGCCCTGCGCATGGGGCTCGTCGATCGGCTGCCTCTCAAGGAGAAGAGACTCAAGGTGCAGGAGCGCCACTTTTCCTATATCTACATCCGTCACCAGGGAATGACGGCCCTGCACCGTCGTCCGGCTGGCGACATCTGGCAAGGACTGTGGGAACCCTTGCTGATTGAGGACGCGCCGTTGCCCGACTTGGGCTGCCAGCTCACGCTGCTGGCCAGCGGCGTCAAGCACGTGCTCACCCACCGCATCCTCCTTGCCGACTTCTATCTCGCCGAGCCTGCCGCGCGTCCCGCATTGCCCGAGGGGTACATCTGGATAAAAGAGCGGGAGACAGGCAATTACGCCGTCCCCCGCCTGGTCGAAAAACTCCTCCAGTCCTTACACACCTGAACGATAAACCTCAAGTTTCTAAAGCAGGAATGCGGCTTTAAAAAACGGAATATGAGGTCTTGAGTGCTTACTCGGTTTCAGGTTCGGGTGCGTTGATGTCAAAGGAGTAGGTCTTCATCCGCTCGCTCTGCTTGACAATGCTGCCCTCCATCGTAGCCTTGATGAGATGCACCAGGCACGTCAGGTGTTCGCCTTTATTGTTGTACATCTCGTAGTAGCGCTGCTGCAGCTCGTCGCATGCCTGCAGCACGGCTGCGTCATTGCCCGTGATGTTGGGCTCGGGATAGGCCGTGAGGATGGCTTCTTTGAGCAGCTTGATGGGGCTATAATAGCGGTCGGTGTGGTCAATGGCGCCGTCCACCAGGAATTCTTCCTCGACCTCGATGTAATACTTGATGAATTGGCCAGTGGGCTCGTCATCACTGCCACAGGACGAGAGAGAGGCCATTGTGCCGACGAATGCCAGCGACAGCAGTAATGTGCTGCACAATGATAAGAAATGCTTCATGTTTTCAAAATGATTACGGTAATTTATACAAGTCCCTTGATGTTATAGCACGCAACAAATGGGCCCGATAAGGCATCGGGCTGTCGCTCGCTTACCGGTTGTTCACCAGTTATAACGGAAAGTGGGACTGCTTTATTGCTCCGCGGTCTATTCCTCGTTGGCGGCACTGGCCTCCTGGTGTGAGGACGTCGTGGGCTGATTCGCGCGCTTCGACGTCGGGATGCGCTGCATGGGCTCAAGCTCGCGTTTGGCGGCTTTGGCCTGCTTCTTCTGGATGTTCTGGTTGATGAGGGTGGTGACATCGGTGATGTTGATCACGCCATCGTGGTTGACATCCATGTTCTGGGCCTGCAGCATGGTGACATTGGCATCATCACCAAGCAGGTGGTTGATGCAGCGCTCAATCTGGGCGTCATTGTTTGCACTGGCAGCAAACGCGGTTGCAGCAACACAAAAGAGCAAAGTAAAAATCTTCTTCATATCGTTTCCTCGTGATGATTATGGTTATTATTCTGTTTCTTGATGCAAAGATAGTATATCTCGTTGAATCAGGCAAGCATGAAGTGTGAAATTATCTTATTTGGATTGACGGCAAGGGTCACTCGTCCAGGTTGGCGGGACGGGCGCCGAAATGGTAGGTCTTCAACGGGGTGCTCCTCATGACAACCTCGCCGTCCATGGCTGCGCGGTAGAGCTTGACCACGCACACGGTGTTGCGCTCATCACCGCCATACATCGCCTTGTATTGCCTGTAGATGTCGTCGCACGCCGAGATCACTGCGGCATCGTTGGGGGTCGTGGTGCTCACGGGATAGGCATCATGCAGCGCATGCCTCATTTTCACAATCGTGTTGGATAGCACGTCGGCAATCGGTTGAGCCGAGGTGCCCTGGCTCTCGTCTTCCTCGGTCAGGCTGATCCTAACCTGGGAATTGATGGTCATGTAATAGCCCACGAGCCAGTCGGGCTCATCGCTACCGCATGAGGAGAAGACCATAACCATGATGACTGCGAGCAAAGCCATCAGCGATTGTCTCAAGGGGTGTGACTGATGCTGTTCCATACGTCGATAATCCATTATTGTGATGAATGCGGCTATTGCGGCAAAGTTAATGACAAGAAATCGACTATGCAAATGTAAAACCAGAAAATCGACAAAATTCGTTTGCCATCAACCAAAAACAAGTAATCGTTGGCTCGCTTCGCTTGGCCGAAGTTACATCGTCTCGGCATAAAAAAGAATAAATTCTTTTGTTCTACACTCGACTTTTTGTAACGTTGGCTCGCTTCGCCGAAGTTACATCGTCTCGGCATAAAAAAGAATAAATTCTTTTGTTCTGCACTCGACTTTTTGTAACTTTGCAAGTTAATCTGATGGATTTGATGACCGGGTCTGGGCCTGAGGTCGATAATGACCTGGCAATGGGCTTAATGGCATCAAATTTGCAGGAGCGCTTGTGAACAAGTGACATGAACGTAACGAGAGGGACATATAACGTGGTGCGCAGCGTGGTGGTGACCGTGCTGGTCACGGCCGTTGCCCTGGTGGCAATCGCCTATCTGCTCCTGTTGCTCCCGCCGGTGCAGCAACGGCTCTGCAAGGAGGGTGAGAAGGCGCTGGGCGAGTTCCTCAACACCGAGGTGAGCATCGGCTCGGTGTCATTTACGCCGTTCAACCAGCTGGAACTCCAGGATGTCCTGATCAATGACCAGCAGGGCGATTCACTGCTCACCGTGGATAAACTCGGTGCCGGCATCAGCCTCAAGGAACTGATTGCCGAGCGCCGCATCGTCGTCACCTATGGCGAAATCATCGGCCTGAACGGTCATGTGACCAGGCCCGATAAGGATAGCCCCACCAATGTGCAGTTCATCATCGACGCTTTCAAGCCTAAGGATGACAAGCCGCCCAAGCCCTTTGACGTGCAGGTCAAGATGGTGGCGGTGCGTAAGTCGGCGCTCACCTACGATGTGCTCGACCAGCCGCGGCGCCCTGGTCGCTTCGACCTCAATCATCTGGCAGTGAACAACCTGCGCGCCGACCTCGCCCTGCCGCAGTTGAAGAATAATGACTTTGACATCAGGGTGAAGCGATTGTCGTTTGACGAGGGTAGCGGTTTCTCGCTCAAGCGGCTGTCAACGGATGTACACATCACCGACCACGAACTCAACGTCAAGGACATCAAGGTGCAGTTGCCAGGCAGCAACATCCGCCTGGATGATATCCGCCTGAATTACTCATCGCTCAACAACCTGGGGCGTGAGCTGTCCGACATGCCGTTGAAACTGAGCACACCAGGCAGTACCATCACGCCCTCGGATCTCGCCGCCTTTGTCCCGCAACTGGCTCAATACAACACTCCGTTGTCGATTGTCACCACCGTGGTGCGTGACGGTAACCGCATCGAGGTGCCCGAACTGAACCTGAAATTATCTGATGGAGGGCTCTCCCTCAAGGCTCGCGGTGGCGTCACCTTGCCCACTGGCGGCGGTTACAGGGCGCTGGACCTCGACAGGATTGACCTGGATGCCTCGTCGGTCACGTTGGCCCAGTTGGCTGGTGACATCCCTGGATTGACCCCTCAGGCGCGTTACATCATCTCCCAGTGTGGCCATGTGAGCCTGGATGGAGAGTTGCACAACACGCCAGGCAACTTGAGCTTCAATGGCCGTGTGGGCACCGCCATGGGTGCCGCCAATCTCAATGCCAAGGTGGTCAGCCAGGGCGCTAAGAGTCACTTTGTGGGGCATGTCAAGACCGACGGACTGCAGCTGGGAACCTTGTTGAACAAGCGCGACCTGGTGGACCAGATCGCCATGGACGCACAGATCGACGCCGTGGTGAACGGCAATGACGTGTCGGGCAAGCTGCAGGGCCGAATCCCCTTTGTCGATATCAAGGGCACACGCTATCACGACATCACCGCCGATGTGGATAAGCAGGGCAACGGCTACACGGGAACCCTGACCATGAACGACCCCAACGGGCGCATCCATATCGACGGCAAGGCGCTGCTCGACGGCGCCAACTCCAACTATGACGTGAACATCAGGACCGACGGCCTGAACCTCGCTCGATGGGGCGTCGCCGGCAAGTATCCCGGTCACAGGCTGTCCACGACGGCCACCGCGTCGTTCTGGGGCAATTCTCTTGATAATGCCTCGGGCTTCGTCGAGTTGAGCGACTTTGCCTTCACCGATGCCAAGGGCGAGGGCTTGACGTTCAACAGCCTGAAGGTGATTGCCGACAACAATGACGACATGGACAAGGTCATCTCGATAGAGAGCGACCACCTTAACGGCTTCGTGTCAGGAACATATGATTTCCACACCATTGTGCCCACGGTCAAGCACATGCTCTCCAATGCCTTCCCCAAGTATTTTGGCGACTATGCCGACTATACCCACACGGGGGTTCCTAATGACTTGAGGCTCAATCTGGTCATTACCCCCGACGAGTCGTTGAACAAGATGCACAAACTGCCCTTCAACCTGGCCTACAAGATGGTGATTGAGGGCGAGATGAGCGAGAGCGACAGCACCTTCAACCTTGTGGTCGACGCTCCGTTGATCCTGCAGGGCAACAAGGTCATCGAGCACACCCTGCTGATGGCATCGCTCGATAACGAGACCGACAAGGTGGTGCTCAACGCCCAGTCCAGCTATCCGGCCAAGAAGGGCATGATTGACCTGAACCTCGACGCCAATGGTCAGGACAACCGCATCGGTGCCAACTTATCGTGGAGGGTGCCTCAGGAGCATGACTTCCATGGCAGCATCAATCTGGACGGACTGCTCGACCGCGGCCCTGATGGTGGATTGAAGGCCGCCATCGACATCAACCCGTCACAACTGGTGTTCAATGACACCGTCTGGGAGGTGGCGAAGGGGCACATCGGTGTCGAGAACGGAATCATCGAGGTTGACAACCTCTCGGGGGGACATGGGCTGCAGTTCTTGACGGTCAACGGCAAGGTGTCCAAGAATCCTGATGATGAATTGTGCCTGGAACTGAACGATGTGGATCTGGACTATGTCTTTGAGACACTGGCGATTGATAATGTTGACTTCGGAGGCAGGGCAACGACCCGGGTCTATGCCAGCGACCTGCTGTCGGGTGCGCCTAGGATCTTCACGCCGAGTTTTGCGGTCAAGGACATTTCCTATAACGATGCCGTCTTGGGGGATCTTGACTTCGAGGCGCAGTTTGACCCTGAGTCTCGCGGCATCCTCGTGAACGGAAGCATTGACCAGCCCAACGGGCGGCGCAGCGACCTGGCCGGCGGCATCTTTGTTGCCGACGACTCGCTCAACATCGAGTTTAACACCGACCATGCCAATGTCGCCTTCCTCAAACCCTACATGTCGGCCTTCACCAGCGACGTGCAGGGCGAGATGTCGGGCAAGGCCATCTTGTACGGCAACTTCCACACCATCAACCTGAAGGGCGATATCGTGGCCGACTCAATCCGTTTCCTCCTGGATTACGTGAACTGCTACTACACGGCGTCCGACGTGAAAATCCACGTGATTCCCGACTATATCGCCTTCAACGACATTCCCATCCATGACCGTGAGGGGCATGAGGCAAAACTGGGCGGATGGCTCAAGCACGACGCCTTCCACCGTCCCGAGTTCAACTTTGCCATCACCGACGCCCACGACTTCCTGAGCTACGACACCAATCCCACCATCAACCCCGACTGGTATGGAACCATCTACGGCAACGGCTCTTGCTTTGTCGATGGCGGGCCGGGCATTGTCAACATCCATGTCAACATGACATCGGCGCCGCGCAGCAAGTTCACCCTGGTGATGAGCGACACCGAGCAGGCCGACAATTATAACTTCATCACCTTCCGCGACAGGGAGGCACCCACTAAGCCTGTCGAGGTGCAAGAACAGGACTCGATCGACTTGATATTGAGTCAGTTGAGGCACAAGGTGGAGCAAGAGGTGAATTCCGAGCCCAGTGCCTACAACATCGACCTGCAGGGAGACATCACGCCCGATGTGGCCCTCACCGTGATCATGGACCCCGTCGGCGGTGACCGCATCAAGGCCACCGGCAGCGGCCACATGCGATTGACCTATAACAACAATGGTGAGCTGGAGACCTACGGCAAGTACACCCTGGACAAGGGCACCTACAACTTCACCCTCCAGGATGTCATCATCAAGGACTTCACCATCCGCGAGGGCAGTAGCATCAGCTTCCAGGGCGACCCCTATGCGGCGATGCTTGACCTGGCCGCCGTCTATTCGTTGAGTGCCAACATCAGGGACCTCGACCAGAGCTTCGCTGAGGATGGCGACCTCACCCGCACCAATGTGCCCGTGCGTGCGTTGCTGCGTGCCAAGGGCATCATCAGCCAGCCCGAGATTTCGTTTGACCTCGAATTCCCCTCTCTCACCACCGACGCCTACCACAAGGTGAAGAGCATTATCAGCACCGACGAGATGATGAACCGGCAGATCATCTACCTGCTGGCGCTCAATCGTTTCTATACTCCTGAATACACGGGCACCTCGTCTAACCAGAACGAGTTCATCACCTCGGTCGCTTCATCGACCATTGCCAGCCAGCTGAGCAATATCCTGGGCAAGATGACCGACAATCTCTCCATTGCCCCCAATGTGCGCACCGACAAGGGCGACTTCAGCGATGTGGAGGTGGATGTGGCACTCTCCAGCCAGTTGCTCAACAACAGGCTGTTGCTCAACGGTAACCTCGGCTATCGTGACAACACTTACAACCCGACCAACACCAATTTCATTGGCGACTTCGACCTGGAGTACCTTCTCAATAGTCGCGGCACCTTCAGGCTCAAGGCCTATAATCACTTCAATGACCAGAACTATTACCTGCGCAACGCTTTGACAACCCAGGGCGTGGGCATCGTGTGGAAGCATGATTTTGACAAGCCCAAGCGCAGTTCAGGAGCAACTCTCGATAAGCAGCCCACTCGCGACAGCATCCCCGTGCGTGTGCCTTCCCAGCCCAGTGACAGCCGTGACAGCAGCGTGCGGCAGCCGGTACCCATGGTCACGTTAAGGCCTGCCGCCAAACAGAATGACAAACCCACGACGTCGCCTTGATGAAACGATTGGTCATATTATTGCTATTGACTTGGCTGGGATGTGCAGCATCGGTGGCCAGCGGCTTTGACACCCTGACCGACACCCCACTCCTGACCTCGCACCATGACACAATCCCCCTTATCAGTCCTATCGATTCTATATCCTCTATCAATACTATAGCCTCTATAGCTTCTATCGATTCTATCCGCAAATCCAAGGACTATTGGAAACAGGTCATCTTTCGCCAGGGTTGGAGCATCAACGACACAACCATTCGCTATCCCAAGGTGTTGAATTTCGGCGTCAAGACCTACCGCTGGCTCAACCACGCCCTCAACTACTATGACACGGCCTATGTCGTCAACCCCGGCAAGACCAACGGCAAGAAGTGGAAGGTCATGATCAAGAACAATAACTGGATCGACTTCTACTCCGGGCACCTGGGCAAGTGGGAGACTCCCGTGCAGTTGAACAGTGACGTCACCTCATTGTTCGGATTCCAGATCTGCGGCATGGGCCTGAGCTTCACCTACATGATCAACGTGCGTGACCTGCTGGCCGGCAATTTCATCCGCAACAGGCGACTGCAGTTCTCGTTCACCACGTCGCGTATCTTTGTCGAGGCCTATTATCGCAAGAACGACGAGAGCACGGTGCATATCAATCACTTGGGACGATGGCTGGGTAGCAGGATTTTTCCCGGACTCAAGCGCGAGGGCTATGGCCTTGACGCTTACTATATCTTCAACCACACCCACTATTCCCAGGCGGCCGCCTACTGCTTCTCCAAGTACCAGAAACGCAGTTCGGGCTCATTGCTCTCGGGCATCTACCTGAGCCATCAGGATGTCGTGATGGATATGAGCAAGCTGGACGAGGACCTGAAAGCTTACCTGCCCAACAAGGTGACCGATTACCGCTTCCGCTACCGTGACTTCGGTGTCATGATTGGCTATGGCTACAGTTGGGTCTTCCATCACGGTTGGCTGTTCAACATCACGGTGGCCCCCAGTATCGGCTACCGGCACAGCTTCCCCAACTCCATCGACGGCAAGTGCTCGCTGCTGTCAACCAATCTGAATGGCCGCATGGCGCTGGTGCGCACTGCCGGCAACTTCTTCTATGCCTTCAATTTCAGTCACGAGGGGCACTGGTACACCAGCATCAACCACAGCTTCTACAACAGCTACAGCAACTTTGACCTCACCGCTGGTTTCCGTTTCTGATGCTCCCAGTAGGCTCCTCCTCGCTGTCGGTCACGCCACGTGGTCATGAAGAGGTTTACATGAAAAGACAAGATAATTGCAGGAAAAAGCATTTCAATGCTTGTGCAGCTTAAGAAAATGCCATATCTTTGCTATTACGCATGAAGTATAACCCATTAATATAACTTTTGATTTATGAAAAAAAGGACCTTTTTATTCAGATTTGTCCTGTGGCGCTTTTCTTGATAGGTGCCAAAGTGGTGTCGGCCTACGACTTTGCAGCAGGCGGTATCTACTATGGTATTACTGGTACCAATGACGTCTATGTGACCAATAACGGATCGGTCAATTCCTATAGCGGGTCGGTGACAATTCCCAGTCAGGTGACCTATAACGGCAAAACCTACAACGTTGTGCAGATTGGCTATCAGGCCTTCAAGGGGAGTACAGGACTGACAAGCGTGACCATGCCCAACACGATCATTTACATCTCCAACGATGCTTTCTATGGCTGCACGGCCCTCACGACGATTAAATTGCCCAGTTCTATCTCGGCCATCTACAATAACGTGTTTGTCGGGTGCACCGGGCTGACGTCGGTTTATTGTGAATGGTGACGGCGAGGTCAACATTGCCGACGTCAACGTGCTCATCAATGCAATCTTGACAGGTGGAGCCGACAAGAGCTATGACGTGAATGGCGACAACGAGGTCAATATCGCCGACGTCAACTATCTCATCGATGTCATCCTCAAGGGATAATCATTCCTGAGAAGGAGCAACGCAACAAGCGGGGAAGCGCCACAGCAGTGCTTCCCCGCTGTCGGTCTCTATGCAACCCGTTGCCAGATTTGCCCGATTTCCTAAAAAGCAGTACCTTTGCGGGCGTTTATTGGCTCAATGGGCCTGTGATTTGTATAATTTGGAGAAATGAGTGTAACGATATTAGGAATAGAGTCGTCGTGCGACGACACCTCGGCAGCGGTACTGCGCGACACGGTGATGTTGAGTAATGTCATTGCCAGCCAGCGCGTGCATGAGGCCTACGGTGGCGTGGTGCCCGAGTTGGCATCGCGTGCCCACCAGCAGAACATCGTCCCCGTGGTCAGCGAGGCCATCCGTCAGGCGGGAATCGACCGCCAGGACATTGACGCCATCGCCTTCACGCGCGGACCTGGCCTGCCGGGTTCGTTGCATGTCGGCACCTCGTTTGCCAAGGGGCTGTCGCTGGCGCTCGACATTCCTCTGGTCGATGTGAACCACCTTCACGGCCATGTGCTCTCCCACTTCGTTAAGGAGCAGCCCGATGCCGAGGTGCCCGAGTTTCCCTACCTGTGCCTACTCATCAGCGGTGGCAACAGCCAGATTATCAAGGTCAATTCGCCACGTGACATGGAGGTGCTGGGACAGACCATCGACGATGCCGCTGGCGAGGCCTTTGACAAGTGTGCCAAGGTCATGGGGCTGCCTTATCCCGGTGGACCGGTCATCGACCGCTTGGCGGCCGAGGGGGATGCCACGGCATTCAAGTTTGCCAAGCCTCACATCGATGGCTACAATTACAGCTTCAGCGGACTGAAGACCTCGTTCCTCTACACCTTGCGTGACGCACTCAAGGAGAATCCTAACTTTGTCGAGGAGAATAAGGCCGACCTGGCTGCCTCGCTGCAGCGCACCATCATCGAGATCCTGATGGACAAGTTCGGCCGAGCCATCAAAGACACCGGCATCAAGACCATCGCCATCGGCGGCGGTGTGTCGGCCAACAGCGGCATGCGGGCCGCCGTCGAGGACTACGCTCGCCGTCACCATCTCAAGGCCTTCATCCCCAAGCGCATCTTCACGACCGACAACGCCGCGATGATTGCCATCGCCGGCCACTACAAGTTCCTGAACAAGGAATTCTGCGATATCACCGCTCCGCCTTTCCAGCGCGTCATCATTTAAAAAAAACCTCCTGGAGGCTTTTTTTAGAGATAATAACGATAAAGAATAAAACAAATATTATAGTAATCTACTGAAATGAAGTCACTTAGAGTTGCAGTAATCACCCTTGTCGCTCTAGCAGCTCTTGGAGCAATAGCGCAAGAGCAAAGAACAGATACAATTATTCCGAAGTTCTTGATCAATGGCTATTTTTTTCGGGAGTTACCAGAACTCCCAGATGCGAATCCAAGTTATACACGACTGAAAGATTCAGAAGGGAACAAGATACTTGCCATTGGACTTGATGTGGATTTACCCGAATCTGTCATTAGCCAGGCAATACCTCGAGAGCAAGTGCGCAATGCCGATCAGTTCCTGAATGGTGCCAATATGATGGCAACGATGTTGGAATTGGCTCAAGCAGGCGTAAAAGATGATGGTTCTTTCTACTCACCTAAGGCAGGTGAGCCATTCCCTCCATTCAACGAAATAGATTTAGAAGGGCACAGATGGACCAATGACAGTGTAAAAGGTCATGTGATGGTACTTAACCTGTGGTATTCAGGCTGTGGACCGTGCCGTGCCGAAATGCCTGAACTATCAACGTGGAAGGAACAGTTCCCTAATGTCATGTTTTTCTCTGCCACCTACCATGATGCAGAGGTTGTCCAAAAGATAACCGAAAAACACCACTTCACTTGGACACACCTCGTTGAAGCCAAGGATATGATGTCGTGGATCGGGACCGAAGGCTTTCCCTTTACAGTGGTTGTCGATAAAAAGGGAATTGTCCGCTATGCCGTTCATGGCACAAGCCAGGAAACACGTGCCGAAATTGTTGCTAAAATTAAAGAAGCAGAAGGAATTTGACAGACTACATTTCTCCGTACGGTGAGATTTTTTATACTTGTTGTTTTCCTTATATGATTGTTGTCCCAGTTGTTTAGTTGTTGTCCTTGTTGTTTGAGGATCGGATGGCGCGGATGCGTTGGGCCAGGGTGGGGTGTGAGTAGCTGAACCACACGACCAGCGGGTGGGGTGTGAGGTTGCTCAGGGCGTGGCTGGCCAGTTTCTTGAGGCCGCTGATGAGCGTCTCGCCGTGGCCATGCGCGGCGGCGAAGGCGTCGGCACGGTATTCGGCGCGGCGTGAGATGGCGTTGCTGGCCGGGTTGAGAAGCAGGTCGATGGGCGAGAGCAGCAGCGAGAAGGCGATCATTGCCAGGATAAATGACGGAGCGGTGCCGCCTAGGGCGGCGGGCAGGTCGGGATTGCCCACCAGCAGTGAGAAGATAAACAGGTTGACGGCCACCATGACGATGGAGATGAACATGCTCTTGAACGTGTCGCGGTGCTTGTAGTGCCCGAACTCGTGGGCCAGCACGGCGACGATTTCGTCGGTCGTCATCTGGTCCTGCAGCGTGTCATAGAGCACGATGCGCTTCTTGGGGCCAAAGCCCGTGAAGTAGGCATTGGCCTTGGTCGAGTGTTTGCTGCCATCGATGATGTAGATGTCCTTGAACCGTGAGCCGAAACTCTCCAGCGCGCTGGTGATGGCTTCGCGCAGCTCGCCCTCGGGCAGGGGTGTCTGCTTATTGAACAAGGGAACAATCAGGTTGCTGTAGAACATCGAGAAGAACACGATGAACACGGCAATCACCAGCGTGGCCCAGATCCAGAATTGTTGTCCGAAGGTCTGGTACAGCCAATAGACAACACCCAGCAACACGGCACTGATCACGGTAGAGACAGTGAAGGACTTCACCGCATCGAGCCAGAAGGTCTTGTGCGTCGTGCGGTTGAAGCCGAAGCGCTCCTCGATGACAAACGTCGAGTAGTAGCTGAACGGCAAACCGATGACCGTGTTGAACAGGTTGTAGATGACCAGGAACAGGATGACCTGCAGAACGGGCACGTCGGTCCACGCCTTGCACTGGCCATCGAGCCACCCCAGCAAGCCGAAGCCCAGGATCACCAGCGTCAGTGCAAACGACACGCATCGCGCCACCAGCGACACACGCTTGTTGGTCCTCATGTAATCCTGCTGGCGGCGGTACTTCTCTTCGTCATACAGGCCCACCAGCTCGGGCGGCACGGGATGGGTCATCCACTTGGTGTTGAGCCACGACAGCACGCTGCTGACGACAAAATCCAGCGTGACAAATGCTATAATCAAGAGTAATAACGTCTTTGCCATTATCGAAACTAATTTCTTACCACAAATATACATCCAATTTCGGGAATTCGAAGTAAATTTGCGCAGCTATTACAAAAATAATCAATGAGGACTATGAAGAAGATGAAGTTATGGATGATAGCCGCCATCATGTGCTGTAGTGCAGTTAGTCTTACCTCGTGTCACAATAATGATGGCCGTGAGCAGGGGGTCGCTGAGATTGCCGATGAAAATCGGCAGGGTGATTGTATGACAGTCATCGATGACTATCTGACTGACTCTATCGCGCCGCATTATGCTCCTGGCGAGATGTGCATCCCTTGTGTTCAAGTGGTTGAGTATGACGAGAGTTATTCTGATAGCGTGATGGTATGGGGCGACTTTTGGGTAAATAATTACAATGTGGTGGGCGACACGTTAAAGTGCGTCTCGGGCGGCAGCCATCCGGGAAAGATGACGTTACAGCCTTCAGAAGCTGGCGGCTATGTCGTGACAGCTTTTGAACGGGTGGAGGACGGCAGCTCGTTCCTGCCGAGCGCCAAGCGCATCTTCGGTGACAAGTTCGACGCATTCCAGGCAATCAACAGCGATGAAAAGAAACGCGAAGCCGTGCGTGCCAGTCAGATTGCCGACTACGTGAAGGCCCATAGCCTCTCAGTCAAGTACTACCAGGACTACGGCTGGCCTGCCAGGGAAATTCCTTTACAATAAAAACTAACTAAGGACTGAAAACTGAAAATGAAATATAGCATTATTGCCATCGGTGATGAACTCCTCATCGGACAGGTCACTGATACCAATTCGGGCTGGATTGCCCGTCACATGACACCGCGTGGCTGGGACGTGAACACCGTCCAGGTCGTGCCCGACGATGCCGAGCAGATCAGGCTCGCCATCAACCGCGCCTTTGCCCAGACCGATGTCATCTTGATGACCGGCGGCTTGGGCCCCACCAAGGACGATATCACCAAGCCCACGCTGTGCCGCTACTTTGGCGGCGAGATGGTGCTTGACGAGGACGTGGAGCGCAACGTCATGCAGGTGATGGAGCGCCGCCACCTCAAGCTCAACGAGTACACCCGCCTGCAGGCCATGGTGCCCTCGTCGTGCCGCGTCATTCAGAACGAGGTGGGCACGGCCCCCCTGATGTGGTTTGAACGCGACGGCAAGGTGCTGGTGAGCATGCCCGGCGTGCCCTTTGAACTGCAGGCGATGATGGAACGTGCCGTCATCCCACAGTTGATGGCCCACTTCAACGATGGCGAGGACATCGAGTTCCGCACCTTTGTCGTGACAGGTATCATCGAGTCGGCTCTGGCGATGCAACTTGATGAGTTTGAGCGCAATCTGCCTCATGGCATCCATCTGGCCTATCTGCCCGAGGGCGGCATCATCCGCCTGAGGCTGACTGGCTCCTCGACCGATGCCCGCCAGATCAACGACGACATGGAGCGCTTGTCCAAGCAACTGCACGAGCTGTTGGGGGGCCACATCATCGCCGACGGTGACAAGCGTCTGCCTCAGATTCTGGGTGAGCGCCTGCGCGAGCGTGGATTGACCCTCTCCACTGCCGAGAGCTGCACCGGCGGCAACATCGCCCACCAGATAACCAGCATTGCCGGCAGCAGCGACTACTTCAAGGGCAGTGTGGTGAGCTATGCCAACGAGGTGAAGATGTCACTGCTGGGCGTCAGCGAGCAGGACATCATCGACCACGGCGTGGTGAGCGAGCCTGTCGTGCGCCAGATGGTGGAAGGCGCATGCCGCGCCATCGGCACCGACTGTGCCATCGCCACCAGCGGCATCGCAGGACCTGGCGGCGGTACCCCCGACAAACCTGTGGGCACCGTGTGGATGGCTGCCAAGTGCGGTGACCGTGTCGTCGCCCAGGTCAAGCAGTTGCCTGGCGACCGCGACCGTGTCATCACCCGAGCCACCCTCGAGGCACAGCTGCTCCTGCTCTCCCTGCTATCATGACGATAGCATTCTATAGCCTCTATCGCCTCTATCAAGAAAGATGATGAAAATGAAAAAATACATCCTGATGCTGCTCCTCGCTCTGCTCGCGATACCCGCGGGCATGGCGAGCGGTACTGGCGATGATGACGACAAGGATCCGAGCGTGCGCCCAGGCATCCGTCGCCTGCATCCCGAGCGTGAGCGCGCCAAGGCGATGAAAAAGCTCCAGGAACAGATGTCCCGCAAGGCCGAGCCCAAGGAGGACCCCTGGGACATGACCGACGAGGTGTGGGGCACCGTTGACCTGCCGCCAGTGGCCCTCAAGGACAGCGCCGCTGTTGAGGGGCACCGTGTCGGTCCGCGCCCCGACAGCCACTACTCGTCGACCGGTCAGGATGGCATTGGCTCGGACTCGGAATACGGTAGCACGCTGGACGATTACGGCTATTACCGCATGACGTGGCAGGATCTTCCCGTGACCTCCACAATCGACCAGCTGATGCCTAGTTTTGTGGTCAGTGAGGCGGGCGACTACTTGTCCAAGTATGTCTCTGGCGACGGCACGGGCGACGAGGTGTATTTCACGTTCAACATGAGCGATAGCCTGCCAGGTCCGCTGCGCCTGTGCATGAGGTGTCGCGCTGATGATGAGATGGACCTCGATCAAGTGATTTTCAGCATCGACGGCTATAATTACATGTTCTATCCGAGGGAACACCGGCAGGGACGCTTGGGCGATGGGGCATTATGGATGATGGTCGATGATGAGCTGGACGTGCGCTATAAAGATCTCATTTTTGCCCTTGCCCACGGCCATGTGGTGGCCATCAAGTTGATGAGCACCCGCGGCGCTCAACGCGTGAAGCTGCTCAACGACGGACAGCGAGCCGACTTTGCCGCAACGCTCGACCTCTACCGCCTCCTCGGCGGCCAATTCCGTTAATTTTCTGCCTCTCTCTCTCGCTTGATTGCGGTTGTTTGCTGAAAATCAGTAGTTTGCGTAGTTTGTTGCATAACTTTTCCTTGGATTGTTGTTGTGGTTTTCAAAAAAGGCTTACCTTTGCAGTGATTTTTAGATAATCATTGATTGTTTTATTAAAGGTTTAATTCATTTTTTATGATCAACGTTGAAAACATTGGTACTTGGGCTGGTCTCGTGTGGAACGCCCTGAACGATGCGCACAAGGCTCTCGCTCTGAAGGAGCTGCGCAAGGTGACTAAACTCAAAGTGAACGAAATGCATTGCGCCCTGGGGTGGCTCGCCAAGGAAGGCAAGCTCAACTTCGACGAGGGCAAGGATGACATTGAGGTATCGCTGCGCTAAGCACGTTCCTGTCGGCCCCAGGTTTTTGTAGAAAACAACATCCCTGATATAACAGCGGTGGCGTGGATCAGATTTCCACGCCATCGTTGTTTACTATTCTCTGGTAAAAATGCGAAAAACCCAGGCCAGCGGCCTGGGTTATCGTTCTGTAAAACAAACCATTACTAAGCACTTAAAGTCATTCGCGGCTTCACAGCTTGCGATAAACAATATTACATTCCATAGCTCATGAATTTGCTTGAGTGCACAAAGGTAAATACATTTTTTAAATTTACAAAAGAAAATGATGAAATTTTCAAAAAAAAATTATTGACAATTGTAAATGGCTCCATCGGGCATCTTCTCTCGCTCTGATGGCGACCAAGCATGATAAAAAAGTGATGCCTACCAAAAACAATAGTATTTTCATAGTTTGTAAAAATTAACGTCATTTTTCTTGCTGATTGAAATAAAAGCCTATAAATTTGCAAATGAATTAAGGAATACCTCTGGATGATGTAATAATGTGTAAAATGGCGTTTGCCTCTTGCCCTGAGGGATGCTGCATCCCCTGGCAAGCAGTCCTGGCAAGCGGTTACACGGTAATTATTGCAAATTGAATGAAGCAGACCCGAGGAGGACCGGCCTGCGTTACTTGTGTATATGTGCCCGGCTTGGCCGGGCGAAGCCTGATTATTGACAATTTAAACATTTCGTTATGGGAAAGCTATATGATTCAACATCGCCGTTGCCGGCTGCACGCGTGCAGTGGGCCCTTGTGCTTTTATCTCATTGTACAAGGGACTTGATTCACAGTGTAAAGTGATTTCTTCATAAGCATGAATGGGAGAGGATGGGCATCGGCTCCCCTCCATGAGCTGGATGTGGCGTCCTCCCTTGAATTGGCACACAGTGGGTGATCAGGTTTAATGATAGTGTAATAGATGGTTGATAAAATAGAGTTAATATTTCTGTGTGCCAATTCTTTTTGATGACAATTCCCCACAAGTGGGGCTATATAACATGATGAGTGACAAGGGACGGCAGGCATAAAGAATCCATCGTGGTGATTTATCGAAGCCCCCTCCCTGAAGTTGAGATAATTGTTTTTTCATAAGTGCTAATTGTTTTTTCATTTTTTGTGGTTAAGCGAGGGTGCGTTCCCATTTACCCCATGATGACGCGGGGCGCACCCTCTCCTTATCCTGATGATGACAGATTGTCAAAAAAATAGACACGAATGCGTCTAAAAATCATACAATCGGCATGATGAAGAAACAGAAAACTTGACCGGGCGGTTCGATTCATTTATATTTGTATCAATGAACAATCAATGAACCGCGTTGGCTCAAACCGTTGCCACCGCGATGTGGAATTCCCCCGACAGGGCCACATCACAGTGTGTTAACAGCAGGCTGGTCCTGCACAATGCTGCCAGATGATGAACATTTACATTAGTTTTACTTCACTTGTAGATGGCTGGCGCGTTCAATGCCAGCGATTGGCGCGCCACCATCTTTTATTAGGGCAGCGTTTCGGAGCGTTCCTTGAGCATGCTGGTGAATGACTGATTGCCACAGAATTCTGGTGATTTCCTGTGTATAGAAGTTGCCTCAAGTTATTGATAATCTAAACATTTATCGCTATGAAACAGTATCATTATTTTTACAGCCTGATGCGCCGACTGACGATGGCGCTCGTGTGTTTAGCCGCGTTGGCCTCCATGGCATCGTGTGCAAGTGACGATGAGCCCGATGCCCCCTGCATCGATTACTACCTGATCATCGAGTCCAGGGTGCCCATCAAGTCGGCGGGGGGTATCGCTCCTCCTCCCAAGGGGAACATGATCGGTATTCTCACTTCCTTGATGAAGAAGAGAATCCGGGAGGTCTATCCCGTGCGCAATCTGCAAGGCGACGACGCCGACGTGGTCATCGCCTGTGATGAGGTCTATCGTGAGTACCAGGAAGCCAACATCCAGACCAACTGCGAGTGTGTGGCCGTGCTTTATCGTGCCCAGATGACGGGAGACATCGTCAGGGGAAGCGTTAAACTCAGGTGTTACCGCTTTTAATGCGCCCTTTCTCATGCCCGTAGCCCGGTGGGTCGTGTTGAGACAATCCATGAGATAAAAGGCAAAAAAAACGAGAAAAGTGTTGGAAATGTGTTGTGTAGTTCAAAAATTGTGTCTATCTTTGCAGCCGATTTCGCGGCACATGTCTTGCTGAACTTGATGCTCATGCGTTAGTCAAGTCAAGAGTGTGACACTTGATCGTTGAAACTTCGATGTCAAGGCTATGATGCTAAGTGCCTGACCATCAAGCGTAGGACGATATGATAACGAGCGAGATGTCCTGTAGTTGTTCAACCCCCTTGATGCCGGTGGGCTTCTCACACCGGTGGGAATGAGCGCCCTCTCCACGATAGGATGTCCACACCCGGATGTATTGTGCTGCGCCTGTGTTTTTGTGTGCAGGCAGGCATGGTTGCGAGTCATGAGAAAGAATGTAAAACAAGAACAATAACTAAACAAGAAAGAGAAACTATGTCTAAGGTTTGTCAAATCACCGGAAAGAAGGCGATCACGGGCAACAACGTATCGCACTCCAAGCGCAGGACGAAACGTAAATTCAACGTTAAC
>JBGUKK010000024.1:0-3682 GCA_045114435.1 Sodaliphilus sp.
ATGGCAACAGTTGACGACAAGAAAATCATCTTCTCGATGGTGGGCGTGAGCAAAACCATCCAGCAGAACCAGAAGCAAATCCTCAAGAACATCTACCTCTCGTTCTACTATGGCGCCAAGATCGGCATCATCGGCTTGAACGGTGCGGGTAAATCGACGCTGATGAAAATCATCGCGGGCCTGGAGACACAATACCAGGGACAGGTGGTGTTCGCACCGGGCTATTCAGTGGGCTACCTGCCTCAGGACCCGCAGCTTGACCCGACCAAGACGGTCAAGGAAGTCGTGCAGGAAGGCGTGCAACACGTGGTGGACACCTTGAAGGAGTTTGAGGAGATTAACCTCAAGTTCGGCATGCCCGAGTACTACGAGGATCCCGAGAAGATGGACAAGCTGTTTGCCCGTCAAGCCGAGCTGCAGGACATCATCGACGCCACCGACGCGTGGAACCTCGACAGCCGCCTCGAGCGTGCGATGGACGCCCTGCGCTGCCCCGAGGGCGACCAGCTGACCGAGCACCTGAGCGGTGGTGAACGCCGCCGCGTGGCCCTGTGCCGCCTGCTGTTGCAGAAGCCCGACGTGCTCCTGCTCGACGAGCCCACCAACCACCTTGATGCTGAGTCGATCGACTGGCTGGAGCAGCACCTGCAGCAATACGAGGGCACGGTCATCGCCGTGACCCACGACCGCTACTTCCTCGACCACGTCGCCGGATGGATTCTGGAGCTGGACCGCGGCGAGGGCATCCCCTGGAAGGGCAACTACAGCAGCTGGCTGGAGCAGAAGACCCAGCGCCTGGCCCAGGAGGAGAAGACCGAGAGCAAGCGCCAGAAGACCCTGCAACGCGAGCTCGAATGGGTGCGCATGGCACCCAAGGCCCGCCAAGCCAAGGGCAAAGCGCGCTTGAACAGTTACGACAAACTGCTGAACGAGACGGTCAAGGAGAAAGAGGAGAAACTCGAAATCTTCATCCCCAACGGCCCCCGACTGGGCAACAAGGTCATCGAGGCACAGCATGTGGCCAAGGCCTTCGGTGACAAACTGCTGTTTGATGACCTGAACTTCATGTTGCCGCCCAACGGCATCGTCGGCGTCATTGGCCCCAACGGTGCAGGCAAGACGACACTGTTCCGCCTCATTATGGGCTTAGAGAAGCCCGACAGCGGCACATTTGAGGTCGGCGAGACGGTCAAGGCAGTCTATGTCGATCAGCAGCACACGAGCATTGACCCCGAGAAGACAGTCTATGAGGTCATCTCGGGCGGCGTGGAGCTGCTGCGCATGGGAGGCCGCGACGTGAACGCCCGTGCCTATCTCTCGCGATTCAACTTCAGCGGTGTGGACCAGCAGAAGAAGTGCGGCGTCCTCTCGGGTGGCGAGCGCAACCGCCTGCAACTGGCCCTGGCATTGAAGGAGGAGGGCAACGTCCTGTTGCTCGATGAGCCCACCAACGATATCGACGTGAACACCCTGCGCGCCCTCGAGGAAGGTCTCGAGGACTTCGCCGGCTGTGCCGTGGTCATCAGCCACGACCGCTGGTTCCTGGACCGCATCTGCACCCACATCCTCGCCTTTGAGGGCAACAGCAACGTCTATTTCTACGAGGGCAGCTACAGCGAGTATGAGGAACACAAATTGAAGCGCCTGGGCAAGGAGGAGCCCACCCGCGTGCGTTATCGCAAACTGGAGAACTGATTCAGACTTATGATTTAAGGTTTAGAGATATGAGACATCTGGTTTTAATTCTTATCGCATTGGCTATCGTGTCGTGCACCAGCCAGAAGCAACCCAGTGACAGCATCGACAACGGCTATGACTACCTGTGCCAAGCAGGCATCTGCGGCGACTCCCTCAACGTGGCCCAGGATATCAACTTCAACGACGACGGCGCGGCCCTGCCCCACCACATTCTTGACCTGGAGACCTGCCAAGCCATCGGGCTCGACAAGATGATGCATGTGGACAGCAACACGACGACAGTGCGCGTCTGGGGCATGCAGGATTATCCCGACAAGGGGGTCACCCTGTTGCTCGGACAGACCACCTACAGCGACACGCGCACCTGCTGGCTGGCGACCTACAACAAGGACGGGATGATCGACTTCATGCGGCTGGGCGAATGCGGAGGCATGAACCTGTCCTACTGGGACGATGCCGACGAGCACACGCGCCATGTGGGCATCGACTCGATGCGCATGGTTTTGCCCGATCGATTAGGCAAGCCCATCCACGTGAGCCGCTGGATCTCCTACAATGAGCAACGCGACGGCGTGGACACCGACTCCACCCTGTGGTTCATCGACAACGAGCTGCCCGTCACCATCGGGAACAATGGCCATTTCACCATCGGCAAGATCGGCACCGTTTACAGCTCAGACACTACCGTGCTCACCCCCTACTGGCGTTACAAGCGCCAACTCGAGGTGATGGCATGGACCCCGATGAGCGACACGACCTTCTGTGACCGCCTGGAGGCACTGCTCAACGAGGCCCGCGGACACATCACCGAGCCCTCACAGCTGCAGGGCGACTTCTTCGTGCTGATGACCAGCCGCCTGTACTGCGACACCGAGCGCCTCATGCAGTGGTGCTGCGACCACCCTGACAGCCAACTGACCCAAGGCTTGATCAATATCCTGAAAGACGTTAACCCCGAGTACACCCTGGGCGAGTTGAGCAAGATCAAGGATCCCGATATCCTCGCCCGCAGTAAGAAACTGCTGGGGCTGTAAAGCACTCGCAATAGAGATAATGGGAATAACGGAGATAACGGGCTAGCAACATTCCCGTTATCTCCGTTTTATCCGTTTTATCCGTTGTCTCAGCGTTACACGTCGGCAGCGTTGAGCAATGAGGCGATGGTCTGCCACAGGACGGTGAGCGTCACGGCACCCATCATCACGTTATAGACCACGTCGCGCACGGTCAGGGCGCCCCAGTCCTGTCCGCGCCACATCATCAGCCAGCAGATGACACATGCCACCAGACCGATGGAATAGACCACCGTCGTCGCCCATGAGCCGCGCGAGCGCTTCTCGGGCAGCTTGTTGAGCACACGGCGGGTGAACCAGGGATTCTCGCCCGGGTCATGCGCCCCCTGCTTGAGCACCTGCGCCAGTTTCTTATCTTCTTGGTTGGTATTCATATCTTTGATAACGGTTTATTTGTCAATAAATTGTCTCATCTTTCCCTTGGCTCGGTAGATGAGTGACTTGACCGAGCCCTCGGGCAGCTGCATGATCTTGGCCACCTGCTTGAGGGGCTGATCCTCGATATAGAACAGGGTGACGGCAACGCGCTCGTTGTCATTGAGGCGTGCCAGAGTCTCCTGGACGGTCATCGACGCGTCGATGGCGTCGGTGCCTGCTGTGCTGGCGTCACCCATCCGGCTGATGTCATCGACATGCTCCTCCTGGTGACGGCGAGTGTGGTTATAGAACTCGTTGTAGGCGATGCGGTATAGCCAGGTGCCGAAAGACGAAAGCCCCTTGAAGCCGCGAATGCCCACATATGCCTTGATGAACGTCTCCTGCGCCAGGTCGTCGGTCAGCATCTCGTCGCCCGTGGTCAGGTTGAGCAGGAACCGACGCACGCGCGGCTGATAGGCCTCGACGAGCCTGCCGAATGCGTCCCGGTTGTCGGCCAGGGCGCATTGCGACAGCAGTCTTATTTCATCAAGCTT
>JBGUKK010000025.1:0-34103 GCA_045114435.1 Sodaliphilus sp.
GGCGGGTCGCCGAAGGCGACTTCCACTCAGCTATCCCCAGCATGACGCCGACAGGCGAATGCTGGGGTTAGACAGCTCCTCCATCAAACGTTCCTCGAAGAGGAACACTAAAGATCACTCCGCTGGGGGAAAATAATTAATATTAGCCTTTCGGCAAAAATCTGCCAGCTCATCATCAGCACTCATGCCCTTGTGGTGATTCTCTTGATTCTTAATATAGCTAATGATACCCGAACGATCGGACGCCGAGCAGCTGAACACAGCATACTCACTGCCCCAGCCATCAAAGTCGGGATAAACCTCGCGATGTGATTTGATGAAATGCGTGGCACCGAGCTTCAGGTCGTGAACCAGGTCGGAGAAGCAGATCGTTGGCCTGACGCGGATAAGGAAATGGATATGGTTTGGCATACCATTGATAATAATAGCCTGGCAACCTCGCTTGTCGATAATGCCAGCCATGTAGCTGTACAAATCGCTCTTGCCACTCTCAGGAATCGTCATCCTGCCGTGCTTGGTGCGTACCACCAGATGAAAATATAATGCTGAAAGACTCATGCTGCAAAAGTAGTCATTTTGGGGGACATATGCAAGGTGTTCCTCTTCGAGGAACTTCCGGTTGAGGTGTCGCTGACCCCAGCATTCGTTCGCCTTACGGCTCACGTCATGCTGGGGTTTTCGCTCTAGTCATCGCCGCCGGCGATGACCACCAGCCAGGTCGCCACGAACTCGCGGCTGGCGGTCGACAGACAGAGTGATGCGGGCTGGCGAGTCGCCAAGCGGAATACTGCGGACTGGCGGCTGGCGGATCGCCGAAGGCGACTTCCACTCAGCTATCCCCAGCATGATGCCGACAGGCGAATGCTGGGGTTAGACAGCTCCCCCATCGGACGTTCCTCGAAGAGGAACACTATTTCACTCTAGCCATCGCCAGGCGGTGTGTCACGGACTGGCGGCAGGCCGGTCGCCGAAGGCGGTGTGCTGCGGACTGACGGCTGGCCAGTCGCCGAAGGCGACTTCCACTCAGCTATCCCCAGCATGACGCCGACAGGCGAATGCAGGGGTTAGACAGCTCCCCCATCGGACGTTCCTCGAAGAGGAACACTATTCACTCTAGTTATCGGCAGCCAGTCGCCGAAGGCGACTTCCACTCAGCTATCCCCAGGATGTCGCAGGCTGGGGAGGCTGGGGTATAAAAAAACTGTGTCATTTTATTTTGTTCTGTCCATAACTTGCACTAATTTTGTCATATTCTAACAAATCTATCTTTCGTTATGTTATTTTCAGACAAAATCAGACAATTACGCATCGAGAGCGGCAAGCGCCAGAAGGACCTGGCCAAGGCCATCGGCGTCGATGTGCCCGCCTACAGCCGCTATGAGCACGGCGAACGACGTCCCAAGCGCGCACAAGTGCTCCGCCTGGCCCGCATCTTCAAGACTGACCCCGACGAACTCGTTGCCGCTTGGCTCGCCGACGAAGCCTACAGCCATATCGCTCATGACAAGATGGCCACCCGTGCCGCGAGTCTGCTGAACACCATGCTGGGGAACACCGGGGAGCCGGAGGACACTGAGGCCCAAGAGGATTCAGCGACCTCTGAGCTGCAGCCCGGTCGAGACATGATCAGGAGAATGGGGCGCTCATTGCTGCCCCACCTCGAGCAGGGCGATGCCGCTACCGTGATGAGGCGCATCGAGGACGAGAGCATCGACTGCATCGTCACTACTCCACCCTACTGGCGCCGCCGCCATCAGGGCACCGAGAGCATCACTGCCGAGACGATGGACGACTTCATCGCCGAACTGCTGGAGGCCATGGTCCAGGCATGGCGCGTGCTCAAGCCGCAAGGGTCGCTGTGGCTCAACATGGGCGATGACACGACCGACGGCTTCGTGCAAGGCATCCCCTGGCGCGTCGTGCTGGCCATGATGGACAAGCAGGGCTGGCGACTGGTCAACGAGGTGGTATGGAACAAGACCACCACGTCGCCACAGGGCAGCCAGGACCACCTGCGCAAGGTGCACGAGTTCATGTTCCACCTGGTGAAGAGCGAGGAGTTCTACTATAACGATGAGGAGCTGAGGCGCACCTATGCGCGCATAGTGCGCAATGACCCCAAGGGCCGCAAGAAGGGCGACAAGGTCAAGGACCACTACCTGCAGCCCGAAGACGATCATGGCATGGTGCCCGGAGACGTGTGGACCATCGGTGTGCAGCGCTCAGGCATCGCCCACTACTGTGTCGCCCCCGAGACGCTGTACCGCCTGCCGCTGGTTGCCACGTGTCCGCGCGGCGGCATCGTGCTGGACCCCTACTGCGGCACCGGCACGACGTGCAAGCTGGCCTACGACATGAACCTGCGCAGCATCGGCATCGACATCAACCCCAAGTACATCCAGCAGGCCCGTGCCAGCATTGAGCAGAAGCCATTGAGCCTGTTCTAAAAAAACTGAACGACAGCATCTGTTTCTATACAATCTGGATAGTGGAGACTCCCGATTGCCGGATTTTTAGTACTTTTGTGCCCAAAATCGCAACAGAGGCATGATTTCAATACAAGGACTCAAGGTGGAATTTGGCAGCCAGGTGCTGTTTGAGAACATCAGTTTTGTCGTGGGCAAGCGTGACAAGATCGCACTGGTGGGAAAAAACGGGGCCGGCAAGACCACGATGCTGAAAATCATCACTGGTGAGCAGATGCCCACCAGCGGAACCGTCGCACGACAAGCCGACATCACCATCGGCTACCTGCCGCAGCAGATGCAACTCAAGGACGAGCTGACCGTCAAGCAGGAGGCCGAACGTGCCTTCGAGCACCTGCAGCAGATGGACGCCGCCATCGAGCGGATGAACCAGCAGCTGGCCGAGCGCACCGACTATGACAGCGAGGACTATCAGGAGCTCATCGAACGCGTGGCCGAGAAGACCGAGCTGCGCGCGCTCATGCAGAGCGAGAACATCGAGGCCGAGATTGAGAAGACACTGATGGGCCTGGGATTTGAACGCACCGACTTTGACCGCCCGACGAGCGAGTTCAGCGGAGGCTGGCGCATGCGCATCGAGCTGGCCAAGCTGCTGCTGCGCCGTCCCGATGTCCTCTTGCTCGACGAGCCGACCAACCACCTCGACATCGAGTCCATCCAGTGGCTGGAGGCCTTCCTGAAGAACCGTAACGGCGCCCTGCTGCTTGTGTCCCACGACCGTGCCTTCATCGACAATGTCACCAATCGCACCATCGAGATTTCGCTGGGCAAGATCTATGATTACAAGGTGAGTTACAGCCAGTTTGTGGCGCTGCGCCAGGAGCGCGTGGAGCAGCAGCTGCGCGCCTACGAGAACCAGCAGAAGCTCATCCACGACACCGAGGACTTCATCGAGCGCTTCCGCTACAAGGCCACCAAGGCCGTGCAGGTGCAGAGCCGCATCAAGATGCTCGACAAGCTCGAGCGCATCGAGGTCGATGAGGTGGACCGCTCACGCATGCGACTGAAGTTCCCGCCCGCACCCCGCAGCGGCGACTATCCCGTCATCGCCGAGGACCTGCGCAAGGACTACGGCGCCCTGAACGTGTTCCACGACGTGACGTTCACCATCAAGCGCGGCGAGAAGGTCGCCTTCGTCGGCAAGAACGGCGCCGGCAAGTCCACCCTGGTCAAGTGCATCATGGGAGAAATCCCCTTTGACGGCAAGCTGCAGATCGGCCATAACGTCAAGATCGGGTACTTTGCCCAGAACCAAGCCCAGCTGCTCGATGAGAACCTGACGGTCCACGACACCATCGACTATGTGGCCGTGGGCGACATCCGCACGCGCATCAACGACATCCTGGGAGCCTTCATGTTCGGTGGCAAGAACGCCGAGAAGAAGGTCAAGGTGCTCAGCGGCGGCGAGAAGAGCCGCCTGGCGATGATACGCCTGCTGCTGCAACCCGTCAACCTGCTCATCCTCGATGAGCCGACCAACCACCTCGACATGCCCAGCAAGGATGTGCTCAAGGAGGCCATACAAGCCTTTGACGGCACGGTCATCGTCGTGTCCCACGACCGTGACTTCCTGAACGGCATCGTGAACAAGGTGTACGAGTTTGGCGACCACCGCGTGCGCGAGCACCTGGGCGGCATCTATGACTTCTTGCAGAAGAAGCAGTTAGACTCCTTGCAGCAACTGGAAATCAAGAATTCACCTGCCGCATCGGCCACCGTCGAGGAGCAGGAGCCCACCGCCAGTCAGGGCAAGATGGACTACCAGCGGCAGAAGGAGCGCGAGCGCCGCATCCGCCAGGCCGAGAAAAAGGTGAAGACCTGCGAGACCCGCATTGCCGAACTAGAACAGCAACTCGCCGAGATTGAAGACAAGCTGGCGACGGGCACCAGCGAGAACCCGGACATCTACTACACCCACTCCAAGATTTCCCAAGAGCTCGAGCAGGTGATGGCCCAGTGGGAAGAAGCCGGCGAGGAGCTGGAGAAAGCCAAGAGTCAGGAATGAGAAGGAATCAATCGTTCAATGTCATGTTGAGGACCATTGATATCCATAGCGGCAATGCCGGGAATGAGGCGCTCAGGCAGCTCTACGAGACAGCCTTCCCTGCCGGCGAGCAGATCCCCTACGAGGACCTGATTGTCCTGCTTGACAAGATGGACATCGACTACACGGCCTACTATGACGAGGACATGCTCGTGGGGCTGACGATGGTGTTGAGCTTGCCGAGGTATAACTGGGGATGGTATTTTGCCGTGCGCGAGGAGCTGCGCGGCCAGGGCTACGGCCAGGAAATCCTCACTGCGCTTCTGGAAAAATACCGCAAGGGGAACCCCTTTATCATTGACATCGAGTCGCCCCAGCAAGCCGACGCGCCCAACCCCGAGCAACGCAGGCGACGCCACGCCTTCTACCGGCGCAACGGCCTGAAGGACACCGGCACGAGCCGCACCTATAATGGCATCACCTTCACCATCATGACCAGCGGCAACGACCCCTTCACCCTGCAGGACTATGACGACATTGTTGCCGCCCTGCGCGCCGCTTGGGACGACATGCCCGGCAAGGAATAAGACTATTTAACGTTCAACACTTGTCTGATTGACTGCAATCGGCTATTTTTGCGGCATGAAACGGGTTCTGTTGATAGTTATGGCAATAGCCGCCCTCACTGTGGCGGCCCAGGAGAGCCAGGGCATCAGGCTGCAGCTTGACCAGTCCAAGATCAGCCCCTATTTCACCATGCCCGAGCTGCCTGCAACCATCACCCCCGCCACCAACATCAAGCCCACCTTCAACGCCACCCTGCCCACCGCCACCGACCTCAAGCTGGACTACCGCAGCAGCCTGGGCGACTCGCTGGCCATCTACCAGCAAGAATGGCGTGACAACCACTGGAGCAGCATTCCCCACTTCCGCTACGATACCAATCCCTACGGCCGCGACTGGGCCACCAGCGGCATCATCACCCGCCTGGGCAAGGGTTACTTGACAGGCAGCGGCGCCCACACCACCTATCCCGGTATGGGCGACATGGCCAGCGCCAGCGTTGCCTACACCATGCCGGTGGGCGACCGGCTGCAGGTCACGGCCGGTGTCACGGGCAACAAGTACCACTTCGACCGCGCGGCCTGGAACGACTATGGCGTGTTTGGCAACGCGTCGTTCCGTCTCAACGACCGCCTGACGCTGAACGCCTTCGGTCAATACTATGTCAATCAGCAGTTCCACTCGGTGGCAGCGATGCCGTTCCTGGGCAGTTCATCCTATGGTGGCACGCTGGGATGGCGGGCCAGCGACAACTTCACGCTTGACGTGGGCGCCAGACGCCTCTACGACCCCTACACGGGCCGCTGGCGCACCATGCCTGTCGTGCAGCCCACCATCAACCTCATGGGCGCTCCCATCTCATTTGACGCCGGTCCCCTACTCTATCAAGTGCTGGATTACATCTTCGGCGGCAGCAAGGACAAGCGCGACTGGGGCGACCCCAAGTACCGCCCCGTCGGCGTCCCCGACGTCATGCGCAACCAGCCCGGATTCAACCCCAACAGCCCCGTCCCGATTCCCGACGCCTTCCGCCACTGAATCGCTGAAATCTCATGGTTTTAGGGATTTTTAGGGTTATGAAGTTGGCTGGATGGGAAAATGTGAGTAATTTTGCACGTTAATCCTGTTTGCAGGTGTTTTTAGTGAGCAAGTTAACAACTTGCGCAACTTAGGCATGGTAATAAAGAGTACAATAGAGGACATCATACGGGAAGATTTGGCCGACATCTGGTCCATCCTGAACAGCGATGAGAAACATCTCATTGCCGACAATTTTGTCATCCACAACTTCCGCAAGGGGCAGATCATCTATGCCGAGAAGGACGAGCCGCAGTACCTGTGGGTGCTCATCAAGGGCAAGGTGAAACGCTTCAAGAACGGTGTGGGAGGCAAGCAGCAGATCCTGCGCCTGTACCGTCCCATCCAGTACTTCGGCTACCGCGCCTGGTTTGCCGAGGAGCCTTACGTTGCCAGCACGATGGCCATCGAGCCGTCGCAGGTGGGCACCCTGCCCATGACGGTGGTCAAGACGCTCATCGACGGCAACATCAAGCTGGCATGGTTCTTCCTGCACGAGTTGTCCAAGCACCTGGGCGGCAGTGAGTCCAAGGTGGTCACGCTGACCCAAAAACACATCCGCGGCCGCCTGGCCGAAGCCCTGTGCATGCTGGTGGACAACTACGGCTACGAGGACGACGGCACGACATTGAAGATCTACATGGCGCGCGAGGACCTCGCTAACCTGTCCAACATGACCACCGCCAATGCCATCCGCACCCTCTCCACCTTTGCCCAGGAACGCATCATCACTGTCGACGGCCGTCGCATCCGCATTGTCGACGAGTCCACGTTACGCAACATCAGCCGCTTTGGATAACCGCCCCCCTGTGTAGCCATGATCATCGCTCAACAGAAACGCCGAGAGAACATCGCCGAGTATCTCCTCTACCTGTGGCAGGTCGAGGACTTGCTGCGGGCCTGCAAGCTGGATATCGACACGGTGGACAAGGCCGTGATTGCCCGCTATGACGTGGACGAGAAGACACGTGGCGAGATACGCGAGTGGTATGAGTCGCTCATCAAGATGATGGAGCTCGAGAACGTGCGTGACCGCGGACACATCCGCGTGTGTCACAATGTACTCATCCGCCTGAACGACCTGCACCAGCAGCTGCTCGCCCACCAGGACCGATTCCCCGACTATCACGCCGACTACTACCGCACCCTGCCCCACATCGTGCAGCTGCGCTCAACACTGCCCGAGCAGGAACGCCCGGGTGAGCTGGAGACCTGCTTCAATGCCCTCTACGGCGTGATGCTGCTCCACCTGCAGGGCAAGGACATCTCCCAGGACACCGCCGCCGCGATTTCCCAGATCTCGCACTTCATCGGCCTGCTTGCCGCCTATTACAAGCGTGACGAGGAAAAGCCGCTGTTCGGCGACGACTTAAACGACAACTGACAATGAAAACCAAGGTTAACATACTCATTACCGGCGCCAACGGGCAACTGGGTCACGAGATGCGCAACGTGCTGGACGGCGACAGCCGCTTCAACGCCACCTTCACCGACGTCACTGGCGACGACATCGTTGAACTGGACATCACCGACGAGGCCGCCGTGGAGCAGATGGTTGCCGACCGGGCCATCGACATCATCGTCAACTGCGCTGCCTACACCGCCGTTGACGCTGCCGAGGACAACGAGCCGCTGGCCGCGCGCCTCAACGCCGACGCCGTGGGCATCCTCGCCCGCACCGCCAAGCGTCACGGCGCCCGCATGATTCACGTCTCGACCGACTACGTGTTTGACGGCAAGGGTTGTACCCCCTATACCGAGGACATGACGACCTGCCCCCAGTCGGCCTACGGCCGCACCAAGCTCGCCGGTGAGCGCCAGCTGCTCGACGCGCTCGGCGCTGATGCCGTGATCCTGCGCACCGCCTGGCTCTACTCCCCCTACGGCAAGAACTTCGTCAAGACGATGCTCGCCCTGGGCAAGGACAAGCCGTCGTTGAAGGTCGTGTTTGACCAGGTGGGCACACCCACCTGCGCCAGCGACCTCGCCCACGCCATCGTCACGGTGATGAGCGCCGACACATGGCACGGCGGCATCTACCACTACAGCAACGAGGGCGTCATCTCGTGGTATGACTTTACCATCGCCATCCACCGCCTGGCCGGCATCACCGGCTGTCACGTGCAACCCTGCCACAGCGACGAGTTTCCCGCCAGGGCCCATCGCCCCGCCTACAGCGTGCTCGACAAGACCCGCTTCAAGGCCACCTTCGACACCACCGTACCCTACTGGCTCGACAGCCTCCAGGACACATTACACCGCTTAGGACAACTGACAACTGACAACTGAAAACCGACAGCATCATGTCTATAACTACCGAAATCGCCCGCCGTCGCACCTTTGCCATCATCTCTCACCCCGATGCCGGCAAGACAACGTTGACCGAGAAGCTGCTGCTCTTCGGTGGCGCCATCCATGTGGCAGGCGCCGTGAAGTCCAATAAGATAAAAAAGACCGCCACCAGCGACTGGATGGAGATTGAGAAACAACGTGGTATCTCGGTCGCCACCTCGGTCATGGGATTCAACTACGGCGACTACAAGATAAATATCCTCGACACCCCTGGCCACCAGGACTTTGCCGAGGACACCTACCGCACCCTGACGGCCGTTGACAGCGTCATCATCGTGGTCGATGTCGCCAAGGGTGTCGAGACCCAAACGAGGAAGCTGATGGAGGTGTGCCGCATGCGCAACACGCCCGTCATCATCTTTGTCAACAAGCTCGACCGCGAGGGACGTGACCCCTTTGACATCCTCGACGAGCTGGAGCAGGAGCTCAAGATCGACGTGCGCCCCCTGAGCTGGCCCATCAACATCGGTGCCCACTTCAAGGGTGTGTACAACATCTACGAGCACAACATCAGCCTGTTCAAGCCCGACAAGCAGCACGTCACCGACCGCGTGGACATCAACGACATCAACGACCCGGCCATCGATGCTGCCGTGGGCAAGGCCGATGCCGAGAAGCTGCGCGCCGACATCGAACTCATCGATGGCGTCTATCCCGACTTCAACACGCTCGACTACCTTGACGGCAAGGTGGCACCCGTGTTCTTCGGGTCGGCACTGAACACCTTCGGCGTGAAGGAGCTGCTGGACTGCTTTGTGCGCATCGCCCCGTCGCCACGCCCCGTCACCGCCATCGAGCGCACGGTGGAGCCCGGCGAGGACAAGTTCACGGGCTTCGTGTTCAAGATACACGCCAACATGGACCCCAACCACAGGAGCTGCATCGCCTTTGTCAAGGTGTGCTCCGGTGTGTTCCAGCGCAACGGCAACTACAAGCACGTGCGCAGCGGCAAGAGTTACCGCTTCAGTGCCCCGACGGCCTTCATGGCGCAGAAGAAGGAGATCATCGACGAGGTGTACCCCGGCGACATCGTGGGTCTGCCCGACAACGGCATCTTCAAGATCGGCGACACGTTGACCGAGGGCGAGGATCTCCACTTCAAGGGCCTGCCCAGTTTCTCGCCCGAGATGTTCAAGTACATCGAGAACTCCGACCCGATGAAGACCAAGCAGCTCAACAAGGGCCTCGAGCAGTTGATGGACGAGGGCGTGGCCCAGATGTTCATCAACCAGTTCAACAACCGCAAGATCATCGGCACCGTGGGACAGCTGCAGTTTGAGGTCATCCAGTACCGCCTGCTGCACGAGTATGGCGCCCAGTGCCGCTGGGAGCCCATCCACCTGTACAAGGCCTGCTGGATCGAGAGCGATGACGAGGACGCCCTCGACGCGTTCAAGAAGCGCAAGCACCAGTTCATGGCGCTGGACACCGAGGGGCGTGACGTCTTCCTGGCCGACAGCAACTACGTCCTGCAGATGGCCCAGCAGGATTTCCCGAAGATCAACTTCCACTTCACCAGCGAATTCTAATATCCACACAACATAATCATTAAAGACCTATGGACTAAGGACCAAGGACTAAAAACTAAAAGAACGACAGCAATGGACAGACTGATAAAATTATACGAGCAATTTGTGGGCAGTGAGCCCACCAACATTGTGCTCATGGATAAAGCCGGCTCCAACCGCAGCTACTACCGCCTGCTGGGCGAGCGTTCCATCGTGGGCGTCATCGGCGAGTCACGCGAGGAGAATGACGCATTCGTCTACATCTCACGACACTTCCGCGAGCAGGGGCTGTCGGTACCCGAGGTCTATGGCGTGAGCGACGACCACATGGCCTATATCCAGGAGGACCTGGGCAAGAAGCCCGAGAACATCCTGTGGAACAAGATCCGCCGCAGCGCCATGACCCACGCCTTCACCAGCGAGGAGAAGGAGCTGCTGCGCCGCACGATGCGTGACCTGGTGGACATCCAGTTCCGCGGGGCACAGGACTTTGACTATAACAACTGCTATCCCGCCAAGAGCTTCGACGAGCGTTCCATCAAGTGGGACCTGAACTACTTCAAGTACTGCTTCCTCAAGGCCACCGGCGTGGTGTTCAACGAGGACAAGCTGGAGAACGACTTCGAGAAGATGACCCGCGACCTGCTCGCTGTTCCCAGCGAGACATTCATGTACCGCGATTTCCAGTCGCGCAACGTGATGCTCGTGGGCAATGCCGACCAACCCGCCGAGTGCAAGCTCGCCTTCATCGACTTCCAGGGCGGACGCCGCGGCCCGTACTACTATGACGTGGCCTCCTTCGTCTGGCAGTCGCGCGCCAAGTATCCCGACGAGTTGAAGAAGGACCTGGTCAGTGCCTATCTCGAGAAACTCAAGGAGTATCAGCCGGACCTTGACGAGAAGGATTTCTATGACAAACTGCGATTGTTTGTGCTCTTCCGCACGCTGCAGGTGCTGGGCGCTTACGGTTTCCGCGGCTACTTCGAGAAGAAGCCCGACTTCATGAAGAACAGCATCGTCCCCGCCGTGGCCAACCTGCGCAAGCTGGTCATTGAGAAGCCTTTCACCCAATACCCCTACCTGAGCCTCGTCATCGATGAGCTGGTCAACCTCAAGGACTTCGTCAGCGAGGACAAGGGCCTGACGGTCAGGGTAATGAGCTTCGCCTACAAGAAAGGCATCCCTCACGACGCTTCGGGCAACGGCGGCGGCTTTGTGTTTGACTGCCGCGCACTGAACAACCCCGGCAAGTATGACAAGTACAAGATGTTCACCGGTCTTGACCAGAACGTCATCGACTTCCTCAAGAAGGAGAGCACCATCGACAAGTGGCTCAAGCACGTCTATGCCCTGGTCGACGAGTCGGTAGAGCGCTACAAGAAGCGCGGCTTCACCGACCTGATGGTGTGCTTCGGCTGCACGGGCGGTCAGCACCGCTCGGTCTATGCCGCCGAGCGCCTGGCCGAACACATCCACGACAAGTTTAACGTGCGCGTCGAGCTCTCACATCGTGAACAGCCCGACCACGAACGCACGCTCAACCCCGTTGACAAGCAATGAAAGCGCTGATTTTTGCGGCAGGTTTGGGCACACGCCTGCGCCCCCTGACCGACGACCGTCCCAAGGCGATGGTCGAGATTGCCGGCAAACCCATGCTGCAGCACGTCATCGAGCGCGTGGCGGCAGCGGGCTTTGACGACATCACCATCAACATCCACCACTACGGGCAGATGATCATCGACTTCCTGGAGAGCCACGACAACTTCGGGCTGAACATGCACATCAGCGACGAGCGCGGCCTGCTGCTCGACACCGGCGGCGGCATCCTCAAGGCGCGCCAGTGGCTCGACGGCGATGAGCCCTTCCTGGTTCACAACACCGACATCATCAGCACGCTGGACCTGAAAGCATTCTACGACTATCACGTCGAGCACGACGCGCTGGCAACCATCCTGGTCAAGGAGCGACAGACACAGCGCTACTTCCTCTTTGACGAGGACGATCGCCTGTGCGGCTGGACCAACAAGGCGACCGGTGAGTTCAAGCCCGATGCCGAGAGGCTGCGTGGCCGCAACCTGCGGGAACTGGCCTTCGGCGGCCTGCACGTCATCTCGCCGCGCATCTTCCCCCACCTGGAGCGTTACCGCCGCCAGGAAGGTGAGAAATTCTCCATCACGCCGTTCTATGTCAACGAGTGCAAGCATCACCTCATCCACGGCTACCACCCCGATGCCGACTACCAGTGGCTCGACATCGGCAAGCCCGAAACCCTGGCCCAAGCCCAGCAACTCCTCGAGAACAATTAAACCATCCCCCTCAAATCCCGTCTAAAAACCACGAACCAAGGACTAAGGACTAGGGACTAAAAACTAGGAACTAGGGACTAAAAACTTAAAACTTAGAACTCAAAACTAAGAATATAATGAAAAAGACCATCATCTTTGCAGCCATCATGCTGCTCGTGACAGGCACCGTCACGCTCGATGCCCGCACCAAGAAGGCCACCAAGGCCAAGAAGGCCTCCACCACACAGGTCATCTACACCGGCGAAATCGCCAAGAAGGTGGTAGGCTATAACGGCCCCACCCCTCTCAATATCATCATCAAGAATGGTGTGATCGAGAACATCGAGGTGCTCAACAACCAGGAGTCGCCCGGCTACCTCAAGCGCGCCAAGGACAAGGTGTTGCCCCAGTACATCGGCAAGACCGTCGCCCAGGCCAAGAGCCTCAAGCCCGACATCGCCACCGGCGCGACCTACACCAGCGAAGCCCTGATCAAGAACATCCAGCTGGGCCTCGACCAGGTCAAGTCGACCACTTCCAATAAAAAAGCGGCCAGCAGGAAAAAAGGCGCCAAGAAGCGTCACTGAGCACCGGCAACGGCCCACAAGTTCTGCTCAAGCTTCAAAGAGAGACTTGAGCAGATCGACCCACTCAACTCAAGACAGGTATAACAGGCAATGAAGAGCTATATTGAGATCAAGGTGCCCATCAGGTATGAGGATTCCTGGTTCAGGCAGTTAAGGGACTTGCTGGATGGCGTGAACATACGCTGGCAACGAGGCTATTACCACATCACGATGGCCTTCCTTGACTATGCCCCCGACGACGTGAACATGCGTCCCGGCCTGAACGAGCTGCTGAATGACGCCCCAGGACCCGTCATCACCTTTGACAAGCTTGACGCCTTTGCCTCGGGCTATCATCGCCAGGTCATCCACCTCACTGCCACCGATGTCCCCAGGGACTTCGTGACGCTGGTGGGCGACATCAGGCGCTACTTCACCAGCCAGGGCTGCAAGATTGAATCCGACTTCAAGTTGCACGTCACCCTGGGACGAGTGCAGGACCCGAGGATGAACGTCCGCAAGCTGCAAGACCTCATCAGCCAGGTGGACCTTCCCTCCTTCACCATGCAACTCAAGGACGTCGAGTACCGCGTCTTTCGCGGCAAGACCATCGGCCTGTGGAAACTGGCTGACTGATCCACCAGGGCTACAACATCATTATCAACAACAAGCAAGCCACAGGCACTCATTGGCGCCTGTGGCTTGTTATCTGGGCTACTGTGAACAGTCTTGGTTGCCGCGGGGAGCGAGCGGGGCTCACTCGGGATTGGTCTTGATCTCGTAGATGACCTTGGCGGCCTCGACGATGGTCTCGATGGGTGTCTCGGCAGGAATCAGGCTCTCGGTAGCTGCCATGTCGGTGTTGGCATACTGGTCGATGATCTCGCCATGCTCGCCATAGACCGCCACCTGCACGATGTTGAACTTTTTCCACTTGTCGGTGAACTTGTACAGTGTCAACTTGTAGGCCACCGTCTTGTCATAACCACGGTCACGTGTGTAATAGTCACGAGACTCGGGCACATCAAAGGAATTGCGCACCCACACCATATAGCTATCGCCATCATCGGCGACCTTGATGTCGGGGTCGATAGAGATGGTCTCGCCATTGCCCGACAAGACGTCAAACCAGTCGACCGCCGATGCGGTAAACGTCAGCGCCATGAGCGCCATCAGTGTCATTAAAACTCTTTTCATTCTGCAATACTACTTATTGATTTGGTCTTGGCGGCAAAGGTATAAAATTTAGAAACACGCCCCACTTTATTTCTGAAAAAGTTTGTGTACATTTCTCAAAGGGCCCAAGTTTAGCATGTGGTAAAATCTCATTAACCATCAATCTTTAGCCTTTAGCCTTCAAGTTTTTAAAGAAACTAAGCTACTTGAGAAACTTGAGTTTTTTATTTCCTTTTTTTTCATAAAAAAGACAAAATCTGTATAAAAAACTTGCACAGTTCATCTACTGTGACTATCTTTGCAGCAATATGATACTTTTTTCCTAGCAAGGCAGCTTCGTCGTGAGACGAGGCGCTTTTTTTATTATCCGTGACCCTCTTGCCCCAAAAACGCTGTAACAAACTGGGAGCAATAAACTTTTCAAGAAAACCCTTTGACAATTTAGGAAAATAAAGTAATTTTGTCAGTTTGAAAAAAACATCAACCTTATAAACCGAACCAAGTATGTACGACGAGAAATTATTACAGGACGTGACAGCAAAGGCTCAGTTGTGGCTGGGCGAGGGGTATGACGAGAAGACGCGCGCCGAGGTGCAAGCGATGCTCGACAATGAGGACAAGACCGACCTGGTCGAGTCGTTCTACAAGACCCTGGAGTTTGGTACAGGTGGCCTGCGCGGAATCATGGGCGCCGGCTGCAACCGCATGAACATCTACACGGTGGGCAGCGCCACCCAAGGCCTGGCCAACTACTTGAACGAGGCCTTCAAGGACCTGGACCAGATCGCGGTGGTCGTCGGGCATGACGTGCGCAACAATAGCCGCTTGTTTGCCGAGACCGTCGCCAACATCTTCAGCGCCAACGGCATCAAGGTCTATCTGTTTGAGGGTCCGCGTCCCACGCCCGAGTTGAGCTATGCCATCCGTCGCCTGGGTTGCCAGAGCGGTGTGAACATCACGGCATCTCACAACCCCAAGATCTACAATGGTTACAAGGCCTACTGGGATGACGGTGCTCAGGTGGTGGCTCCCCACGACGTGAACATCATCAACCATGTGAACGCCATCGAGGACGTGCGCGACATCAAGTTTGAGGGCAACCCCGACCTGATTCAGATCATCGGCGAGGATATTGACGCCCCCTACATCGAGGATATCTTCACCCTCTCGCTCAGTCCCGAGGTCAACAAGAAATACCACGACCTGAAGATTGTCTATACACCCATCCACGGCGTCGGCCGCTACATGGTGCCCCGCTCGATCGAGCGCTGGGGATTTGACAACATCATCCACGTGCCCGAGCAGGACGTGATGAGCGGCGAGTTCCCCACCGTCGAGTCGCCCAATCCCGAGAATCCCAGCGCGATGGCCATGGCGATTGCCAAGGCCGAGGAGGTGGATGCCGACCTGGTGCTCGCCAGCGACCCCGATGCCGACCGCATCGGCCTGGTGATCAAGAACACCAAGGGCAAGTATGAGCTCGTGAACGGCAACCAGATCCAGATCATCTTCCTCTACTACCTGATGGTGCGCAACCGCGAGCTGGGCATGCTCAAGGGCGACGAGTATATCGTGAAGACCATCGTCACCAGCGAGACCATCGCCAAGATTGCCCGCAAGGAGGGCATCAAGATGTTTGACTGCTACACGGGCTTCAAGTGGATCGCCACCGTGATGCGCGAGATGGAAGGCAAGGGACGCTACCTGGGTGGTGGTGAGGAGAGCTACGGCTTCCTGCCCGAGACGTTTGCCCGCGACAAGGACTCGGTATCGTCCATCCCCCTGATGTGCGAGATCGCCGCTTGGGCCAAGGACAAGGGCATGACCCTCAACGACTTGTTCATCGACCTGTACATCCACTACGGCTACAGCAAGGAGCGCGGCATCAGCGTCGTGCGTCCCGGCAAGACCGGCGCCGAGGAGATTGCCCAGATGATGGTCAACTTCCGCGAGAACCCGCAGCAGGCCATCGACGGCTCGCCCGTGGTGCTCATCAAGGACTTCCAGAAGCTCGAGCAACGCGACATGAAGACGGGCCAAGTCACCAAGCTCGACATGCCCGTGACCAGCAACGTGCTGCAATACTACACCGAGGACGGCACCAAGGTTTCCATCCGTCCCTCGGGCACCGAGCCCAAGATCAAGTTCTACATCGAGGTGCATGACCAGCTCGACAAGAAGGAGAACTACGACGCCAAGAACGAGTGGGCCGACGAGAAGATCGACCGCATCTGCCAGTCGCTGGGCATCGCCTGATGCTTCAAGAGGACAAGGACCAACTCTTCCAGCAACTATAGACAACTTGATTTGACCATTAATCAATAAACCAAATCATAAAAAACATTCATTAAAAACAAAAAACAGTAATTATGTCAGAAAAGATTCAGACTTTAAGAGACTCGGCTGCAATGCGCTGGACAGCGTTGCTGTTGCTCGCGCTGGGCATGTTCTGCAGCTACATTTTCATGGACATCCTGTCGCCCATCAAGGACTTGATGGAATCGACCCGCGGCTGGAGTTCATCGGCATTTGGTACCGAGGAAGGCGCTGAGGTGTTCCTCAACGTGTTTGTGTTCTTCCTGATTTTTGCCGGCATCATCCTCGACAAGATGGGCGTGCGCTTCACAGCGCTGCTCTCGGGCGTGGTGATGCTCATCGGCGCCTGCATCAAGTGGTATGCCGTGAGCGATGCGTTCATCGGCACGGGCTTGGAGCAGTGGTTTACCGACAACCTGAACTACATTCCCGGATTTGAGGAACTGGGTGTCGCTCCGTTCACGGCCGAGATGCCTGCCAGCGCCAAGGTCGCTGCCCTGGGCTTCATGATCTTTGGCTGCGGTGTGGAGATGGCCGGCATCACTGTGAGCCGTGGTATCGTGAAGTGGTTCAAGGGCCGCGAGATGGCTCTTGCCATGGGTAGCGAGATGGCTCTTGCCCGCCTGGGTGTTGCCACGTGCATGATCTTCTCGCCCTTCTTTGCCAAGCTGGGTGGCCAGGTGAGTGTATCGCGTTCAGTAGCCTTTGGCGTTGTGCTGATGTGTATCGCCCTGATCATGTTCATCGTGTACTTCTTCATGGACAGCAAGCTCGACAAGCAGACGGGCGAGGCCGAGGAGAAGGACGACCCCTTCAAGGTGAGCGATATCGGCAAGATCTTGACCAACAAGGGTTTCTGGATTGTTTCGATGCTGTGTGTGCTCTACTACAGCGCCATCTTCCCCTTCCAGAAGTATGCCGTGAACATGCTGCAGTGCAACCTCACGTTCACCGAGGTTGACCCCAACTCGTTCTGGGCCAGCGAGAGCCTGACGATCTATCAGTATATCATCATGCTTGTGGTTGCCGCCACCGCCTTCATTAGCAACTTCATGAAGAACAAGGGTGCCAAGTATGGCCTGCTCATCGTCTCGATTGCTGCCCTCGTCTGCTACTGCTACATGGGTTACATGCGCCAGAGCGCCGAGAGCGTGTTCGCCGTCTTCCCCTTGCTCGCCGTGGGTATCACCCCCATCCTGGGCAACTATGTGGATCACAAGGGTAAAGCCGCCTCGATGCTCGTGCTGGGCTCGCTGCTGCTCATCGCTTGCCACTTGACCTTCGCCTTCATTCTGCCCATGTTCAAGGGTAGCACGGCTGCCGGTTTCATCGTGGCTTATCTCACCATCCTCGTGCTGGGTTCGTCGTTCTCGCTCGTTCCCGCCGCCCTGTGGCCCAGTGTGCCCAAGCTGGTGGATGCCAAGATTATCGGTAGCGCCTACGCGCTGATTTTCTGGATTCAGAACATCGGCCTGTGGCTCTTCCCGATGGCCATCGGCAAATTGCTTGACAAGACCAACCCCGGCATCACCGACCCGACCCAGTACAATTACACCTGGCCGCTCGTGATGCTGGCTTGCCTGGGTATCGCAGCGCTGCTGTTCGGTCTGTACCTCAAGGTGGTTGATCGAAAGAAGCACCTCGGCCTCGAGGAGCCCAACATCAAGCCCGAGGATTAAGAAGAAGCGTTCAGCTATTGGTTGTCAAGCTTCTAGCTGATTGATCATTAGAAACTTTAGGGACCTTAAGGACTTTAAAGGCTTTAAGGTCCCTATTTATTTAAACTGAATCACATGAGAGACCAAGTGAGAGAAACGATAGCGACGCGGGCGTGGGCACGGTGGACCGTGCTGGCCATCGTGTCGTTCACGATGATGGCGGGCTATGTGGTCGCCAAGGAGATGTCACCCCTGCAGTTCATGCTCGAGAAGGCCGCCCAGGACGGCGGCATGGGGTGGACCAGTGGCGAGTTTGGCATCTTTGCCGGGTCGCGCGGCTTCTTCAACGTGTTCCTGCTGATGCTGTTTTTTGCCGGCGTCATCCTCGACAAGATGGGCGTGCGCTTCACCGGTATCCTCTCGTGTGTGCTCATGCTCACCGGGGCCGCCGCCGTCTATGGCGTCATCACCTACACCTCGCCCGACCCGATGTGGGACCTCCCCCTGCTGGGCACCATCAAGCGACAGGTGGCGCTGGCGTCGCTGGGGTTTGCCTTCTTTGGCATCGGCTATGAGATGTGTGGCATCACCGTGAGCAAGGTCGTCGTGCGCTGGTTCTCGGGCAAGGAGATGGCCCTGGCGATGGGCCTGCAGGTGGCCATGGCCCGCCTGGGCACCGCGCTGGCGCTCAACTTCAGCCTGCCCATCGCCCTCAACTGGGGTCTGCCCCGTCCATTGCTCATCGGCGTGTTCAGCGTGGGCGTCGGCCTGATAGCCTACATCTATTACTGCACCATGGACCGCCGCCTCGACAAGGTGCAGGGCAAGCAGGAGCTGGCCCAAGGCGACGACGAGAAGTTCCACTTCTCGGACATGAAAATCACGATAAAAAATCCGGGTTTCTGGCTCATCACGCTGCTGTGCCTGTTCTACTACTCGGCCCTTTACCCCTTCCTCGACTTCGCCACCAAGCTGATGATTTCCAAGTATGGCGTCGAGGCCAAGCTGGCAGGAGCCATTCCCTCTATCCTGCCCTACACCAGCATCGTGCTGACGCCCCTGTTCGGCGCCTGGTTTGACACCAAGGGGCGCGGTGCGACGATGATGATCCTGGGTAGCGTGCTGCTGACAATCACCCTGTTTGTGTTCGCCATGCCGCTCAACTCCGGCTGGGTTGCCGTGACGCTGATGTGTGTGCTGGGCATCGCCTTCTCGCTGCTGCCCGCGGCCCTATGGCCTGCCGTGCCCAAGATCGTGCCGATGAAGCAGCTGGGCACCTCCTACTCCATCATCTATTTCATCCAGAACATCGGTCTGATGCTCATCCCCATGCTCATCGGCAAGGTGCTCGAGCGCAACACCGTCGGCGATCAGGTGGACTACACCCTCTCGCTCACCATCTTCGGCATCATCGGCGTGGGTGCCATCGTCACCTCCACCCTGCTGCTGTGGATGGACCGCAAGCGCCACTACGGCCTCGAGAGTCCCAACATCGCTTAACCTCCACCCCACAATCAAAACAACAGAAAAATATCAAACAACTTGAACAACAAGGAACAACCCTAACAACAATTAATTATGTTGCTGATGTTGTTTTAAGTTGTTCAAGTTGTTTTGATTTACTACTCTGTTGTTTTGATTTATTATCGTTGTTTGACGTAGGGTATCACTCGCGGTGGATGACGCTGCCGCTGGCCTGATGGGTGGCCAGAACGAGCAGCTCGGCTACCTGGACGTGGGCAGGGGCGTTCACGGCAAAGGCGACGCACTCGGCAATGTCCTCGCCCGTGAGCGGCTGGATGCCCTTATAGACGCCGTCAGCACGCTCCTTGTCGCCATGGAAACGGGTCACCGAGAAGTTGGTCTCGACCAGGCCGGGCTTGATGTTGGTCACGCGCACGCTCGTGTGGGCCACGTCGATGCGCAGGCCGTCGCTCAACGCCTTCACGGCCGACTTGGTGGCGCAATACACGTTACCGCCGGCATAGGCGGCATCGCCAGCCACACTGCCGATGTTCACCACATGGCCGCGGTCACGCTTCACCATGCCGGGCACGATGAGGCGTGTCATCGTCAGCAGACCCTTGATGTTGGTGTCGATCATCGTGTCCCAGTCCTTGAAGTCGCCCTCGTACTCCGGCTCCAGGCCCCAGGCCCCACCAGCGTTGTTGACCAGCACATCGATTTCCTGCCACTCGGGGGGCAGGCCATTGATGGCCTCGGCCGCAGCCTCGCGGTCGCGCACGTCAAACTCGAGGGTGATCACGCCCACTCCCGTGGCCGACAATTCCCTGGCCAGGGTGTCCAGACGTTCGGCCTTGCGGCCAGTGATAATCATGTTGTATCCACACAGGGCCAACTTGCGGGCACAGGCTTCACCGATGCCACTTGTCGCGCCAGTAACTAATGCAATTCTGTTCATTGTTGATGATGTTAATGGTTTTAAGTTGGTGCAAAGATACAACAATCTTTCCACACGGGCAACACGTCAATGCTCACGATGCACATCCACCTGTTCAGGCCGAGAGACGGAGATGTCGGCCACAATGAATCTCTTGTCGAGCCGCGGCTCCAGCAGCTTGGCCTGGCTCTCGCTGGCCAGCGTGGAAATCATCAGTTTGACGGTGGGCTGGACAGCATATTTGAGCAGAAAAAAAACAAGTTGCTTTGCCAAGCGCCCAATTTTCACTACCTTTGCAGCCAAATTCAAGAAGGCATTATGCAAAACATCCGCAACGTGGCCATCATCGCTCATGTCGATCATGGCAAAACAACTCTGGTAGACAAGATGTTAGCGGCAGGCAACCTGTTCCGCGACAACCAAAATATGGGCACCCAGATCCTGGACAGCAACGATCTGGAACGCGAGCGTGGCATCACGATCCTGTCCAAGAACGTGTCTATCTCCTACAACGGTTACAAGATCAACATCATCGACACCCCGGGACATAGCGACTTCGGCGGCGAGGTGGAGCGTGTGCTCAACATGGCCGACGGTTGCCTGTTGCTGGTGGATGCCTTTGAGGGCCCGATGCCCCAGACGCGCTTTGTCCTGCAGAAGGCCTTGCAGCTGGGCCTCAAGCCCATCGTTGTCATCAACAAGGTGGATAAGCCCAACTGCCGCCCCGACGAGGTGCAGGAGATGGTCTTCGACCTGATGTGCAACCTCGACGCCAACGAGGACCAGCTGGACTTCCCCACCATCTTCGGCTCGGCCAAGGAAGGCTGGATGAGCGAGGACTGGCAGCAGCCCACCGACAACATCACCGCCGTGCTCGATGCCATCATCAAGTACATCCCCGAGCCCGAGATGCTCGAGGGTGACCCGCAGATGCTCATCACGTCGCTCGACTACAGCAGCTACGTGGGACGCATCGCCGTGGGACGCGTGCACCGCGGCACCTTGAAGGACGGCATGGAGGTCGCCCTGTGCAAGAAGGACGGCGAGGTGGTGAAGCAGAAGATCAAGGAGCTGCGCACCTTTGAGGGCATGGGACAGAAGCATGTCGAGAGCGTGAGCAGCGGCGACATCTGCGCCATCATCGGCCTGGAAGGGTTTGAGATCGGCGACACCGTGACCCTGCCGGCCAATCCCGAGGCATTGCCCCGCATCGCGATCGACGAGCCGACGATGTCGATGCGCTTCTGCATCAACGACTCACCCTTCTTCGGCAAGGACGGCAAGTATGTGACCTCACGTCACATCTGGGACCGCCTCCAGCGCGAGCTGGACAAGAACCTGGCCCTGCGCGTCGAGCGCACCGAGAATGAGGACGCGTGGAACGTGTTCGGACGCGGCGTGCTCCATCTGTCGGTGCTCATCGAGGAGATGCGCCGCGAGGGCTACGAGCTCCAGGTGGGACAGCCCCAGGTCATCATCAAGACCATCGACGGCGTGAAGTGTGAACCCATCGAGGAGCTGAGCATCAACGTGCCCGAGGAGTATTCCAGCAAGATGATCGACATGGTCACCCGCCGCAAGGGTGAGATGACCATGATGGAGACCCAGAACGACCGCATCCACCTGCAATTCAAGATACCGTCACGCGGCATCATCGGCCTGCGCACCAATGTGCTCACGGCAAGCGCCGGCGAGGCCATCATGTCCCACCGCTTCCTCGACTACGAGCCCTGGAAGGGTGAAATCTCGCGCCGCACCAACGGCTCGCTCGTCGCCATGGAAGGCGGCACGGCCTATGCCTACGCCATCGACAAGCTGCAGGACCGCGGCCGCTTCTTCATCTTCCCGCAGGAGGAGGTCTATGGCGGACAGGTCGTCGGCGAGCACACCAAGGAGAAAGACTTGGTGATCAACGTCACCAAGTCCAAGAAGCTCACCAACATGCGCGCCAGCGGTGCCGATGACAAGGTGAAGATCGTGCCCCCCATCGTCTTCAGCCTCGAGGAGGCCCTGGAGTACATCAAGGCCGACGAGTATGTCGAGATCACGCCCAACCACATCCGCATGCGCAAGATTGTCCTCGACGAGCTCGAGCGCAAGCGCATCGCCAAGCAGAACGGCCAGGACGAAGACTGATCCGTCACGACAAATAATAGCGACAGGGAGCGCGAGGGTTGAACTCACGCTCCCTGTCGATTTATCATTACCCGGCCTCTCAAGGCCGCCAGTTCCCCGTCAGGACTGGTCGCTGTGATAGGCGACAAGGCCCGGCATCGAGCTGAGGACGATCTTGCGCACCGTGGCGCCAAATTCATTGGCCACCTCGAGCAGGATCTCGCTGTAGGTCGTGGCGATGGGTCCCACGAAGCTCACCGGATAGTTTCTGTAGTCATACTGTGCCACATTACGCTCGAAGAAACGCCTGAATTCCCTCGCAATCATCTCGTGGACATAGGGGCTGTCCAAATGCTCGCTCAGGAAGAACGAGTAGGCACGCAGGTTTCGCGTGGCGGCAGGGTTGTTGAGCACGGCGTCGAGCACCTCGGCACGCGTCACCTTGTATTTCTCAAAGAAGGCGTCGGTCAACTCTTGAGGAGCGAGACCCTTGAGCGCGTCGCCCAGGAACACGCGTCCCAGCGCGGCACCACTGCCCTCGTCGCCCAGGATGAATCCCAGGGCAGGCACGTTCTTGACAATGTCGTGGCCGTCATAGAAGCACGAGTTGCTGCCCGTGCCCAGGATGCACGCCAGTCCCGGTTCACGCACCAGCAGACCGCGTGCGGCGCCCAGCAGGTCGCTCATCACCGTGGCCGGCGTCTTGAACTGCGCCACCAGCGAAGCCTCGATGATCTTGTTCTTCTCGGGACCCGAACATCCGGCGCCATAGAAATAGACACGGCTCCAGCGGCGCTTGAAGAACTCCGACGGCAACTCCAGGCGGATGCTGTGGCTGATCTCGCGACGGGTCATGAAAAACGGGTTCAGACCCTGGGTAAAGGCATGCTGCAGCACCTGACCATCTTCGACAAGTGACCATTCGGTGCGTGTGGTGCTGCTCTCAGCTATCAGGATAACATTCTGACCTTTTACCATGCTCTATACAGTTAACAGAGGTATTTTTGTATTAATAAACCTTAAAATCAAGTCCTAGCCGACTTTACGGGCTGCAAAGTTATGCAAATTCCCGATGAGTTTCGCCATATTTTCTATATATTTCCATGATGTAAACATCAATTAACATAAAAGTACATCTATTAACTAGAAATCCACTCTGGCACAACCATTCACCCATCTTCATCACGCCCTAAGCCGCAAAGGGTTCTGCGAGCCCCTTGAAGCAAAATCCGCCCCCACTAAACGTGACAAGCGCCCGTGGCGATGAGGCCACGGGCGCCTGTCGGATTATGGCATCACATCATGCAATCTCAATAACGCGATCGATTTTCTTCTCTTGCTCGGGAGTCAGCTTGGGCAGCTCGATGGTGAGGATGCCGTCCTCGACCTTGGCGCTGATGCGCTCCTTGTCAACGTTCTCGGGCAGCATGTAGGCCTGCTCGTAGCTGGCGTAAGAGAACTCGCGGCGCAGGTAGTGGTGAGTCTTCTCGCCATCGGCGTTGGCCTTGTCCTCCTGCTCGGCCTTGTTCTCGATCTTGACGACCAGGTTGCCCTCGTCATTGATGTTGACCTTGCAGAATTCCTTTTTCAAACCGGGAGCGGCGACCTCCATGGTGAAAGCCTCATCGCTCTCTTTCACGTTCACTGCCGGGGCCGTGGCCACATGACGCGGTGCCCAATCCATGTCAAACAAGTCATTGAATGCACTGTCTAACCAGTTGTTGCGGTTGTTACGAATTACAGGAAAATACATAGTCATTACCTCCTAATTATTGATTTATGAGTCTATTATTAATTGTTTGTTTTCTTTCTCTCGCTTGCCGGTCTTGCGACCCGCTTGCGCTATCAATGGAAGCAAAACCAGTGCCAACAGCCCAAAGTATAACTACTGTTAAAAATCAAAGACACCGTGTCAGTTTTTTAGCATAAATTAAACAAAGAAACTGACATTTTGTCAGTTTCTTGACAAAAACAATAGGGCCTCGCGGCCCTATTGTTGCTTATCGTGGATGTAACGCTCGATAGAAGCTATAGATACTATAGATACTATAGAAGCTATAGATACTATAGATACTATAGATACTATAGATACTATAGATGCTATAGTGGCTATAGAGATCTCGGGCGGCAGGTGGGGCCGGTTAGAGCCTCATCTTGCTGGTCGAGGTGCGGCCGTTGATGTGGACGCGCACGAGGTAGACGCCGGGCTCCATGCCGGCGACGTTCAGGCAGTTGCCGCCAGTGGCCTTGACGGTGCGGCCGTTGATGTCGAGCAGTTCAACGCCCTGCACCCAGGTGTCGGCGCTCACGACGATGTAGTCACCATCGTGGCGCACCTCCATATTGGCCACACGGGCCTCGTCGATGCCGCTGGCCTGTCCCCTGAGGAGGTTATCAAACTTGATGACGCTCTTCATGCCCATCAGACTGCTGGAGGGCTTCAAGATGAATCTCCTCAATTTATAATGGTGGCCCGGCTCAAGGCTGCTCAAGTCCACCTCAATGTAGCGCCACCCGTGGAAGTCGATCTTCCCCACCGGAATCGTGATGGCAGGCGCATCCTCCCAACAGCTGAAGTACAGCGACAAATCGTTGCACGACATGTCGCCCCACACATGGAATCCCAGTTTATCACTAGCGGTGAGCTTCTGCTCCCATTCCTCCTTCTCCAGGCCCCAATCAGGATTATAAGACAGGAAGACCTGATCATTGACGGAACTGAACTCATAGCTCATCGACAATGACGCCTCGCCAAACAGCCGGTCACTGCTGTCATAGGAGGTGGACGCCACGCTACTCATCGAGCCTCCCGGGTTGATGCAGTACTCATCCTTGTCAAACCCTTCGATCAACGACATGCCGGGCTTGTCGGCACCGGCGTCAACGCCGTGGAAGACGATGTCGCGGGCAGCGGGCAGGTGGATGCCGGCGGTGTCGGCGATGTCCACGTCAAGGATGAGGTGGTAATCCTTGCCCGGCTCGATGTCCCTGGTGAGCGGGATGCGCACGTAGCCGTAGTCATCCCCCTTCTTGTTGTACTTGATGGCGCGCTTGTTCCACGCCAGCTCGGTGCCCTCGCTGTCGAGCACGCGCAGGCGCTGGAACAGGTTGTAGGTGTCGAGCAGCGAGTCCACACGCAGTTCGACCACGGGCTTGGTGTAGTGGACGGGAGCGTCCTCATAGGGGAAGACCGCCAACTCGGTCAAGTGGTTGCGCGGCTGGGTGAAGAAACTCATCGTGAAGTCCTCCTCCATCGGCATGCCGCCGCCATGCTCGGCACTCTTCTTGAGCGTGAGCGTGTAGAGCGTGTTCACGTCAAAGGCGTCAACCGGCGTGAACACCAGCCGATGATAAGAGTCCTCCCACTTGAAGTTGCCCTCCAGCGGCGGATCGAGTGTGAAGGCGCCACAGGTCGTCACGCTGTCCATGTCCCAGTTGAAGGTCAACACGACGGGCGTGCTGCACTTCACGGCGGGGTCACCCTCGTTCCACACGGGGCTGTAGTCCACCACCACGGGAGGCGTGTCACGCACCCGCTTGAGGTAGAAGTTCTGATAGGTCGAGCTGTTGGCCTCGACGGTGACCGTCTTGCTCTGCGAGAAGTGCAGGGGCTCTGTCACCTCGACGGTGTAGGTGCCGGGATCCACATACTTGAACGTGTAGATGCCGTTCCTCAGGGTGTCGGTCATGGTGCGCTGCACCTCGTTACCGTCCTGGTCAAGCAGGCGCACCGTGGCTCCATGGATGGGCATCAACTCGTCATTGCCGATGACGATGAACGGCTGGGGATTCTCCTGCAGGCGCTTGATGCGGTCGTCGCGCACGTTGCCCGTCACAGCGCCCTGGCCGAAGTTGTCGAGTCGCCCGAAATACTTGTCGGCACCCAGCGAGATGTTCCAGCCCTCCATCCAGCAATACTGCAGGCCCAGCAGGCGGTAGGCCTCGGGGATATAGTCATGGAATGACCCCTCGCTCAGGTTGGCGACGGCGTAGTTGCCGCGCAGCACGCCATAGCCCTGGGTGCCCCACTCGGGACGGAACGACCAGTCGCCCCAGATCTGATAATTACTCGTCCACACCGTGCTCTGGTTGGCATACAGGTAGGGCTCCAGGTCAGCGGCCAGCACATCGGCATTGGCAATCTGGGGCGAACCGGTATAGCCGCGGTAGAACACCATCGGGAAATTGGCCACCGAGCTGGTGCCCGTGGCGTTGCTGTGAATCGAGTAGAAGACATCGGCACCGCTCTGGTTGCACAGGGCGACGATGGTCGAGAGGGCCAGGTCGTCGGCCGTGGTGTTGGTCACACGCGAGATGCTGGTGCGGTAGCCTTTCTTCTGCAGGATTTCCTGCAGGGCAAGGCCCTTGCGCAGGTTGGACTTCGACTCCCATGAGCCGGCACTGTCGCCCGCGGTGAACGGATAGATGACCATGTTGCGGTCATCGCTGTCATAGCCGCCATGGCCCGGATTGATGTACACATGAGGCTGCGCGCTGGCGATATTCACGGCAAAAAACGCCAGCAGCGCCATCATCGACAATCGGGAAATTCTCTTTTTCATAGCTTGCTCACGTTTTTTTTATTCGTAAATCTTGATCTGCATCTCATACAACAGGCCGTCCACCGTCGAATAGACAATCCTGCCACCGCCACACGTGGGCTGCATCGCCATCGAGGACGGCGTGGTCAGGTCACACTGGTAGGTGCCGTCGGCCTTGAGCAGCACAAGCTGGGACGAGGTGAACTGGTGGCCATCGTCGGTGGCATGCTGTGCCACAAGGTAGTCGTTGTTGTACCAGCAGGGCATCTCGTAGTTGCCCAGCAGGGCGAGCAACTGGCCACGCAGGTCAATCACCACCACGCCCTTGCCGGCAGCGAAGAACGCCACGCGCTTGCCGTCGGGCGAGAGCGAAGCCCACAGGTAGCCCGCCCATGAGTCCACGGGAGTGAAGACGCGCTCCTCACCGCCCACGGTGACATGGACACGGCTGCCCTCGGTCCACGCCGCGCTGCCGATGTCGGCACTCGAGGCATAGCCGCGGCCGGGAGCCTTCACCGCCCCGCCACGTGTGGCCGGCACGGCACGCACCGCCCCATGCTGGCGCTCAGTCACCTGGACCGCCTTGCCCGTTGCCACGTCATAGCATTGTCCCGTGCGGTAGATCAGGTGGTCCTCCTCCCCCAGCTCCTGGGTGACGTAATAGACCTTGCCGTCACCACCGAAGCAGGCATCATTGCCCGCCACATAGTCGCGCGTGACCACGGTGGTCACGCCATCGCCAAGGTCATGCAACTTGAGGGCACCGCTCTCGGTCCTGAACAGCAGGCGAGTTCCCGCGCTGTTGAGCACCGGATAGAAAGCCGGCCCCTCAACGCCCTCGAGCAGGCGCTGACGCAAAGTCACCTCCACTTCTTGCGCCACTGCCGGCAGCATCATCACCGCCGCCATGGCGATTGTGAAAAACAGTCTTTTCATTGTCATTGTATAGTTGATTGATTAATAGACGCTATCGCGTTGACAGTCAATAGGTTTTCTTTTTCTTCTTGGGTTTCTGGTCGGTTTTCAGCTTCAGGTTTTTATAGCTCGTGGCATTCTTCTTGACCTTCACCTTGACCGACTCGTAGAGGTTGTCGTCGCCGTCGTAATAGAGTTCCAGCCGGTACTTGTCTTTGGGCAGGTTGGTGAACACAAACACGCCATTGTCCATGAAGTCGAGCGTATAGATGCGTGACATCACGCCACGACCGTTGTACAGGCGCACCAACGCGCCGTTGACGGGGCGCAGTTTGTCCTCGCCGAAGAGGCGCTGGTCGTCGTCCTTGCGCTTGCTGTCGCTCCAGCGCACGGTGCCGGCAATCACGCCGTTCTTGAACTTGCCCTTGATGCCAAAGTACTCGTCGAGTCCCAACGACTGGTTCCAGGCCTCAAGCCAGCAGTAGGCATCGTTGAACAGGCGCTCACGCTCGGGCAGGTAGTCGTGGAACGAGCCCTCGCTCAACATGCCGGGCAGCTTGTTGAACCGCAGCACACCCAGTCCCACACGGTAGCCCCAGTCGGGATAGAAGGACCAGTCGCCACGGCTGCGCTGTTCGTTGGTCCAGACGGTCAGCTGGTTGCCCTCGGCATATTTCATCACCGCCTGGCTCAACTTCAGGCTGCCCTCGACGGCGGGCTTGCCGTCCCATCCGCGATACAGTCCCAACGGGAAGTTCACGCGCTTCTCGATGCCCGTGGCATTGCTGTGAATCGCAAAGAACACATCAGCGCCACTGTTGGCCGCCAGCGAGACGATCTCAAACAGGTCCAGGTCATCCTCGGTGGTGTTAGTGCGGCGCGAGATGGCTGTCTCGTAACCCTTGTTCTGGAGGATCTCCTCCAGGGCGAGGCCCTTGGTCAGGTTGGAGTTGGACTCATAGTAATGGAGGGTGTCGCGCATGCCGATGACCCAGGTGGGCACGTGACGGTCATCGCTGTCATGGCCTCCGTGGCCGGGGTTGATGTACACGCGGGGCACATCCTTCTTGCTGGCAGGGTTCTTCACCTTGTGAGCCTTGCCCTTGGGCGTAGCAGTGTGCACCGCTTGATAAGCGGGCGCGATGTCCAGCTCGAGCATGCGCACCTCACCGCTGTGCAAGAGGCTATAGACCACCTTGCCGCCCGCTGTCATGGGCTGCACGGCACGCTCTTCCTTGGGTGAGATGGGCTTGATGACCTCGCCATCGACCGACATGAGCCAGATGCGCGACCCGTTCAGCCTGACGTTGCCCACGTTGCTCATGGCGATGATGTACTCGTCGTTGTACCAGCTGGGCATCAGGAACTGTCCCAGCTCCGAGATGATGGTGCCGTTGAGATCACACACCACCAGGCCACGCGAGACCGCCTCAAACATCACCTTGGTGCCGTCGGGCGAGAGCGAGGCCCACAGGTAGCCGTTACTGTCCTTCACAGGCTGCAAGGCACGCGTCACGCCCGCTTCATCGACGAGATAGAGCTTGTCGCCGCGCGTGTAGGCCCATGCCCCCACCTGCTTGTCATTGTAGTAGTACTGGCGCTCACCGTTGATCACCACGCCCAGCGAGGCCTGCAAGGGCTGCACGCGGCCATGCTGCGCCTTGAGCACCACCTTGTCGACTCCCGTCACCGGGTCATAGCAATGGCCCGTGCGATAGACCAGGCCGTTCTTCTTGCGCTGCTGGGTGACGTAATACACCTTGCCATCGTTGCCAATGATGGCGTCAAAGCCCGGGTAGCCCGTGTCGGCCACCGTTGTCTCGACACCCGTCGAGAGGTTCTTCAACATCAGCTTGGTAGCATCGGTGGGCGAATAAAGCAGCCACTGGCCGTCGGCACTCAACTGCGGGAAAAAGCCGCAGCTGTCCACCAGTGTCCTGGCGCTGCCGGGTTTCACGCCCGCGGCCGAGCTCCACAAGGCCGACAGGCACAATAATGACATGACTAATACTAACTTTCTCATATTGCAATTCTCTTGATGGAAAATCCTGTTATCAACAACAGTGGGTAACGCGGGATAGTGGGGCGCTGGCAAGAAAAAGGATACTCCTCTTCTTGTCAGCCCCCGTAACGATGATTTCAATGTTTATTCCTCAATTTCAAGCCTTCAATCTTCAGCTCCAGCTCGCCTGTCCCGAATAGGGCATCGAGGTCGTCGATGCTCGAAGGAGCGGCTGTCGGCAGCTCCTTCCCGGAGGTGACGGCCTGCGGTGCCCTGGAGCCTGCATTGTTGAGCACAAGGTTGATGAGCGTGATCACATCCGAGATGTTCACATCGGTGTTACCGTCAACGTCGGCAGCCGCCATATCGACGCCTGCTGGATCGTCGTTGAGCACGTAATTGATCAACTTGATCACGTCGCTGATGTTCACACTGCCGTCACTGTTCACGTCGCCGAGCATGAACTCCATGCCGGTACAGGGTTCCCATTCGGTGCCCTCGGCATTAGCCTGATAGACGTTCCAGTACTTGGCTATGGCCTGATTGACCTGAGGAACAGTGATGACGTTGCCCTCGGCATAACCGTTCTTGTCTTTGTTGAGCACATACAGATTTCCCATATTATCGGCCGTCCGGGTGGTCAGGTCATTCACCAGCTTGCCCATCTCGCCAGCCTTCACTTGATTGAGCGTGATGCTCACCACATACAAAGCGGGACAATTCTCTGCCCTGATGCTGGTGAGGAGGTTTGCCTCGGCGCGTATTGCCTGAAGGTTGGTCAGTCCGCTCGCGTCAAGTGAGGGCAATTGGTTATAATGGGCATAGAGCACTTCCAAGGCCGGGCAGCCGCTTAAGTTGATGGGGGTATTGATCTGGTTATTATGACACCAGAGGTTGACCAGGGTGGAATGATCATCACCCAGGATCAGTTGAGAAAACTCATTGTCTGAGATGGCAATCTCCCTCAGATAAGGGAAGGCACTGAGGTCCATGGTGCCTGTGATGTGATTGGCGCGGCAGTCAATCGAGCGCAGGTCAGATGAGCAATTGCTCACGTCCAGGCTTGTCAACTGGTTGCTGTTGCACCACAGATAGATAATTTCATGATTGTTGCGGATGTCCAGACTCGTCAGCTGATTGCCATTAACGAGCAGATATTTGAGTTTAGGACATGTGCTCAAGTTCAAATTGGCTAATTGGTTAATTTGGCAATCAAGATAATAGAGTTCAGGGCAATTATCGACCGAGAGTTGGTCCAAGTTGCAGTTATAACACTCCAGTTCCTGGAGCGACGCATTATCACTCGCCATCAGTGTCGTCAATTGGGTCTTATCGGTTACCGAGAGGATGGTTAGCGCGTTATTTCTGCACCACAGTTCCTGCAAATCGTTCATGTGGCTCACCTTCAAGCTGGAGAGTCCACAGTTGGAGCACTCAAGATAAGTGAGGGCAGCGCAGTCACTCAAGCCAGTGATTTCACCCAGGTCCGGATTGTTCTTGCAGTTAAGGTAATTCAGGGAAGTCAATCCAGTCAGGTTGAGCGAGGTCAACTGATTATTGTAGCAATACAGTGACCGTAGGCCGGGAAAGAATGTCAAGTCAAGAGAAGTGAGTGCGCAATAATCACAGACAAACCAATTCAACGCTGTGCAGTCCTCCAGTCCGGCAATTGAGGAAAGATCACTGTTTACTTCACAATATAATAATTCAAGACCGGTGCAGCCTGTCACATCGAGTTGTATCAAGTTGCCGTAGGCGCACCTGAGTTCTGTCAGACCCGGGTTGCCGCTGACCCTGAGGTAATTCAGATTCGGTTTGTTGCTCACTGTCAGGGTCCCGGTCAGCTGGTTGTTGCGGACCCACAACGTCTGCAGATTGGGCATATCGTTCACGCCAGGCAACTCGGTGATGGCGCAGTCCTCGCAGTCCAGATAGGTTATTGCCCTGCAGCTTGCCAGGCCCGTGATACCAGTGAGGCCATAGTTGTAGTAACACCTCAGGTTGGTCAGCGCTGTGCAGTTCGTCACGTTAAGATAGGTCAAGCCGCAACTATAGCACTTGAGTTCGGTTAACTGACTATTGCCCATGAGGCTCAAGTACTCCAATGACCTCCTGGATGTCAATGTCAGTGTGGTCAGTTGGTTGTTATTGGCTATCAGGGTTTCCAGGTTGGGCAGTCCAGAGACGGCGCTCAGGTCGGTGAAAGCGCAGTTCGAGCAGTCCAACATGGTCAAGGCGGTACAGGCGCTCAAGCCGGTGATTTCGGCAAGTTGAGAATTACTACTGCAATCGAGTCCCTGCAAACCCGTGCAGCCATCGACATTGAGCAGGCTCAGCTGTGGACAGGCGGTACAGGTAAGACTGGTGAGCTGCTCATTATCATCTACTGAAAGTTGCCTCAGGTACCTCAGATCGTTGATATCGAGCGAGGTAAGTTCGTTGTCGGAACAAATGGCCCTGGTCAAATATTCCAAGTAATTCAAGGCACTGAGGTCGGTCAGTCCGCAGCTGTAGCACGAAATAAGTTGCAGAGCCGAGCAGCTCGACAGGCCAGCAATATTATCACCAAGATTATAGTTGTTATAGCACCACAGCTCGGTCATTGCAGTACAGTTGGTCACGTCAAGCGAGTTCAAGTTGCAGCCATTGCATTTGAGTATGGTCATCAGATAGTTGCCAGAGACACGCAACCTGTTCAGGCTGTACTTGTTTGACACGTCAAGCGAGGTCAGCTTGTTGTTGCGTGCCAGCAGGGTCTGCAGGCCGTTCATGCCACTGAGGGCGCTCAAGTCAGTGATTTTGCAGTCCTCGCAGTCTAGATAGGTCAGTGCCGTGCAGGTCTCCAGGCCATTGATGGATGAAAGATTGGGGTTCTCGTAGCACCTGAGCTCAGTCAGCGAGGTACAATTCCTGATATCAAAATTGGTTAAAGCGTCGCCGTAGCACTTGAGCGACGTCAGGTTGGGGTTATTGTGCACCCACAATGTTCTCAAGTTTGTGTAATTACATGCCCTTAATTCGGTCAACTGGTTGTTCTGGAGATACAATTGCTCAAGCATCGGCTTCGAGCCCAGGGTGATTGACGTCAGCCTGTTGACACCCACGTTGAGGTAAGTCAGCTTGGTGTTAGCGCTCACATCAACTGTGGTCAAGTTGTTATCATACAGTTCAAGAGTCGTCAATTGGGTGAAATACTCGATACCCTTGGCATTAGAGATGCCCTTGTAATCCAAGTCCAGCTCGGTGCGGGCATTGAGCTGGGCGGTGGTGATAGTGCCGCTCGGATACTCGGTCAGCAGATAGTTACGGAAGATTGCATCAGGGAAGTTGGTGGCATTGATGGCCACGTCGGCACGGGCCGCCAGCGCCGCCATCAGCACAGCCAGAGAAAAAAGTAATAATCTTTTCATAATCGTATCGTTATTAGTTAATAAATATATTCCATTTCACAAGTTAATCCGCAAATATAATAACAATCCCTCACATATCCAACAAAAAATTGATTAAATTTACACTAAGGGAGCAAGCTCGCAGGTTAAAGGTTAAAGAAGCATCCGCGCTCCTTTACCTCACGCTAAGACGCGAAGGCGCTAAGGACATTTAAGGGGCTGACGCACTCGCTTTTTTTACATATAATTACCGTTAATTGATCATGAATTAATTAATGACAATTCGCGATAATTCACGTAAAGAAAACACAAGACATCCGCGTTCTTGTGTCAAATGGAACGCGGATGCCCGCTAATGGCTAATGGCTAACGTCTATTCTCTACCCTGCGAGCTTGCTCGTGTTACCGGGCGAACGAGTTCCAGGGCGTCCAGCTCGGGGTGCAACATAGCGCTCGGGGCGGCGAGCTGGGGCTGGGGCTGGGTATTGGGAGCGAGAGCCTTGGGCGCGGGGGCCTTGCTGGCGGGCCAGTTACCGCTCAGCAGGAAGTTGACCAGAGCCGTCACGTCGCTGATGTTGACACCATTTTCCCCGTTGCAGTTGGCAGCCTCCAGATTAATGCCACTGGCATTGCCGCTCAGCAGGTAGTTGACCAGAGCCGTCACGTCGCTGATGTTCACGTTGCCGTCGCCGTTCACGTCACCACGCATCGTTGAGCTGCCGGTATAGGGCACCCAACTGGAATTACTCCAATTATAATGGTAGAGAT
>JBGUKK010000026.1:0-52656 GCA_045114435.1 Sodaliphilus sp.
GGAAGAAATGGTACCATTGTTCGCTATCCTATGGCATTAACAAATTGATTGGAACGACATATACGCCATCTTCACGTTGGTATGAACTGCCGACAGCGGTAAGCACCATGAGAAAAGAGGGCGCTTTCTCGTCACTCTTTTCGGCCAACTTTGCCTTGAGTCTCTTCAACGAGGAGGCACCAGCCTCAATCAGATCGTCTCCACCCAGTTTGATTTCAATAGCGCCCCATTGGCCATTTTCCAAATGAATGACAGCATCGCATTCCAGTCCGGCATTGTCCCTGTAATGCCTCACTTCACCTCCCAGAGTGCCGGCATATACCTTGAGGTCACGAACGGCCATGTCTTCAAAGAACAAGCCAAAACTCTCAAGGTCGGCAAGCAAGTCCTCGGGCATCACGCCAAGGGCTCTACATGCAATTGACGTGTCCACAAAATGCCTTGTCGGTGTTGAGCGTATCGAGGTCTTGGAACGGATGTTCGGGTTCCAGGCACGCATATCTTCAAGAATGTATAAATCCTTCAGAGCCTCAAGATAATCATCAAACGTCTTGGTATCCATTGTCCTCTCGTTGCTCTGGCGCACATCGGCAATGATGGTAGAGATGGCAGCCTCGGTGGAGATGTGACGGGCATAACTGCGGATAATCATCTTCAACACCTCGGGTTTCTTGTTGCGGAAACGCTCATTCTCTTGGTCTTCAAAAGCAAATAGTCCATTCCAGTAGTTCTTAGTGATCTCGATGGCAATATCTTTGGGGGCCAAGACCGAGATGGGCCAGCCGCCCCGACACAACAAGAAGGCAACATCATCGAGCGTGAAATCCTGATTGGTGTCCCATGTGAATTCTTCGCCACCATTAAACAAATCACCAACCGATACACCGCCCTTTGAATCCTGGGACTCCCACAGGCTCATGGGGCGCATCATCACTGGTGCGATGCGCCCGGCACCACTGTGATGCACCTCGGTCTTGTCTGCGGGTGTGGAACTTCCTGTAAGGATATACTTCCCGAATTCATAGTTGAAATCCAAGTCATCTTTCACCTGATTCCAGATGTCGGGAGCCTTTTGCCATTCATCTATCAATCTTGGCGTTTCACCTTTCAGCATAGCCTTCGGATTTAACCTTGCCATAGCGATAGCCTGCTTGGTGTTAAGTTTCACAAAACTCTTCTGATAGAGCATACAGGTGGTCGTTTTTCCGCAGAATTTAGGTCCCGCCACAACAACTGCCCCCGAAGTCCTCAACTTCAGTTCAATCTCCTTCTCAACTAACCTCGGATAGTACATACGCTTGTTTTGTTTCAATTCACCCCGCAAAGATACAAAACTCCCAAGATTTTCAAAATAAAATTCCCAAGATTTTCAATATTCGACTCTTTTAAGGAGAGGATATAAACTAATTATAGTCCTTAACTCGATTTTTTGATACGTTAGGGACTGATTATGGTTTATTTTCAGTCCTTAACTCAAATATTTGATACGTTAGGGACTAAAAATGATAAAGGAAAGAGGACTATAATACTCTCATCCAAGCGGAAGAACTTGTCTCATTGCAACAGCCTTATAATCAACCATAAAGCCCCGAAACCAACCAAAATATGTACCATAAAGCCATTCACAACCACAAAGTAACACAACAAAAATGTATTTCCCAGGCTGCTCAAGTAAAAAACACAAGCAACCTGGCCGCAATTGTGAAATAATGCCTATATTTGCAGTTGTCCTTTGGCAGAAGCCCACCTACCGATAGTGGCGGATTTTACATCAAAAGAACCGTCCCTATTTTCCTTTGATGATTTTAGCAAGAATTTTGACGATATCATCCAGAAAAATTCCATCGATTCCCGTGAATCAATACATCAAAAGAACCGTCCCTTTGATGTATGAACCTGGAGACTATTAACCACAAAAATGAAAATAAAAGAGACAACAGAGTAGAAAATCTTGAGTGGTTGAGCCGGGTGGATAACTTACTCTATTCGAAGGACAGACTTGGAAGACCTAAAAAAACTAAGGTAGCGTGAATATATTAAGAAAAATACTTAACTTTGTAATTGATTAATAAACTTCTTTGAGATTTATTGGTCTAGAAGATAGAAAGGAGGAAGAACTATGAAAGTGTTAAGTATAATATGGATAGTAATTGCAGTTATAGGGATTGTATTTGGATTATATTATATTGTTGTTCTACCACTATATTACCTAATAAAGAGGTGGTTTGAACGCTAGAATAAATTTACTTTAAGAGCAAAATCATAAAGGCTCAGATGGACTAACATAAAACCGTCTGAGCTTTAATTGTGGGAAAAATAAAGATCATGGAAGACTACAAGAATTATTTAGACAATGGGAATCTACCTAAACCCACATTTGTACAGGTAGATGAAGAGACAGGAAAATAGGGACGGTTCTTTTGATGTAATTTTCAGGCAGTTCTTAAGAATCACTTAACAACCCAGCGTTGTTTCAATACATTCGTTATCAACGAATTGCGCTTCCTTGCATCGGTTTGTATTGATGAGGTAGCAAAAAACTACAATGCGTTGCCCATGTAGGTGGGGCGGTCGAGGTTGCGATGAGGCTGATGTCGACCTAGGGTGTGGTGGTCGAGGACGTCGGCGCAGGCCCAGTGTGCTGATGCTATCAGAAATCAGACTATTCAGTTGTTTGAAAAGCCCTTCGAGGTCGGCGATGGTGCGGGCGACCATTATTGCGATTATCAACTTTTTAGTTAAATTATTGCATAAAAAATTTTGATAATTCAACGATAAGGTTTAATTTTGCATCATCAAATAGCATATATAATATAATGGTAACGAAAGACGAAGTCCAACAATTCTTGAATCAACTCAAGGAGAAAATAAAGGTCTTTGGAATCATATTCAGAGACGATAGAGGCAAGAACCTGCAAACATTGGCGGAGTTAGAAATTACTCCAAAGTATCGTGAATCGGTCATTGTCAATCTTGAGGTCAAGGATTACTCCGAAGGGCCTATCATTGATACGCTTAACCAATGTGGGGAAATGTGGGTCTTCGGAAAAGATGTAAAAGGGCAAGAAGTCTATATCAAGATTACTCTTGGCAAAGGTTCAAGTGCCATTTGCATCTCTTTTCACATTGCAGAACACCCTATAAATTATCCATTTAAATAAACAACGATATGCAAAGTCCATTTACAGGAGGTCACGCTACACTCCGCCAAGAATCGGCCGAACTGACTTTTCGCAAAGAGAAGTTCCAATATGTGCATCAATTCTATGAGTGTGATGAAACCAAACAGCGTTTCACCACAACAGCATTGGACGAAGTAAATATCGGCCAAGTCTATAATCAATACCGCTCAAAGTATGGCATCCCATTTCCTGACGAAATCAAGCATGTTCGTCAACGTTATGGCTTGTCCGCTACCAAGATGTCCCAGATTTTGGGATTTGGCGATAATCAATTTAGGCTTTATGAGAATGGAGATATGCCGAGCGAAACAAACGGAAAGATATTAATGTCAATCCAGAATCCATTGGTTTTTGAGAATTTTGTCATCAATGCGAAGAACCAGTTTGATGAACAAGATTATGTGAAAATTCTCGAGAAGGTCACAGCGATTAAGGCAGACAAGAATGAATTATTAATTAAGGGCTATATTTTCAATGGCATTCGCCGGGATATCTTTAATGGATATGCCACGCAATCCATCAGTAAACTGAAGAACATCATTTTGTTCTTTATTGAAAAATTTGATGGTGCATTCTATACCATGATGAATAAGCTCTTGTTCTATGCTGATTTTTATAGTTACAAAACTACAGGCAAGGGGTTGACTGGCTTGGCCTATAAAGCCATTCAGCATGGACCTGTACCAATGCGCTGGGACAGGATATACAGTTTCTACGATGAGATTCAGCCCGAGATTGTCCATTTTGATTCTGGCGCTGAGGGAACGAAACTCACATCTACACTCTCTCCCGACCTTGCTGAATTCACCAAAGACGAACTCAACATCCTCGAGACCATTTATCAGCGTTTCAAATCAGAAAATTCAGCAAAGATTTCTGATATAAGCCATAACGAAGAGGCCTGGCAGACGTGTGTTCATAGTGGACAAATGATCCGTTTTGATATGGCATTCACGTTGAAAGCCATTTGATTAAATATATGAGAGATGGCACATATCAGGTTTAATTGCAATAACGACGTTATACGTTTCCTTGTTGAACATAATTTGGACCTGCAAAAAGTGACTGCCGACGCTTTTTTAGATGCAATTTCAAAATGCGGAGATGAGCATGCTAAAGACATTGTGGAATTTGTAAAGTTCTCTAATAAGTCTTCCGAAATACTTACGTTATTAGATTTTGCACTTGCTTTAATCTGCCACAGGCCAATTCATATAAGGAAAACTGTGTATGACCGTGGACTAGATGGCATTCGTGAGATTAATCAACATTTTATTGATAAAAACGCGAAAACACAAGTCGAGAAAAGCATGGCTGGAGGTTGTAATTTCTTTTATTGGTTGTACTTTAGTCTTTCTTCCAAACAAGAATTCATAAGGAATGGTTTACTCTACTGAATAACCCAACCAACATTTCAGTTGTCAAAATTTTTTTGACAACTGAAAGCACGTTAATTGATTGTCATTCAACATGAATATCGCATCTGCCCTTGCAGGTGGTAAAATTACAGACCTGCACTGCCAAGGTAGGTGGGGCGGTCGAGGTTGCGGTAGGCTGATGTGCGCCCCTGTTGTGGTGGTCGAGGACGTCGGCGGTGCCTTCGAGGTCGGCGATGGTGCGGGCTACTTTGAGGATGCGGTCGTAGGCCCTCGCACTCATGTTCATGCGCTCCATGGCGTCTTTCAGTTTCTCGAGGCCGGCGGCGTTGGGCTCGGCGTATTTGTGGAGCAGGGACGGGGTCATCTGGGCGTTGCAGTGGATGCCGGGTTCTTCCTTGAAGCGGCGCTCCTGGAGCATCCGTGCGGCAATGACGCGCTGGCGGATGGCGGCGCTGGATTCGCCCGGTGCCTTGCTGGACATCTGGTCAAAATCGACGGGCTGGACCTCGATCTGCAGGTCAATGCGGTCGAGCAGCGGTCCGGAAATCTTGCTCATGTAGTGGGTGCGCTGGTACTCGTTGCAGACGCATTTCTTGGTCGGGTGCCCATAGTACCCGCACGGGCACGGATTCATACTCGCCACCAGCATAAACGAAGCGGGGTATTCCGTCGAATATTTCGCCCTGGAAATCGAAATTATCCTGTCCTCCAGCGGCTGGCGCATCACTTCCAAAACCGACCTATTGAATTCAGGTAGCTCATCAAGAAATAAAACGCCGTTGTGGGCCAGTGAGATTTCGCCAGGCATGGGATAACTGCCTCCACCGACGAGGGCGACTGGCGAGATGGTGTGGTGTGGGCTGCGGAAAGGTCGCACTGTCATCAGCGTAGTGCCCTGCTGGAGCTTTCCTGCCACGCTGTGAATCTTGGTTGTTTCAAGAGCCTCACTCAAGGTGAGAGGCGGCATGATTGACGGCAATCGCTTGGCCATCATCGACTTACCAGATCCAGGGCTACCCACCAACAGGATATTATGCCCCCCTGCGCAGGCCACCTCGAATGCGCGCTTCACGTTCTCCTGTCCCTTGACATCGGCAAAGTCGTAGGGGAAGACACCTTGGGCCTTAGCAAACTCGGCTCGCGTGTCGACCTCGGTCGCTGTTAGGTCGATTTCGCCATTCAGGAACTGGACCACCTCGATGAGGTTGTCCACGCCATAGATGTTGAGGTTGTTGACCACGGCTGCCTCCATGGCATTGGCTCGTGGTAGGATAAAGCCATCGAGATGCAGTTCACGGGCCATGATAGCCATCGGCAAGGCCCCCTTGATGGGTCTCAGGCTGCCGTCCAACGAGAGTTCGCCCATGAGCAGAAAGCGATCAAGCTTGTCGTGGCTGATTTTCTCATCACCTGCCAGGATGCCGACCGCCAGCGGCAGGTCATAGGCCGAACCTTCCTTCTTGATGTCGGCCGGTGACATATTGATCATCACTTTCTTTCCAGGAAAATTGAATCCCGTCTGCTGCATGGCGCAGCGCACACGCTCGGCACTCTCCTTGACTGCGGTGTCGGGCAGTCCGATGACCATGAATCCCGATCCCCAGTCAACAGTCACTTCAATCTCAACCTTGATGGCGTCAATGCCATGCACTGCGGCTCCAATTGTTCTTGCTAACATAACCTCATTGATAATCAATTAGTTTCAACTATCTCTGCTTTATTTTCATCACTGCTCACACAGGAAATTCTCATACCAGTCCTCCCTGTCCTCGGTCAGTCCCATCAGCCAAGCCGTGAGTTTGTCAATCTTCAGGCTGTTGATGTCATACGATGTCCGCAGCATGATATCATCAGGGAAGAGTTCACGGGCTCGCGCCTCGTTCTCAGCAGTCTGGATAAATGTGGCATACAAGTCCTCGGCACCAAACAAGTGGCACATCTCATGGGCAATCCCTGCAGCGCAACCAGGGACTCCTTCCTCATAGGACGTGTAAAGCATCGTCCCTTCCAGGAAGAACTCCTTCCTGTCATAGGCGTCATTATAGGCCATCGAGTAGCCTCGTCCCGGTTGATTGGCGACAATCAACACGAGGCAACCGGTACAGTCGGTGTTACTGTTCACCCAATCGACAAACTCCAGTCCATTATCATAGCCAATCTTTTTCATCACCTTAGATACCAAATCCACGGGTTCATCCCCCACTCCGTTGCCACTGACGATATTGTCAAACAGCAGCGGTTTCTTCAATCCAAAAGAGCCATTGACAAACGACACGTCCTTGCCGTAGGCTTCGGCCTGACGGACCAGCCAGTTCTCGGCCTGGTATATCATCGCCCTGCACTCACTGACCTCGTCATCGGTCCATCCCGTCTGGGAGACGTAGCACGTGAGTACATAAAATTTCCCGTCCAGAGTCCTGGCGCTACCCTGGCAGCGGTTCCCGATCTGTCGTGCACCCAAAGTGGTCACACCGACGGCCAGGAACATCAGCAGCAGCGATAACCTAAATCCATCAGTTTTTCTCATCATGGTCAGCCTCATCTGATTTTTTTCACGGCTATATCAAGACTTGGACCAGAATACAGGACCAGTCCAGTGCTGTCGGTGACGGCATACCAGGGCAGCGACGTGATGCCCAGCAACTGGATTCCTTGCTCCATCGGTCCACCAGGCGCCCAATAGTGAGGCCATTCCTCCCCGGCGATGTTCTTGTGCCACTGCAGCGTGTCACTCTCGGCAAGCACGTCAATGAGTTGCAGTCCATGGTTCTCATCATCCTCCAGGATGCCCCTCAACTTGGTCCTCAACTCCTCACGCCCCTGCTGAGGGTTGGCCCACAATGATATCAGGACCTCGCGGCCAGTGAGCTTGATTTCCTCAAAGCCGGCGCCATGCTTCCAGAGCATGAGCGTCATCAGCCGCGGCAGATTGTTCTTCCTGTATGCCAGCGGATTCCCGGGGAAAGCCTGTGTCAACGATTCAGGACGCGCCTTGGCATCAATGCCCTTCATCATCTTGACCACCTTATCACGGTCGCTGTAATCACAGTAATCGGCCATGAGCAGCACCGTCGCCAGCATATCGGACGGATTCTCACGCACAAACTTCTCGATGGCAGCGTTCAGCCTGCTGGGATTGGGGTCGGCGTAGAAGGCAGCGTGCTCGTCGCGAAACAGTTGCCACTCCTCGTTGATCTTACTTCCCTTGACCTTGATTGACAGCTCCTTGGCGGCATCTCCCTTGACCTTGATGTGGTCACCGCCATCGGCCACCATCAATGCCAACGACTTGCCCCTTATACTCATCACACTCACGATGACCGGGTGTGACGACATGCCCTGAAAGGAGAACTTGCCCTTCTTGTCCACATCGACACGCTCATCCACGATTCCCGAGTCGCCACTGAAGACGACCCTGACCACCGGTCCATCGAGATTCACAATCTCGCCATCAATCTTGAATCTGTCGCTACTGCACGAAGCAAGCGCGGCAGCCATCATCAAAAGCAGAAGGATGTAGTGTTTCATTTTCAGCTTTTCAGTTTTCAGTTTTCGGTCCAGTCTCCGCTTTGCTTGATGAGTTCAATGAGCCTGTCGATAGCGTCCTGCTCAGGGATATTCATCTCGATGCACTGCTTGCCCTTGTAGAGGCTGATGCGTCCAGCCGCAGCCCCCACATACCCATAGTCGGCATCAGCCATCTCTCCAGGTCCGTTGACGATGCATCCCATCACGCCAATCTTGAGGTGAGTGAGATGGGCGGTCGCCTGCTGCACACGCTGTACTGTCGCTTGCAGGTCAAACATCGTCCTGCCACAGCCAGGACATGAGATGAACTCCGTCTTGCTAATGCGCTGTCTCGCAGCCTGCAGGATGGCAAAGGCGTAGCGCACCACCTCTGCGCCATTGTAACAATTGGGCGCTTCCAGCCAGATGCCGTCGGCCCGCCGGTTGATCAACACCGCGCCCAGGTCGGCACCAGCCTTTACCTGAAGCCACTCGTTGGAACTGTCGGTATAGGTGTTGCGCATGACCACCGGGCAGTGGATGCCGGCGATATCCAGCGCATGTGTCAAAGCCTGCTCCTCGCCCGGGATATTCTTGCCCACAGGAGTGATGACCAGCACCGTGTCACACCGTCCCCGCAGGAAATCCAGCCTGTCTACCGGAGTGGATGCCGGCACTTGCAGGAAACGCAGCGGCGCATTGGCGCAGCGGTCCCACTCGCCTAGTGTGAGCAACGGATAGGCGTTGCGTTCACCCTTCCAGCAATTGAACGGCACCAGGAAAGGGTGCATGCCGTCGATCAGTCCATCGGAGCTATAGTACAGGTCCGGTTGCAGTTCAGCGCCCTCCAGCTGGTCGGGCCTGTAGCTGGCAATGACCATCGGTTGCAAGCTGCCGCCGATGCGTTCGTTGACCACCACGGTGTGTCGTCGCTCAGGGCACAACGGGTCATAACCCTCGGCATATTCACCCGCTACCGGTTCATGACCCTCGCGCTGAGCGATGTAGTCCACCAGTTTGCGAGCCACGGGCACTTCCAGCTCAGGCTCCTCGCTGAGCGACACGCGGATGGTATCACCCAGTCCCTCGGCCATCAGCGCACCGATGCCCACGGCGCTCTTCACTCTCCCGTCTTCACCGAAGCCCGCCTCGGTCACTCCCAGATGGAGCGGGAAGTGCATGTCCTCGCGATCCATAGCCTCGACCAGGCGTCTCACCGCCTCGACCATGACCACGACATTAGAAGCCTTCATCGAGATGACCACGTCCAGGAATTTTTCCTCGACAAACACGCGCAGGAACTCCATCACGCTCTCGACCATACCAGCCGCCGTGTTTCCATATCGGCTCATGATGCGATCGCTGAGCGATCCATGATTCACCCCCAGCCTCACTGCCGTGCCATGTTCACGGCATGCGGCGATGAACGGCAACAAGGCCTCACGGATACGGTCCAACTCAGCTGCATACTCCTCCTCGGAATACTCCAGTCGCTTGAACGTGCGCGCCGGATCGACAAAATTGCCCGGATTGATGCGCACCCCCTCACAGACCTGAGCTGCTGCCAGCGCGGCCTGGGGATTGAAATGGATATCGGCAATGAGGGGTATGTTACATTGCTGTGCCCGCAGCACCCTCGAAATCTCGCCGATGCTCTGGGCTTGCTTGACACCCTGTGCAGTGAGCCGCACATAATCGGCACCGGCGTAGGCGATGCGCTGGCATTGGGCCGCACTGCCGTCGATGTCGTCGGTCGCAGTGTTGGTCATCGACTGCACTCGCACGGGGAAATCACTACCCATGGCAATGCCGCCAACAGGGACACTCACTGTCTGCCGTCTGATATAGTTGAAAGTCTTGTTCATTATTGTTTTTCAGTTTTTCAGTTTTCAGTTTTCAGCTGAGGACATGCAGCTGAAAGCTCTTGATTATCCAAATAACCTCATGGTCACTGACACGCACAGGAATCCCACCAGGGCACCTGTCACAACCTGCCAGATGTCATGCTTCTTGAGTGCCATCCTTGCTGAACCCAGCAAGCCAGCAACAATGATGATGAAACAGAGCAGCCACAACAGGTCAAACGCCCCAAGTCCCTGCCTGTGAATCTGGAAGATGAGTCCAGCCACCCCACCGATGCCAGCCATGTGAGCGCTGACTTTCCACTTGAGGTTGATCAAGGCCATCACCAGCACCGTGATTGCCGAGCCCACCATGAACATGACGAACCACTGCGGCGAGTGGTGAAAGTAGAGGTAATAGGCCGCCACACTGTAGCACAAAGCCGCGAACAGATAAGGAATCAATCGCTGTTCGCGAGCATCGATATGCAAGCTTTTCACGATTTTGAAATGACGCAGCACGCTCAGGAAGATAATCGGTATGATACAGGTGATGCCCATGCACATGAGCAGCACGGTGACTCTCGTGCCATAAGGCAGCAGGCAGAGCACCGACACCCATAATGCCAGGAAGACACCATAGGTGGTCATCAGCAACGGGCTCAATGCCGTCGATAGCGAATGGGCTACGCCTGCAATCAGTTTATTGACAGTATATCGGTTCATTTTATCACTCTAGTTGCACAAGAAGTCAACTCACTTGGCCATCTTGCGGCGGATTGTACTGCTCGGAATATTCAAGGTCTTGCGGTATTTTGCCACCGTTCGTCGCTCCAACTGGTAGCCCAACTTCTTGAGCTGGTCGCACAAGGCGTCATCGCTCAGCGGGTGATTCTTGTCCTCGGCATCCACCAGTTTCTTCAAGTCATCATAGACCTCATGCCTCGAGGCCCCGTTGATATCCTCGCTGAAGAAAGACTTCAAGCTCTTCACACCCCACGGCAGCTGCACATACTTGTTGCTCACGGCCCTTGAAACGACCGTCACATCCTTGCCGATGATGTCGGCAATCTGCTTCTGTCCCAGCGGCCTGAGAGCTCTCTCATCCCCGCTCATGAAGTATTCCTGCTGACACTTGACGATAGCGCTCATGGTGTTGAACAGAGTCTCCTGGCGTTGCCTGAGCACCTCGATGAACATGCTTGCACGCTGATAAGCGTCCTGAATCAGTTTCTTGTCCTTGGCCTCGGTCACGCTCAATGTGCCAGCATGCTTGTATCGCTCGTTCATCAAGACATAGCTCTCGCTGATCTGCAGCGCCGGAATGTTGTTGCGTAGGGTGACAGTGATGCGGTTAGTCTCCTCGTCAAGCTCCACGTCAAAATCGGGCGTCACCTGCTGGCTGCGGTCACCCATCGAGCTGAACGCATTGCCGGGATATGGACTCAGCCCCCTCCTGATGTATCGCTTGAAGACATCCTCGATGCGCTCCTTGTCGATACCCAGCTTGCGAGCAATCAAGTCGAAGCGCATAGCCGAAAACTCGTCGAAGTACTTCTCGACAATCGTGATGGCCAGTTCCACATCCTCGTTGCGCGACTTGCGCCGCAGCTGCAACAGGATGCACTCCTTCACCCCCCGTGCTGCTATGCCTGGCGGATCCAGCGATTGCACCACCTTAATCATCTCCTCGACCTGGTCCGCATTCACCATGTATCCATCGTTAAATGTCACATCATCAGCAATCTGGCTTGCGCTACGGATCAGGTATCCGTTATCCTCGAGGTTACCGACAATGGCATGTGCGATAACCAGCTGTGTCTCATCAAGTTCCAATTCGCCCAACTGATCTATCAAGGACTCCTGCAACGTCTTCTCGCTCACGGCCGACGGCGCGTAGTACTCGTCGTCACGGCTACGGTTGTTGGCAAAGTAGCGATACCATGCCACCGTGTCATCGTCACCGCTGTTCTCGGCGATTGCCTCGTCATTGCCGGTCGTTCCTTCCCGTCTTGACTCACGGTACTGACCGTCATTGGCGCCGTCGGGGTCGTAGTCATCGCCCTCGTCGGATTTCTTCTCAAGCGCCTGATTCTCATTGAGCTTATTGTCAATAAACTCGGCCATCTCGGCATCATTCTTCTCCAGCACGAGTCCCAGCAGGCGCTGCTGTTCCAGCGCCAGACGTTGCGTCTGTGTTTGTTCCTGTACAAGTCCTTGTTTAGCCATTGTCGTTAGAGGTTTTTGCTTTAACCTACAAAGGTAATTAAAAATCGGTGCAAGTTGAGCACAATGTCAAAATATTTTTTGTTACCTTTGTCTTCATTTAGTTTTTAAGTCACAACGCCAAGACACGAAGATGAAATACTACATTGTTGACGCTTTCACAAGCGAGCCGTTCGGCGGGAATCCCGCCGGCGTGGTGTTACTGGGTCAAGACCAGCCTTTTCCTGATGAGCGGCTGATGGTGCAGGTCGCTGCCGAGCTGCGCTACAGCGAGACCGCCTTTGTTCAACCCAACGGTCCACAGGAGTTCACGGTGCGCTACTTCACACCTCGCAGCGAGGTGGACTTGTGCGGCCACGCTACCATTGCGACCTTCGGTGTCCTCTGCCAGGAGGGCATTATCGCCGCGGGCACCACATGCTTGAACCACACCCTTGCCGGAGACCTGAGTGTGCAAGCAGGCCCCCAGGTGATGATGCAGATGGCCCCGCCTCGTGCCATCGACACCCCCGTGGATGCCCCCCTGCTGCGCCACATCATGTCCAGTGACGACAGCATGCTGCCGATAGAGATCATCTCCACCGGCTTGCCCGACATCATCATGCCTGTTGACAACCTGTCACAGCTCAACGCCTTGCATCCTGACATGGATGCCCTGGCCGCGCTGAGTAAGGAGCTGGGCGTGGTGGGTGTTCACGCCTTCACGCTGAGCGACGACGGCTTCACAGCCCACGCGCGCAACTTCGGGCCCCTATATGGCGTGCCCGAGGAGTCAGCTACCGGCACAGCCAATGCCGCCCTGACGCACTACCTGCTGCGACAAGGCATCATCCCTGCAGGCTCCGAGTGCCGCTTCATGCAGGGCGAAGCGATGGGTCGCCCGTCGGTGGTCGCCACCACAGTCGATGACCGCGGCAGCGACATCTGGGTGGGCGGTTGCTGCCGCTGTGTCGCCAAGGGTGAACTTTTGGTGAGTTAGAAGTATTCAGTCTTTGGCCGCATCCTGACGCTTAAGACTTGCCGAAAAACGTTGCAAGACGTCAACGATCTCGTCGATGTCATCGGTGAGTGTCAGCAGCAGGTTATTGTATTTACCTAAGCTGATGAGCTGTTCGAGCAAGGGATAAACCGGCATTTCCTCAGTCCAGAACTTCTTACCCAGAAAGATCATGGGGCTGGCGAAGCCCAGCGAGAGGTAGTGGTTCTGCACCGCCTCCTGGAAGATTTCCTGCATCGTTCCCGCACTGCCGGGCGTGTAGATCAAACCTCCATAGGCCAGTGTCAAGATATTGTCCTCCCTGATGCTGTTATCAAAGAACTTGGCGATGTGTGAGGCAAAGGGCGTTGATGGCTCATGTCCATAAAGCCAGGTGGGAATGCCCAAGCTGACATACTGCCGCTGAGGGTACTTCTTGATGACACTGAACGCGGTTCTCAACCACCCCTCGTCCTTGAACGACGGCGACGGCATGAGCATCGCCAGGGCATCATCAAGCTCGTCCGTTGATCGTCCTGCCATCCATGCTCCCAGGTGAACCCCTTCCATCACCCCCGGCCCACCGCCGCTGAGCATGATGAAGCCTCGCTCGGTGAGCGTTTTGCTCAGGCGCGCCACGTCGCCATATGTGCTGCCGGTCCTGGGCAACGCATGCCCACCCATGACACCCACACAGGCGTGCGGGTCATGTTCCTCCATAAACGCCCTCAGTGCCATGTGTATGCCATGGTCGTGCAGGCTGCGGGCCAGCGACTCCTCCACCCCCGCATCCTGGCTCCCGGTGAACTTGTAGTACTGATAGACCCTGCCGTCAAAGCAGTTGGCGTAGGTCTGCTCGCGGTCCATCTCGAATCCCTCATACAATTCCCCGGCCGTGTACAGCGACTTGCGCGTCACGCAGTAGGGGACCTTGTCCAGGTAATCCATGATCTGCTTCAGCTCGTTGATGCCTGTATTGTTTATCATCGCTCCGTTGGATTTGTTTGTCCACAAAGGTAGTCATTTTTCCTTTAGTTTTCAAGCGTTCACTGATTTGATTGACAGAAAAAACGGGTAATAACGCTTGGTATTTCTCTTTTTTGGATTAAATTTGCACCATTAGAACAAGTATTAACCTCAAAATCACAAGAGAGAAACAATGAAGAAAATTTATACCACAGTCTTGGCGGCCTTGCTGCTGATTGGCAGTAACGGTTGCTCGATGCTCGGCAATATGGGAATGGGATCAGGCACAGGAGCCGAGAACGGTAACGGCAACCTGGGCGACGTGCTCGGCAGCGTGCTCGGCGGCGTGCTCGGCACACTGGGCAGCCAGAACACGATTGACGGCCTGCTGGGCCTGGTCATCGGCAGCGTCAAGATCAACGAGCAGGAACTCTACGGCTCTTGGTATTACACCGAGCCGGCATGCGCCTTCACCAGCGAGAACCTGCTGGCCAAGGCCGGCGGCGCTGTGGCTGCCGAGAACTGCAACGAGAAGTTGCTTCCCGTCTACAACTCCTTGGGCATCAGTGCCCAGAACACGCAGTTCCAGTTCACACAGGACCATCAGTTTGCTGCCAAGATCAAGGGCATCCCCTTGAGCGGCACCTATACCTTTGACTCGTCAAGCGGCACCATCAAGCTGCAGACGATGCTGTTCTCGACCAACGCCTACATCACCCGCACGGCCAAAGGCCTGGGCCTCACCTTCGAGAGCAAGAACCTGCTGAAGGTGCTTCAGACTGTAGCGGCCTTGAGCGGCAACAGCACCATCCAGACCGTTGGCGACCTGAGCAAGCAGTATGACGGAGTGCGCTTGGGCTTTAACATCACCCCTGCCAAGTAATTGTTAGTTTTATTGAGCAACACGGTCGGATGTGGGGGGATATAGAGTGAGTGCCCTTGCACATGTTGATGCTGGTGAGGTTGATGTGGCGACAGCCGTTTTAGGATTAGCGTAATCGTCCAAGATACTGATTATCCAAATCGGATTATTCGGTCGTATTCTTGTTCAATGGAGATGGCATGGGCGTTCAACAGCAACACTGCGAGAAATTGTGAAATTTACTGATAAATACCATTATTTCATTGATTTTCATTCAATAAATCATAATACAAGGCGCAGTTTCTCGTTTTTTAATATATCTTTGCGCATTGTATTATGAGGAGCATCATCACATCTTTCCAGCCGATCTCTCTTGATGAGATGAGCGGCATCAAGCTGATGAACCGCACCGACACCAAGTTTGTCACGACGGTCCATCGGCTACAATTGCTGTTGATGCTTGCATCGCATGATTATCGCATACAGGAGGTTGACGGACGCCGCATCGCTGAGTACTACACGGCCTACTTTGACACTCCAGACAACAACATGTACATCGTTCACCAGAACGGGCATGCCGGTCGCCAGAAGCTGCGCATCCGCTCCTACGTGGACTCGGGCCTGAACTTCCTGGAGGTGAAAACCAAGAACAACCACGGGCGCACCAAGAAGAAACGCGTCGATATGGTGGGCTTTGACCCCAGTCATCCTGACCATGACATCCGCTTCCTGAACCAGGACGACCAGTTCAGAGAATATGGTGCGTTCCTGAACAAGCACCTGCACTACGACCCGACGGTGCTGACCGAACACCTGGAGAACCACTTCCACCGCATCACGCTTGTCAACAAGGCCAAGACCGAGCGCCTGACCATCGACACCGACCTGTGCTTCCACAACCTGAAGACGGGCCGTGACGCCGACCTGACGGGCCTGGTGATCATCGAGCTCAAGCGTGACGGCCTTCAGCCGTCACCCATCCTGGGCATGCTGCGAGATTTGCGCATCAAGCCGAGCGGTTTCAGCAAGTACTGCATGGGGTCGGCGTTGACCAACCCGTCGCTGAAGCGCAACAACTTCAAGGAACGGCTCCGGCTTGTAGACCGCCTGCTGTCCCACGCGAATTGACCCTACAGCGCCGCCACAAGCACCACCGACAGACAACGATTAAACCATCAAAAGACAACAACAATGATACCACAAGACGAATTAGGATTGGACAACGGCACGGACGCCGTTCAGCAAGCTGCGGCAAGCGGCCTCGCCTTCCGCTGGTATGACGCCGCCGGTGTCACCGAGATGCTGATACGCTTCGGCTTCTTCTTGCTTGTGCTGTTCTTCATCGTGTACTTCCTGTACTATCGCAAGACACACCGCCGTGACTACTTCTTCACGCTCGTGCTGTTGAGCGTGAGCATCTTCTTCCTGATCTACCTGCTGGGCAGCGTGAAGGTGAAAATCGGCTTTGCGCTGGGTCTGTTTGCCATCTTCGGCGTGCTTCGATACCGCACCGAGACGATACCCGTGCGAGAGATGTCCTACATGTTCGGCGTGATCAGCCTGTCGGTGATCAACGCTCTGGCCGACTCGCTGAGCTTTGCCGAGCTGCTGTTGCCCAATGTTGCGATAGCGCTGCTCATCTGGTTCTTTGAGTCCTGTGTGCTGCGCGCCAACCTTGCCAGCAAGCTCATCCTGTATGACCGCATCGAGCTCGTCACCCCCGAGCGCCGTGAGGAACTGCTCGAGGACCTGCGCAAGCGCACCGGCCTGAACATCACCAAGGTGAACGTCGGCTCGATTGACTTCCTCAAGGACACTGCCATCCTCAAGATAGAATATGAGAACGATGGTGGCGGTGGCAGCCATGTGAACAACACCTTGAAAATCCATAGAGACGAATGGCAAGAGGTAAAAGAAAACAACTGATAATCACACTGTTGCTGATTATTGCCACTGCTATCCTGCCGACAGCGTCGCGTGCCGACGATGGCGGACTGGTGGCATCGGTCGAGGCATCTCACAAGTTCAACAAGAAGTGGAGCGCAGCCGTGGAGCTGGAATTCCGTTCACGCAACAATTTCCGCACCGCCGACCGCTTGAGCCTCGGCGCCGATGCCAGCTACAAGCTGCTGCCGTGGCTCAAGGCCAGCGCCGGCTACACCGTTCTGCTCGACAACAACCGCGAGAAACTCACCTTTCAGGACGATGGCGTGAGTTACAACAACTGGCGTCCCAGCTACTGGGGACTGAGGCACCGCTTCAACGTGTCGTTGACGGGAAGCTACAAGATCCATCGTGTGGAGCTGAGCCTGCGCGAGCGCTGGCAATACACCTACCGTCCGTCGAAGATGACCGACAACTTCGACTTTGACGAGGGCGAGTGGGAAGACACCGAGGTGAAGGGCAAGGGCAAGAACGTACTTCGCAGCCGCCTGCAGGTGGAGTGGGACATCCCCAAATGCAAATTAGACCCTTATGCCAGTGTGGAGTTCCACACGACGCGCGATCTGGAGAAGACCCGCTTCATCGCTGGCATGAGCTACAGCGTGAAGAAGAAGCATAGCTTCGACCTCTATTACCGCTATCAGGTGAGCGGCAGCAGCAGTGACGAGCCCAACATCCACATGCTGGGCATGGGTTACACCTATAAATTTTGACCGATATGAAGACAATCCTGCGCTATAGCTTGATATTTACATCCTTGATACTGGGGATGACATCCTGCGTGACCGATGACACCGACCTTGATGACATCATCGCCCAGTACCAGGTCGAGCCCGTAAATATTGAACTGGATGACAGCGAATTGACCGAATCTCCTGATGTTCCAGTGACCGATGAGAACGACCCGGCCTACAACGACTATGTCGAGAACACAGGCTGGAGCAAGGTGATCAACATCACCTACAGCGGCACAACGGTCACGGTGGACGGCACCGTCCCGGGTGTGTCGGTACAGGCCACAGGCGCTCATGTCACGGTGATGAACATGTCTGGCCCGGTTAAGTTTGTGGTCAGCGGCACGACGACCGACGGCTCGTTGAAGTTCTATGGAGACAAGCGCTTCCAAGTGCTGCTCAACGGCGCCAGCATCACCAACCCCGGTGGTGCCGCCATCAACAACCAGGGCGGCAAGTCGATGTATGTCGTGCTGGCCGATGGCACCGTGAATGTCCTGCGCGACGGCCCCACCTACACCGACGTCGCTGACGAGGACCAGAAGGCGACCCTCTTCAGCGAGGGGCAACTCCTGTTCAGCGGCAAGGGACAGCTCAATGTCCAAGCCACGGGCCGCGGCGGCATCCGCAGCGATGACTACATCCGCATCCGTCCCGGCGTGAAAATCAACGTCACCAGCACGGCCCTCGACGGCCTGCGTGCCAACGACGGCATCATCCTGGATGGTGGCGTTGTGAATGTCGAGGCGACGGGTGCCGGCGCCAAGGGTGTGCGCAGCGGTGGCCCGATGACCGTCGGCGGAGGACGCCTGATTGCCATCGCCCACGGCGACACGCGAGTTGACGTGGAGGATAGCGTGAACGACACCACGTCCTGTGCGGCCCTGTATTGTGACACGCTGCTCACAGTGAATGCCGGCATCATCAAGCTCAAGTCCACCGGCGACGGCGGCAAGGGCATCAACGGCAAACATGACGTGACCATCAATGGCGGCAATGTGCAGGTTGTTGCCACGGGCACCAAGGAGGCCAAGAAGCCCAAGGGCGTGAAGATTGACGGCAGCTTCAGCATCAACGGCGGCTACTTCTACACCTACAGCCGTCGCAGCGACCCGCTGGAAGTGGCTGGACTAACCCGTGTGTCACCCGGCTACAAGACCTGGGATATTCAACCCAAGATCATCATCATTGCTTATTAATCAACACTTTTATAACCATCACCCATGAGAAGGATATTTTTACTCGTGATATTTGCACTCTCGCTGTCCATGAGTCTACAGGCAAGGACCGGCGACGTGAACGGTGACGGCGAGGTCAACATCAGCGACGTGAACGTCCTGATCGACCAGATCCTGACCCAGACCGGCACTGGCACCTCAGACATCAACCATGATGGTGAGGTCAACATCAGCGACGTGAACATCTTGATTGACATCATCCTCAGGGGTACCGATGTCCAGGAACCCATCACGCCCAAAGAAATCGATCTAGACTTCTCGTCCCTGGATGAACCGTCGGAATCCATCCCCGACGATGAGGATGCCGTGGACTACGGCGACTATGTCGAGAACACGACATGGGCCTCCACGGTGCGCATCAACCTTGACGGCGAAACAGCGACAGTGACCGGCTATCCCTCCTCGGTCATCGTGGACATCAACGGAGCCCACGTGACCATCACCAGCGTCGCCAAGCGCGTGCGCTACATCGTCACTGGCACAACGTCCAACGGCTCATTGACGTTCTATAGTGAGCGCAAATTCCAGCTCCAGCTCAACGGCGTGGATATCACCAACCCCCACGGTTCCGCCATCAACAACCAGTGCGGCAAGTCGTTCTACCTCGTGCTCAACGAGGGCACCGAGAACACTCTGCGCGACGGTGTCGAGTACACCATGGTCGAGGGAGAGGACCAGAAGGCAGCGCTCTTCAGCGAGGGCCAGATCCTCGTCAGTGGCAAGGGCAAGCTCAGCATCTACAGTGTGGGCAAGCACTGCATGGCCAGCGACGACTATGTGTTTGTGCGCCCAGGCTGCAAGCTGTACCTCAACAGCACCAGCGGCCACGGCATCAAGGGCAAGGATTATGTCCACATCAAGGGCGGTGTCATCAACATGGAGATTGCTGCCGACGGCGCCAAGGGCATCAACTGCGACAGCCTCGTCTATATCACCGGTGGACGCACAACCATCATCAACACGGGCACTACCAAGTTAGAGACCGACACGGTGGGCAATATCGTGTCGACGGGATGTGCCGGCGTGAAAGCAGACTACAACATGACGATGACCGGCGGTATGCTGAACATCAAGTGTACCGGCAACGACGCCAAGGGGATCAACGTAGCACAGCCGCTGCTGTTCACCGGCGGTGAACTGAACATTGTAGTCACCGGCAAGCAGAACACCGTGGCTCCCAAGGGTGTGAAATGTGACACCGACTGTACCATCGGCGGCGGCTCGTTCTACAGCTGCGCAGTCAATGGCAAAGCGCTCGACGTGGACGGCTCACTCACCATCCAGGACGGTTACAACTCACTCAACAACGAGGACACCCGCCTCTTTGAGGTCAGCTACTGATACCATCACTACAAGCTGCCTGACTCGTCCGGGAACTGGCGCAATCGGCCAAATTACTTGAACAACGGGGGACAACCCAACCAACATTTATGGAGGCATCCGCATTCTTGTAACTGCAATTCAAGAATGCGGATGCCTCAACATTCAGTTGTTGGCCAACTGTTGCCTGACAGGGGGCGTTTACTCCTCGTCGCCGCCTTCGGCCTCGGCCATGGTGGTGAAGACATTCTGCACGTCATCATCCTCCTCGAGAGCCTCGATGAGAGCCTCTACCTCGGCCCGTTCGGCCTCTCCGAGTTCCTTGTAGTCGGCGGGCTCATAGACGAACTCACTGCTCTTGATCTCGAAACCGTTGTCCTCGAGGTACTTCATGATGTCGCCATTGGAAGCGAAATCGCCAGAGACGAGCATTTCCTCCTCGTCGATGGCAAACTCCTCGGCACCGCAGTCGATGAGTTCCAGCTCGAGTTCATCGGGATCAACATCGGCCTTGGGTATCACGTGGAAGTAGCACTTGTGGCTGAACATGAATGCCACGCTGCCCGAATTGCCGAGCGAGCCTCCCTTCTTGTTGAAGTAGTTGCGAAGGTTGGCCACGGTGCGTGTGGTGTTGTCGGTAGCTGTCTCGACCAGCACGGCAATGCCGTGGGGAGCAAATCCCTCGTAGATAACCTCCTTGTAGTCGCCGGCGTCCTTCTCACTGGCGCGCTTGATGGCGCGCTCGATGTTCTCCTTGGGCATGTTGGCAGCCTTAGCATTGGCAATCAATGCGCGCAGACGTGAGTTGCCCTCGACATCGGGTCCACCAGCCTTGACGGCGATGGTGATTTCCTTACCGATGCGTGTAAACGTGCGGGACATGCTGCCCCAGCGTTTCATCTTTCTTGCTTTGCGGTATTCAAAAGCTCTTCCCATTGTATTATAAAGTTTTTAAGTTTTGAGTTTTCTGTTGCTTGATGGCCTGGACGGGGGTCACCTGAGCTGAGCTCCCAACTGGGTTTCCAGGTTTTTAATTATTTTGCTCATGATGGCATCGATCTGCTTGTCGTTGAGGGTCTTCTCGTTGTCCTGCAGGATCATGCTGATGGCATAGGACTTCTTGCCTGCAGCAAGCTTGTTGCTCTCGTAGACGTCAAACAGTGTCATGGACTTCAGGAGGCGCTTCTCGCTGCTCTCGACCACCCGGCGGATGTCGTCGTAGGTCACGCTGCGGTCCACCAGCAGGGCGAGGTCGCGCCGCAGGGGGAGTGTCTTGGGCAGGTCGGTGTACTTGATGTCCTTCTTCATGGCCATCTTGCAGGCGATGTTCCAGTTGACCTGTGCGTAGTAGACGGGCTGGTCCACGTCAAACTTCTTGGCAATAGCCTCATCGACGACGCCCATCACGGCAATGGTCTTGCCACCATGGTTAGTGTAGCGCAGGGCGGGATTGAGTACCTCGTCCTCATGCTGCTCGATGACCAGATCGCGCAGGTTGATGCCCATGTTGATGAGCACGTTCTCCAGGTCGGCCTTGAGGTCATAGACGTTCAGTGGCCTTACCTTGTCGGCCCACGACTCGTTGTGGTTGTTGCCGCTGAGCCACAATCCCATCTGAGTGCTCTCGCTATAGGGGGCTAGAGCTTTCTCCTCCTGGCTGATGCTTGCGTCGTGGCAATAGACATTGCCGAACTCGTAGAGTCGCAGGTTGGCGTTCTTGTGATTGATATTGCGTGCGATGCTCTCCAGACCGCCAAACAGCAAGGTCTGTCGCATGACGTTCAGGTCGCTGCTCAGGGGGTTCATGATGCGCACACACAGGTCGGCAGGCCATGTTGTGAGACCCTCGTAGTAGGCGCCCACGGTCAACGAGTTGTTCATCATCTCGTGGTATCCCACGCTGGTGAGCTGGTTACTGATGGTCTCCTGCATGTCGTCGCGGAAGTCGACGTCGGTCTTGTTCGAGAGGCTGCTGTGCACATCGTCGGTGAACTCGACGTTGTTGTAGCCATAGACACGCAGGATGTCCTCCACCACGTCACAGGGGCGACGCACATCGACGCGATAGGTGGGCACGACGAGATTGAGCTTCTCCTCATCCTCGGCGGTGATTTCCATCTCGAGGCTGGTGACGATGTCGCGGATCACGTCGTGAGGTATCTCCTTGCCGATGAGTCGCTTAACATAGTCGTAGTGCAGCTCGACGGGGAAGCCGGGGAAGTCATGGGCCTTGACGTCGATGATGTCACCACAAATCTCGCCACCGGCCAATTCCTTGACGAGCATGGCGGCCAGCTTGAGGTTGTAGATGACCTCGTTGGGGTCGATGCCGCGCTCAAATCGGAACGAGGCGTCGGTGTTCAGGCCGAAGCGTCGTGCCGTCTTGCGGATCCAGGTGGGGTGGAAATAAGCCGACTCGAGGAAGACATCGGTCGTTGCCTCGGTAACACCCGAATCCAGCCCGCCGAAGACACCACCGATGCACATCGGTTCCTCGCCGTTGCAGATCATCAGGTCGCGCTCGGTGAGCGTTCGCTCCACTCCATCGAGTGTGACAAACTTGGTGCCCGGCTCCACGGTCTTTACCACCACACGGTCACCCTTGACCTTTGCCAGGTCAAAGCAGTGCATGGGTTGTCCAGTACCCAGCAGGATATAGTTGGTGATGTCCACGATGTTGTTGATGGGACGCTGACCGACGGCGAGCAGCAGGTCCTTGAGCCACTTGGGGCTCTCCTGAACCTTGACGCCGCGCAGGGTCAGTCCGGCATAGCGCGGACAAGCCTCGGCATTCTCGACGGTGACAGGGATAGCGCCATCCTTGCGATCGATGGCAAAGTCATCCACATTGGGACGATGCAGGTTCACCTCCATGCCGTGCCGCCTCATCCATGCCGCCAGATCACGCGCCACGCCATAGTGTGATGCGCCGTCGATGCGGTTGGGGGTGAGGTCCACCTCGATGAGGTAGTCGTCCTCGATGCCGTAATAGTCGGCTGCTGGTGTGCCCACCACAGCATCCTTGGGCAGGACAATAATGCCGTCATGGCTCACGCCGACTCCAATCTCGTCCTCGGCACAGATCATGCCCAGCGATTCCTCACCGCGCATTTTGGAGCGCTTGATGGTGAACTCCTTGTCGCCGTCATAGAGCTTTGTGCCCAGTGTGGCGACGATGACCTTCTGCCCTGCGGCCACATTAGGCGCACCACAGACGATCTGCACGGCGTCGTTCCCGTCTCCGAGGTCCACGGTTGTGATGTGCAGGTGGTCGCTGTTAGGATGGTCGATACAGGTCATCACCTGTCCCACTACCAGCCCTTTCAGGCCCCCCTTGATGGTTTCCACTTGTTCCACTGCTCCCACTTCGAGTCCCAGCGAGGTCAGTGCCTCGGCCACCTGTTCGGGTGTCAGGTCGGTGTCAATATAGCGTTTGAGCCATTTATAGGAAATATTCATAGTCTTGAATAAAATTTATAATCGCTTAAAAACGTGCAAAAATACAAAAAATCTCATGAACAGCCAACGCCATGATAAAAAAAGGCTCAAACAGCCTCTGTTTGACCCATAAGCGTAGTCTTGCTGGCAGTGTAAAGCTGCACGGGCGCATTAAACAAGGTGGCCATGACGCTTCACGCGCGAGCCACCCAAAATAAAAAGCTATGAGAAAAATATTATTATTCAAGTTTACTTAGGTTTCGCAAGTTGTAAACTTGCTCACTGTTGAATGTTTAAAGGTCAATGAATTGCGGACAGTAATTCTGGAAAAATTTCCAAATAAAACAACCTCTTTAACCATTAACCTTTAACCCTTAACCTTCAAGTTTTTAAAGTAGCTGCGCCACTTTAAAAACTTGAATTACTTTGTTAATATCTTCTTGTTGAGGTAGTTGTTGAAAGCTTCCTTGTAGTTGTCCCCGATGGGCAGCGAGACGTCTCCCCCCATGATGACATGGTTCTTCTTCACCTCGATAATTCTATCGAGATTGATGATGAATGAACGGTGAATGCGCATGAACTTGCCTGATGGCAGGTGCTCCTCAATCCGCTTCATGCTCAACAAGACGATGACCGGATTGTCGCGGCCCTCCACCGAGATTCTCAGGTACTCGCTCATCGCTTCGATGTAATTGATCTGATCGATGTCGATGCGCACAATCCTGTAATCGCTTTTCACATAGATGACGTTGTCATCGATCTGAGTAGAAACCCCACTGGCAGCCTGCTTGCGGATCTCACAGATGTCCTGCACCTTCCTTGCCGCTGCTTCAAATTCGTCAAAGTCGTAGGGCTTCAGCAGATAGCCCACCGCATTGGCCTTGTAGCTCTCGATGGCATACTCGCTATAGGCAGTAGTGAATACCATCAGTGGCCCCTTGCTGTGGTCACTATTGACCGCCTTGGCAAAGTCCAGCCCATTGAGGTCAGGCATGTTGATGTCAAGAAAAATAGCATCAACCTGCTGTTTATCAATCACTTGTTGTGCTTCAAAAGCACTACTGCACTCGGCAGTCAGTTCAAGATAGGGAATCTTCTTGATATAAGCTACCAGCTTCTTCAATGCCAGTGGCTCATCGTCAACTGCAATACATTTAATCATAGCTTTTTATCTTTACTTCCGGTGGTCAGGACTTGTGACCGTTGTCCGGTTCATGGTTATCATTATTGTTGAAATCTTCGGGACTCTTGACGGGCAAAATGAGCTTCACGTCATAGTCATTCTCAAGGTCGCTGATGTCGAGCGAGTAGTCCGTTCCATAGATGAGTTCCAGTCGCTTGGTCACGTTGCTGAGGCCTACACCACCATACTCGTGCTTGGCATGGCTCTTGGTGTTATGGCAATGGAACATCAGGCGGTTTCCCATCTGCTCGATATCAATATCGATGCTGGAAGGCTTGCCATGGGTCACGCCGTGCTTGAAGGCATTCTCGACGAATGGTATGAACACCAGCGGCACGATGGCGCCCCCCTCGGCACATGATGACGGCACGTCAAGGTTGATGGTCACCTGGTCGTTAAAACGCAGCTTCATCAAGTTGAGGTACTTCTTCAAGAAGATGATTGCATCGCTGAGCATGACGTATTGCTTGTCGCTCTGGTAGAGCAGGTATCGCATCATCCTGGAGATATCGATGATGCTGTCCTTGGCCTGCTCGGGGTCGATGTCCACCAGTGCATGGATATTGTTGAGGGTGTTCATGATGAAGTGAGGGTTGATCTGGTAGCGCAGGTAGTCCAACTCCTGTTTCAGGCTCTGCTCCTTGAGCTTCGCCAGGTGCTTTTTCTCTTCCTCGTTCATGAAATAGGACTTGACGCCCAGATTGGCCCCAATCATCATGATGGCAATGATGAACATGGAGATGTCATGCCTGTTGATGGGCGGACGTCCGTTCTGGGGAGGCGGGGGCATCCCGATGCGCTCATGTCGTGGTCTATCGTGCATTGAAGGCTTGTGCCAGCATTGTACCGCCTGGAACAAGGCGATGACCACAACACAACCGATAACATACTTGGTCACACTCTTGTGCTTGAGCAGTATAGGTGCCAGGATGTGGTTGTGGATGATAAACAGAACAAAGAAGAACAACAGGTGGGCGCAAGTGTCAAGCAGGCCTCGCTTGATCCAAATCGGATGGTCGGGGTCATAATTGAAGGCAAACTCGGTTACTGGGGCCATGAAAATAACAAACCACACGATGGTGTAGATAATCGTCTCCTGCTTGGTCTGTTTACTGAAGATGCTCATGAATCGGGAATCAGTATTATTCTTCATCAACAAAGGTAATGGCTTCGACCCACACAGCAAAATAAATTCAATAATTCTTTATATTGATTCAATGAACAGCGCGGTGCTATAGACAGGCAGTAAAAACAAGACGCCCCATCCACGGTGAGGCGGGACGAGGCGTTGTGAATCGATAGAACATCGGTCAGGCATCAATGCCAGATGTAGGTGACAGTGCCGATGCCCTCGGTCATCGTGTTCTTGGGTACCGAGAAACGTGATTTCAATGCAGCCTGCTCACAGGCGCGGCGAACCTCGGGGTGTGACGCGAGATCACCGGTAGCGCTCACGGCAGTAGCCTTGGTAACCTGTCCACGCGGACTGACGGCGACACGCACCACGACACGTCCTGACCACTTGCTGTTGGGCACAGGCTTAGCCCAGTAGTCGAGAGTGTATCCCTCGAGTCCACTGATGCCAGGCTTGCCTGCCAGCACACCCTGGCTGGAGTTTCCGCCGTTGGAGCCTTGCTGCCCCCCACCCTTGCCTCCACCCTTGCCGAAGGCGTTTTTCACCTTGTTGTCGGTGGCGTTGCTTGTTGATGACTTCTGCTCGGTGGTCTTCTTGGACTTGGCTTCCTGAGCCTCGGCCTTGCGGTCCTGAGCCTTAGGCTTCTCTACCCGCTTGTCGTTTTCCTTGGCCGGTCCCGACTTCTTGGGCTGAGTCTCCTTGGGCTGCTCTTTCACCTTGTGAGGCGATTCGGCCTTCTGGGTGACCAGTGGCGGAGTCTTATGGTTCACCTCACCAGCATCTTCCATGTCATCGGCCTCGATATCGGGTTCGTCACCCTCCTCGGGCGATGCGCTCGGGTCGGAGGATTCCTGTTCCATCAGGTCATTCTGGATGTTGTCGATGGTGTTGCCCAGCATCACATAGTCTCCGCCAAACAAGATGGAATCCTGCGCCAGTTGCGTCTGTTGCATGTTAGGGTCATGCTCATAGCGCAGCGTGACGTGCAGGAGCAATGCCAGAGTACCCACTGTGATCAACAGGGTGAGCAAGAGGGCCCAGAGGCTATTTTTGCGACGATTTTCTTCCATCGTGATGATGCATTAAGGGTTGACGGGAGTGGCGGGAACAGGTTCATCGACCACAGGCAGGGATTCAGTCTCCCCTGCCGTTGCTGCTGCGTTGGGACCCTCGCTGGGCTTGGTGGCAAGAACGATCTTGACGCCCTGCTTCGAACCCTTGTCGAGAATCTCCACAATCTTGCCGTAGTTGACTTCCTCATCGGCATAGACAGCGACAAACTCGTTAGGGTTACCCATCTTGAGAGCCTGCATGAATCCCTCGAGCTGCTCGGGAGCAATCGGGTGCAGGTCGCTCTCGCCATTATCGGTCGTCTCGGTGGCATACATGTTGAGGTCCTTGTCCACATAGATGCGCGTCGAAGGCTTGATGGCCGTCTGCTCGCTGCTCTGCGGCAGGTTCACCTCGAGAGCCGATGGGAAGACAAACGTCGATGTGACCATAAAGAAGATGAGCAGCAGGAAGATGATGTCGGTCATCGATGCCATGCTGAACATCGACAAGGTGTTATGTTGTCTCTTGAGTGCCATGATTCAGTTATCAGTTTTTCAGTTATCAGTCTTCGGCTAAACGCTTAAAACCTTAAACCTACATTATTTTACTTTGCCGGCTCATTGAGCAGGTCCATAAACTCCATCGTCTTGCCCTCGAGCTTGTTCATCACCTTGTTGACTCGCGAGTTGAGATAGTTGTAGGCAAACAGTGCAACAATACCCACAATCAGACCAGCGACGGTGGTTACCAGAGCTTGGTAGATACCGCTGGCAATGATGCTGACGCTGCTGTTGTTTCCTGCGCTGGCAATCTGGAAGAAGGCATCCACCATACCCAGCACAGTGCCGAGGAAACCGATCATGGGAGCGCCGGCTGCCGTTGTCGCCAGCCAGTTGAATCCCTTCTCGAGCTTGGCAATCTCCATGTTGCCCACGTTCTCGATTGAAACGAGCACGTCGTTCATCGGTCGGCCGATGCGTGACACACCCTTCTCAATCATGCGCGAATAGGGGGTATTGGTATCCTGGCAGAGCTTGAGGGCCTGATCCACGTCTCCACGATGGATGAGGTCCTTGATGCGGTCCATGAATGTGCGGTCCTGACGGTTAGCACGGTTGATGGCGAACAAGCGCTCAAAGAAGATGTAGATGCTCACTACCGCCAGCAGTGCCAGCACAATCATGAGCGGTCCACCCGACTTGGTGAGTTCCCATACCGACAATTCCCTGACAACAGGCTCGGCGGCTTCGGCAACGGGTGCAGTTGCCGCTGCTGCGGCAGCAACGGTATCGCTAATACCCTGAGCAACAGTGTCAATAGAATCCTGTACGTTGTTTATCGTCTGCTGCATCGTATCGGCAGGCAGTAAAGCAAGAATCATGTTGAGGGTTGACATAATCAAAGAAATCTATTCGTTATTTTTTTGGTTATTGCTATTTAATCAATTAACGTGAAATGGCCATATTTATTTTAGGCAGTCCTTGTAAGCCTTGATCGTTGCCTCGAGCCCCAGGTAGAGGGCATCGCTGATGAGAGCATGTCCGATGGAGACTTCAGCCAAGTGAGGCACATGATGCTGGAAGAACTCAAGATTGTGCAAGCTCAAGTCATGCCCCGCGTTGAGTCCCAGTCCCACGCTATGGGCTGCCGCTGCCGCCTCGGTAAATGGAGCGACAGCTCGCTCAGGATCGGCATCAAACTCCTCGGCGTAGGGTCCGGTATAAAGTTCTACACGGTCGGCGCCGGTGCGTGCTGCTGCCCGGATATTGTCAACGTCGGTACCCACAAAGATGCTGGAGCGAATGCCAGCTTCCTTCAGTCGGTCCACTATCCCCGTGAGGAATTCCAAGTTGGGCTCAATCTCCCATCCAGCCGACGAGGTGAGCACATTGGGTGCATCGGGTACCAGAGTGGCCTGTGTGGGCCTCACGGCGAGCACCAGTTCCATGAATTGCTCGCTTGGGTATCCCTCGATGTTGAACTCGGTGCGCACCAGCGGCCGCAAGTCAAAGACGTCTCTGCGCCGGATGTGTCGCTCGTCGGGACGAGGATGAACAGTGATGCCATTGGCACCAAATCGTTCACAATCCATGGCCACGCGCAACACGTCGGGCACATTGCCTCCACGAGCGTTGCGCAAGGTTGCTATCTTGTTGATATTTACACTCAGGTTGATCATCTGCTATCTATTGTGTTTGTCTATTGGTTGTTAGTGTGGGGTTGTAATTTTGCCGCATTACAACTTGCAAAAGTAGCCATTATTTTTCACATAGGTGTGATAACGAATGTGAATTTTGGCAAAAAAGCAATAACGATGCCGACAACGACTCACACTCAACCGCTGCCCTATCCCAGGCTAGTGGCATTAACCTTATCTTCTGTCCCTCGCAACAAGTTGTCAACTTGCTCACTGTTTAAAGTTTAATGAATTGCCGTCAGTGAATCTGAACAAGTTTCCAAATTAAACAGTAAGACAAGAAAAAATTCTTCAACCCTTAACCCTTAACCTTTAACCTTTAACCCTTAACCTTTAACCTTTAACCTTCAAGTATTTAATGTAGCTGCGCCACTTTAGAAACTTGATATAAAAAACAACCGCCCGCTAATGTCACAGCGGGCAGCAGTTTGGATGATGTGTGTTTCTCTCAATTTAAGGAATACCTAATTATTTAAAATCTAAACATTTCTCTTATTTCAAATTCAATAAATCAAATTCGCCCCAACTGGAGATGGCGTTAAACACATTCCCCTTGGTACTTGCCGATGGGTCGACCCATGCGGATGATTTCACAAACTCGGTTGTGTAAGTACCATCGGAGGCAACATAGTCGATGAGATAGACCCCATCGTTATTCAGGAATGAGACATTGATCGTTGCCGATGCACCCTCATACACTTCCTGTAGTTCCACTTGATGTGTTGCCATCGATGTGATGGTCAACTCAAAATTATCAACGTCATTAAAGCTCGCGACTGTCAATTGCTGGTTCACGTCGTTATAGGTGATCAGCGGTGCGCGCTGGACAAAAAATTCCACGCGGTCACGTCCTGTAGACTGGTGGCTGATATTTGGCCTTCCCTGTGCTCCTGCAACCATGGTGCAGATGAGAGCCAGTATTATAGTAGTATAAATACGTTTCATAAATTCAGTATGTTTAGATTTTACAAGAGAATGTTTAGATTCACGATGCAAAATTACTATCAATTATTGAAATTGCCAAATTTTTTCGTAATACACAGCAACTTTATGCATCTGTATATCAAGATGTTAATATTTTTTTTCTAATACAAATCCCGTAACCCCGTTTTTAGGGAGAAAAAGGGGGGGTAATCAGGCTATGGTCATTTCTTCTTCACGTTGGCGTTGCGCTCGATGTACTCGTTGAGCGTGCAATCCAGTCCCATCTTTTTGGCCAGTCGCTGCTTGATGACGCTCACGCTGGTGGCATTGGAGTAACCCATGATGATGGCGGTCTGAATATAGGAGTATCCCATGCATGTGAGGGCAAGCAGCAAGAGGTCCTTGTCGCCAAGCTGTGGATACTGCTCTCGCGTTCGCGACATGATGTTATTGTGCTCCATGTCGATGTAGTCATAGAGTTTCACCCAATTGTCGCGATTGCTGTCCTGAAACTTGACGATGCGCTTCATGTTCTCGGCAATGCGGTTATTGGGCTCATGATAGCAAGCATCAATCATCTCGCGCATCATTTCCATGTGTGAAGAAATGAAGCTCTTGAGCCGCTCATCATTGATCTGCATCTCGCTGATGTTCTGCTGCATGCCCGTCAAATCTTTCATCTGGCTATGAGACTGATCCTTCAACTCCATCACCAGTTTATCATAGCGGTGTGACCTGCGGTAGAAGAGGATTGCCAGTGCGAGTAATGACATGATGACGGCAAGCACGGCAACGGTGACAGCCCTGTTCCTGCGTGCCTGTTGGCGCGCCACGTTCTCTTCATGCTGCTTCTCAGTATCAATCTCGGCATACATGAGCTTGACAATTTCGGGATCCTTTAAGTCCCTGAATGTGAGGCTATCACATTGTAGGCTAAGTTTGTAATAGTCGGTCATGTTACCCTGTGCCTTGGCGATATTGCTCAATGCTTCGATGTAATTGGACAAGTATGGAGAGTTCTTGAGGATATCATGATCGATGTATTGCAGAAAAAGTTGTGCCGAATCGGGTTTCCCCAGCAGCGCATAAACGCTGGCAAACGTGGTGTACACATTATCATTCAACCCCAACATATTCAGCGACTTGATCTGTTGTAACTGCTTGTATGCCCTCACGTAGTCATGGCTATTGTAATAGGCCATGGCGAGATTATTGGTAGCGTTGATCACGTTAGCTGTGTCATGCTCCTGGCTGGCGAGCGTGATGGCCTCCTGCAGAATTTTCTCGGCCTTATTCAGCTCCGTCCAGTAATACATTGCCCCCAATTCCTTCAAGCAGATGATCTGATAATGAGTGTCATTGCATCTCCTGAAGGATTCCAGCGCTTTTTCCATCTTCTCGATGTCACGTCCGTCGGTGGAGTGATGATTGGCATAGAGTTTCCCCATCCTCAACCTCGCGTACCCACGGTTGAAGTCGTCGCCAGGGGCCGCCGTGATTTCGGCACGCTTGTAGTAGATCATCGCCGTGTCAGGAACTCCCATATCCTCCATGACAGCACCTTTATATAAATAGGAACGCGTGAGTTTCTCATGCTCCTGGCTTTCCTGCTCATAGTAATTGATGGCCGCATTGATTTCGTCGGAACTTGTGATTGTGACATAGTTCAAGTAGCGTGCCTGAGTGATGAGCAATGAGTAGTAAGCCCTGTCCCCGTTGTTAGTGAGCTTGTTGCGATTAATCATTGACAACCTGTCAAGAGCCTCCTCGAAATTGTCATACATCAAGCTGTCGGCAGCCACTAACCTGCTGTCGTAGCCATGATTCTCATGACAACTCGTCAAGAGTCCTATCAGAGCGAGCATCAAACACCAAATATGATCAAGGCTTTTTATCATCCAGGTGCAAAGATACAACATTTTTTCTTTTGCAAATATTTTTTGAAAAAAACTATTGCAAAAGATATAGTATCGGAGATAATAGTAATTATAAGATATACTGAAACTTAGGTCAATCCAGTGAAGCGAGAAAATCGACAAGTCGTGCGACAGCCCGTCCCCGATGGCTGATGCGGTTCTTATCCTCGGGCGACATCTGAGCAAAGGTGCTCCCGTCGCCCTCCAGTGGCCTGAAGATGCTGTCGTATCCGAAACCACCCGTACCGTGTCTCTCTGTCAGAATCACCCCCTCGACCTGTCCCTCAAACATGTGTACCTCATCACCCAACAAGAGTGCGATGGCAGTGCGGAAACGCGCCGTGCGCTCAGTGACTCCCTGCAATTTGGTCAACACTTTATCTATGTTGGCCTCGCTGTCATGACCCGGACCGGCGTAACGTGCTGAATGCACACCCGGTTCACCATTCAGTGCATCAATTTCGAGCCCCGTGTCGTCGCTGAAACAATCCAATCCGTAATGCTCCTTGACATAACGAGCCTTCATCAGCGCATTGTCCTCGATGACATCGGCCGTCTCGGGGATGTCCTCGTGGCAACCGATGTCGGCAAGTCCGCACACCTCATATCGGTCGCCGATCATCTGGCGCAACTCCTGCAACTTGTGGGCGTTGTTGGTGGCAAAAACTATCTTTTTCATCTTTAAATCACTTGAATTTCTCAAGTTTTAGCTTGTTATCTGTTTAATGGTTAAGGGTTAGAGGTTAATGAATTACACACGGCAATTCTGAAAAAAATTCCAAAATCCCAAGTAAGGTAAGAAATAAAATATCTCTAACCAATTAACCTTTAACCCTTAACCTTCAAGTTTATAAAGTGACATAGCCACTTTATAAACTTGAAATTAATTTTTACATGTCAGACGACAATGTTGACCAGCTTGTTCTTGACGAAGATGATCTTGCGCGGCTCCTTGCCTGCAAGCCAACGCTCAGCACCAGCATCGGCCAGTGCGATACGTTTCACCTCTTCCTCGTCGGCATCGGCTTGAACCTCGATGGTGTAGCGGCTCTTGCCGTTGAACGATACACCATAGTTCACTGTCGATTCTTTCAGGTAATCCTCGTTCCAGGTGGGCCACTGTGCATCACAGACGGTGGTATCGTGGCCGAGCACATGCCACAATTCCTCGGCAATGTGGGGTGCGAAAGGTGCCAGCAATACCACGAGCGGTTCATACACCTCACGCGAACGGCACTTCATGGCGGTCAACTCGTTGACACAGATCATGAAGGCAGCTACCGACGTGTTGTAACTGAATGACTCGATGTCTCCACTCACCTTCTTGATGAGCTTGTGCACCGACTTGAGAGCATCGGCACTCGGTTTCTCATCATTGAGCTGCATCTCGTCACCCTTGAAGAAAAGAGCCCACAGTCGCTTGAGGAAACGATTCACGCCATCGATGCCGTTGGTGTCCCAAGGCTTGCTGGCCTCGACAGGTCCCAGGAACATCTCGTAGAGGCGCAACGTGTCGGCACCATAGTCATCGACAATGTCATCAGGATTGACCACATTAAACATCGACTTGGACATCTTCTCAATGGCCCAGCCGCAGATGTACTTGCCATTCTCGAGGATGAACTCAGCATTCTGGAACTCGGGGCGCCACAGTCGGAATTTCTCGATATCGAGGGCATCCTTATCAACGATGTTCACATCGACATGGATGGGCGTGACGTCATAATCCTTCTTGAGATTAAATGATACAAACGTGTTGGTGTCCTTGATGCGGTAAACAAAGTTGCTGCGACCCTGAATCATACCCTGATTAACCAGTTTGCGGAAAGGCTCAGCCTCACACACATATCCATAGTCATAGAGGAACTTGTTCCAGAAACGGCTATAGATCAAGTGTCCCGTGGCATGCTCTGTACCACCCACATAGAGGTCGACCTGTCGCCAGTAATCATCGGCCTCTCGCGAAACAAGGGCCTCGTCGTTGTGCGGATCCATATATCGCAGATAGTAGGCCGACGAACCAGCAAATCCCGGCATGGTATTCAACTCCAGGGGATGACCGTCGTCGGTGACCCAGTTCTTGGCCCGTCCCAGGGGCGGTTCACCTGTCTCGGTGGGGAGAAACTTGTCCACCTCGGGCAGTTGCAGCGGCAACAGGCTCTCATCGAGAGGCTGCGGCTGGTTATTCTCATCATAATAGATGGGGAACGGCTCGCCCCAGTAGCGCTGACGGCTGAAGATGGCGTCCCTCAAGCGGTAGTTCACCTTCACGTGGCCGATGCCAGCCTCCTCGATATATTGCTTGGTCTTGGCAATGGCCTGCTTGACCTGCAGACCGTTGAGCTGCAGTCGGTCGTTAGACGAGTTGGCCATGATACCCTCCTTGGCGTCAAAACTCTCCTCACTGATATCGGCACCCTCAATCAACGGAATGATGGGCAGGTCAAAGTGCTTGGCAAAGGCATAGTCGCGGCTGTCATGTGCTGGAACTGCCATGATGGCACCCGTGCCGTATCCAGCCAGCACATAGTCACTTATATATATAGGTATATTCTTGCCAGTGATGGGATTGACGGCATAGCTGCCGGTGAACACGCCACTCACCTTCTTCTCAATCATGCGCTCGCGCTCGGTCTTGTGCTTCACCTCGTCGAGATAGGCCTCGACAGCTGCCCGCTGGCTGGCTGTCACCACATCGTCGACATAGATGCTCTCGGGTGCCAGCACCATGAAGGTGACACCGAAGATGGTGTCGGCCCTGGTGGTGAATATCAACAGGCTCTTGTCGCTGTCGGCGATGGGGAATGTCATCTCAGCACCCTCGCTGTATCCAATCCAGTTGCGTTGCGTCTCCTTGATAGACTCGGTCCAGTCCACCGTCTCGAGATCCCGCAACAGTCGTCCGGCATAGGCCGACACGCGCAGGCACCATTGCCTCATCATCTTCTGCTCGACGGGAAATCCGCCACGCACCGACACACCCTCGCTCACCTCGTCGTTGGCCAGCACAGTTCCCAACTTGGGGCACCAGTTCACCATCGTGTTCCCCAGATAGGCGATGCGGTAGTTCATGAGCACGTCATTGCGCTGAATCGTGGTCATCGCGTTCCACTCGTCGGCTGTGAACACGTCGGTAGTGTTGGTATAGGCATTACAGCCCTCGGTACCATGTTTCTCGAAGTGAGCCACCAGCTCATCGATGGGTCGTGCCTTGTCGAGCTCGGTATTGTAGTAGCTCTTGAACATCTGCAGGAAAGCCCACTGCGTCCACTTGTAGTACTTGGGGTCGCAAGTGCGCACCTCCCGGTCCCAGTCATAGCAGAATCCAATCTTGTCGAGCTGCTCACGATAGCGAGCGATGTTCTCGTTGGTGGTGATTTCGGGATGTTGGCCCGTCTGTATGGCATACTGCTCGGCAGGCAATCCATAGGCATCATATCCCATGGGGTGCAGCACATTGAATCCCTTCAACCGCTTGTATCGAGCGTAAATGTCGCTGGCAATGTATCCGAGCGGATGTCCCACGTGCAGACCTGCTCCCGACGGATAGGGGAACATATCGAGCACATAGTATTTAGGTCGATTATTGTCAATGTCGCACTTGTAGGTGTGATGTTCACGCCAGTATTGTTGCCACTTTTTCTCTATTTCTTTATAGTTATAGTCCATTTATGAGTTTGGTATTTTAATATTTAGAGTAAATTCTTGATGGCTTCCTCGATGACCTTGCAATCGGTTGTGGGCTCGTATCGCTCCACCACATTGCCTTCACGATCGATAAGGAACTTGGTGAAGTTCCACTTGATGTCGGGCTTGCTGGCATAGTCGGGGTCGGCCTCGGAGAGCATCTTGTCGAGCAAGGCGCCAATCTTGTGTTCCAGGTCAAAACCCTTGAATCCCTGCTGAGACTTCAGGAAGGTAAACAACGGTGACGCATTCTCGCCGTTGACTTCGATTTTCTTGAATTGCGGAAACTCGGTGCCGAAATTCAGTGTGCAGAACTGGTGAATCTCCTCCTCCGTGCCAGGAGCCTGCTCACCAAACTGGTTGCACGGGAAATCGAGAATCTCCAGCCCCTGATCCTTATAATTCTTGTAGAGTGCCTCGAGCTCCTCGTATTGGGGAGTGAAGCCGCAACGCGTCGCCGTGTTGACGATGAGCAGCACTTTACCCTTATATTCGTTTAACGACACGTCGTTTCCACGACGATCCTTCACAGTGAAGTCATAAACATTCTGTGCCATAATGTTCAATACATTAAAATATAATTAATAATGATAAAAATCCAATCTTTTTCATATATACATTAAATGATGGTTAATTACTTGTACCTATTATCTACTTGATGATTCCCAGCTCACGCGAGATGTCGAGCATGCGCTGAATGGGATTGACTGCACGCTCGGCAATATCGTCATCCACCTGAATCTCTGGTGCCATGAACTTGAGCGAATTGTAGAGTTTCTCGAGCGTGATCAACTTCATGTATTCACACTCGTTGCAAGCACACGTGCCATCCTCGGGCGGAGCAGGAATGAACGTCTTCTCGGGGCAGCGTCGCTGCATCTCAAAGAGGATGCCGCTCTCGGTGCAGACGATGAACTCCTGGCTCTCGTCATCGACCGCGAAGTTGAGCAAAGCCTGGGTTGAGCCCACCTTGTCGGCCATGATGCGCACGGGCTTTGGGCACTCGGGATGCACGAGCACCTTGGCTGCGGGATGCTCCCGCTTGAGTTCGGCGAGCTTGGCTGCACTGAACTTCTCATGCACATGGCAGGCTCCGTCCCACAGCAGCATTTCACGTCCCGTGATGCTGTTGATGTAGTTACCCAGATTGCGGTCAGGTCCGAAGATGATTTTCTCATCCTCGGGCAAGCTGCCGACAATCTCCTTGGCATTGGACGAAGTGACTACCACGTCGGTGACAGCCTTGACGGCGGCGCTGGTGTTGACATAGCTGATGACCGTGTGATCGGGATGCTCGTTGACAAAACGCTCAAACTCGTCGGCCGGACAGCTGTCGGCCAGCGAGCATCCTGCGCTCAGGTCGGGCACGATAACCGTCTTGTCAGGACACAGTATCTTGGCTGTCTCTCCCATGAAGTGTACACCACAGAGCACGATAACCGGTGCATCTGTCTTGGCAGCCATTTGAGCCAGTGCCAGGCTATCGCCGATGTGGTCGGCCAGCTGCTGGATTTCCTCACGCTGGTAGTAATGTGCCATAATGACGGCCTTGCGCTCCTTCTTCAAGCGCAGAATTTCTTGACGCAGGTCGATGCCCTCCTCTATCGGCTCATCGACATAGCCTTTTTCAACATTCATATTATATATTGTTTAATTTTTAATTTTTTAAAACTTTAATTTTAACTACAACTATTATGCCTGTCAATTGTGTTGAAAACTATTTGCCTCATTTTCTCGCTTTCCATCTTATCAACGCCTGAATTGAGTTATCAATAGTTTATTGACAATCCTATTTGTTGACTGCTAATGGTTTTGCCACTTTATTAACAGGGTGTAAACAACCTGCAAAGTTAATAAAATCTTCCCGATTTTTATGTCAATAGATGATGAAAACCATGTTTAAAGCACAATAAAATATTTTGGCTAACTTTTTTGGCTGATTAAAAAATATGGATAAGCCACATTGATTTGAAATTGTCAAGCATTTTTTATTGATTTTTTTAAAACAGTTTTCAACAGCTATTAACAGGGTTATTGACAGGTTGTGATCCACTGTCATCAACTCAATTTAGAGACTGTGCCAAAACGTTCTGTGTAAGTCTTCGACCTGACTCATCTTCAACGATGGTTGCATGGTGTTATCCGCTTTTAGTTATCCGTTTTTTTATTCTCACCAAAATGTACTATATTTGTGGTGAAATTATTAACGAATTCAAGTCAACAATATATTAAGGAATGGCTCTTAAAAAATCAATGGTTGAACTGCATCGCCTCGATGTTGACGACTACAGGCAAGTGACAAAAATGCCTGTCACTCTGGTTCTTGACAATGTGCGCAGTGAGATGAACGTGGGATCGGTATTCCGCACTGCCGATGCATTCCTGATAGAGCGCATCTGCCTGTGCGGTATCACGCCCCAGCCTCCCAAGTCCGAGATTCACAAGACGGCCCTGGGAGCCGAGGACGCCGTCCTGTGGAAATATTATCCCACTACGCTGTCGGCAATTCAAGAGTTGAAATCTTCAGGTTACACGATTTGCAGTATCGAGCAGGTGCATGATAGCGTCAGTCTGGAGCGTTTCAGTGTTGACGATGGTCGTCGTCTTGCCATCGTGCTGGGCAATGAGGTGAAGGGAGTCTCTCAGGAGGTGATAGACAGCAGTGACATGTGTGTCGAGGTTCCACAAGAGGGTACCAAGCACTCGTTGAACATCTCATGTTGTGCAGCCATCGTGATGTGGCATCTGTTTGAGAAAATGAGGCTCAAACAGTAGGAAAAAAGTTATTAACAAGTGCCGATTGCCTTTAAAAAGCCCGAAAAAAGAGTGTAAAAAGTCTTTTTTACTGTCATTTTTAGTTAAAATCAGAATGTTAAAGGGTGTTGTTTTTAACATTAAATATCAAGAAACTGATTTTGCTGATTATTTTATTATTTTATAAATAAAATATTGATAATAAATTGTTTAAAAACAAAAAATCATAAATAAATGATATTTTTACAATTTATTTATAAATTATTCAAAAAGCTAGAAAACAATGGGTTTTAGTTAAAATCTTCCATTTATAATGCCTGTTTCACATTTTTTATCTAGTTTTGCATACTTGTAAATTTTCGATAGCAACTACTTAAAGAGTACCTTCGAGACCTTACAAACTGATGATTTCAAAAACATTTTTACTAATTATATTAATTAATAAACATCACTATTTTATGAAGAAGCTATTTCTTTTATTGTTTGCGACGTGCTTCATGGCACTCTCGGCGTATGCCGACCGCACTGTAAGCGGGCAAGTATTGGATGCAGTCAGTGGTGAGCCTCTCCTCGGCGCAACTGTGCAGGGTGAGGGAGTGAATCGTGGCACTGCAACTGATTTGGATGGTCATTTCACGCTGGTATTGCCTGACCACGTGAAATATGTCAATGTTTCTTACATTGGCTACGCCACTCGTCAGGTAGAGGTATCCAACAACATGATCATCAAGCTGTCTGACTCAGGTCAAAACCTTGATGAGGTTGTTGTTGTTGCTTACGGTAGCGCAAAGCGTCAGTCGATTACCGGTTCAATCTCGGTAGTTGACGAGAAGAAGATCAAGGACCGCATCGGTTCCTCTGTTACTGCCGCTCTTGAGGGTAGCACTCCTGGTATCCAGGTGAACAACACCTATGGTGAGCCTGGTGCTGCTCCCAACATCCGCATCCGTGGTATCGGCAGTATCACTGGTTCGAGCACTCCTCTGTATGTTGTTGATGGTGTGGCATTTGATGGTAACATCGCCGAGATCAACCCCGTCGACATCGAGAGCATGAGTGTCTTGAAGGACGCTGCCTCGGCTGCCCTGTATGGTAACCGTGCTGCAAATGGTGTTGTGCTGATCACTACCAAGAAGGGTAGCTATACCAACAAGCCGACCGTTACGTTGCGCATCAATCAGGGTATGTACAAGCGCGGTATTGCTGAGTATGACCGCATGAAGGCCGACCAGTGGATGGAGACCTCATGGATCGCCATGAAGAACTTCGCCATGAACGGTAGCATGCACCTGAGCGAGGCCGACGCTATGAAGTATGCCAGCGATCACCTGATCAGCGACTATGTGAAGCGCAACATCTATGATGCTGCTTCGACGAGTCTGTTTGACGCTAACGGCAAGCTCGTTGCCAACGTTCGTCCCGGTTATACCGACCTGGATTGGGAAGAGGCAGTTGAGCGCACCGGTTATCGTCAGGACTACAGCCTCTCGGGCAACGCCGGTGGTGAGAAGTACAACGTGTATGCTTCTGCTGGTTACACCAACGAGCAGGGTTACATCCAGTCCAGCGCCTATGAGCGTTTCACTGGCCGTATCAACTCCAACTTCACCCCCAATGATTGGTTCAAGGCTGGTGTGAACTTGAGCGGCACTTATGCTACCCGCAACTTCAATGATAATGCGACCAGTAGCTACTATGCCAACCCGTTCTACACCGCTCGTTACATGGCCCCCGTTTATCCTTACTACATGCACGATGTGGATGGTGCCCTGCTGCTTGATGACAACGGTGATCCCATCTATGATACGGAGTCATCCTACCTGACTAACCGCAACATCGCCTATGAGCTGCGCAACGACTTCGACCGTCGTCGCCGCGCCGTAGTTGAGGGTATGGCTTATGGTACCTTCACCTTGCCCTACGGCTTCTCGCTGACCTTGAAGGCCGACTTCATGCACTCCAACACCAATCGCCGTCATTACAACAACCCGTTCATTGGTGATGGTGCTACCAATGGTGGTCGTTTGACCAGCTATGCCTATGAGTACAACACCCGCACCGCTCAGGAAATCCTGAACTGGTCTCGCGACTTTGATGTTCACCACATCGACGTCATGCTTGCTCATGAGAACTATGACTACAACAGCCGTTCAGCTTACGGCATGAACACTGGTTCGGCTGCCGATGGTATCTACACCCCCGGTAACTTCCAGACCAACTCCTACTTCCAGGGTTCAGATGATGAGGATAAGACCGAATCCTACCTGGGTCGTGCCCGTTACAACTATCACGAGAAATACTTTGCTGACTTCTCGTTCCGTCGTGATGGTTCCTCACGTTTCTCTAAGGACAACCGCTGGGGTAACTTCTTCTCGTTCGGTGTGAACTGGAACATTAAGAAGGAGAACTTCCTGCAGGATGTGAAGTGGCTGGATGAGCTTCGTGTTCGCGCTTCCTATGGTGAGACTGGTAACAATATGGGTGTAAGCCTGTATGCATATCAGGCCCTGTATTACATTGAGAAGAACGCCGGTAGCGCTGCCTTCATGAAGCAGAGCCTCTCGGCCAACGATATCAAGTGGGAGACCTGCCAGAACATCGACTTCGGTATCGAGGGTCGCGTGTTTGACCGCCTCAACTTCAACGTCGTTCTGTTTGACAAGCGCAACAAGGACCTGTTGTTTGCTGTTCCCTTGCCCCTGTCGGCTGGTTCATTCGTTTGGGCTGATGCACTCAACATGAGCATCTACAAGAACATCGGTACCATCTCCAACCGTGGTATTGAGATCTCGCTGAATGCTGATATCGTTCGCACCAAGGACTTCACTTGGAACCTGGGTACCGAGGGCACCTTCATGAAGAGCAAGATCAAGAAGCTGCCTGACGGCAAGGACATCCTGCATGGCCAGCAGAACTACTCTGAGGGTCATGACCCCTACGAGTTCTACACCTATCACTTTGAGGGTGTTGACCAGATGACCGGTCGCTCGCTGTACACTCTGGATCCCGACATGAAGGATCGCGCTATCGCTGCTGGTGCAGCTGTTGAAATCAACGGTGAGACCTACACCACCATGCCCGGCAGCTACGGTAAGCGTGATTGGGCTGGCAGTGCTCACCCCTGGTTCTATGGTTCATTGAACTCCATCATGCAGTACAAGGGCTTTGCTCTGAACGCCCTGTTCACCTATAGCCTGGGTGGTAAGGTTTATGACGGTTCTTATCAGACCCTGATGTCGACCAACACCGCTTCGTCGGCAAGTGCTAACCACTGCGACCTGTCCAAGTCATGGAACGGCGTTCCCGCTGGCATGACCGAGACTTCACCCAACCGCATTGATCCCAATGGTATTCCTCAGGTTGACTTCCAGTACAGCACCTACAACAACGCTACCAGTGACCGCTGGCTCACCAGTGCTTCCTACTTTGTAGTGAAGAACATCACCTTGAGCTACAGCCTGCCCAAGTTGCTGATGAACAAGATTGGTCTGCAGGGTCTTACCCTCACCACCGGTGTTGAGAACCTGGCTACATTCACCTCTCGCAAGGGTCTGAATCCCCAGTTCAACTTCAGTGGTGGTTATGACGACACCTATGTTACCGCTCGTGTATTCAACTTCGGTTTGCAACTCCAATTCTGATAATCAGTCAATCAATATTATTTAATTTTGTAAATGATAATCATTATGAAAAAGTATATAAATAGAATTTTATTGAGCGGTCTGCTGGTCGGTGCTACATTGGTTACGACCTCTTGTGGCAAAGATTATCTCGAAACGGTACCTACCGAGTCGATCAGTGATGCTGCCGCTGTTGCCACCGTTGATAATGCTTACAAGGCATTGAACGGCGTTGCCAAGACGATGACCATCCAGCATGGTAACTATCGTCAGGGTTTCTGCGGTGAAAACTGCATCATGCGACTCTACGAGAACTATCCCAGCCAGGACTACTACTACAACGAGTATGCATCGGGTTGGGCCGACATCCACAACCAGACGATGCACACCAATACCAGTTCGATCTACAACAACTACGCTTGGTATTACTACTACCAGATCATCACCCAGGCCAATGTGATCATCAACCGCATTGACAATGCCGAGGGTGCTGAGGCCGACAAGAAGTTCATCAAGGCTTCGGCCCTGACCTTCCGTGCCTACAGCTACGAGAAGCTGATCCACTACTACTGCGTGCGTTGGAAAGACTCTAACAACGGCGCTGCCGAGGGTCTGCCCCTGCGTCTTGACGAGTCCACCAATTCACTGGCTCCCTCGACGATGGCCGAGGTTTATACCCAGATCTACAAGGACCTGGACGAGGCTGTTGCCCTGTTCAACGAGAGCGGTATCGACCGCAAAGCCTCTGACTGCTGGACCGCTAACCTGAATGTGGCTCACGCTGTCTATGCTCGCGCTGCCCTCTACAAGGAGGATTATCAGACTGCCCTGAACCACGCTAAGCTGGCCGAGCAGGGTTATCCCCTGATGAACAATGAGGCTTATGCAGCTGGTTTCTGCCGTCCCACCAGTGAGTGGATCTTTGGTAGCTATGGCAGCTCCGACGAGAATAACTGGTACTGGAGCTACGGTACCCAGTACAGCTGCAACGGCTACTATGCTTCCAATACTCAGAATGGTGCCGGTACCATCGGCCGCGAGCTCATCAACCGCATTCCTGATGAGGACTTCCGCAAGTCGTTGTTCTTGACCGAGAGCGGTCTGGGTATCAATGGCAGCGATCCCGCACAGGTTGACCAGACTGTAGGTTACATCGGTCTCACAAACGATGGTACCCGCTGGATCATCACCGACGAGGAAGCTTACATGAAGGCTTATAACTACGTTCATGAGCATGCTGCTTCTGGTCTGTCAATGCCCTATGATTCAGAGATTTATCACCTTGGTGCTCACTTGAAGTTCTACGTGTTTGACACGCCGGGCGTTGGTTATCTGCCCTACATCCGCACCAGTGAGATGCTCCTTATCGAGGCCGAGTGCAACTACTTCCTGGGCAATGCTTCCGCAGCCCAAGAGGCCCTCGTTCGCCTGAACGCCGACTCGGGTCGCAACCCCGGTTACACTTGCAGCAAGACCGGTCAGGCCCTCTTCAACGAGATTGCCGACTACCGTGCACTTGAGCTCTGGGGCGAAGGCTTCCAGTGGAGTGACTTCAAGCGTTGGAAACTGCCCATCGAGCGCCACGACTGGGCTCATGGTGGTAATGCTCATCCCGCAGTTGCTGTAACCATCCAGCCTAACGAGGTGAACAACTGGACTTGGGACGTTCCTCGTGCCGAGACCGACTACAACGACGCTTACAAGAGCATCAACGATCCTACCGAGTAATCCATAACAGATTATATCGCTTAACAAGCAGGGGATGTGCCATGCGGCACATCCCCTGTGTTATCTTCATTCACTGAGTCCACTTTACAAAGTGGGCTCGTTACTTATGTTTCTCAAGTAGATAATTTGCTCACTGTTTAATGCTTAAAGGCTAATTATACTGGCCACCCATGCGGCTGGCGTGCTTCACTTGTAGAAGGTGATCCAGTTGGTGCAGTAGCGTGACTTGTCGGCTGAGGGGTGGATCTCGTGGACCTTGCCCCTGCTGTCGCGCCACCACGAGTGGTTCCATCCTGCACCCATGTCCATGTAGAGTGCATAACGTGGTGCGAATGCCTCCAGCATGTCGACAAATTGCTCATATTCCACCTTCTTGCGGCTATCGACGATGCACAGCCGTCCGTCTTTCTCGCACAGTGCTCGGTACTGGTTCTCGCCGTCTCTCCACAAGGGTCGTATGCTCTCGCCGTCATAGATGATGAGGGCTTGTCCGAATCCCATGCCTCCAGCCTGAGCAACACTATCGAGCAGTTCGCCGTACTCGCCGTGAACAAATTCCCATGTGGTGTCGCTGAACCATGCAAACGCGCCGCTGTTGTCATAGCACTTCGCGCCCTTGTATCGCTTGCCTCCGCTGACGTGGTCGCCGTCGATGTTGCTGTGAGCAAACTCATCGAGTAGTTCGTGGGTGAATGCCGCCTCGGCACAGAAGATGACGTCGGTGTCCTGCTTGGATGGCATCTTCTCGCAGACGAGATCGATGCGCCCGAAGTGTGGATAGTAGATTCTGAGCCCCTTGACGGTCGTGTCGTCGATGCTCACGATGGCATCTTGCTGTGAAATGTTGTCTAGGTCCATATCCTGCTTGGATGGGTTGGTTGTGCAGCAGCTCATCACCGCTGCCAGCACGATGAGTAAATAGTGGTGATGATTCATTGAGATTGATAGGTTAACATTGCGCCCAGCCGTCTATGAGGTCATTAGTTTATTGCAATGATACAGCAGCAGTCGGGCCATTCCTCTTATTTTTTCTTCTCGTCGGCAAAGCGGTCAGGATATTCCAGTGGCACGCGAGGCCTACGCATCGCCCTGACGATGAGACAGATGCCCAACACGATGAACGGGATGCTCAGCAGTTGTCCCTGGTCGATGCCGTAGGAGGAGCGCATGGCGATTTCCCAAGGCTCCTGCACGTTCTTGATGTACTCAATGAAGAAACGAGGCACAAAGATACCGAGCATGAACACGCCGAGTATCAGTCCTTCCCTCTCCTGAGCACGCCATCGCCAGTACATCGTCATGCACAGGGCAAACGTCAGCAGGTAGAATGCCGCTTCATAGATCTGAGTGGGATGACTGGGAACCGAGAATACGGGGTCGGCGCCCTGCATCCACTGGTTCACATTGGTCACGAATCGGAAACCCCAGGGCATTGAGGTCTCTCCACCATAGATCTCATGGTTCATCAGGTTGCCGATGCGGATGAGTGCCGCCACCAGTCCCACGGGGACCGCGAGCCGGTCCAGTGTCCACAAGATGGGCTTGCGCGTGACGAAGCGGCTGTAGATCCACACGGCGATGATAATGCCCAGCGTGCCGCCATGGCTGGCCAGCCCTCCTTCCCATATCTTGGGTATGTCCCCCAAGTGCTGGCTGTAATAGCTCCAGTCATAGAAGAAGACGTGTCCCAGCCTGGCTCCCAGGATGGTTGCCACGACCACATAGACAAACAGGCTGCCCACCCAGCTCTCCTTGGCTCCCTCGTGTCGAAAGATTCGGTTCACAATCTCATATCCCACCAGGAATCCGATGGCGAACATCAGGCCGTACCATCGCACGGTGATGCTGCCGGCGCTGAACAGGTTGGGACTTGCGGTCCAGGTGATTGAATCAAGTATCATGTTTGGTTGTCTTAAGCGTTTGTGGGCGCAAATTTACTGAGAATTCCGAGAATTATCTGTAATTTTGCACCAAAATTCAGATTGTTATGGCAGAAAGCAATTTTATCGACTATGTGAAGATCCTGTGTCGCAGCGGCAAGGGAGGAGCCGGATCGGCCCACCTGCATCGTGCCAAGTATGTCCCCAAGGGCGGTCCTGACGGAGGCGACGGCGGCCGCGGCGGGCACATCTTCCTGAAGGGTAACCGCAACCTGTGGACGCTCATCCACCTGAAGTATCAGCGCCACGTGTTTGCCACCGACGGGCAGTCGGGCGGCGAGAACCAGTGTACAGGCAAGGATGGCGAGGACCGCACCATCGAGGTGCCGTGTGGCACGGCGGTCTATGACGCCGAGACGGGCCAGTTCCTGTGTGACGTGACCGAGGACGGCCAGGTTGTTCGCCTGCTGCGAGGCGGTCGCGGCGGCCTTGGCAACCAGCACTTCAAGACAGCGACGCGCCAGACCCCACGCTTTGCGCAGCCTGGCGAGAAGGGCGTGGAGAAGGCAGTCATCCTGGAACTTAAATTGCTGGCCGACGTCGGCCTGGTTGGCTTCCCCAATGCGGGCAAATCGACCCTGCTGAGCGTCATCAGCGCTGCCAAGCCCAAGATTGCCAATTACCCGTTCACGACGTTGGAGCCCAACCTGGGCATTGTGTCCTATCGAGGTCAACAGTCGTTTGTCGTGGCCGATATTCCCGGCATCATCGAGGGTGCCAGCGAGGGTCGCGGCCTGGGCCTGCGCTTCCTGCGCCACATCGAGCGCAACGCTGTGCTGTTGTTCATGGTGCCTGCCGACAGCGACGACATCCGCAAGGAGTACGCCATCCTGTGCCGTGAGCTGGAGACCTTCAATCCCGACCTTGTCGAGAAACCCCGTGTGCTGGCCATCACCAAGTGTGACATGCTTGATGAGGAGCTCATCGAGCAGATGCGTCCCGAGGTACCCGAGGACGTGCCCAGCGTGTTTATCTCGAGCGTTGCCCAGATGGGATTGACCGAACTCAAGGACCTGCTGTGGCGCACCATCAACGATGAGCGCAACCGGATTCCTGAGACCTTGACCCACCACGACCTCGATGCCCGTCATCGCGATCAGGCCGAGGATGACTTCATCTTCGGTGCCGAGGATCTGGAAGAAGAGGCTCCCGATGCTGGAGGCCGCATGGTTGACTCTGGTGGCAAGCAATGGAGTGAGGAATACTGGGAGAGCGACTACGAGGACGAGAACAAGGATTTCCAAGTCGTCAGCGACCCTGATGAGGAATGAAAAAAGCGGCAATCGCCGCTTTTTTCATTAGACTATGATATAATAGATGCTGGCCCTATAACTAATGCAAGTTTCACTATTCTGACTAGTTTCACAGATTCTTATTTGTCTTAAGTTTCGCAAGTTGTTAACTTGCTCACTGTTGAATGTTTAAAGGTTAAAGTTTAATGAATTGAAGTCAGCAATTCTGGAAAAGCTCCCAAAACCCCAAGTAAGGTAAGAAATAAAAACTCTTTAACCTTTAACCCTTAACCTTCAAGTTTCTAAAGTGGCGCAGCTACATTAGAAACTTGAATAATTAATCATCTTGATCTGTTACTTGCCCTCGTTGGAGAGGAGGAAGCGTCGCTTGGGGGCGATGGCAGCGAAGTCCTCCTGGGAGAGCGGGGCGATGCGGTCCAGTACTGCTGCAAGTCGTTGCGCGATCTTGTATTCCACGGGTTCGCTCTCGGGCACCTCTTGGAGCAGCTGTGACACGCGCGACTTGATGGCCGAGAATTCAAACACCATCGATGTGTTGAACCAGGCGTCGGCATGGCTGGCAAAAGGCAGGATCCAGAGGTTCTCGCCGCGCAGCACACCAGGCCACCACTGCAGGGTCTGCAAGGCACTGGCACCGCGGCTGTTGAAGTCGCGGTAGATGCGCCTGAGCAGTCGGTTGTCGTGCTCCTCGAGCCCGGTTTTCTCGCCATAGTAGATGGTTGCTTGTGCGGTGACAAAGAGTCGGAACTTCTGGTCATCATCGAGGTCGGGAATCAGCAGTGGGTTGAGTGCGTGCAGTCCCTCGAGGAAGAGCAGGCTGTTGTTCTCGAGCTTGAGCGTGTTGCCGCGATAAGTGCGCTCTCCCTTGACGTAGTCATAGGTTGGCATTGACACCTGGTCACCGGCGAGCAGGCTGGTGACGTCTCGTCCCAACTGCTTCACGTCCAGTCCGTAGAAGGACTCGTAGTCGATTTCTCCGTTGGGGTCAAGAGGTCTCTGGTCGAGGTTGAGGAAATAGTTGTCAAGTGAGATGACACAGGGCTGAATGCCGTTGTCGCGCAGCATGTGGTTGAGGAAACGCGACGTTGTTGTCTTGCCTGAGCATGAAGGGCCGGCGACGAGCACCACGCGCATCCCTTCCTGTCGGAAGCGTCGTGTGATTTCGGAGGTGATGCGTTCCAGTCGTCGACTGTGTTGCACCTCGTCCTCAGCAATGAGGTCAGGCGCCAGTCCCTGTGCGATCACCTGGTTGAAGAGTGCTATGCCGTCCTGTCCCTGCGACTCCATGCGACGTATGTCGCCGCAGAACTCTTCCAGTGACCTGTATTGAGGTTGCTGGCTTTTCTGCATCTCGGCGGTTGCTGTTAATTCAGTCATCTATTATTTTGGTTTATGAAATTGGAGTTATTAATGTTTTGATAGTTATAACGTTGTGGGCCCTGTTGCACATCACAACAGGGCCCACTTAGTCGGGTGTCAGTAGTGAAAGCTGCTTCCTCCCAGGAATTCACGCAGCAAGCTCGTGCTGGGAATGTCTTTCTCGTCCAGAGGCTCGAAGTAGTTCAAGAATTTTATCAGTCGTGATGCCTCGGCATACTCGGGCGTGCTGCTGGGCACTTGTTCCAGGATGGGCAGCGCGTGATTCTTCATTGCCGAGAGTTCAAACAGCAGTGATGAGTTGAACATGGCGTCGGCGTTCTCGTGGAAAGGCATGATCCACTTGTTCTCGCCACGTCTCACGCTGGGCCATCGCTGGATGGTCTGCAGCGCGCTGCTGCCACGATACTGGTAGTCGCGGATGATGCGTCGCAGCAGTCGGTTATCGTAGGTGCCAATCCAGTTGTGGTCGTCGATGCTCAGTGTTGTCAGTGCCGAGACAAAGATTCGGAACTTCTGCTTCTCTGGTATGAGTCGCGTGAGCTCGGGGTTCAGGCCGTGAATGCCCTCGAGCAGGAGGATGTCGCCCTCCTCAAGCTTGAGCGTGTTGCCCAGATACTCTCGCTCACCCTTCTTGAAGTTGTAGGTGGGCATGGGCACTTCCTTGCCGGCGAGCAGGTCGGTCACATCCTTGTTGAACTGCTCCAGGTCCAGAGCGTAGAGTGACTCGTAATCATAGTCCCCCGACTCGTCCCGAGGTGTACGGTCACGGTTGATGAAGTAATTGTCCAGCTCCACAACCTTGGGGACGATGCAGTTGGTGAGCAGCTGGATGGCCAGGCGCTTGGACGATGTGGTCTTTCCGCTCGATGACGGCCCGGCGATGAGCACCACTCGTGCCCCACCCTGCTTGTATCGTCGTGTGATCTCGTCGGCAATCTGTATGAAGTGCTTGTTGTGCAGTGCCTCCATGACATTGATCAGCAGCGGGGCATAGCCTGCCTTGATAGCGCTGTTGAGTTCGCCGACGTCCCCCAGACGTATAATCTTGTTGAAGTTGATGTAGTCGGTAAAAGCCTGGAAGAGCTTGGGTTGAGGCTGCCATTGCACCACCTTGTCGATTGTGGTGCGGTCGGGCCCTAGCAGCAACATTCCTTCCTCGTAGGGTATCAGGTCAAAGACCTTCAACAGTCCTGTCGATGGAACGAGAGGTCCGAAGAAACTGTCGATGATGTTGTCCAGCTTGTAATAGACGGTATAGAGTTGGTTGATACTTTCCAGCAGTCGCACCTTGTCCTTCAACCCCTGCTTGCGGAACATCTCGATGACGTCGGTGGTGAGTCGCTCGCGCCTCAGGAACGGAATGTCGGCATCGATGATCTCGCTCATGCGTTGCTTGAGGTTGTCAATCACCTCGGTCGTCAGGAACTTTTCCTCGTGCTTGATCTGGCAATAATGTCCGTTGCTGATGCTGTGCTGTATGCACAGTCGCTTGCCTGGGTAGAGGTCGTTGAGCGCCTTGTAGAGCACCATGCACAGCGAACGCGTCATCACGCGGTATCCTGCGTTGTTGGTAATATCAAGAAATTCAACATGTTTAGGAGAAAAGACGGGATATTGAAGATCCTCAACCTTGTTGTTGACCAGCACACACACTGCTTCACCCTTGAGGCCGAGCCGGCCCTTGATGGTGTCATACAGGTCGATGAGGGTGTCCCCGCCGTCGATGCTGATATACTCGCCGATGTTCTTGCAGTACACCTTGAGTTCATCGTACTTCTTCATGAGTTTCAAGTACTTTAGCGTTTATAAGCCGCAAAGGTACAAAATAATCCCGAAAAACCGTCATTTTGTGTCAACAAATGTTTACTTGGCTTGACATTTTGTCCACGAATGCGCTGAAATTGAGCTAAAATGCTTACCTTTGAGGCTCAAGTTCACAATTAATCAACAAGCAAATGAAAATCAAATTTTTAGTTATGGCAATGATGATTGTTGGAGCGGTGTGCGGCTGCACCGCGCAAGGGAGTGACCCGAATGTGGAGCCGGGGTGTGACGTGTTCAAGACTGAGGGCGGCACGACGGTGAAGATGTATTGTATCAAGCACGGCAGCGTCAGGATGCAGGTGGGTGAGAAGTGGATCTATGTGGACCCTGTGACCACTGCCGTGAAGCCCGAGACCGACTACTCCACCCTGCCCCAGGCCGATTACATCCTGGTGACCCATGAGCACTTTGACCACCTGGACTCGGTGGCCATCAACCAGTTGAGCAAGCCTGGCACGGTGCTCATCACCAATGCTCGCTGCCACGAACTGCTGGGCGGCAGGGGTGACGTGATGGCCAATGGCGACTCGCGCGTGCTGTCCGAGGGCTGGACGGTCGACGCTGTGCCGGCTTACAACAACTCGCCCGACAAGCTCCAGTTCCATCCCAAGGGCCGCGACAACGGCTTTGTGCTCACCATCGAGGGCATGCGCATCTATGTCGCCGGTGACACCGAGGACATCCCCGAGATGTCTGCCATCAAGGACATCGACGTGGCTTTCCTGCCCTGTAACCTGCCCTTCACGATGACGCCCGAGCAGTGTGCCCGTGCCGCCACGATGATCAAGCCCACGGTGCTGTTCCCCTATCACTATGGCCAGACCGACATCCAGCAAGTGGTCAGCCTGCTGGATGGCAGCGGCATCGATGTGCGCATCCGCGATTACCAGTGACCCGTTTTTCATCGGGGGAGACAGGCCTGTAAAGAGACGCGATTCTTTACAGGCCTGCCTTGTTGATTGGGTGATGGAAGGAGTGGAGGCTTGGGCTGGACATGACGATGCTGGACAACAATTTTACAATCACAAACGTTAAAAACCTCAAAAATCTGTACAAAACCCATAATTTTTAGTAAGATAACTATTGTTTTCGGTAGGCATAAGTGTATTTTTTTCCTTATTTATTTGGCCATGTTAATTTTTGTTTGCAAATTTGCCTACTTAAAAGTCGTTAGAAGCAGCAACTGTTGTCAAATGGTTGTCGTCTCTACATGATGAAGTCGTTGTAAAAATTGAAGAAAAAGGACAGAATACAATAGTCATTTAATTTCAAATTTTTAAAAATTTAAAAGTAAGTGCGTATGAAAAAACAATTAGCACTGTTGGCCGCACTGGCAATTGCCTGCGGAGCACCGGCTGGGATGACATCACTTCCCAGCACGGGTTTCACAGCCGAGGCCCAGGCCAACAAAGTCTCTGGCGTCATACGTGACGCACAAGGTGAGCCTCTCATCGGCGCGACCGTCAAGGTCAAGGGTACCAACCGCGGTACCGCCACCGATGTTGACGGCAAGTATTCAATCAACGCCAATCGAGGTGACGTTCTCGTCGTTTCCTATGTGGGCAGCAAGCCCATAGAGGTGACGGTGGGCAGCGGCATCATGGACATTGACATGCAGGCCAATGACCAGGTCCTCGACGAGGTTGTTGTAACCGCACTCGGTATCCGCAAGGACAAGAAGTCGCTGGGTTATGCCGTCGATGACTTGAAGGCCGAGGAACTGATGCGCAACAAGAGCGCCAACGCCATCAACTCCCTGTCGGGTAAGATTGCTGGTGTGAACATCACCCAGTCGTCGGGTGCCGCCGGTTCGGGCGCCCAGATCATCCTGCGTGGTGGTACCTCTGTTGCCGAGAACCGCGACTCTCAGCCGCTGTTCGTTGTCGATGGTGTCATCTACGACAACTCGGCAGGTATTGTGGGTAACTCCGCATTCGATGGTATGATGAACAGTGCCACCACCTCTTCTAACCGTGTGATGGATATCAACCCCGAGGATATCGACAACATGTCGATTCTGAAAGGTCCTGCCGCATCGGCCCTCTATGGTTCGCGCGCAGCCAACGGTGTTGTCATCATCACCACCAAGAAAGGTAAGGAAGGTCACACCGAGGTGAGCTTCTCGGGTAAGATGATTGCCTCGACGGTCAAGGATCTGCCCAAGACCCAGAACCAGTTTGTTCGCGGTTACATGACCGACATGTACAACGATGCAGGCCAGTGGACTGGTCTTGACATCAAGGACGACAGCTACAACTCATGGGGTCCCAAGGCCAATGTTCCCTTCTATGACAACCTGAAGAACTTCTTCGACACGGGTATCATCTGGGACACCAACCTGAGCGTCAGCGGCGGTACCGCCAACAACAACTTCTTCCTGAGCGGTTCATTCTACGATCAGGACGGTATCGTTCCCACCACGGGCTACACCAAGACGACCTTCCGCTTC
>JBGUKK010000027.1:0-15411 GCA_045114435.1 Sodaliphilus sp.
TCGCTACTTCAACATGGCTGGCCAAGAGATGCAGCAGGCCAATGGTCTGACCATCGTCGTTACCACCTACACCGACGGCACCACCAGCGCTGTTAAGGTGATGAAGTAATCATTTAGGCTTTAGGTCTATTGCAAAAGAATTGTAGAGACGCAAAATCTTGCGTCTCTACTTTTTTTCGTAGTTGAGCGGTAAAAAGTTGCAAAATCTTGCTACTTTTTTTGTAGTACTGAAAAATGATGTATATTTGCACATCCAAAGCACCCCCATTACCGGTGTCTTACATTGAATCATGAAAAAAGGACAATAACTGTTTTATTCACTTTTAATACGTTTCTATTATGAAGAAATTCTTTACTTTAATTGCTGTGGCCGCTATGGCATTTGCCGCTCAGGCCGCAACCTTGACTGTTTGTGATGGTGAAGCAACCAGCACCAATGTACCTATCTACGGCCTGTACGTAGACACTGAAGGCACCATGGGCCAGATGATTTATTCTGGCGATATGCTGACCGACATGGTTGGTGGCAAGATCACCGGTGTGACCTTCTACTCACCGAGTATCAATTTCTCTAATGCCACGCTGGAACTGGGTATGGCAATGACCACCAAGAACGACTATGAGGACTATCAAGCCCTTGATGGCGTTACCCCTCTTTGCTCAATTACCCCCAACGCAGGTGATACCGAGATGTCGTTCACTTTTGATGAACCCTTCCAGTATGATGGCGAGAACCTGATGATTCAGGTACTTGTTACCCAGGTTGGTGATTGGGCAACGACCTATTTCTATGGTGAGAACACCCCCTACTACTACAGTTATTATCAGTATCAGAGTTCATGGAGCCCCACTCCCTCGAAGTGGAATGTATCTTTCCTGCCCAAGGTGACCTTCACCTATGAGCCTGCCGCTGCTCCTGTTGATCCCACCGAGAAGACCGGTGCTCCCACCTTCAACGGTTACACCGAGGATGGTATCTACGCTTACTTCGTAGAGATCAACGAGACCGAGCCCAGCACCATCTACTACCGTGTCATCTATCCCGACGGCACCGAGACCGAGTGGGCTGAGTACACCGAGATGCTGAGTTTCACTGGCGAGGGCAAGTACCGCGTTGAGGCTTATGCCGTTGCTCCTGGCAAACTCCCCAGCGAGGAGATCGCTTATGAGTTCGTTCTGGACAAGATGACCGGCATCAACGAGGTTGCTGGCGGCAAGCAGGTTGCTGGCGTACGCTACTTCAACATGGCCGGTCAGGAGATGACCGAGGCCAACGGTCTGACCATCGTTGTTACCACCTACACCGACGGCACCACCAGCGCTGTTAAGGTTGTGAAGTAAAAAAAACTGACGGTGGCCGATCCATCGACCACATGACAACAAGTGGAGATGCAAGCATGATTGCGTCTCCACTTTTTTTGGGGGTGCGTTATTCAGTAGAATGAAAACATTATTGTACCTTTGCCCCGCTTAAACATTATTAATTAATCAACAACTACTATCATTACATGAACAGAAATCTTAGATTCTTGCTCGCCTCGCTTGTTGCCATCTGGTGCTGTGTGGGTGTGGCTCATGCCGACAATGTGACCGTGTTTGACGGGACCCAAGTGTCGCCTTATGTTCCCCTGCCCACGGCAAGCTATAATGAGCCGGGAACCAGGGGCCAAGTGATTTATCCGGCCAGTGAGCTCACCGCAATGGTGGGCCAGCCCATCAGGAGCATCACCCTCTATGTCAACAATGAGGGGTGCAAGATGAGCGGTGGCGCCTTGAGGGTCTCGATGACCGAGGTGGAAGAAACTGCCTTCATCAGCACCCGCTTCTATACCACCTTGACCCAGGTCGCTCTCGTGGAGATGAGACCGGGGCTGGAAGTAATTGACATTGACTTTGACACGCCCTACGTCTATGGCGGTGGAAACCTCGTCATCGACTTCTATGTGCAGGTGGCTGGAGAGTCCGGGGCCTACAACTTCACCTATTTCTATGGCCTGTATCAGCAGGGGCACTGCTCCTTGACCACAGGTGACGAGGGCAATGAATATCGCGAGTTCACTCCCAAGACGACCTTTGAGTATGGTGAGACTCCGGCCTATTCGGCCAAGACGAGCCCCCGATATGTGAATTTCAACACCATCCGTGCCGGGGAGAGCGATTCCTATTCCGTTATCTTGAGGAATAACGGACTGAACGCTTTCACGCCCGCGGTGACGGCCGATGCGCCCTTTGCAGCAAGCATTCCCGAGGGCGGACTGCTCGAGCCGGGCATGACCCAGGAGGTCGTTGTGACCTTTGAGCCGGTGGCAGCAGGCACGTTCAACGGCTTCCTCCACATCGATTGTGGTGAGGCTGGCATCCTCGATGTCCCCTTGAATGGCACGGCACTGGAGAACGGCACGTTGTTGACCGTGTGTGACGGCACTGCCACCAACCAGTATGTGCCCTTCAACGGCGTCTATGCCGATGATGTCAACACCAGGGGCCAGATGATTTATCCTGCCGAGAAGCTCGTCGGGATGAAGGACGGCAAGATTGTCGCCTTGTCTTTCTTCACCAAGGCGGCCATCAACATGAAGAATGTGGAACTCCAGCTCTCGTTGAAGAATACCGACCAGGGCGAGTTTGCCGAGGCAGCACCGTTGACCGACCTCACGGCCGTGGCTACCACCACTGTCGTCAAGGGCGAGAGCGAGATCGCATTTGAACTCGACACCCCCTTCGAGTACACGGGCGGGAACCTCGCTGTCGAGGTGAAGGTGATTGGCGCCGGATGGACGGCGACAACCCTCTTCCTGGGCGAGACGACCTCCTGGAATTCCAGCTTGTCGAGCTACAAGAGCTGGAGCGGTGATAAGAATGAGCTCAACCAGTTCCTGCCCAAGGCTGCCTTCACCTATCAGGTGGGCACGGCCGGCCTCCTGGGTGATGTGAACGTGGATGGCTTGGTCAATATCTCGGACGTCATCTTGATGATCAACGCGATAGTGAACGATGACTTCAGCAGCATCAACATGGACAATGCCGATGTGGATGCGAGCGGCGTGGTCAATATCTCGGATGCCATCAGCCTGATCAACACGATCCTTCAGAATAACTAAGCCGCAATCATGGCCTGACATAGGCGGGCGGGAATCCCATTGTCTCGGGATTCACGCCCGCTTGTCGTCAATGGCCTGACACTCAGTGAAACCGTGGCCAAGTATCTCCTGACAGGGATGATGAGAGAAAACCTCTAATCTCTTAATTGATAATTTTTTATCATGCCAATTATTGAAAAAGTTTCCCGAAAATTTTCTTAAATCGCTTAAATACAACACTTTGTATTTTTAATAAGTCCAAAAAGTTTTCCAAAACGAAAATTATTTGAAAAAAACTCCCAAAATTGTTTGATGTTTCAACTGGGGATATTACCTTTGCAAACGCAAACCGGTTCAGCCGGTTTTTCTTTCGATAGCAATGGTTTTTCTTTAATATTTTGATTTTCAAAAGTATGATTCAGACCGTACTTAAACGTGATGGCCGCGTCGTCGGCTATAATGAGGAAAAAATCAAGGCCGCCATCCGCAAGGCGATGATCGCCACCGAAGCTGGTGAGGATGAGAGCCTCATTCAACGCATTGCCGACCGCATCGGCCAGCGTGGCCGCAGCCAGATGAGTGTCGAGGACATTCAGGACCAGGTGGAGCTCGAGCTGATGAAGAGCCCGCGCAAGGAGGTGGCCCGATGCTATATCAATTACCGTCATGCCCGCAGCGTGGCCCGCAAGGCCAAGACGCGCGACATGTTCCTGGAAATCATCAATGCCAAGAATAATGATATCACGCGCGAGAACGCCAACATGAATGCCGACACGCCTGCCGGCATGATGATGAAGTTCGCCAGTGAGACCACCAAGCCCTTTGTCGATGACTATCTGCTCAGCGAGGAGGCTCGTGAGGCCGTGCGGGGCAATTACCTGCACATCCACGACAAGGACTATTATCCCACCAAGAGCTTGACCTGTGTGCAGCATCCGCTGGACAAGGTGCTCGAGCAGGGATACATGGCCGGACATGGTGAGTCGCGTCCGGCAAAGCGCATCGAGACGGCCGGCGTCATCGCCTGCATCACGATGGAGACGGCCCAGAACGAGATGCACGGCGGACAGGCCATTCCGGCATTTGACTTCTATCTGGCACCCTACGTGCGCCGCTCGTTCATCGAGGAGGTGAAGAACCTTGAGAACCTGATGGGGCAAGACTACAGCCGCCTCTATGACGTGAAATTGGACGATTACACCGAGCGCGAGCTGGATTTCCTGCAGGGCGATGAGCGCATCCTGCAACATGCCATCAACAAGACGGTGCGCCGCGTCCACCAGGCGATGGAGGCCTTTATCCACAACATGAACACCATCCACTCTCGTGGCGGTAACCAGGTGGTGTTCAGTTCCATCAACTACGGCACCGACACAAGTGCCGAGGGTCGTTGCATCATCCGTGAGCTGTTGAACTCGACCTATGAGGGCGTGGGCAACGGCTCCACCGCCATCTTCCCCATCCAGATCTGGAAGAAGAAGACGGGCGTGAGCTACAAGCCGGGGGACCCCAACTATGACCTCTATCAGCTGGCTTGCAAGGTGACGGCACGACGTTTCTTCCCCAACTTCGTCAATCTGGACGCCACCTACAATTATCATGAGGAGTGGCGCGCCGATGACCCGAAGCGCTATCAGCACGAGGTGGCAACAATGGGTTGCCGCACCCGTGTGTTTGAGAACCGCTTCGGCGAGAAGACCTCGATTGGCCGTGGCAACCTGTCGTTCTCGACCATCAACATCGTCAAGCTTGCCATTGAGTGCATGGACATCAAGGACAAGCAGCAGCGCATCGACCGTTTCTTCGCCAAACTCGACAACATGCTGGAAATTACCGCGCGCCAGCTCGATGCACGCTACCAGTACCAGAAGACGGCGATGGCCAAGCAGTTCCCGCTGCTCATGTCGCAGCTGTGGAATGGCGCCAGCGAACTCGGCCCCAACGACAAGGTGGAGAGCGTCATCAACCAGGGCACCCTGGGCATCGGCTTTATCGGACTGGCCGAGTGCCTGATTGCACTCGTGGGGCATCATCACGGCGAAAGCGACGAGGCACAGCAGCTGGGCTTGAAGATTGTCACCTACATGCGCGACCGTGTGAATGAGTTTAGTGAGCGTTATCAGCACAATTACAGCGTGCTCGCCACGCCGGCCGAGGGATTGAGCGGCAAGTTCACCCGTCGGGACCGCAAGGACTTCGGCGAAATCCCCGGTGTGACCGACAAGATTTATTACACCAACAGCAACCACGTCCCCGTCTATTACAAGTGCTCGCCCAAGCACAAGGCCGAGGTCGAGGCTCCCTATCACGAACTGACCCGTGGCGGCCACATCTTCTATGTCGAGATTGACGGCGACGCCACCCACAACCCCGAGGCTATCGCCAATGTTGTGGACCTGATGGACAAGTACAACATGGGTTACTGCTCGGTGAACCACAACCGCAACCGCTGCATGGACTGCGGCTATGAGGATGCCACCGAGGACCTCCATGAGTGCCCCAGCTGCCATGGGCATAACATCGACCGCCTCCAGCGCATCACTGGTTACCTCGTCGGTACGACCGACCGTTGGAACAGCGGCAAGCTCGCCGAACTCAAGGACCGCGTTGTCCACAAGTGATCAACTGCCCTCCCACGCGATACAGGACTGCTTCTTCTGCGAGCAGCAGCCCTGTACCGTGTGCCGTGGCATCGCCACGGCTCCAAGATAGTTAACCCAATGAGAGTTTTACACATAGTCGAGGGTACCAGCGTCGATGGACCGGGCCTGCGCACGTCAATCTACCTGGCGGGCTGCAACCATCGTTGCCCGGGCTGCCACAACCCCGACTCGTGGAATCCTCAGGGTGGGGAAGAGCGCTCACTCGACGAGTTGATGCAGGTCATTGCTTATAACGAGGCGCCGGTAACCCTCTCGGGAGGGGACCCCCTGCAGCAGCCCCAGGACACACGGGCACTCATCCACCGCATCAAGTGGGAGCTGGGCTATAACGTCTGGTGCTTCACTGGCTACACTTGGGAGGAAATTGAAAAGGACCCTCAGCTCTTGGACGTGGTGCGAGAGCTGGATGTCCTTGTCGACGGCCCGTTCGTTCAGGCTGAGCGCGACATCAGCCTCCGGTTCCGCGGCAGCCGCAACCAGCGCCTCATCGACGTCCAGCGCACCCTCGCCACGGGCCAAGTCACTCTGTGGCCAAAATAAAACATCAAAATTCTTGTTTGCCCCAAAAAAACTTATTACCTTTGCAGCAACGTATTGAATGTGTTGAGGTTTCCTGCCCTGATGGGGCGAGGAATCAAAAGGGAACCAGGTGAGAATCCTGGACAGTGCCCGCTGCTGTAACTCCCTGACACAACGTCGTGCGGCACGCATGCCACTGGTTGCAAGCTCTCATGGTCTGCATCATCACCGGGAAGGCGCCGCAACGACGGGGGAGAAGTCAGAAGACCTGCCTTCACACAGCCAATCTGATGTGGTTCACGCGGCGTTTGAACCCTGGCGGAGTGAGATGATGCAGGGCTACCTGTGTGTTTTTATAAATGATTTATGGCCTTCCGCTGGCTCGTTCTGTCGCTTGATTCACAGCATGATGTGAAACGACTAAACGTGACAGGATATGAAACAATCGTTACTTCTTGCAATGGCCATGACGGCAGCGTTGACGGCAGGCGCCGACAACTCGCCCTACATTGCCCATGTGTATGACTTCCTGCCTGCCCCAGGTCAGTTTGTCAACGTGTTCCCAGCCTACAAACCCGGCTACACCCAGGACAGCATTAACGCCCAGCTCGAGGCTTCGTTGTGTGGTGGCGTCAGCGGTTCGGTCAGCCTGGGCAGCTTTGGCGGTTACATTGTCTTCGGCTTCGACCATCCGGTGGTCAACAAGCATGGCTATGACGTGAGAATCTACGGTAACTCGATCCAGAGCGCCGCTGTGCCCGATCAGGCCGGCGGCAGTTGCGAGCCGGGCATCATCATGGTGGGAGTTGACATGGATGGAGATGGCGTGCCCAGCGACGGTGACCGCTGGTATGAAATCAAGGGGGCCGACTATGACCGTTGTCAACGTGACTTTGAGGTGACATACTACAGGCCCGACGAGGGTAAGGACAAGGTTCCCCATGACAGTTGGCGTTTCATCTCCGATATCGAGTATGTACATTGGACCAGTAACGATGTCGATGCGGCCGAGGGATACGTGTGGCGCAACACCTTCCACACCCAGCCCTACTGGCCCCTGTGGCGAGAGGACTCGGTGCTCACCTTCCGTGGCACAAGGCTGCCCAACAGCTCCGTTGACATGAGCGCCAATGGCTCGGGAACCAACTGGTTCCAGCCTTTCTTCGGCGAGGGCTATGCCGACAACCTGCCCAATAATCAGGAGCCGGGCTTCATGATCGATTGGGCCATCGATGAGGACGGCAACCCTGTCTCTCTTGACCACATTGACTTCATTAAGGTATATAGCGCTCAGCTGGACTATTGCGGTTGGCTGGGAGAGGTGTCCACCGAGGTGTGTGGCGCCGAGGACCTGCACCCTGATGCCGAGACCGATGAACCCGGCCCTGGCCCTGGCGATTTCACGTTCACTAACGGCATCATCTTTGTCAACGAGGATCGCTACGGCCCCAACCATGGGTCACTCAACTACTACAATTATGACTATGACGAGATGGAGTACAATGTGTATTCCATCATGAATCCTGGCATGAAGTTGGGCGTTACCACTCAATTCGGCCAGTTGTATGGCGACCGCCTGTTCCTCGTCAGCAAGCAGGCCAATGCCAATGAGGCATCGGGAAACACCGAGGGGGCACGCCTGGCGGTGCTTGATGCGGCGACGCTCAAGCAGCAAGGTAGCATCCTGCGCTTTGGCAACTCGCCCGACAGCATCTATGACGGACGGGCCTATTGCGCTGTATCGGACGTGAAGGGCTACGTATCAACCAGCGGAGGAATCTTTGTGATTGACGTGCCGTCGATGACGGTAACAGGCGCTATCGATGGCACGATGTCCAGCGCCAAGGGCGATTACAACAGCCTCTATCGTGATCAGTGCGGCGACATGGTGCGATTTGGACAGTATGTATTTGCTGTTCAGCAGGGTAGGGGGCTGCATGTGATAGATCCTGTCACCGATGCCATCGTGACCACACTGCCGTTCCCCAATATCGTCACAGCTTTTGTTACCGCGGGCGGCAACCTGTATGTTGCCAACAACAGCCGCGAGCTCTATGACATGAGTGGTGGCCCCTATGAGGCCAACTTCACGCGCATCGATCCGGTCACCCTCGAGGTGAAGGAGGTGCATCAGCTCGGCCAGAACCATGGCGCAATGAGTTCGTGGGGAGCATGGCGCGCCTGCATGGTCTGTGTGGACCCTCACGCCGAGCGCGTGTACTATAACTATGATGAGTACCAGAACTACATCAGCAGCTATGATTTCACGACCGGCTCGTTCACCGATGCGCTCATCGAGCTGCCTGAGGGTGTGGAAATCAACTGGGACGGCACCAGGGAGCGCCAGGGGCTCTATTCATCGGCCATCAGCTTCGACCCCCACACGGGCGACATGGTCGTCCAGACCATCGAGGCCGCTCCACTGGCTTACCAGAACTTTAACCACAACTGGGTGCTGTTCTATGATGCCACGACCCATCAGCTCAAGCGGCAGATCCGTCTGCAGGACGCTTATTGGTTCCCGGCGATGGCGGTTTATCCCGACGTGTGCACTCCGTCGCTGGCCATCAGCGACAGGACGATGCCCCAGGGACAGAGCGAGGTGATTGACTTGATTGTTGCGGTGAATGACGATGACAACATGGCGGCGCTGGCAGTCTCGACGGCCGTGAGTGCCAACCCGTCGGTGGCACGGGCTTCGGTGAGCGGCACCGACCTCCGTCTCGACGCTGTGGCGCCCGGCAAGACCACGGTCACGGTCACCACCGACAGCAATGGCAAGTCGGTGACCGCATCATTTGAGGTGACGGTGACAAGGACCTCGATCCCTGGCGACGTGAACATGGACGGCAACGTGAACATCTCTGACGTGACCAAGCTCATCTCGGTTGTGTTGGGTTCAGTCCTGACCGATTATGACTCAGCAGCAGCCGATTATGACCGGGACGGTGATATTGACATCAGCGATGTGATTGCGTTGATTAATAGGATCGTGAATGGCGTGTAGACATGATATAAATGAGTAAGTTTAACCATTTTAATAGTTTGTTTTAACGATATGAAGAAGATTTTTACTTTAGTGGCAAGTGCTCTGATGGCTTCGGCCGCATGGGCTGGCGTAATTACTCTCGACCTGAACAAGGCGATGAATCCCGCTTCGTTGGAGTACAATGAGTATGGCATCTGGACAGGGTGCTACAATGACGTTGACTACACTTGGTTGGAGTTTGGCGATGAGAATGGTGAGTTCATGCTCTCGCACCTCATCGACGGCGAGGGCGCCTCTTGGGGTGGCTATTACTGGGATGGTTTCTGCCCCGCTATCGGTGGCGACCAGACCGACTACGGCCAGCCCGGCAGCTCCGCTTCCTGGACAACTAATTTTGGCGGATGCATGGCCGGTGGCGGTTGTGTCATCAATGCCGACGGATTGGTCACTGCCGACCCCACCCAGCCCTATCTCGTGGGCTATTACAGCTCATGGGCTTATGAGGGCCCCAGCAACCAGGTGATGTTCATGGACAAGGACGGCAACACGACTTTTGAGCCGGTTGGCGTGTACGTGTGCAACCATCCTTGGCCCTATTACGGTTGCGTCCATGGTGACGGCATGGCCTCTCCCTTTGCCGAGGGCGACTATTTCGAACTGGTCGCTCATGGCGTGGCAGCCGATGGCACCGAGACGACCGTCAGCATCAACCTCGTGGACTTTACCAATGGTGAACTCCACGCCCTCAACGACTGGACCTTCTTTGACCTCTCAGGTCTGGGCGAGGTGGAATCGGTTTACTTTACCCTGAATTCTACCGATGTGGGAAATTATGGCATGAACACCGCGGCCTACTTCTGCATGGACAAGTTCCAGGTGAAGGGTGAGGACGCTCCCGAGCCCACCGAGAGGACCGCTGCTCCCACCTTCCTGGGCCACACCGAGGACGGCATCTACGCTTACTTCGTGGAGATCATCCCCACCGAGCCCAGCACCATCTACTACCGCATCATCTACCCCGACGGCTCCGAGAGCGAGTGGGCTGAGTACACCGAGGAACTGAGCTTCAACAGCGAGGGCAAGTACCGCATCGAGGCTTATGCCGTTGCTCCGGGTAAGCTCCCCAGCTTCGAGATCGCTTACGAGTTCGTTCTGGACAAGATGACCGGCATCAGCGAGGTGGCCAGTGACAAGCAGGTAGCTGGCATCCGCTACTTCAACATGGCTGGCCAGGAGATGCAGCAGGCCAACGGTCTGACCATCGTTGTCACCACCTACACCGACGGCACCACCAGCGCCGTCAAGGTCATCAAGTGAGAAAAGAAAAATAGTAGTATATAGTAACCTGATGTGTGATTGTGCGTCCCTGTGGCAGTGATGTCACAAGGACGCACTTGTCTTTTGCCACCCCTTTTACTCCCCGCCCCCCCCCTCGCCGTCCCCTCAGCCGTCCTCGGCCGTCCGTGCCGTCCAGTATTGCGAGATACCATCTCGCACCGTCCCGCCGCCGTCCGTGCTGTCCCAGTATTGCGAGATACCATCTCGCACCGTCCGCCGCCGTCCGTGCTGTCCCAGTATTGCGAGATACCATCTCGCACCGTCCGCCGTCCCCTCTGTCCCGTCACGGGAACCGGTAGTTTTAAAATCACCTTAATAATATATTATTAAAAGATGTGTAAGGAGAAAAAATATTGCTTCCTGGCGCTCATATCTCGATTTATTAGCTTACCTTTGCACCCGATTTTCTAAAAAGGATTCAGATTATATGGCAAAAAACTTAGTTATCGTCGAGTCTCCCGCCAAGGCAAAGACTATTCAGAAGTTCCTGGGCGGCGATTATAAAGTGATGTCAAGTTTCGGACACATCCGCGACTTGCACAAGAAGAACTTTAGCATCGACGTGGAGAACGGCTTCAAGCCGCTCTATGAAATACCCGAGGACAAGGAAGAACAGGTCAAGAAGCTCAAGGCTGAGGCCGCCAAGGCCGATGTCGTTTGGCTCGCAAGTGATGAAGACCGTGAGGGAGAAGCCATCGCGTGGCATCTGTTTGAAGTCCTGGGCCTGTCGGCCGACAACACCCGTCGCATCGTTTTCCACGAGATCACTGAGCCCGCCATTCTGGAAGCCATTAAGCACCCGCGCAGCATCGACTTGAATCTGGTCGATGCTCAGCAGGCACGTCGTGTGCTGGACCGTATCGTGGGCTTTGAGCTTTCTCCGGTGCTGTGGCGCAAGATCAAGCCGGGCCTGTCGGCAGGACGTGTACAGAGCGTGGCCGTGAGACTGATTGCCGAGCGAGAGAAGGAAATCAAGGCCTTTGTCAGCGAGCCCTATTATCGTGTCGCTGCTCAATTCTCCGGGGCCGGAACGGGGGAGTTCCATGCCGAACTCAACCGGCATCTGGCCGACCATGATGCTGCTGTCGCTTTCCTTGAGGATTGCAAGCAGGCAACCTTCCAGGTGGCTGATGTCACCATCAAGCCCGTCAAGCGTTCGCCAGCGCCTCCTTTCACCACCAGCACCCTGCAGCAGGAGGCTGCCCGCAAGCTGGGCCTCTCGGTCAAACAGACGATGAGGCTGGCGCAGCGGTTGTACGAGGAAGGTTTGATCACCTATATGCGTACCGACTCGGTCAACCTCAGCAACCTGGCTCTGGGGACCATCAGCAAGGAAATCAAGGAGAACATCGGTGAGCGTTACCTCAAGGTGCGCCGCTACCGCACAACCAGCAAGGGTGCCCAGGAGGCTCACGAGGCCATTCGTCCCACCTACATCAGCAACCACACCATCACGGGCACTCCGCAAGAGAAGAAACTCTATGACCTCATCTGGAAGCGCACCATCGCCTCTCAGATGGCCGATGCCGAACTGGAGAAGACGACGGCTAACATCACGGTGTCGGGCCGTAAAGAGCTCTTTGTCGCCGAGGGCGAAGTTGTGAAGTTTGACGGCTTCCTCAAGGTCTATTTCGAGAGTTCCGACGACAATGCTGTCAATGCCGACAACAAGCAGACACCATTATCTGACCTGCGCACACTGCCGGCTCTCAACGCTGGCGAGAGCCTGAGCGCGGTGACCGTGAATGCCATCCAGCGCTACACCCAGCAGCCCAACCGATACACCGAGGCTTCGCTCGTGCGGCGCCTCGAGGAACTCGGCATCGGACGCCCGTCAACCTATGCCCCCATCATCTCGACTATCCAGGACCGACAGTATGTCGAGAAGGGTGAGGATAAGGGCCACAAGCGCGACTATGAAATCATTACCCTCAAGGGCGGCAAGATCGCTGTCGGCAAGAAGAGTGAGCTCTTCGGTGTCGAGAAGGGGAAACTGATACCCACCGACGTCGGCATGGTGGTCAATGATTTCCTGGTGAAATATTTCCCCTCCATCATGGATTACAACTTCACGGCCAAGGTCGAGAATGAGTTTGATGAGGTGGCACAGGGTAATGTCGTCTGGAACAAGGAAATCGCCGATTTCTACGAGGACTTCCATCCCAACATCAGCAAGGTGTCGGCACTCAGGCTTGAGCACAAGGTGGGAGAGCGACTCTTGGGGAATGACCCCAAGACGGGACTGCCTGTCATGGTGAAGATCGGACGCTACGGACCACTGGTGCAGATGGGCAGTGCCGATGACGCCAACAAGCCGCGTTTCGCATCGCTGCAGCGTGGACAAAGCATCGAGACACTCACCCTCGACGAGGCGGTCAAGCTGTTCGAACTGCCACGCGACTTGGGCATGTTTGAGGATGAGCAGGTGACCATCGGTGTGGGGCACTATGGACCCTATGTGAAGCACAATGGCAAGTACACTTCCATCCCCAAGGAGATGTCCCCCACCAGCATCACGCTCGACGAGGCCATCGACCTCATCAAGGCCCAACGCGAGGCCGATGCCAAGAAGGTGCTCAAGACCTTTGACGAGGAACCCGACTTGAAGGTGATGAATGGCCGATATGGACCCTACATCGTCTACAAGAAACAGAACGTCAAGATTCCCAAAGGGAAGGATGCCGAGAACCTCACCCTCGAGGAGTGCCGCGAGATTGTTGCCGACGAAGCTAACATCTCCAAGGGCACAGCCCGCAGGCGCGGCGTGAAGGGGCGTTCAACGACCAAGTCAAGCGCAAAAAAAGAATAAAGAACTTATAGCAAAACTTCAGGATGTGTTTGACAATTGTTTGCCACACAGCCTGTTTTGTTTCATGTATTTAGCGACACTTAAAAGATATTCAGTCCAAATAGCGAAAATATTTCTTTATTTGTGCCGCGTATTAGAAAAAATCATCGTAATTTTACCGACTGGAGAGGCAAAACGGACTTTTGTTACAGCCATCTCAGCCACTTGCACTCGCGGTAATTTGTTGATATTGCGAGAATAAGGCAATAAAACTTAAAGTGATTTTTAGGATTTGCTCTTACCTGTCGAGTGGCCTAGCGTGAAAGAAAACAACTAAAACAAACCAAAACTAAAAAAAGTAGAAAATTATGTCATTTTTCAAGCAGATCAAGAACGCCTTTGGTGGCTCCGAGGGCGAGGAGTATGATGTCTTTGGACAGCCCACCAGCTTTGTCAACCCGTTCAGCAAGGACAAGAACGTGCCCAACCATGACCATGCGGCCAATGAGGCGGTGCTCGCTGAGCCTGACAAGCATGAGGAGTATGCCCTTGATGCCGAGTTTGCCGACAAGGCAGCAAGGCTGATGAACGAGCACACCCAGGCGGTGATTGACATGATGAAGGATACCTGGAAGAAAGAACGCGAGGAACTCACAGCCATGGCTGGCGACGCACGCAAGGTTGTCGACGAGTACAAGGAGAAGATCAGGGTCCTGGAAGCCGGCAAGGTGCAGGCCCAGACTCGCGCCAACGAGCTGTCGGCCAAGGTCGCTGAACTCGAGGTCAACATCGATAAGCTCGAGATCGACAAGAAGAGCCTCGAGAGCCGCCTCAAAGCGATGGAGGTGCGTGGCGAGAATGTGGGAGACCTCAACGCCAAGGTCGACGAGATGACCGCAACCATCGAGGACTTGAACCGCCAGCTCGCCGAGAAGGATGCCGAGATCGAGAATATGCCCATGCCCGCCGATGACGGCCCCACGGTAGAGCAGTTGAAGGTGCAAGTGGAGCAGCGCGACGAGCTCATTGAGCATCTCCGCTCCAATGTCGCCGACCTCGAGGGCCAGCTCAATGCCGCTGCCGAGGACCTGAAGAGCATCGATGAGTTGCAGAAGACCATCGAGGAGGTAGAGGAGTTCAAGGCAAAGAAGAATTCCGAGATCTCGTCGTTGCGCCAGCAGATCATCGACCACCAGCGCCGTGCATCGGAGTTCGACCAGCTGCGCAAGGAGCACATCGTGCTTCAGGATGAGAACGATGGCCTGCGCAAGAACATTGAGCAGCTCGAGCAGACGGCAAGGCAGAATGCCGAGGTCCAGAACCGCCGCAGCATCGAGACCGGAAACCTGATCGACGGCCTCAAGCAGCAGCTGGCGTCGGTGAGCGCACTTGCCGAGGATTACAAGCGCAAGTATAACTCACTCAGCGTCGATGGCAACGAGAAGGCTGCCAACTTCGCCAAGATAACCGCCGAGCGTGACGACGCCAAGGCCGAACTCAAGCGCACCCAGGCAACGCTGCAGAAGAAGCAGCACGAGGCTCAGGCCATGAACGACGCCATCAATGATAAGAATCACCGCATCGCGATGCTCGAGCAGCAGATCGAAGAACTCAACAAGCGCGCTGCCGCAGCTCAGGCTCCCGCCGGAGGTGGCAGCCAGGACGTGGCCCCGGTGCAGGACGATCCCACGATGCGCGCCATTGATGATATCGATTGGGACGACGACGGCTCCATGCCCCCGCACCCCGGTGAGGATCCTCGACAGCTCTCGCTGTTCTGATCGCGTGACTTCACGTTAATCTAAACTTATAGAGTGAGGAGTCGTCTTGACGGGCGACTCCTTATTATATATATAAAGAATACCATCGAAATGTTAACAGATATTATTTTTTAAATTTTTTCTTCGAAATATTTGGTCAGTATAAAAAGCGGTTGTAATTTTGCAACGCTTTTCGGCTCACAATATGACAAATTGCGTGAGCGATTTTTTTGACGCCTTTTTGAGGCGGTGTGCCGAGGGGCGAGAGAGATCA
>JBGUKK010000028.1:0-36474 GCA_045114435.1 Sodaliphilus sp.
CATTTCACAAAAGAGATTTTTTTAGAGATTATTCAGAAAAAAAATCCTACCTTTGCAGTCGCTTTTGCAAGCAAGGAGACAAACCAAGTAAATTATCTATAAGTTTTTAGCTCTAAGTTTTTAGTTTTCAGTCCCATCACCTGATGACGATCTCCTGACGGCCAATGCCGTCCCAGCTTCAAACTTAGAACTTGAAACTCATAACTAACAATCAAAAATTATGGCAGCACAGAAGAAAGAACTCACCGTTGAAGAGAAACTCAAAGCGCTCTATGACCTGCAGCAGAAGCTCTCGGAGATTGACGCCATCAAGACCCTGAGAGGAGAGTTACCCCAGGAGGTGCAGGACCTCGAGGACGAGATTGCCGGGTTGCACACCCGCGTGAGCAAGTATGAGGACGAGATTGCCCTCCAGAAGGAGGAAATCCAGCGCAACCGCCAGGACAAGGAGCAGGCCGAAGCTCTGATTGAGAAGTACACCGCCGACCAGGACAACGTGCGCAACAACCGTGAGTATGACTACTTGACCAAGGAGATCGAGTTCCAGACGCTCAACATCGAGTTCGCCGAGAAGAAGATGAACGAGGCAGCACGCAAGGCCGAGACTCTGCAAGCCGAGGTCGAGAAGGCCAAGGAGATGTACACCGACCGCGAGCATGCCCTTGAGGAAAAGAAGAGCGAGCTCAACGAGATCGTCTCCGAGAACAAGCAGAAGGAGGAGACCCTGCGCGAGAAAGCCAAGAAGCAGGAGAACAAGATCGAGGAGAGACTGCTCACCGCATTCAAGCGCATCCGCAAGAACACCCGCAACGGTCTGGGAGTCGTTGTCGTGCAACGCAATGCCTGTGGCGGCTGCTTCAATCGCATCCCCGCTCAGCGCCAGATGGAGATCAAGATGCACAAGAAAATCATCGTCTGTGAGTACTGCGGACGCATCCTCATCGATCCCGAGCTGGTAGGCCTCGCTCCCACCGAAGCCAAGAACAAATAACTCGGCCCACCAGGGAGGCCGAGAGTTGAGCCATCAGGACCCAGAGACCCCTCATCATGTCGGTCTTGGCCATCGGGACCCTGACTCAACATGACACCGCAATGGCAGCGCGCCCACATGTGGCACGTTGCCATTGTCGTGTCTAATGGTGTGCCTGCATGCTCACTTGCATCTCCGACCATGCATCAAGGCGAGCCAGCCGGCACCCATATGACACATAACCATGCAGTATATGTTTTGCTTGGGTTTGTCGATTCAATCTATGCTCTGGTCTATTCCATGTAAAATACCGTGTAACTTTTCATGCTTTTTATTATCTAATCATCAGATAAAGATAATGTTTAACCTGTCCTTTTCACATCTTGAAAGCACCGGACGCCCAAAACACAAGACATGATGAAATATCACCAACACATATTAGCCTTGTTAGCTGTGGCAAGCACGCTCCTATCTTCTTGCACTCTCCTGGTCTCAAGCCCCATTCCACATTCGGGGCATCACCACCACTACGATGACGATGGAGGCAGTTCCTATAGGGCCAGACCTCGTCGGGTCTACAGTAGAGTATTTCAGGTGCCGGCTGAAGGCGGCATCTACGAGTTTGACTGTGCAACCGACCAGTTTTATATTTCAAAGATTTATGACACATCGATGCCAACGCTTGAGCCCATGCCGAGGTACAACACCCACACTAATTGTCGCATCTCTCCTTCGACCGACGACTATGAATCTGTCAACGACTTGACTTATAACGGTTCATTCTATACCATCACTTGTGACATGGATAAGCAGAATTGGGTCATAACAGTTGACCCATTCGTGGCATTTCCTGACGAGCCCTCCATAAGGGATATTTGGGTGCTCATGCATGACGAATCAGATGATTCCGGGTTTGTGTTTCAGTTTGAACAGATTGATGATGAGACTATCGAATCAATTCAGTAATGCCATCGTTTTCAGTCATCAAGCAGGGGTATAACCACAGTTGGACAGGAGACGGTGCTGATGAGTTTTTCCTGAAGAAACGGTGGCCCTGGCATGGCAACTGTTCAGCGGGAGCTCCTGGCAATGAATCTCACGCCCATTAGCAGACAGCCGTTAGCAGACAGCAGGCACAACGGTTAATCGCCTAACGGCCAACAGCTTATCAGCATGAGGACAATTAAGGGAATCGTTACCAGGGGGCAACGGCCGTGTTAATAACTTTTTTCTTGAAAAACTTGCGGTGGTGTGACGGGAAAACAGTAACTTTGTTGTCGGCCTTGTCGCTTCTTGCCACAGGGCAACATCAACTTGACATTGAGCATTTTATCATACCACAAGACATGAACGGAGGAGGAAAATTATACTTCAGATACGGCACCATGGGGTCGGCCAAGACCGCCCTGCTGCTCACACAGGCCTACAACTTCGAGGAGCGTGGCATGCAATACCTGTGCATGAAACCCATCATCGACGACCGCGAGAATGACAACGTCATCCGCTCGCGCATCGGCATCGAGCGCAAGTGCTCATGGATTTACCCCGAGAGCGACCTTTATGAAATGCTCAAGCAGATGTTCGAGAAGACCCTCGTCGTCAAGGACTGGGTGCTCATCGATGAGGCTCAGTTCCTCTCGGCTTCACAGATCGACCAGCTGGCGCGCATCGTCGATGACTATGGCGTGAACGTCGTGTGCTACGGCTTGAGGACCGACTTCCAGTCCCACCTCTTTGAGGGCTCGAGGCGGCTCATGGAACTGGCCGACACCATTGAGGAGATTAAGTCCACCTGTTCCTGTGGACGCAAGACCATCATCAACGCGCGCATCGACTCGCAGGGCAACATCGTCACCGACGGCAATCAGGTCGAGATAGGAGGCGATGACAAGTACGTGGCCCTGTGCCGCCGATGCTGGCGCAACCGCCGCATCGAGAGCACCAACCGCAACACCATCAAGTTTGAGGATGAGTAAAACAGGCGTTAGCTGGCAGCTGGTATTCACTCCATGAAGCCTATTTCTTCTTCGATCCGAAGAAGACATGCAATAGCCAGCTCACGATTGTCATGGCAATACTGAAGGCGATGGCCCAGCCGATTCCGTCGACCTGGAAATGGCCATCGGGCACCAGCCATGCACACAGCAGCACCATCAGACCATTGATGACAAAGGTGAACAAGCCCAGCGTCAGCATGTTGATAGGCAGGGCCACAAACTTCACCAGTGGCCGGATACATGAATTGACAAATCCCAGCACCACGGCGATGATGACTGCCCACCACCACGGTTCCACCGTTACACCGCTCAACGTGTAGGCTGTGATCAGCACCGCCAGCGTCGAGATGATTAATCTTGTGATCATTGCTTCTCTCTATATTATATATGTTAATGTATTGTCTCGTCTAACCTGTAAAAATCTTTAGGCACCATAAAAGTACACATTTTTTTAATACCACAGCTAATTAATCCATCATTTCGCCAAATTCAAGAAATTTTTCTGTAATTTTGCAGCCTCAAAATTGCAGGCTACTATTATGACTGAAAAGACAAGACACATCCTCAACACGGCGCAGGACTATGTGATGATCACCATAGGACTTTTTAGCTATGCCTTTGGCTTCACTGCCTTCATCCTGCCCGAGAAAATCGTGATTGGCAGCGTGACAGGTCTATCATCTCTCATCCACTTTGCACTCGGGTGGAATGTCGCCGTCACCTACTATGCCATCAACATCATCCTGCTGGCCATCGCCTTCAAGAGCGTGGGCAAGCTGTTTGTGCTGCGCACCATCATCGGCGCGTCGATTTCCACCATCTTCATCGGCGTGCTGCAACCGATGTTCCCCACTCCCATCATCGAGCAACAGACGTTTATGAACGTCATCTTGGGAGCAGTACTGTGCGGCATCGGCCTGGGCATCGTCTTCACCCACAACGGCAGCACGGGAGGCACCGACATCATTGCAGCGATGGTGGCCAAGTACAGCACCATCTCCTTTGGACGGACGATGATGTACTGCGACGTGCTCATCATCTGCTCGTCATGGTTGCTATTCCACTCCATCGACAAGATTGTGTACGGTCTCATCTTCATGGTCATCTACTCGGTCGCCGCCGACCGCGTCATCAATAACACACGCCAGAGCGTCCAGTTCATGATCATCAGCAAGAAGTGGCAAGAGATCGCCGACACTATCATCAAGGAGGCACACCGCGGGTGCACCATCCTTGACGGCATCGGCTGGTACACCAAGGACCACGTCAAGATCGTCATGGTCATGTGCCGCAAGCACGAGAGTGTGAACATCTTCCGCATCATCAAGCAGACCGACCGCGAGGCCATCATCACCCAGAGCAACGTCAACGGCGTTTACGGCTTCGGATTTGACGAGCTCAAAGTGCGCATTCACGGGAAGAAAAACAACGACAAGGAACTGACGGCTCAAGGCGGTTGATTACGCATATCACAAATCAAAGTAGCTAAAAAAAACTGCTCTATAACACATTTTGCTATCAAAACATCATTTTTTTGGGCATGAGACATTAAATTTCATGCCCAAAATTGCATATTTTCAAATAAAATTATATTTTTGCAAACTTTTGTTTCGCTGTGGTCCCCCAACCAAGAAGAAAATAACACAAAATATTAACCATATCATTAACTACAAGACAACATGAGAAAATCCTTATTCTTAGCCTCTCTTCTGCTAAGTTTAGTAGCGATTGCTGGTCCTGTTTCGCAAGAAAAGGCGCTGGATGCTGCCAATGCCTTCATGAGCAAGCATCGAGTGAACGCATCGCTCAAGTCTATCCCCGCCAGCACCAAGCGATTGATGGCGGGCAATAAGGCGACCAACACTCCGAGCTATTATGTTTTCAATACCGTTGGTAATAAGGGTTACGTCATCGTATCGGGTGACGACCGCACGACCCCGGTTCTGGGCTATGTTGACAATGGCAACTTTGACCCCAACAACCTGCCTGCCAACATGAAAGAGTGGCTCAGATTCTATGAGCAGGAAATCGCCATGCTCGATCAACTGGGAATCACCAGCGAGCAACTCAATGCACCCAGACCCACGCGCAACAGCATCTCACCGATGATTACCAGCCACTGGGACCAGGGCGACCCCTACTGGGAGCACTGCCCCGAGTTCATGGACATTGACGAGAATGGTGACACCATCGGCGAGTATGCCTACACGGGCTGTGTAGCCACCTCGATGGCCCAGATCATGAACTACCACAAGTTCCCCTTGTGCTGCACCCAGATAATCCCTTCCTACGTAGTGACGTTCTACTGGCAAGAGGAATACGGTGCATTTGAAACTGATCCGCTCGAGCCCCGCTACTTTGACTGGGACAACATGCGCGATAACTACACTGGCGCCGAGACCCAAGCCGAGAAAGACGCCGTAGCATGGCTCATGCTCTATGCCGGTTGCGCCGCCCACATGCAGTATGGCTTGAATGCGTCAAGCACCAGCGACCCCTATATCCCCACGGCACTTAACGACTACTTCAACTACGACGCCAAGTTGGTTTACCGCAGCGACTATGACCAGGCCGACTGGGAAGAGATGATCTACCAGGAGCTGGCAGCTGGCCGACCCATGATCTACAACGGTCGTGCAGGAACAGGTGGCGGTCACTCGTTCGTCTGCGACGGCTATGCCTACGGTGACTACTACCACATCAACTGGGGCTGGGGTGGCCTGGGAGACGGCTACTTCGTCCTCTCGGTACTCAACCCCTATGCCGGCGGTATCGGCTCAACGACCAGCCTCGAGGGCTACAATATCGACCAGACAGCTGTCATCGGCATCGTGCCCGGCTATAGCGGACAGCCTGAGGAGGTGGACCACCGACTCACCGTCTGGAACATGTACTACACGGGAGCGCGCACCTTTGAGCGCAGCGATGACGGCTACTTCAAGCTCAACAAGCGCCGCTACATCAAGGTGACTGCCGAGGACCACATCGATGATGGCACCAAGTACCTGCGCGGCATCGCCCTCTATGACAGCAACGACAACATGGTTGAGCTGATTGCTCAGACCTACTATGGCTCCAACTACACATCCGTCACCGACAGCTGGCCCGAGAACCAGAGCTCCATCACCTACCCCTTCGGTAAGGACATCACGAGCGGCACCTACAAAATCGTGCCCGTGAGCAGTGTGCAGGGCAGCAATGAATGGAGACCCATGATTGAGGGCGACCGTTACTATATCGAGGCCACCTTCAATGGCAACAATGTGACCTTTGCCGACCATCCCGTTGTGAATCTCCAGGCCACCAACTTTGAATTCACTGGTGGTGAGAAGGTGGGACTGGCCGAGCAGTGCCACGTGACGTTGAAGAACAATAGCACTGACCGTTACAGCGGCCGCATCTTCCTCTATGTCAGCGATGAGAACATCGACGAATATGGCGAGTACACCACTGTCGTTGAGGCCGAGATTCCCGCAGGTGGCACTAAGGTGGTGACCTTCAACTTCACGCCCAAGAATGCCGGCAGCAAGACGGCCTATGTGTCAACCTACGACAACACATGGAGTCCCTCAGTTCCTGGAAGCGGCTCGGTCAACATCGCTGGCTCGGTAACCTACCCGATGAACCTGAGCGTGGAAATCAACGCCTTGAACGCCGACGAGGACATGACCATCTATGACAGCCACATCAAGTTCAAGGTTGACGTGACCAACAACAATACCCAAGGCGAGTACAACCGCTATATCCTGGCACCCCTGTTCATTGTCGACGAGAACATGCACGGCACGATGGTGACCTACCTGAGCCGCAACGTTGTCATCCCTGCTGGAGAGACCCAGACGTTCTACTTCGAGTTCGACAACCTGGCCTATGGTTCAGTTTATGCACTTAACATCTACGGCCGCAACGAGAATGATTCAACCAAGAATCTCGTTCCTCCCGGTGGCTCCAAGTACTACAACATCGACCGCGGTATGGTCGTGTGGGATGGCAATGGTAACCGAGTGGGCTACAAGCCCTACAATGGCATCCGTGTTCCCGCCGAGGCTGCTGCCGTGAGTCTGGAAGGCCTCAACCTCACCTCACTCATTCCTAACGACAATCCCAACACCCTCTACTACATCGGCAGCGGCTCGAAATACATCCCTGCCGGCCTTGAAGCCCGCAACGTCATCCAAAACCATGTGGCTCAACGCGACGTTGTACTCCACCATGGCCACGACTTCTATGCCCCCTACCGCTTCACGGCCGAGAAAATCAGCTATGAGCGCACGTTCACCATGGGCCGCCACGCTGGACAGGAAGGTGGATGGAGCACGATGGTACTGCCATTTGCTGCCACCGCAGTGACCGCCGACGGTCAACCTATTGACTGGATGCACAGCAAAACCGACAACAAGGGCCTGTGGATCTGCAACTTCAACGAGGAAGAGGATTCCAACGACGAAGCCAAGTTCCTGGCCGAATACGTCGGCAACACCCTTGAGGCTAACGTGCCCTACTTCGTGGCCCCCTACGACGGCGCCAATGGTATCGACATGCGAGGAAAGACCTTCGTCTTCAGCGCCGACAATGTGACGGTGAAGCCCAATCCCAGCGCCATCACCAGCGGCACATTCCACATGCTTGTCGGTGAATTTGCCATGAAATCCATTGAAGATGCTTACTTCATGAACTCGGCAGGCACCCACTTTATCAAGACTTCCCGCGGCACGGTGAACGCCTTTGAGGCTTATGCCAACGACGTGAGGGGCAGTGATGCCACATCGTTGCTGATTGTCCTTGACGAGAATGCTGAGGATGCTCCCCAGCATCAGATTGGCGACGTGAACAACGATGGCTTCATCAACATCAGCGATGCCACCATGCTCATCAGCTACATCCTCACTGGTGAGGTCGCAGGCATCAACCTGAGTGCAGCAGATGTCAACCAGAACAATTCGATCAATATCTCTGACGCCATTGATCTCATCAATATCATCCTCAACGATAATAAATGAGAATCATTGACAGTCAGTCAATAAGCTACTAAGTGAGGGCGCAACCGGCATTCGGTTGCGCCCTCACTTTATTATCTTCATGTGATACCGATAGAGGAAATATGAGTCAATGACTATAGGTGGAGACTGCGGCTGTAGCAACGGTCAATCAGTTGCGTGCAACGGTAGGTGAGGATGTGCATGCCGTCGTAATAACTCTCCAGGTCATTGACAAGTTCGCTGTCCCAGCTGAAGTCGTGCACATGGCTCTCGCCCATGATCTCGCACAACAGGGCACGGTCCAGCGGCAATAGGCCCTGGGTGCGGAAACGCGGCGGCACAATCACGAGGTAGTCCACATGATGCTCTTGCAGCATGGCAGCAATTTCGCGCAGGAGCCCTTCGGACTGGTCACCGATGCTCAAGGGCATGGGATTGGGCAAGGGCTGCATGTCAACAAGCCACGGCATCGTGCTGAAGTAGGCCTTGGGGTTGCTCAAGATAATGGAATCCAGTTTCAAGCTGGAGTCCTCGTTGGTCAACTCGTTATGACCACTGCTTGGCACAGTCTGCATCTTGCCGTCGGCAACGAGCTTGTCGGCAACGAGCGCCGGGCAGAAGTTATAGAGGAACATGTCGGGGTCGCGGAAGGCGTTGAAGTGAACCCGCTGGAAATCCAGCCAGGTGACCTGAGAAGACACATCATAGTGCGGCACGTAGGGCAACTCCTCGTAACGCTTGCCACGACGGTACATCTCCTCTTCCATCACCAGCATTACATGAGCCACCGGCACCTGGTGGTCGAACAAGTAACGCAGCTCATCGCGGATGCCAACCAGCGGCTCAGCGCCTGCGGTGAAATGGTAGACGCTGGCATCGGCAGGCAGATGCTTTTTCCAAGCCGCTGCCGTGAAATTGGATGACAGTGAGGACCCGAAGATGAAGGAGTCATAGTGCATCGAGTCGTTATAGTGCTTGAAACCCTCAACAGCAACAAAACGCTTGTTGGGGATGCGCTCCAGCGTGTCACCCGGCATCACCGACACGCCATTGTAAGGATGCACAACCCTGAAGGGGTCCATGATGAGATACAACGCGACAAAGGCGATCACGGGTGCCAATGCCAACAGGCTACGCAACACAAATTTCTTGAATCCTTGCTGTTTCATCGCTGTCAACACTAAAATTGGAAATAAATAAACTGCATGTCGCGGTCAAGCCCGATAATCGAGATACCTATCAACAAGGCCCAATAGATGAGCCAGCGAACGGCCGTGGGGAACGGCAAGTGCTCCAGTGGGAACTCGTGCTTGCGACCCAGCCACTCGATGATGAAGAACGGCACAATGTAGTACAGGGGCTGGCCGAAAACCGGACGCAGCGTCCACGTGGTGTTCATCACCACGTCACAGATCTCGGTCAAGTGCACGAGGTTATTGGCGCGGAACGAGATACTTGCCAGGGCAAAGATGATGAACGTCAACAGACAACGGGGAATGTCACGGTTGCTGGCATGAGGAGTCAGTTTCTTGTTCGGCAGGAATACAAAGGGGACTATCAACAGGCCGTTGAGCACACCCCAGATGACAAAGGTCCAGTCTGCGCCATGCCACAGACCCGAAAGGGTGAACAGCACCATGACGTTAAAGGCCGTGCGCCACCGTCCGTGACGAGAACCGCCCATCGGGAAATAGACGTAGTAGCGGAACCACAGGATCAGTGAGATGTGCCATCGCTGCCACAGCTCCTTCATGTTGCGCGAGAAGAACGGGTAACGGAAGTTGGGCTGGAGCTTGATGTTCAGCAGACGCGCCGAGCCGATAGCGATGTCGCTGTAACCCGAGAAGTCGGCATAGATCTGGATGACAAACAGCATGGAGGCCCAGATCATGCTCCATGCCGAGTAATGATAGGGGTTATACAGCAGCTGGTCAACATAGTAGCCGACGCTGTCGGCGACAATCACCTTCTTGGCCAGGCCCCACAGGATCTGGCGCATACCCACCACCGCGTTGCCGTAGTCAAACGTCTTTTTGCGCAGGAATTGAGGCAACAGGTTGGAGGCACGCTCGATGGGACCGGCCACCAGCTGGGGGAAAAACGCGATGAAGACGCAGAAGGCCACCACATCGCGCGTCGGCTTGACGTCACCGCGATACACGTCGATGGTGTAGCTGATGGCCTGGAACGTGTAGAACGAGATGCCCACGGGCAACAGGATGTGCAACGTGGGCCAGTCGGGGTTGATGCCGAAGATGCCCAACAGATCCACCAGGCTGTCGCGCAGGAAATTCAGGTACTTGAATAAGGCCAGGATGCCCAGGTTGAGCACGACGTTCAGCGCCACCCACAGCTTGTCGTGCCTGGAGCGGTCACCGCGCATCAGCAGGGCTGTGCCATAAGAACTTAACGACGTGAGCAGAATCAGGCCCAGCATACGCCAGTCCCACCAGCCATAGAACACGTAGCTGGCGACAAGCAGGAACAGGTTCTGCCACTTGAGACGGTTGCGCAACCCCCAGTAGATAAAGAATACCAGTGGCAGGAAAAAGGCGTATGTGTAAGTATCAAATTGCATTAGTCTTTACGCTCGCTAGAATTGGAAATAGATGAACTGTGTGCTGCTGTCCAGACTGGACAGTGAGATGCCCACAAGCAAGGCCCAATAGAGAATCCAGCGCAACACGCGCGGGAAAGGCAGCTGCAGTAACGGGAACTCCTGGCGACGTCCCAGCCACTCGATGACAAAGAACGGCACAATGTAATACAGGGCCTCAATGAACTCGGGCCACTCACCCCACCTGCCATGAACGATGACATCACAGATCTGGCCCAGATGGGTAATACCGTTGGCACGGAAGGCGATGAACACCATCGCGAAGATGAAGAATGTCGACAAGCAGCGAGGCAGGTCACGCAACTGGGCATGGTCGCTCAACCGCTTGCGGGGCATGAACACGAAGGGCAGCAACAGCAGGCCGTTGACCGTGCCCCAGATGACAAAGGTCCAGTCGGCACCATGCCACAAGCCGGACAGGGCAAACACAATCATCGTGTTGAGCGCCGTGCGCCACTGGCCGCGACGGGAGCCGCCCAACGGGAAATAGACGTAATGCCTGAACCAGGTCATCAACGAGATGTGCCAACGCTGCCACAACTCCTTCATGTTACGCGAGAAGAAGGGGTAACGGAAGTTGGCCTTGAGGCGGATGTTCAACAACCGCGCCGAGCCGATGGCGATGTCGCTGTAACCCGAGAAGTCGGCATAAATCTGCACAGCAAACAGGATACCGGCCCATATCATGCTCGTCGCCGAGTAGTAATAGGGATTGTCCAGCAACTGGTCCACATAGGAGCCCATGGTGTCGGCGATGATGACTTTCTTGCCCAAGCCCCACAGGATCTGACGCATGCCGACGACCGCCGTGTCATAGTCAAACGACTTCTTGCGCAGGAACTGGGGCAACAGGTTGGTGGCTCGCTCAATAGGGCCGGCCACCAGCTGTGGGAAGAAAGCAATGAACACACTGAATGCCACCACATTACGCGTAGCTCTGATTTCTCCACGATACACATCGATGGTGTAACTGATGGCCTGAAACGTGTAGAACGAGATACCCACAGGCAGCAGGATGTAGATTGTGGGCCAGTCGGGGTTGATGCCGAACAGGTTGAGCAGGTGCACAAAGCTGTCCCTCAAGAAATTCAGGTACTTAAAGACGCACAGGATGCCCAGATTGAGCACGACATTGGCTACCGCCCACAACTTGTCGCCACGCGTGCGCCCGCCTTTCATCATCAGCGCGCTGCCCCAGGTGGTTACCGTGGTGAGCATGATCAGGCTCAACATGCGCCAGTCCCACCAGCCATAGAACACATAGCTCGCCACCAGCAGGAAGAGGTTCTGCCACTTTAGGTGGTTGCGCAACCCCCAGTAGATGAAAAACACCAGGGGGAGGAACAAAGCGTATGTATAGGTATCGAACTGCATAATCAGCGCATGGTGGCCCAACAAATCTGCAAAGGTAGTAAAAAGATTTCAGTTTTTCAGGTTTTCAGTTTTCAGTTTTTTGATGGTGGGGTGGCGCTTGTGGGAGGTGAATCCTGCAGCCCAAGCGAGTGCCAAAGCGACAATCTGCCAGCACCAGGCCAAAAGGCACGGTTCTTGCCTGCTCTAAGGGCATGTTTATCTACACCTATACCGAAGTTGAGGGTAGCGAGTCACAACGCGTGGCTGGCGAGATTGACCACGTGATGAAACCCGCCTTTGGCGACAGACCAGGCGCTAATGGCCACGAAGCCACGGGGCCGAGGCTCAGCGCCAGGATGCTGCAGGAATATGAGGCTGCCTACAATCACCTCACCGGCAGCACCATCGCCAGCGGCATGGTTGAGCTCGTCAAGATGGACAATTACGGCATCGGGATGAACGTGAAAGCGTCCTGTGGACTGACATTATGTCATGCCGTCCAAGGCTCCAATGTGAGGGCCCGCATCGACATCGAGGAGCTGCATTTCCACCTGCAATGGAGCGGCGCCCCGATGGAGGTCATCGACCGCAACCGTGTCATTGAGTCATCGATGGTTTTCCTTGACCATGCAGCCGCGTGGAAAGAACAGATTGCCAACGCATTCAAGGCCGACAGCAAGGGTGTCAAGATGCGCAACATGACGCTCAACAACATCGACGCCTACCTGAAACGGTACTTCGACGGCACCGGCATCTCCTACCACATCGACAAGCGACATGCCGACGGACACAAGACCCGCCTGCTCGTGTACTTGAACCGCTACAAGACGCTCGACCTGCCCATTCCCCACGACGATTTCATCAACCACCTCGACCTGGTCAAGCCACACATGCAGGAGTTTGCCTACATGGCTCGTGACGGACGCTTCACCGTGCGTGGCGAGGTGCGCGACGACTGGCAACAGGCGCAGCCGGCCCCGACAGGCGACGAGGAGCAAGCCATGCCGGCACAGCAGGGCATCACGGGATGGCTGAAGCGCCTGTGGCGAGGGAACCACACCAAGCCCGTTGACAAAGCCCCCAAGACTGCCCTGCAGCAACTGGTCGATGACTGCTTCGACGGCACAAAGTGGCAATACCACCTCACCGAGGACGAGGAGGACGGGCGACAAGAGCTGCACATCCGACTCACGCGAGGCAAGTCGATGATCATCAACCTCGGTCAGGAGAGCGACATCAAGGCGCGCATCAGCCACGACATCGCCTACATCCCCCGACTTGTGGAACTCGCCAAGCTCTTTCCCTACCGCCTCACCGGGCCCCGCAAGAAGGTCGAGTGGATCACCGCCACCAGGGACGATGCTCAAGAGTGAATGCCCTGTCCCTCCGGCAAAAAGAATTGAAAACTGAAAACTAAGAACTAAAAACTGAAATATGGCCATCACAATCAACACCGGCGACCTCAAGACGATTCTCGAGACCACGCCATCGACACAGAACATCCTACTCGTGGGAAAACACGGCATCGGCAAGAGCGAGATCATCACTCGCCACTTCGAGGAACAGGGCATCCCCGTCATCGCCCTCTTCCTGGGACAGATGAGTGACCCGGGCGACCTCATCGGCCTGCCCAACAAGGACGAGGCAACAGGCAAGACCGAGTTCATGCCGCCCTACTGGTTCCCCATGGACGACAAGCCCGTCGTACTCTTCCTCGACGAGATGAACCGTGCGCGCCCCGAGATCCTGCAGTCGGTCATGGACCTGTCACTCAACCGCAAGCTGGCTGGACGCTCGTTGCCGCCAGGCAGCCGTGTCATCGCGGCCGTCAACGACGGCGAGGAATACCAGTTGACCGACCTCGACCCGGCACTGGTGTCACGCTTCAACGTCTACTTCTTCAGCCCCACCGTGGGCGAGTGGCTCTTCTGGGCCAAGCAGCACGACGTGGACCAGCGCGTGATCAACTTCATCGAGGAGCACCCCGACGAGCTGGAGAAGAACGTGGACATCAACAAGGGCACCTTCGACAAGACGCCCGACCGCCGCGCATGGGTGCGCGTCTCGGGACTGCTCAAGGCCTGTGGACACATCACCGACATGAACCGCCTGGCCAAGATGATCACCGGCGTCATCGGTGCGCGCTCGGCGTCGATGTTCATCCAGTCGCTCAACCAGTCACGCATGCTCACCGCTCGCGAAGTGCTGGCCGACTTTGCCGCCTGCCAGCACGAGCTGGCCAGCTACACCATGCCCCAGATGGCCATCATCAACGAGGGCATCTACCAGGTGCTCGAGCTGGGCGTGGACAAGAAAGCCGTCGAGGCCGTCGGCAACAACCTGGTGCGCTACATCAGCTGGATGCTCACCAACGGGCGCCAGGAGGCGATTGCCCACTTCGCTTCCTTCTTTGAGAATGCCACCTATCCTAACGCCAACGCCTTCATCATGATGGACTGCCGCGAAGCCCTGCAACTGATTAACCAGATGATCAACGACCTATGACCGTCGGCCAACGCATAAAAACCATCTCACAGGACTGGTTCCTCACCGAGCCACTCATCTTTGCCGTGCTGTGCACCCACGCCCTCAAGCGCAACGACAACATGGGGTGCGACATGCGGTGCGGCAAGGGGCTGATCGAGTACAACCCCGATCGGCTGGAGCACTTCGACGACAACCAGCTGGCCCTGCGCCTCAAGGCCGAGGTGCTGCGCATCATCCTCAAGCACCCCTACCAGCGGCAGCCCTACAACCCGCGCCGCGACGTGATGCGCCTGTCGAGCGACCTGACGCTATGTGACAACATGGAGGGCCTGGACACCGTCGGCCTGGAACCGCCGCACGTGTTCGACCTCCCGCGGGACCAGGCGTTCGAGCAGTACTACTCGCTCATGGCAGGGCAAGTCATGCAGCTCGAACAGAATGCCGACGGCGACGGCATGCCCATCAACATGCCGGGTGATGCCGGCGGAGAGGGCAGCCAGTTGACCGACGACCTCCTCGAGGCCGATGCCGGCGCTTCGCTATGGGAGGAAGACGAACTCATGAGCGAGAAGGTCAACCACGAGATCGAGACGGCACAGCGCTGCAACCAGTGGGGCTCTATCGGAGGTACACTCAAGTCGCTGATCGAGAGCTCATTGGTGAGCAAGCAGAACTTCCGTGCCATCCTCAGTCAGTTCCGCGCCACCATCCTGAGCACCAAGCGCCATCTCACGCGCATGCGCCCCAACCGCCGCTACGGGTTCGACGCCATGGGCAGCCAGTATGCCTACAGCACGCGCCTGCTGGTCGCCGTCGACGTCAGCGGCAGTGTCCCCGACGAGGACATCCGCCGCTTCCTTGCTGTCATCAACCGCTTCTTCAAGCAAGGCATCGAGAGCATCGAGGTCATCGAGTTTGACAGCCAGATCACCACCGACAAGCCCATCGCGCTCAAGCAAGCGGCCAGCGGCATACGCGTCATCGGGCGCGGAGGCACCGACTTCCAGCCCGCCATCGACTTCTACTACGACCACGAGGAGTATGACGGCCTCGTCTTCCTCACCGACGGCTACGCTCCTGTGCCCAAGGTCCCCGACGACAAGCGCCACAAGCCCCTCGCCTGGATCCTCACCGCCCAAGGCGGCAACGAGGACAACCTGCGCCCCCTCGGCCCCGTCGTCCGCATCACCGGCCTGTAACCCCGCCCCTCCAGTTAGTAGTCTCTTCCTGCAAAAAACTGAAAACCGACAACTGAAAACTGAAAACTTTTTAGTACCTTTGCAGGTTAAATCACCTTTTTGGATATGAAGAAAGACGACGACGAACTGGAAGGCAAGGACCAGCAAGAGCCTGCCGAGGGTGCTCCCCAAGACAACGACAACCAGACCATTACCCCAGAGGACGGCACTGACGACGGCGATAGCGACGCCGACGGCGGCGAGCCTCAGGCCCATTCCTCCTACCAGGTGCCCAAAGATAAGAAACTGCAGCTGAGCGGCATGTACGAGAACTGGTTTCTCGACTATGCCTCCTATGTCATTCTCGAGCGCGCCGTGCCTCACATCGAGGACGGCTTCAAGCCCGTGCAGCGCCGCATCATGCATGCCATGAAGGAGGCCGACGACGGCCACTTCAACAAGGTGGCCAACATCGTGGGCCTCACCATGCAGTACCATCCCCACGGCGACGCCTCCATCTACAGCGCGCTGGTGCAACTGGGGCAGAAAGAGCTGCTTATCGATACCCAAGGTAACTGGGGCAACATCCTCACGGGCGACGGCGCGGCAGCCGGTCGTTACATCGAGGCCAGGCTCAGCGAGTTTGCGCTCGACGCCATCTACAACCCCAAGGTGACCGACTGGGGACTGTCCTACGACGGCCGCAAGCGTGAGCCGTTGACGCTCCCCGCCAAGTTCCCGCTGCTGCTTGTCCAGGGCGCCGATGGCATCGCCGTCGGCCTGTCGTGCAAGATTCTGCCTCACAACTTCAACGAGGTGTGTGACGCGGCCATCAGCTACCTGCGCGGCGAGGAGTTCCACCTCTACCCCGACTTCCAGACGGGCGGCTACATCGACGTGGGCCACTACAACGACGGCGAGCGTGGCGGCAGTGTGCGCGTGCGTGCCAAGATCGAGAAGCTCGACAACAAGACGTTGCTGGTCAAGGACGTGCCCTACGGCAAGACCACCGGCACCGTCATCGAGTCCATCCTCAAGGCCGGCGAGCGTGGCAAGATCAAGATCCGCAAGGTCGAGGACAACACCAGCGCCACGGCCGAGATCATCGTCTCGCTGCAGGCCGGCACGAGCAGCGACATCGCCATCGATGCCCTCTATGCCTTCACCGACTGCGAGATCTCCATCTCCCCCAACTGCTGCGTCATCAAGGACGAGAAGCCGCAGTTCCTCACCGTGAGCGACGTGCTGCGATACAGCGTGGACCGCACGCGCGACATCCTCAAGGCCGAGCTGCAGATTCAGCGCGGCGAGACGATGGAGACGCTCCACAACGTGTCGCTGGAGAAGATCTTCATCGAGGAGCGCATCTACAAGGACAAGGAATTTGAGAACGCCAAGGACCAGGAGCGCGCGCTCAAGCACATCGACAAGCGCCTGACGCCCTTCAAGCCCCAGTTCTACCGCGAGGTCACCCAGGACGACCTGCTGCGCCTGCTCGAGATTCCGATGAAGCGCATCATCAAGTACAACAGCGACAAGGCCGAGGAGAACATCGCGCGTCTCAACGACCGCGTCAAGGAAATCGACGACAAGCTGGCCCACCTCACCGAGCACACCATCGAGTGGTTCCAGGGTCTCAAGACCAAGTACGGCGCCAAGTTCCCGCGCCGCACCATCATCCGCGAGTTTGACACCATCGTCGCCAGCAAGGTCGCCGAGGCCAACCAGAAGCTCTACATCAACCGCGCCGACGGCTTCATCGGCACCTCGTTGAAGAAGGACGAGTTTGTGTGCAACTGCTCGGACATCGACGACATCATCATCTTCTACAAGGACGGCAAGTTCAAGGTCATCAAGGTCGCCGACAAGACCTACGTGGGCAAGAACATCCTCTACCTCAACGTCTTCAAGAAGGGCGATGAACGCACTATATATAATGTGTTGTATCAGGACGGTCGTGGCGGCACGACCTACATGAAGCGCTTTGCCGTCACGGGCATCACGCGCGACCGCGAGTACGACATCACCCAGGGCAAGCCCGGCAGCAAGATCACCTGGTTCACGGCCAACCCTAACGGCGAGGCCGAGGTGCTGCGCATCACCCTCAAGCCCAAGTTCAGGCTGAAGATCCTGCAGTTTGACGTCAACCTGGCCGACCTGGCCATCAAGGGCAAGCAGGCGCGCGGCAACATCGTCACCAAGAACGAGGTGCACCGCATCTCGCTCAAGGAGGCGGGACAGTCCACGCTGGGAGACCGCGAGGTGTGGTTCGACCCCGACATCCTGCGCATCAACTACGAGGGCCACGGACGCTCGTTAGGCCTGTTTGGCGGCGACGACCGCATCCTGGTCATCATGCAGGGCGGCGAGTTCTACACCACCAGCGCCGAGGCCACCAACCACTACGACGAGGGCATCCTGCGCATCGAGAAGTTTGTCCGCGACAAGGTGTGGACCGCTGTGCTCGACGACGCCGACCAGGGCCACCCCTACGTGAAGCGTTTCACCCTCGAGGACAGCAACAAGAAGCAGAGCTTCATCGGTGCCAACCCCGACTCCAAGCTGCTGCTGTTGAGCGACGAGCCGTGCCCGCGCTTCGAGGTGAAGATGGGCGGCGACGACGCCTTCCGCGAGCCATTCATCATTGATGCCGAGGAGTTTATCGGCGTGAAGACCTTCAAGGCCAAGGGGCGCCGTGTCACCAACTGGCAGGTCGACACCATCACCGAGGTCGAGCCTCGCGAGCCGGCACCTGTCGAGGAGCAAGCCCCCACGGTCGCCGCTGCCGACGGCAACGATGACAGTGCCGCCCCCGATGAGGGCAAGATGCCCGACGGCATCAGCCAGGACGAGGTCCTCGACAGCTTCACCGGCCAGCAGCGCATCCCCTTCGACGAGGAGTAGCGCCACCACTCGACACAACGATCAGCCGCCCTTAGGGTGGGAAATTTCTCAAAATGCTGTCCGCAGTTCCTTAACCCTTAACCGCTAAACAGTGAGCAAGTTAACAACTTGCGAAACTTCAACAAATAATTGACTTTGGGTATTTTAAATATGGTTTGTTTCATTTCCCGTGCGGCAGCACGGTCATTGTTACTGCTGGCTGTGCTGGGGGTATTGGCCATTGATGTCCAGGCACAGGATGACAAGCCCGATGAGGCGGTGCTGCCCAACCAGTCGGTATTCATGGTCGATGCGGGCTATGCCTCGGTCCACGACAGCTACCTGACGCCCATCACCTACGACGGGCTCGACCTGGGACTCTCCATCGAGGCCACGCGCTGGACCAGCGGCAACCGATGGCTGTGGCAACTCGGCGTGGGCGTCGGCTACAACTATGTTGAGAATCCCAGTGGCAACAACGAGTTGCACAAGGTCATGGGCGACATCTCCTTCAACATGCAGCACGCCTGGAAGGGTGTGCTCCACCCACGGCTGGGCCTCTCGGCCGGCCCCATGACACAGCTGCGCGCCGGCATCGTCTATGACGCCGTCAACAGCAACAACCCCGTCACCGTGCGTGCCCACGCCAATCTGGGCGCAACGGGCATGGCCTGGTTCAACACCCGCCTGGGGCGCTTGCCCCTCACGCTGCGCTACCAGTTGCAGCTGCCCGTGGCAGGCGTCTTCTTCGCCCCCGAGTATGACGAGAGCTACTACGAGATCTACCTGGGCAACCACAAGCACCTGGCCCACCTGGGCTGGTGGGGCAACCGCTTGGACATGACCCACTACCTGGGCGCAGACCTGCGCCTGGGCAAGACCACCCTGCGCATCGGCTACCGCAGCCGCCTTGAGCACTGGACCGTCAACCACCTCCACGTCCACGACGTGACCCACTCCCTGGTCCTCGGCGTCGCCCTCCATTAATAAACTACGAATTACAATGAAGAGAATATCGACATATTTATTGCTAGTAGTTTGCCTGTTGGGGGGGTGTGCCGAGCAGGACGAGTTCCAGCATGACCAGGTGGGCAACTTCGAGGCCCTGTGGACCATCATGGACGAGCACTACAGCTTCTTTGACTACAAGCAGGTGGACTGGAACGAGGTGCATGACCGCTACCGCGCCCGCGTGTCTAACGTGATGACCGACAGGGAGTTGTTTGACATCTGCGGCGACATGCTCAAGGAGCTGCGCGACGGCCACACCAACCTCATCGCCAGCCACGACGTGTCGCGCTACTGGGTGTGGGAGCAGTGGCCCGTCAACTACGACGAGCGCATCATCGACCAGCACTACCTCAACTTCGACTACAAGAGGGCCTCGGGCATCAAGTACCAGATCCTGCCGCAGAACTTCGGCTACATGTACTACGGCTCCTTCTCCTCGGGCATCGGCGAGGGCAACCTCGACCTCATCCTGAGCTACCTCTCCACCGCCGACGGCCTCATCATCGACGTGCGCGACAACGGCGGCGGCCTGCTCACCAACGTCGAGAAGCTCGTCTCGCGCTTCATCAGCGAGAAGACCCTCGCCGGCTACATCTGCCACAAGACGGGCCCGGGTCACAACGACCTGTCGGACCCCTACCCCTACTACTTTGAGCCCGCGCGCAACCACATCCACTACCTCAAGCCCGTCGTCGTCCTGGCCAGCCGCGGCTCCTTCAGCGCCACCAACAACTTCGTCTCCATCATGAAGGGGCTGGACCAGGTCACCATCGTGGGCGACACCACTGGCGGCGGCTGCGGCCTGCCCTTCACCAGCGAGCTGCCCAACGGCTGGCGCGTGCGCTTCTCGTCATGCCCCGTGATGGATGCCCAGGGACGGCTCACCGAGTTTGGCGTCGCCCCCGACGTGCGCGTTGACATGGACGAGCAGGACCGCACCCACGATGCCATCCTCGACCGCGCCATCGACATCCTCACTGCCGCCACCTCTTTCTGAAAAACTACTGATTTGACGCATCAGGCATCCGCCAACAATAATCAACTACGAATTACACGAATTTCACTGATTCAAGTTTCTAAAGCAGATTGGCCTCGAAGAGAAGTTTTGTCGCACGCTGACGGATTTCTCTCCAAGGGCCAAACACCCAAGTTTTTAACCGCCTCATTTGATTGTCGGTAATAAAAAACACCTTCAGTGCAAAAAAAGTGGAATAATTTTTGCAGATATTAAAAATAGCACTACTTTTGTAACGTGAAAAAATGTATTATATCGAGAAGTATTGCGATGTACTTGCCGGACCGTTCTGTACAACCGTTTCTCCAGCGCCTATATTGCATACACGAGCCCTCGTTGGACCGCCGCGTCGCCAGCGGAACAATGACTACCTAGCCTATACACGTTAGGCCCGATGAATCAATGTGATAAATGAAATAACAATAATTTTTTTTTAATAATAAATTTTTTAGTGGATAATATGAAAAAGAAACTAACAACTTTGCTGTTCGGCCTGCTCTTGGCAGTGGGCTGGACCAGTAGCGTTTCGGCACAGTCATCCCCGAACAATCTCCCGGATGCTGTGTATCCCAAGAGCTACTATGACGCGCTGACCTACACCTGGGAGAACCCCACCGATGGCGAAGGCGTCCGTACCAGCAAGTCAACCGACTTGGCTACCGATCCTTACCAGATTTACGAGCTCCTCAGGTTCGTCTATGGTAACCCCGCATTCCCCGGCCCGAAGTACGGTGCCTATACTTCATCGTTTGTTCGTGAGGACCCCATCACCTACGATCCCATCCAGGGCGGTTGGAACATCGTTGCCGCAACTGCTGTTAATAGGGACATCACTATCAATGTCACCAACCAACGTAGTGGTAACGTGTGGAGTGGTTACACCTATTATCCTGTTCTGATGAAGTCCATCAAAGTGATGTCGGGTGACACCGAGGTTGCTAAGCTGGAATATACAGATGGCATGGAGCAGCTTCCTGATGGTTGGACTCCAAGCGCTCAGATGTCAGTTAATGCTGATGGTGATTTCTACTTTGACGGAAGACAAACCGCCACTCTTACAATTTCCTCGTCACTGCTGACTGGATATAACAACCTGACCATCGTTATTGAAGCAAAAGTCACTAACGCTAGTTACGCTGGCTCTCTCTCAATTAATAGTGAAAGCAAGACCGTCAACCAAACAAGTTACAATAACTACACTTGGAACGTAACTCTCCCCGAGGAGGGCGCCTTCGTTCAGGGTACTGTTGCCACTCCGTTTGTTGAGGGTTACACCGCGCTGATCGTATCGGTATATGACGATGCAACGGCTGCATCCGAGAGTGGTACTGGAATCACTGGCGATAGGGATCACGGTTCTTACTTCAACACCAAGCAAGGATACATCAATTACATTGCTCAGCGAATCAAGTCTGTACAGCTGCTGACCGACGGTCTGCGCATCGGTAATACTGATGAGCACACCAGCGGCACCGTATTTAACTGCTCGGGAACTTACAACAAGTTCTTTATCATCAGCAAGGGCCAGGCTCGCGAGAAATCGGATGCCACCAAGAGCTTAATTGGCAACTATACCAATCGTTGGTACTATGGTGAGGTATTCCCCTTCCAGACCATGTATGAGCAGTTCAGCCCCACTGTTACTGATGCAAACTCTGAGATCACCGACTTCTACACCGAGATGCAGGACGGTCACGTCTATAGCGTTGTTCACGACTGTGCATCGGTAATCCAAGAGGGACACCAGTTCTCGATGTCGGGTAACAATGGTACGCAGAGTTACGCCATGGCGGGCATGAACTTCTTTATCCCCGACTACCGCCTGCTGTTCTGGACCGACACCTATAATGGCTATACTGTTGATGGTCGTGACATCAACCCCTATATGAGTGCTAACCAGAACGGCCACTCAACCAGTTTTAAAAACGGTAGTTATTGGTCAGCCTGGTTTGGTAACTACAATCCCGACTATGCTCCCAAGGTTGGTATCTACAAGATCACCCTCGATGCCGAGGCCAAGAAGACTGCCGGCTACGACGAAGAGACCAATAGGAACTATGACGTGACCCTGAACTGGGTATCGTCGCTCAACGAGCTGTCAGGCGAAATGGTGCCCCAGACCTATGAGATCTACATCGTCACCTATAACGAGGACGGTACCGAGACTCAAACGTTGCTGACCACCGTACAGGATGAGACCACTTACACCTATCAGGTGCCTCAGGAGGACCAGAGCAAGACGATCACCTACATCATCAAGGGCTATCCCACTCCCGATAACGACAGCAACTATCCCTCGTTTGTCGCTTGGAGTAACCTCGACGACGTGGTTATCCCCGGCCTGAACGACTTCATGAACCTGATTCTCGACCACTACGAGAGCGACTTCGTCATCGGCAACACCATCGATGATGTGAAGAACTACTACCGCAACTTCATGCACGTGGCAGCCGAGAACGAGGACAATGCCCTCACCGTTGAGCGCATCAACGCCGGTGAGAACCTCTTCACCCTCTATCGCTATGACGTGAACAATCCCGAGCCCATGTCGCCCGTCGGCAAGCTCTCCTTCTGGGATCATCACGATGGCAAGACCGTAGGTTATGGTTTCACCTTTGAGACTGGCGAGAATGCCCAGGAGGTAGAGGACTACACCCTCAAGACCAACGACAACCAGACCATCACCAACGCCTACAGCCATGACAAGCTGGGTATGCCGCAGAACAATGCCGGCTTCGACCTGCGCATCAAGGGCAACGGCGACATTGTCATCCAACCTAACGGCTACGATGTCAACTTCTACGAGATCAGCGTCTATAACGGCAACACCCGCGTTGCACGCTGGCAGGTGAGCGACGGTGATGTCACCAGCCTGGGCTGGTACCTGTCACCCGGTTCCAAGTGGGTACGTGACGCCGGCACCGACTATTACTACCTGGAGGGTGGTGGCTTCATCGCTATCCCCAACATGCTCAACAACAATGAGCTGAGAGTCGTCATCAGAGCTTCGCGCGACGAGGGCAAGCTCGGTCAGATCAAGGTCAACGACCACACCGTGACGCTCAACGGAACCAGCGCCCAGAACTATGAGTGGTCGCTCAACGACAAGTACTACAAGTACGTCAAGGTGCTCAATCAGAGCGAGCTCACCGCTGGCGAGTACCTCATCGTCAATGAGGGCGAGAGTGTAGCCTTCGACGGTTCTAAGGGTATGCTCGACGCTGCTTACAACTACCTCAACGTCGAGATCCTCAATACCGGCGAGAGCCATGAGATCCTTGATAACTCACTGGTTGAAAACGCCACCTTCACCATCGACCCGCAGGCTGGTACCGTCAAGAGCGCCAGTGGCTACTACATTGGCTGGACCGCCAACAACAACAATGGCCTCCGCCAGAGCACCGATCCCATCACCAACGTGATCACGATGGATGGTATCGAGGCTCACATCAAGAACCAGACTTCGACTGTCAGGGAGCTGCGCTACAACAACGCCAGTGGCGCCAGCGGCAAGCGCTTCCGCTACTACCCCGAGGGCACCCAGCAGGCCATCCAACTTTACAAGAAGGTAGAGACCACCAAGCCCGCTGGCGAGAGCATCGTTCGCTTGGGTAGCCTCCCGATCATCGACCAGTTCGCTGTCAGCGTTGCTGGCAACAACCATCCCAACCGCTACGGCTACGTGCTGAAGTATGAGCCCGCTGCTGGTGCCACTGGCGAGGCCGCCAAGGCCAAGACCAGTAGCCACGTTGAGGTTCCTGTTCAGAAGACCGGTTCGGTTGTCAATGGTTTCTACACCGCGAGCGAGGTTGAGCAGGATAAGGACCACAACACCATCGTTGTCGACAACATCACCGCCGACATGCAGATGAACCTGTCCAACACCAACTCGGCCATCTTCTACTACTCGATCCTGAACAAGGAGAGTGCTGTGCCTCACATCACCACCGATTCTATCGACTACGTATCCAACCTGCAGAACGATAACTTCGTTTATCAGGAGATGTTCAAGAAGTCACCCAACCTGGGCGACAGGTACGATGCTGGCGAGCACCACTACTTCGATGGTAAGGTCGTTCAAGGCAATTATGGTGACATGGGTATGACCTACGTTCCCTTCATCACCACGCGTGCTATCGAGCGCTACTACTTCGTTGAAGACTCCTTGCACAACACCTACGGTTCACCCATCTGGGCCACCAGTGTTGGTAAGGTTGACCTCGAGGGCACTCAGGTTCAGCGTCAGACCGGTAAGTGGTCTGTATGGAGCTACACCGATGGCGACAACCAGGTTGACTGCAGCACTTACCGCGCTTGTGTAGACGCTAAGTGCTACCTGCCCAGCACCAGGGCCTCCAACGTAGAGTATGAGCCCTACCTGTGCCGCATCTGGGTTAGCTACAACAACCTGCGCAACTACCACCAGGGCTCCAACGGCTTGATGGTCGACGACGGTAAGTTCGATGGCGACCTCATGTGGCTTGCCGACGTTCCCGTTACCGCCGACATGCTCACCGACGGTTACTACCACGTTATCTATGGTAACATCGGCGAACAGGAGACCTACACCGACCAGCTGATCTTCGGTGCTGACAACAATGCTAAGCCCGAAATGATCGTTCGCTTCTACTACAAGGCCAAGGGTGCTACTCCTTCGTCCAACTTGCTGAGAGGCAACAGGGATGAGGACAGGATGTACAATGCCAGCGAGAATTCAATCTCGCCCGAGATTGCGACCGCAGTACGCGAGATCGTTGTCCATGGCGATGTTGTAAGCCGCACCTACATCAACGCCCAGGGTATGCAGAGCGACAAGCCCTTCAGCGGTGTGAACATCATGATCACCCGCTACAGCGATGGCTCGACAACCACTACCAAGGTTATCCGCTAACACTGAATATAGAGTTTAGACCGACATCCCCGGTCCTCGAGGGGACCGGGATGCGGGACTAAACAAGACTGAACAACATTAAATGGATATAGAAAAAGGTAAGTAATTTTTCATAACCACAGTTAATACTAACCAGGGGGTCGCTGCTTGAAGCGAGTCCCCTGGTTTTTTTATCCCCCACCACCTTATTATATAAAACCACGAATTACACTGATTAAACGAATTGTTGTCGACACCTGCTGCCGCCACCTGATTCTGACGCTAAGGCGCTAAGGCTTTTAACGGGTTCCCCTTCTGGGCGAACAGGCTGAAGGCCTGCACAAGGCCGCTGGCCTTGTCTAGGCCTTCGGCCTAAAACATACTGTCACTTCTCCAATGAATTAAACATCCTTGGGGGACTTGGGGGTGAGAGCCGGGTGGTGGTCGCTTAGCTTGAAACGCTGTTTTCCTGTGAAATAGTTGCAATTCTCGGTAATTATCACTACCTTTGCGGCGTAGAAAGGACCCTGCTTCCATAAAGCACTAAAATTGAATCACTTTTGTTTAATTAACATATTTAATTAACTTCTTAATTCATTCATTTTTTTTATGAAGAAATTGTTTTCTCTCCTCTTTGTCGCCCTGCTGACATTGACAGCAGGCGCAAAAACTGTGACGTTTGTTGCGGGTACCACCGTTGGTAGCAACACCGCAGCAAACTCTGCTGACGAGATGGCTCTTGACGGTGTTACCATCAGCACCACCAAGGGCGCTTTCAATGCAGCCACCAGCGGTCAAGCCCAGTATCGCTTTGCGAAGGACTCGAAGACCACGTTCACCTCGACCGTTGGTAACATCACCAAGGTTGAGATCACCTGCACCGCCAGCTATGGCAGTGACTACGGTCCCGACAAGTTCACTGGCACGGGCTACAGCGCACAGTCTGGCAGCCGCGTCGGTACTTGGACTGGCGATGCCGCTTCGTTTGAGCTGACCGCAAGCGGTGGTCAGGTTCGCGCTACCCAGATCGTCCTTACCATCGCCGATGAGGTCGTTGACGAGCTCGTTCCTCCCGTGTTCCATCCCAATGGCGGTGAGTTCACCGGCAGCATTGAGGTCACCTTGACCTGCGCTACCCCGAACGCCGAGATTCAGTACTATGAGTGTGATCCTGAGACCCACGAGATCGACTGGACCACCTACAATTACTACACCGGCCCGTTCTATGTAAACGAGACCAAGTCTTTCGCTGCTTTCGCCAGCAAGAGTAACGAGGTGAGCGACTACGCTTATGCCACCTTTACCAAGGTGCTGCCCACCTGCGCTACCCCGACCTTCACCCCCAACAGCGGCTCTACCTTCGAGGACACCGAGACCGTAAGGATCGACTGCGCTACCGAGGGTGCCATGATCGTTTACTCAGTGAACAACGGCGAGACCCAGATCGTTGACGCTCCCGCTGAGATCGAGCTGAGCGAGACCAGCACCATCACCGCCTTTGCTTCGGCCGACGGCTATCAGGACAGCCAGACCGTTACCGCCACCTTCACCAAGGCTGCTCCTTACACCGTTGGCGGCACCGCCACCTTCGTTGCTGGTGTTGATAGCGATCCCAACGTAGAATACCGCGTACAGGCTGACCAGACTATCGTTAAGGACAATGTGACCATGCAGTTCAATGGTACGCATTACAACTACTACAGTGTTAACCAAGAAACTGGTGACACCACCTGGACCTACACCTATCGCATCTACAAGAACCAGAACATTAAGTTCACCAGCGCTGCTGGTAACATCCGCAAGATCGTTTTCGATTGCGATAATTCCAACCCCGTTACTGGTTTCAATGCTGTTGAGGGTCTGAACATGGAGACCGCTACCTGGGAAGGCAACGCCCGCGAGGTAACCTTCACCGCTGGCAGCAAGCAGGTTCGCTGCTACTCGATCACCGTTACCCTCGACGATGACGTTCCCTCTATCGTCGTTGCTGATCCCGTATTTGATCCCGAGCACAACACCAAGTTCGTCAACACTCAGGACGTTACCATCACCTGTGAGACCGCTGACGCCGAGATTTACTACAGCATCAACGACGGTGAGTATGAACTCTACACCGCTCCCATCACCCTGACCGAGACCGCTACCATCAAGGCTTATGCCCAGATCCAGAACGTAAAGAGCAACACTGTTACCGCCAAGTACACCAAACTCACCGTGGTTTCCAATATTGCTGAGGCTAACGCTCTTGGCGAGAAGACCGATTTCATCTTCTACGGTAGCGCAGTTGTTGTTTACCAGAATGGTTCTAACCTGTGGGTTAAGGACGAGACCGGTTACGGTCTGATCTTCGGTAACCAGGTTCCCACTGGTATCCAGGATGGTGCTACCCTCAAGGAAGAGTGGACTGCTCAGTACACCAAGTACCGTGACGCTATCAATGAGTATATGTATCCCACCAATGTTGCAGTTGATGAGGATGAGCCTCTCGTTACTATCGAGCCCATCGTCTACACCTCTGACCAGATCACTACCGACGTGATCAACCAGCGCGTCCTCCTGAAGGGTCTGACCCTGCTTGATGGCGAAGGCAAGTACATGTACAATGAGGCCGACAGCCTGGTTATCTACAACAACTTCAGCGGCGTTCAGAAGCCTGAGGACCTCACCAAGAAGTATGATGTTGAGGGTATGGTAAGTTACTATGGTGGCAAGGTTCAGGTTATGCCCATCTCCTTCACCGAGTCTACCGAGGCCGAGGGTCTGCGTGGTGACGTGAACAACGACCGTGTAGTGAACGTCAGCGATGCTATCGCACTGATCAACGCTATCGTCAACGATGACACCACCGACATCAATATTGCTAATGCCAACGTGAACGGCGACGACGACGTGAACATCAGCGATGCCATCATGCTGATCAACTACGTGCTCAATAGCCAGTGGTAAAATGATGAATCATTAGAGATATCATCTCATTAAAAAAAGCGACAGGGACCCGATTGGGCCCCTGTCATTTTTTTTATGCTGATACAAGAAATACCTGTTTGTTACAACGCTGCCGGCACGAGCATCATTCCCAACCTTCCAGGCCGTCGAACAGCGACGGCTGCGGCAACAGCTGGAAGGTGCGGCGGTGGTAGGGTGTCACGCCATGGGCGGCGATGGCGGCTCGGTGGTCGGGCGTGGGATAACCCTTGTTCCTAGCCCAGCCATATTGTGGATACTCCTCGTCGAGGCGCCGCATCAACTCGTCACGATGCGTCTTGGCCAGGATGGACGCGGCAGCGATGCACAGCATCTTGCCGTCGCCCTTGACGATGGTCGTGTGGGGAATGTCGTGATAGGGGAAGAAACGGTTGCCGTCCACCAGGATGCCCTCGGGGCGCACCGTCAGCTGGTCGAGGGCGCGGTGCATCGCCGTGATGCTGGCCCGCAGGATGTTGATGCGGTCAATCTCCTCGGGCGACACCATCGCCACGGCCCAGGCCAGAGCCTCGCGCTCGATGACGGGGCGCAACTTCTCGCGCTGCCGCTCGGACAACTGCTTGCTGTCGTTAATCAGGTCGTTATGGAAATCGGGCGGCAGGATGACGGCGGCGGCAGTCACGGGTCCAGCGAGACAGCCGCGTCCGGCCTCGTCACAACCGGCCTCGACCCGCCCAGCTACCAGAAACTGCTGCAACATGATGGTCTCCTCTTGAAGATGGGATAGAAGCTATAGATACTATAGATGCTATAGCTTGCGCTCGATCACGTAATCAAAGATCTCGCGGAACTGGTCTACAGTCACGTCGGGGGCATAGGGCGTGAGCACATCGTTGGCCTCGCCACGCAAGCGCTCCATCACCTCGTAGGCATAGTCGATGCCGCCTGCCCGCTTGGCGAACTCAATCAAGCGGTCGATGTCGTCGCCCGTGGGTGTCTCCTTCTTCACCAGCGCCAGCATCTCGTCATGCTCGGGCAGGTCGGTGCGGCTCAACGCATAGATGAGCGGCAGCGTCACCTTGCCCTCACGCAGGTCATTGCCCGTGGGCTTGCCGATGATCGGGTCATGGTAGTAGTCGAATGTGTCGTCCTTGATCTGGAAACACAGGCCCAGCAGGCGCGCGTAGCGGCGCAACTCGTCGATCGCCGTCTGGGGCGCATCGTTGGCATATCCGCCGACAACGGCACAGCACTCAAAGAGCGATGCCGTCTTGGCGCGGATCACCTTCATGTAGGTGTCCTCGTCAAAGTTGTGGTTGCGTGCGATATCCACCTGGTCAATCTCGCCCAACGAGAGGTCACGGCCCATGTCGGCCAGGGCGCTCAGGATGCGCCCGTCGCCCGTTGCCACGCCACACCTCAGCGCGCCGGTGACGAAGAAATCGCCCACCAGCACTGCCACATGGTTGCTCCACACGTTGTTGATCGTGGGATGGCCGCGTCGCTCCTTGGCCTCGTCGATGATGTCGTCGTGAATCAGCGACGCATTGTGCAACATCTCGAGGGCGGCAGCACCCTGCAACGCCTTCTCGTTGATGCCGCCAAAGAACTTGGCGCTCAACAGGGTCACTATCGGACGCAGCATCTTGCCCTTGCGCCGCAGGTAATTGGTCACAATGGTGTTGGTCAACTCGCTCTCGCTCGTCAACGTGGTCGTGATGATGTGGTCGAGCTGTTCCAGCTCAGGCCGCAATTGCTCTTGAATATGTGTCAGCGTGATAACCATAGTAGGGTGCAAAGGTAGCAATAATTCTCGGGAGTTTCACTATATTTGAAGGTTATTTTTCAATATTCCCGTTTCCCTGCCCGCCTTGGGCAGGCTTCCCGTCGAGCCAGAGCACCTCATTTGCTCATTCAAGAAAAAATGACTATCTTTATGGCCTGTAATTGAATCACTATGATGGAAACGAACAAGAAATTGCTGCTGCTTGACGCCTATGCCTTGATATTCAGGGCCTATTATGCCATGATACGCAGCCCTCGCATCACATCGACGGGCATCGACACGTCGGCCGTGTTCGGCTTTGTCAACACCCTGCAGGACCTGCTCAAGCGTGAGCGGCCGTCACACATCGCCGTGTGCTTCGACCCGCCGGGAGGAAAGACCTTCAGGCACGAGAGCTATAAGCCCTACAAGGCCAAGCGCGAGAAGACACCCGAGGGTATCCTCGTCGCCGTCCCCTACATCAAGCGCATCCTGGAGGCCTATCGGATCCCCGTCTATGAGGTAGAGGGTTTTGAGGCCGATGACGTGGTCGGCACCCTCTCCCACCAGGCCGAGCAACAGGGTTTCTTCACCTACATGGTCACCGGCGACAAGGACTTCGGCCAGCTGGTGACCCCCAACATCAAGATCTTCAACCCCGGCAAGAACGAGATCCTGGGTGTCGAGGAGGTGAACGCCAAGTATGGCATCCAATCGCCCCATCAGCTCATCGACATCCTGGGACTGATGGGCGACACCGCCGACAACATCCCCGGCTGCCCCGGCGTGGGTCCCAAGACTGCCGAGAAACTCATCCAGCAATACGGCTCGATCGAGAACCTCCTGGAGCACACCAGCGAGCTCAAGAGCTCACAACAACAGAAAATTGAGGCCAACGCCGAGCAGATACGCCTGTCGAAGTGGCTCGCCACCATCATCACCGACGTGCCCGTCACCCTGGATGCCGAAGCCCTGCGCCGCACGCCGGTGGACATGGACGCCCTGCGGGCAGTGTTCAATGAACTGGAATTCCGCACTCTCACCCAGCGCCTCATCGACGGTGGTGAGGCCAACACAGGCCTGGAGGGAGCACCGGCGCCCACGGTAACGCAAAGCCCCGTCTCACAGCCCACACCGACAAGCACGGCTACCCCAGCCCGTCCGGCCTCTGGCCAGCAGCTGTCTCTCTTCGACCTCGACCATCCCGAGTCCGAGCCAGCCCCCGCCCCCGCCGCTCCCGTCTACACGGCTCTGGACGACGTGCCCCACAACTACCGCCTCATCACCTCGCCACTGGAGCTGGCGGCACTCGTGAGCGACCTGCAGGGACGGCAACGCGTCGCCGTGAGCCTGCTGGGGACCGGCAACAACGCCATGCAGTTGACGGTGCTGGGCGTGGCCCTGTGCGGCCAACAAGGTGAGGCGGCCTTTGCCTATTGTGCCGGCAAGCCCGACATGCTCAAGGCCCTCGCGCCCCTGTTCACGGGCAAGGCATGCATCGTGAGCAGCGACGTCAAGCGCACCATCGTCGCCCTGGACCGCCACGGCATCGCATTCACCGCCCCCTACTATGACACCGCTGTGGCCCACTACCTGTTGCAACCCGAGCGCGGACACACCATCGCCGAGATGGCCTACGAGCTGCTGCACTACACAGCCATCAGCCCTGAGCGCCTGCTGGGACCGAAGGGGCGCAACCAGCTCAAGCCGCAGCAGGTGTCGCCCGAGGCCATGTCCACATGGGCCTGTGAGGCCGCCGACCTGACGCTGCAGCTCCCCGACGTCCTTGACAAGCACCTCCAGGAACAAGGCCTTGACAAGCTGCTCAACGAGATCGAATTGCCGCTCATCAGGGTACTGGCAAGCATGGAACTGGCCGGAGCACGCATCGACGTGAAAGCGCTCAACGACTACTCAACCACCCTGACCGAACAGATGAACAGGCTGGAGGCCGAGTGCCATGAACTCGCCGGAATGCCCTTCAACACGGCATCGCCCGCCCAAGTGGGAGAAGTGCTCTTTGACCACCTGAAAATCGACCAGAAGGCCAAAAAGACCAAGACTGGACAGTACAGCACCACCGAGGAGATCCTGCTCAAGCTGCGCGACCGCCATCCGCTGGTTGACAAGATTCTGGAGCTGAGGGGCATACGCAAGCTATTGTCCACCTACGTCAACGCTCTGCCGGCACTCATCAACCCGCAGACGGGACGCATCCACACGACCTATAACCAGACCGTCACCGCCACGGGACGTCTGTCCTCGACCAACCCCAACCTGCAGAACATCCCCGTGCGCACCGACGACGGCAAGGAAATCAGGCGCGCCTTCATTCCCGCCGACGGCAACATCTTCTTCAGCGCCGACTACTCGCAGATCGAGCTGCGACTCGTCGCCGACCTGAGCCACGACCAGACGATGCTCAATGCCTTTGCCCACGGTCATGACATCCACGCCATCACCGCAGCACGCATCTATCACAAACCGCTGGAGCAAGTCACCAGCGACGAGCGACGCAAGGCCAAAACCGCCAACTTCGGCATCCTGTACGGCATCAGCGCGTTCGGCCTCGCCCAGCGCCTCAACATCCCCCGTGACGAGGCCAAGATGCTCATCGACGGCTACTACACCACCTTCCCTCAGGTGCGTGACTACATCGACCGCAGCATCGCTCAGGCCCGCGAGAAGGGCTATGTGACCACGCTCTACGGGCGCCGCCGCATGCTTCCCGACATCAACTCGCGGAATGCCGTGGTAAGGGCCTTCAGCGAGCGCAACGCCATCAACGCCCCCATCCAGGGCACCGCTGCCGACGTCATCAAACTCGCCATGGTGCGCATCTACCAGCGCTTCGAGCAAGAGGGCATCCGCTCCAAGATGATCCTGCAGGTTCACGACGAACTCAACTTTGACGTCATCGCCAGTGAGCTCGACCAGGTGCAGCGCATCGTCATCGAGGAGATGGAGGGAGTCTATCACGGTGATGTGAAACTCACCGCAAGCCACGGTGCCGCCACCAACTGGCTCGATGCCCATTAAAATAAAAATCGCCTAATTATTGCTCTGTTTCAAAAAATAGCAGTATCTTTGCACCGCTAAAAGCAAAGCTAAGCGAGTTTCGGGGTGTAGCACAGTTGGTTAGCGCGCCACGTTCGGGACGTGGAGGCCGGAAGTTCGAGTCTTCTCACCCCGACTCCAGCACAAGGCCGATGCAGTTTCTTGCTGCGTCGGCATTTTTCTTCACATATTCCTGACTGAATGTTGCCATTGTGGAAAAAAAATGATAATTTCGCAGGCAGTTATCAATTGACAGCTCATGAAACCGACCGCAATCACAGAACTTGAACTGCACGACGTGCCTCAAGTGTACCATAACCTCAAGTATAATGACGGTGAGATCTACTTTGCCGACAACATCACCTCCATCCCCGGATTGATGAAGCAGTTCAAGGTGAACTTCATCGCCTACGTCATCGTGACAGCAGGGCGGCTCTCACTCGACCTGAACGGCGCCACCCACGAGCTCAACACCAACTGCTCACTCTTCATCGACCGCAATTACGTGATCGACAATGTGAAGCACACCGAGAACTTCAACTGCATCATCTGCGCCATGAGCACCGATATCGGCTTCGGTTTCTTTAACAAGAGCCTGCTCCAGTCCATCATGCACATCATGGCCAATCCCGTCATCAAGATGGAGCAGAACGAGGTGGACCTGATGATGAAATACCACGACCTGCTGGTTTTCAAGATGGACCACAAGGAGATGAACTTCGGCCGCGAGACCATGCGCGACATCATCCGCTGCTTTGCCTACGACCTGCTTTCCAACCTCAACAAGCACCTGGATAACGACAACGAGGGCGACATGCTGCGGCAGGGAGACCGCATCTATCGCCGCTTCATGCTGTTGCTGGCCGAGAGCAGCAACGTGAACCGCAGCGTCAAGTCCTATGCCGACGAGTTGTGCGTCTCACCCAAATACCTCACCAGCGTGTGCCGCAGGCACAGCAACAGCACGGCCAGTAAGCTCATCGCCACGTCGGTGGTGAGCCGCATCAAGCAGTTGCTGCTCTACAGTGACTTGAGCATCAAGGAGATTGCCACCGAAATGGGATTTGACAACCTCTCCTTCTTCGGCAAATACGTGAAAAAACATTTGGGCCTCTCCCCCAACAACTACCGCAAGGCCAACGACTACGGCAAGTGATCGGTCATCACAGGGACGGCTCTTCTTCTGATGACAGTTGTTCCAGCATCTCGCTGGCGGTCATGCCCGTGACGGGATGACGCCAGTCGGGGGCGAGTTGCATCATGGGGCGCAGGAAAAAGTCGCGATCGGGAAGATGCGGATGCGGCACCTGCAACGTGGGGGTGTCAATGAGCAGGTCATCGATGGCAACGATGTCGATGTCCACCAGGCGGTCGATGTAACCGCCCTGCTCGTCGCGATGGGAGCCGCTGCCCAGGTTCCGTTCTATCTCATGGATGCGCGCGAGCATCGCGTGGGGCGGCATCGCGCTGTCAAGGGCCACACCGACGTTCATGAACCGGTTCTCGCTCTCAAATCCCCACGGCTCACTCTCGACAACCGACGACACGGCGCAGTTGCCGGTTTCTGCCGCCAGTGCAACAACGGCGCGATAGAGGTTATCGCGCCGTTGACCGATATTGCTACCTATATTCAGGTAATATCTCATTCTGTTGATTACAAGGTCTTCTGCACCTCGATTTCCTCAAAGGCCTCGATGATATCCATCTCTTGCAGGTCGTTGAAGGACTTGATGCTCAGACCGCAGTCATAGCCACTGGAGACCTCCTTGGCGTCGTCCTTGAAGCGCTTGAGCGAGGCCAGTTCGCCGGTGTGGATCACGATACCGTCGCGAATCACGCGCACCTTGCTGCCACGCTTGATCTTGCCCTCGACAACCATGGCTCCGGCAATCGTGCCCACCTTGCTGATGTGGTACACCTGGCGCACCTCGGCGCTGCCGGTAACTTCCTCCTTGATGTCGGGCGAGAGCATGCCTTCCATAGCGCTCTTCACCTCCTCGATGGCGTCATAGATGATGGAGTAGATGCGGATGTCCACACCCTCCTGCTCGGCGGCACGCTTGGCCGATGCCGAGGGACGCACCTGGAAGCCGACGATATAGGCATCGCTGGCTGCCGCCAGGGTGACGTCGCTCTCGGTGATGGCACCCACAGCCTTGTGGATGACGTTGACCTGAACCTCGGGGGTGGAGAGCTTGATGAGCGAGTCGCTCAATGCCTCGATAGAGCCGTCCACATCACCCTTGACGATGATGTTGAGCTCGTGGAACTCACCGAGTGCACGACGACGGCCGATGTCCTCAAGGCTGACACGGTGCTGAGTGCGGCGACTCTGCTCGCGCTGCAGCTGTTCACGCTTGTTGGCAATCTGGCGGGCTTCCTGGTCGGTGTCCATGACATTGAACTTGTCACCGGCGGTGGGCGCTCCGTCGAGACCCAGAATCAGGGCGGGAGTTGACGGGCCGCTCTCGGTGATGCGCTGGTTGCGCTCGTTAAACATCGCCTTGACCTTACCGAAGTGGGTACCAGCCAGCACGATGTCGCCCACATGGAGCGTTCCATTGTCGATGAGCACGGTCGCGATGTAGCCACGTCCCTTGTCCAGTGACGACTCGATGATGGAACCTGTGGCCTTGCGGTTGGGGTTGGCCTTGAGGTCGAGCATGTCGGCCTCGAGCAGCACCTTCTCCATCAGTTCCTCAACGCCGATGCCCTTCTTGGCCGAGATGTCCTGGCTCTGGTACTTGCCACCCCAGTCCTCGACGAGGTAGTTCATGGCAGCCAGCTCCTCCTTGATCTTCTCGGGGTTGGCGCTGGGCTTGTCAATCTTGTTGATGGCAAAGATGATGGGCACACCTGCTGCCGAAGCGTGGTTGAGCGCCTCGACGGTCTGCGGCATGACGTTATCATCGGCAGCGACGATGACGATGACGATATCGGTGACCTTGGCACCACGGGCACGCATGGCGGTGAACGCCTCGTGACCGGGAGTGTCGAGGAAGGTGATGCGACGGCCGTTGGCCAGCTTCACGTTATAGGCACCGATGTGCTGGGTGATACCACCGGCCTCACCGGCAATCACGTTAGAGTTGCGGATGTAGTCGAGCAACGAGGTCTTACCGTGGTCCACATGACCCATGACGGTCACCACAGGCGGACGCTGCACGAGATCTTCGGGATTATCCTCCTCCTCGCTGATGGCTTCGGCCACCTCGGCACTGGTGTATTCGGTCTTGAAGCCGAACTCGTCGGCCACGATATTGATGGTCTCGGCATCGAGGCGCTGGTTGATGCTCACCATGACACCCAGATTCATACAAGTGGCGATAACCTTGTTGATGGGCACATTCATCATGCTGGCCAAGTC
>JBGUKK010000029.1:0-3160 GCA_045114435.1 Sodaliphilus sp.
CACGTGCTGGCTCTTGACGGCGGTGTAGCCCGTGCGCTCAAACTTGTCGCTCATCTTGTTGCCCGTGGCGATGCCGAAGAAGTCGGCTACGTCCATGTGGTCACGGTCGGCAATGCTCACGGTGAAGGCCTTGGACTTCAAGATGTTCTGTGTGGTCTTGTGCGGCTCACTGATGAACAGCGCAATCTTGTCCATGCCACAGATCATGCCCCAAGCGGCATTCATCACGTTGACTTTCTTGTTCTCGTCGTAGGCGGCAACCATCAGCACCGGCATCGGATACACGGCCGGAATCGCTCCTAAATCTCGCTTCATAGTAACAGTTATTTCTTGATGGTGTCGGAGTTCTGGTTATAGGCTTTGGCGACGCATTTCCACTCACCGTTCATCTTCATGAGCAGCAGGTAGTCGGTGAAGTCGATGCGACCGCCCCATTTCTCTTCAAGCACGCGCACGACGGCAACACTCTCCTCGATCGAGACGATGTCGATGCGGGCCTTGAAATCGGCGCCGGCACCCACGGTGTCCACGTTGCGGTAGAACTGCTCGATGGAGCCGTGCTCCAGTTCACCGTCCAGATAGCCGAAGAGCACGGCATCCTGGGTGAACAGTTCCTTGGCATACTTGCTGTTGCCCTCGGCAACGCTTTTCACAAACTTCATCGCAGCCTCTTCGACAGCTGCATACTCTGCAATAGGTGATCTCATAATTGTAGTATGTGTATTAACCTTTAATTAAAAATATGCTGCAAAATTAGTGACTATGCACCAATCTTACAAGTACCGAAAAATTTTTCATGTACCGAAAATTTTTTCAACATACCCCAACTTTCAAACAAAATGACTATCTTTGCACCATATTCAACTAATGCATTCACGACATGTACAAGAGAAAGATTCCTGTTGACTTGAGTTGCCCGTTGAGGCTTACTCTCAGCCTGATAGATTCCAAGTGGAAATCCTGTATCCTGGACGAGCTGCGCCACGCCAGTATGCGCCCCAGCGAGTTGCACAAGGCTCTGCCCGAGGCCGCGCCGCGTGTCCTTGACTTGCAGCTCAAGGAACTGGTCGAGGACGGACTGGTGGACAAAACCATCTATCCCGAACTGCCGCCGCGCAGCGAGTATGCCATCTCGCCGCTGGGCATGTCACTCATTCCCATCATCGACGCCATGCTCCAGTGGGGCGAAGATCATCAGGAAATCTTCCAAAAGAAATACATCCATCAACAGGACTGAAAACACCTTGGGGCAAACAAGCAATGCTCAGTTCCTGAACTTAGCAAGACGAACAATTCACTAACACCGTATATCATTATGAGAAGAGGACAAATCAGCATCAGAGAGGAAGCAGCCCGTTGCCTGCTGTGTGAAAATGCGCCTTGCAGCACAGCCTGCGGCAAGGGTGACGTAGCGCGCGCCATCCGCGCCTTGCGGTTTGGCAATGAGCCAATAGCCCGCCAGTGGGTCGAGGAATGCGATGACGACGATCTGGAGAAAGCCGAACGGGCATGTATCCACTATGACCAGCCCATCCGCATCAAGGAAATCGTGAAACAGTTGCCCGAGGCTCATCGTGCCGACCTGCCGAGTCTGGCGATAAACTTCTGCGGCATTCCTTGCGAGAACCCATTCTTCCTGGCATCGTCATCGGTCTGCACCAACTATGAGATGGTGGCACGCGCCTTTGAGGCGGGTTGGGCCGGTGTCTTTTACAAGACCATCTGCCTGGACGAGATCAATGAGGTGTCTCCCCGATTTGACGTGGTTCATCGTGAGGGAGGCAAGGGTGACTTCACCGCCCTGCGCAACATGGAGCAGTTGAGCGAGAATCCCCCCGAAGAGGATTTTGACATTCTGCACCGTCTCAAGCAGAACTATCCTGGCAAGGTCGTGGTGGCTTCGATCATGGGCTCGACCGAGGAGCAATGGATAGAGCTGGCCAAGAAGGCCGAGGCGGCAGGTGTTGATGCCGTTGAACTGAATTTCTCTTGCCCGCAGATGCGTCTCGCCGGCATGGGCAGTGACGTGGGTCAAGACCCCGAGCTGGTCACTTTCTTCACCGCATATGTCAAGCATGCGGTGTCGATTCCCGTCATCCCCAAAATGACCCCCAATATCACCTTGATGAGCAACCCGGCCATGGGATCCTACTTTGCCGGGGCAGATGCCATCAGTGCCATCAACACCATCAAGAGCGTGACACTGGAAGAGCGGGCCGAGGTGTCGAGCCGATGGACCGTCTCGGGACTGTCGGGACGTGCCGTCAAGCCCATCGCCTTGCGCTTCATCCTTGAGATGGCTCAAAATCCCGTGATGAAGAACTTGAAGTTGAGCGGCGTCGGCGGCATCGAGACGTGGCATGACGCACTTGAATTCATCCAGTTGGGGTGCAGCAACGTGCAGGTGTGTACCGCCGTGATGCAATATGGCTACCGCATCATCGATGACTTGAAGCTTGGACTCCAGCACTACATGGCCAGTCGCGGCATCTCCCAGCTCTCGACCCTTGTGGGCGAGCTGCTGCCGCGTGTCGTGAAGCCCGGTGACCTGGATCGCGGCACGATCGTCTTCCCCATCATCAATCTGGAAAAATGCATCGGTTGCGGCAGGTGCTACGTGTCTTGCATGGACGGCGGTCACCAGGCCATCACCTTCGGCGACGACCGCAAGCCCCATGTGGTGGGCAGCAAGTGTGTCGGCTGCCACCTGTGCCGTCTCGTGTGCCCCACTGGCTCTATCGGCGTCTCAAAGCGTGTTCCCAAGCGCACAAAAGAAAAGTAACGCCCGTTAAAAGAAAAAAACAGCAGCAGGCGAGCCAGGCCTAGGGCTACGGCGAGGGCGGTTTTACCCGCAAGGGCCGTGCCGACGAGGTGGCTGGCGTGGTCCATGCCGGGGAAAACTTGTGCAAGAACGCAAACGAGCTTGCTCGATTTGCTGAGGCGCCGCCAAGTTTATCCAATGGGTGGCGAGTCAGAAACTGGTCGCTTCACCCGTTGCCCGTCCTCTGATCGAGGCGCTGGACTACGCGCAGCGCACCAACACGATCGGCTCGCTCCGCGGTGCCGACGTGTCCAGGTCAATCACCGCGCCGATGGCTTTGGCACAGAGCCAGCCGCAGGTGATAGTCCAGGAGAGCAAAGACTTGCGGGAGACCATCGC
>JBGUKK010000030.1:0-1769 GCA_045114435.1 Sodaliphilus sp.
GGGTCAATCATTTTTCTTGTGGGATTGGCCATGCCACACTATAGGTTGCTAATACCGTCCGCCAGCCTTGACATGAACCTCAGGCAATGCTTCAGGGTTATCACCCCGACGGCGACGAACTCAGGAACAGCCTGCTTTCTCACTCCCCGTCGGACTCAGGCATCGTAGCATTGCCTGAGAACCCTGTAAAGGCCAGGCCCTTGCGGGTGGCTGGGCTGTGCCCCTCAGGCTCTGAATCTAAGAACTGCCTGCCTGGCTCTACACAGCTTCAATTGAATAAAAAAGGATCTTCCTGTAAGATTGGAATGCATTTTGGCGAGTGCACATAACCAATCGAAAGGAGATCCTCTGTCTTGGATTATATACGAACTGACGCCGATGGGCAATTAACACTTACACAATCTACCGGATTCCTTAAGATTCCTTCCTGCCTGTACGGCTTCGTGAATGAGTCGACTTCCACCGGCATGACTGCATCCGGCAGGACCGTGATCCGCTTTTCCGGTTCGCTTCAGGCTGATAATGAAGATGTGACCTGCAGCTGCTGCAGCAAAAAGATGCATGTGAACAATCACCCCGGCATCACACTGCGACATCTTCCGTTTGGCGGCTATCTGAGCGATGTCTCATTCGACAGGATCCAGTATGTATGCACTGGCTGTGGCAGCACCAGGATGCAGTATGTTTCCTTTAAAGCTCCCGGACACCGAATCACAACTGAGCTGCATCAGTATGCCTGCGATCTTCTGGCCTGCGGGACTTACACAAACAAGGAAGTCGCAGAACTTACCGGCCTTGGCAGGAACGTTGTAAAAGAAATCGACAGGGCACGTCTTCAAGAGCTTTACACCACTCCGGACGGAAAGCTTATTAAGCCGGAGAAGTATGCGAAATTCCTTGGTATTGATGAATTCAAGTTGCACAACGGACACCGGTATGCAACTCACATCATCGACATGGAGACTGGACATATCCTGTGGATCGCAGGCGGCAAGAAGAAGCAGGTCGTATACGACTTTATTGAGCATGTCGGCCTGGAATGGATGGATCATGTCGAAGCTGTCGCCTGCGATATGAACTCCGATTTTCAGGAAGCCTTCGAAGAAAAGTGCCCTCATATCCAGCCGGTATTCGATTACTTCCATATCGTCAAGAACTTCAACGATAAGGTGGTGAGCGAAGTACGCAAGGATGAGCAGCGCCGCCTTTATGAGGAAGGCAACATCGAAGCCGCCCGGGCCCTGAAGAAAACCAAGTATATCCTGACATCATCCCGGGAGACGCTTCAGAAGAAGGACGATGATGCCGCGCAGGGGCGAGTGATCCGCAAAGGGAGCAGTCTGTTCAAAACGGAGGATTTTATACGTAAGTCCGGGTATGAAGATCGCTACAACAGCCTCCTGGAGGAAAACAGGCTCTTCTTTACCCTCGACCTGATCAAGGAGAAGCTGTCTCTGGCTTATTCACGGACTGACGAGTGTCTCATGTCAGAGGATATCATCAGCATCATGGATATTTGCCATGCGACCGGCAATGCCCATCTGCTCTGGTTTGAGAGGTTATTGAGCAATCATTTCGAAGGGATCATTGCTCACGCCACCTATGATATATCCGCCGCGAAAATTGAAGGTATCAACAACAAGATCAAGACTCTTCGCAGACAGGGCTATGGCTATCCGGATGACGAATACTTCTTCCTGAAGCTATTTGACATGAGCCGACGGGACTATGTCCGGAACCCTAAATCCCACAAGTTTTGTGATTGAGCC
>JBGUKK010000031.1:0-2922 GCA_045114435.1 Sodaliphilus sp.
TTCCTTGGTAAGGAAGAGGTCGCGGGTTCAAATCCCGCCATCGGCTCAACGATGTAAAATGCTTCGCCTCTCACTGATTGCAGGTTACAGTTATCACAAGGGGGTGGAGCGCTTTACGCAATAAAGTAGAGTAATATTATCATTCAATTTCAATAACAACTTTTAAGTTATGGCAAAAGAGCATTTTGAAAGAACAAAACCGCATGTTAACATCGGTACCATTGGTCACGTTGACCACGGTAAAACTACCCTGACCGCTGCTATTACCACCGTGCTGGCTAAGGACGGTGACATCTCCGGCGATAACGTTCGTTCGTTCGACTCGATCGACAACGCTCCCGAGGAGAAGGAGCGCGGTATTACTATTAACACCGCTCACGTTGAGTATGAGACCAAGAATCGTCACTATGCTCACGTTGACTGCCCGGGCCACGCCGACTATGTAAAGAACATGGTAACTGGTGCCGCTCAGATGGACGGTGCAATCGTGGTTGTTGCTGCTACCGACGGTGTGATGCCCCAGACTCGCGAGCACATCCTGCTCGCACGTCAGGTGAACGTGCCCCGTCTGGTCATCTTCTTGAACAAGTGTGACTCCCCCGACGTTGACGAAGAGATGATCGAGCTCGTAGAGATGGACGTTCGCGACCTGCTCTCTGAGTATGAGTTCGACGGTGAGAACACCCCCATCATCCGCGGTTCCGCTCTTGGTGCTCTCCAAGGCGATCCCAAGTGGGAAGATACCGTTCGTGAGCTGATGAACGCTGTTGACGAGTGGATTCCCCTGCCCCCGCGCGATCGTGACAAGCCCTTCCTGATGCCCATCGAGGACGTCTTCTCAATCACTGGCCGTGGCACCGTTGCTACCGGTCGTATCGAGACTGGTGTCGTTAAGGTGAGCGACGAGGTGCAGATCATGGGTCTGGGTGCCGAGATGAAGTCGGTAGTTACCGGCGTTGAGATGTTCCGCAAGATCCTCGATGAGGGTGAGGCTGGTGACAACGTTGGTCTGCTGCTCCGCGGTATCGACTACAAGACCATCAAGCGTGGTATGGTAATCTGCCACCCGGGCGTTATCAAACCCCACGATCACTTCAAGGCTTCTATCTACGTCCTGAAGAAGGAAGAGGGCGGTCGCCACACCCCGTTCCACAACCACTATCGTCCCCAGTTCTACATCCGCACCCTGGATGTTACCGGTGAGATCATGCTCCCCGCTGGTGTCGAGATGGTAATGCCTGGTGACAACGTCGAGATCGACGTCAAGCTGATCACCCCGGTTGCTTGCAGCGAAGGTCTGCGTTTCGCTATCCGCGAGGGTGGCCGCACCGTGGGTTCCGGTCAGATCACTGGCATCATCGAGGACTAATCCCCCACACAGGGAAATCGGTCTTCGTCCCGCCAAACGCCCGAGTAGCGGCGATTGGCAACGGTATAAAAGGTCTGGCTGCATGCCAGTCAGACCTTTTTAAATACGGGAATAGCTCAGTTGGTAGAGCGACGGTCTCCAAAACCGTAGGTCGTGAGTTCGAGCCTTACTTCCCGTGCAAATAAGAAAGACAAAATAAACAAATGAAGAAGTTTTTTAATAACCGACTTACGGATATCAAGGAATCTTATAACGAGCTCGTTCATAAGGTTTCTTGGCCTACTAAGAGTGAATTGGCCAACAGTACCATTGTCGTGATGGTTGCTTCCGTCATCGCGTCGCTGGTGATTTGGTTCATCGACTTCTGCATCGACAAGGTCATGCACTTAGTCTACGGTGTGGTAGCTGCCTGATAAGGCCGTCAACACATCCTCAACGCACCCTGGTGTGCGGTATTTCATTAACCCGTATATTTTAACAAACTGTCACTGCACCAGTCACAACTATGTCTCAAGGTAAGCATCAATGGTACATCTTGCGCACCATTTCGGGCAAGGAGATGAAGGTTAAGGAGATGATCGAGGGCTACAGGAAGAACAATCCTGTGTTCGAGGAGAATATCTCTCAGATTCTCGTGCCCACCGAGAAGGTTTACACCACGCGCGCCGGGAAGAAGGTCCTCAAGGAGAAGGTCATGTTCTCGGGTTACGTGTTTGTGAAGCTTCAGCTCACTGCCGACATCGAGGTGACATTGCAGGAAACCACCAACGTGGTGAACTTCGTGCGCAGCCGCGAGGGCGAGCGCCGTCCCGAGCCCGTGCCCGAGCAGCAGATCTTGACGATGCTCGGTCAGGCAGAGGTGCGCGAGATGGAGGCTGCCGACGCCGTCAGCGACTATGTCGTGGGCGAGTCGGTGAAGGTCAACTTCGGACCCTTCAGCGGTTTCATCGGCGAGATCAAGGAGATCAACCGGGAGAAGCGCGAGCTGACGGTGATGGTGAAAGTGTTCGGGCGTGAGACACCGCTCAAGTTGGATAATTCGCAAGTCGAGCGCGAGTGAGCCGGCGGCCGATGTTACGCTACCGCGGCTAGCTTGCAGTGTTTTTTAACAACATAAAAATTTAATTTGTACAATGGCTAAAGAAATTGCTGGACAGATCAAATTGCAGATTAAGGGTGGGGCAGCAAACCCCTCTCCTCCCGTAGGTCCCGCTCTGGGTTCCAAGGGTATCAATATCATGGATTTTTGCAAGCAATTCAACGCCCGCACCCAGAATAAGGCTGGCAAGGTGTTGCCCGTAGTAATCTCTTACTACGCCGACAAGAGTTTTGACTTCGTTGTCAAGACCTCTCCCGTGCCCGTACAGCTGCTCGAGGCCGCAAAGGTCAAGAGCGGTTCCGGTGAGCCCAACCGCAAGAAGGTGGCATCGGTGACCTGGGATCAGGTGAAGGAAATTGCCGAAGACAAAATGCCTGATTTGAACTGTTTTACATTAGCCTCGGCTATGCGTATGGTGGCCGGAACAGCAAGAAGTATGGGTATCACTGTAAAG
>JBGUKK010000032.1:0-56740 GCA_045114435.1 Sodaliphilus sp.
CAAGCAGCACCCGCAGTTTTTCCCGGGTGACACAATCACGGTAGCATACCGCATCAAGGAGGGTAACAAGGAGCGTATCCAGCAGTACCGTGGTGTGGTGATTAAGATCACTGGCGAGGGTGAGAAGAAGCGTTTCACCGTTCGCAAGATCAGTGACAACATCGGTGTAGAGCGTATTTTCCCGCTCGAGTCTCCGTTCATCGACAGCATTACCATCAACAAGCATGGTAAGGTGCGTCGTGCCAAGCTGTATTACCTGCGTGGTCTCACTGGTAAGAAGGCTCGCATCAAGGAGCGCCGCATTATCAAGAAGGAAGAGGCTTAATCACCTGCCGTTCTTGAATACAAAACAACAGGACCGAGGCTCAATCGCCCCGGCCCTTTAGTTTTAACCCTGTCCGACTTTGTCCGCCCCTGTTTGTTCAGGACCGCTCTCGTCCGTTCTTTTCCGGTTCTGTTGGTCGCGGTATTGCAGGCGGGCGCGGGTCATCTGCTCGCGCACGCCCCCTTGTTTCAGGAATTGTGCCTGTTGCCGCTCAATTAGATGCTCCAGCATGTGGGCGGCCTGATGGATGAGCGTGATGCACAGGTTGGCGAGTTCCTCGTCATTCAGGCGGAGCATCAGGTCACGGTACTCTTTTTCAAACTTCTCGCTTTTCACATAATCCCTCATCCGGGTATAGCGCTGGTTTTGGGCATCCCACCGTTGCAGCGAGCGCACTCGCAGGTAGTCCTCATAGTCTATCAGCAGCTCCTCGAGGCTCGCTTTGGCGACATTCGTCAGTTTGATTTCTGTCTCGCGTGATGTGGTGGCCGCCTTGCTGCCCTCGGCGATGTTTTGCTTGCCGCTGCGCGCAGCCTGGATCATCTGGTCGATCGTGCGGTCAGGCCTCGTGAGATAGGTGTTGGCAAAGTGGTACGTCAGGTCATAGATGATCTCAGTGACCCGATACACCTTCAGCTTCCTGTATCCCCCCAACGGCTGCAAGAACCCCATAGCAATAGCGATTTTAAGTTAATAATATTGATTTTTCTCTTTCTCTCTCTTTCTCACTCTTCTCTCGTCCGACAATCGTCCGACCCCGTCCGACTTTGTCCGACCTTGTCCGACCTTGTCCGACCCCGTCCGACCCTGCAAAAATATTAAAAATACTTGAGTTTCACTTGCATATCAGGAAAGAAACCGTTATTTTTGTGGTCTTCAACACTCAGTCTAACAATAAAAACCAACAAACGATGAAACATCTCCTACGCTCCGTACTCTTCCTCCTGCTCACCCTCGCCACAGCCCTCAACGCCTCAGCAACATGGGTCAGCGTTAATCATAACAGCATCAATTATACTTTTTACTATTCTGGCTCTGGTGGCAGTGCCGTCGGAGATAGTGCCGTGGTAACAGGGCCATCTAGTGACTTCAGTGGTGCCGCAAATATTTCATCAAGTGTAACTTATAAATACACATACGTTTCTGGATACGACAGCCAAGGTAATGCCATCTATACCACCCGCAATTTGACAGCCCCCGTTATTTCTATCAATTACAGGGCGTTTTATCATTGTACTGCTTTAACAAGCGTGACCATCCCCAACTCAGTAATCACAATCGGAAAAGAAGCGTTCAGTGGTTGTAGCAGTCTGTCGAACGTGACTATACCCAACTCCGTCACTTTTATAGGCGGCCAAGCGTTCTCTGGGTGTAGCAGCCTGTCGAGCGTGGCCATCCCTAACTCCGTCACTGAAACAGGCCAAGCAGTATTTATGCAGTGCGGCAACCTAACGAGTGTGACCATCCCCAACTCAATCAACTACATCAGAGACAGTATGTTCTGGCGATGTACCAGCCTTGACAATGTGATTATTCCCAACTCCGTCACCACCATCGGCAACCATGCTTTCGATGAATGCAGCGGCTTGACGAGTGTGACCCTCCCTAACTCCGTCACCGCCATAGGTTACTCAGCGTTCAGAAACTGCACTAGCTTGACGGATGTGACTATTCCAAATTCCGTTACCATGATATATAGCTATGCGTTCTTTTGTTGTAGAAGTTTGGCTAGAGTTACCATTGGGCGTTCCGTCATCTCTATCGGTGAATACGCATTTGAATATTGCAGCAGTTTGACCAGCATAACTTGCTTGGCCGAAACACCACCTATTGCAATAACAACAAATAGTGGTATTACCCATTCTGCTTTCTCTAACTACTCGGCTACCCTTTATGTTCCTGGTGGGTCGCTCTATGAATACCAGACGACGGTCCCGTGGAAATATTTCTACAACATCCGGCCGATTGAGCAGGAGTATTCCATTTCGCTCAGTCCGACGAGCGCGGTGATCGAGAAGGGTGACTTTATTGAGTTGGAGGCGACGGTGACGCCCGACGATGACTATACGCCGCGAGTGACGTGGAGCAGCAGCAACTCGGCGGTCGCCACGGTCGATGAGTGGGGGACCGTGACGGCGGTGGGTGTCGGCAATGCGGTCATCACGGCACGCGCTGGCAACGCTAGTGCAACGTGTAGCGTCAAGGTGGTGGAGCACACGGTGACGCTGGACAAGTCCTCGGCAAGCATCCCGCTCTATTCGACCCTGCAGCTCAACGCCACGGTAACGCCGCATGACGGCTATGAGCCGACGGTGACTTGGAGCAGCAGCCACCCGGGAGTCGCCACTGTGAACCAGGACGGCCTGGTCAAGGGCTACATGACGGGCACTGCGACGATTACCGCCTGGGCTGGGCAATCGACCGCGACCTGCGTCGTGACGGTGACGCCCATTCTGGCGACAGAACTTGCGCTGAATGCCTATCAGACCGAAATCGGGGTTGGCGATATCTTCAGGCTCGTGGCGACGGTCTATCCCGATAATGCGACCAACCGCACCGTGTCGTGGACGATTCCGCCAACCGATGTGATTTCCTATTCCTGCAACGGCAACGAGTGCCTGTTCGTCGGCGAGAAGGCGGGCCAGGTCATCATCACGGCAAGAACGACTGACGGCACCAACTTGAGCAAGAGCTGTGTCGTCACGGTCAAGGGCAGCGAACCGGTATTTATCCCCGTCCAGAGTATCAGCGTCAGTCCGTCAAGCGTAAGGATGACGGTGGGCGCCACCAGGCAACTGACGGCGACCGTCCTCCCCACCAACGCCACCAACCGGGCGGTGAGTTGGACGTCGAGCAATACCTCGGTGGTGACGGTCGGCAGCGACGGCAGGATAACGGCCCTCAAGACAGGCACGGCTATGGTCACCGCCCACGCTAAGGATGGCACAGGCGTGAGCGGCTCCTGCACGGTGACGGTGGTGGCCGGTGGCGGCAGCGAGCGTTTGCCGGGCGACGTGAACGGCGACGGCGAGGTGAACATCAGCGATGTCATCCGCCTGATTAATGCCGTGCTGAATGAGGACTTCACGGGCATCGACATGGACAATGCCGACGTGAACGGCGACGGCGTGGTCAACATCAGCGACGTGGTCGCCCTGATCTCCAACCTCACCAACGGGGCTTACGAAGTTTTGCCAGGCGACACGAACGGCGACGGGGTGATCAACATCAGCGATGCCATTAGCCTGATCAATGCGCTGCTCAACGAGGACTTCACGGGCATCAACATGGACAATGCCGACATGAACAGTGACGGGGTGGTGAACATTTCGGATGTGACGGCCCTCATCGGCTATCTGAATGGGAATGTCGGCATGTTTTCGGGCGCAGCCGCCGATGTGAACGGCGACGGTAAAGTAAATCTCAGCGATGCGCTGATTCTCCTCAACCGCTATTTTGATGTAAAAGTGGGTATCGCAGTGGATAATGACTCAAAATCATTGCAGATTCATAAATAATGTGTACATTTGGGGGCAGAGAAGGCCGAAACGCTTGAAAGGGAGTAGGCGACTAACCAGTAATTGCAGGATATATATGGATGAAGAAATGAAAAAAGCCGAGCAGGCAGCCGAGGAAGTGAAGAACGAGGGTGCTAACATCTTCGATCAGTTGAAGGGGATGTTGGAAGACGCCACCACGGGAGAGGGCAACGTTTTCGACAAGCTGAAAGGTGTCTTCGAGGGCAAGGAAGGCGAGCCCAGCATCTTTGACAAAGCCAAGGACATGTTCGATGGCAAGGATGGAGAGGCAGGCATCATGGACCAGCTCAAGGAGATGTTCGACAAGGGCACCACGGCAGCCGGCGAGATGAGCCAGGATTTCCTCGAGAAAGCCAAGGCGATGTTCGAGGCCAAGGAGGGCGAGCCCAGTCTGCTGGACAAGGCCAAAGAGATGTTTGGCGAGGGTGCCACTGCCGCCGGTGAGATGATGGATAAGGCCAAGGACTTTGTGGAGAAAGGCGCTGCTGCCGCTAACGAGATGGCGCAGGATCTGGAGCAGAAAGCCAAGGACGAGAACACCGAGGGCCAGGCATAACAACGCTGAAGCCCCTTTTTCAAACAACCTTGACAACAATCAATCAAGTAGTCAAGGTTGTTAAGAAACGTCGTCCCTGTTGTTTGAACCACGAATAAACTGCACCCCAAAAGTTAGACACAAAACTTTTGGGGTGCAGTTCAATTGAGCTGAAGCCTCAATACGAATGTTTGTTGTCGTTAGTCCAGGAAGCGCTTGTCGAGGTCGCCGTAGCACTCGATGCGGCGGTCGCGCAGGAAGGGCCACCAGCGGCGCACCTGCTCGCTGCGCTCCATGTCGATGTCGATAATCTGCAGATCCTCGCTGTCCTGGGGCGCACGGTAGATGAGTTCGCCCTGAGGACCGGCGACAAAGCTGCTGCCCCAGAACTGGATGCCGCGTGTCTGACCTGATGGGTCGGGCTCATGTCCCACGCGGTTGACCGTGATGACGGGCAGGCCGTTGGCCACGGCATGTCCGCGCTGGACCGTTGTCCAGGCCTCGCGCTGCCGTTCCTGCTCCTCGGGCGTGTCGCTGCTCTCATAGCCGATGGCCGTGGGGTAGATGAGCAGTTGGGCGCCGCGCATGGCCATGAGTCGCGCTCCCTCGGGGTACCACTGGTCCCAGCATACCATCACGCCCAGCTTGCCCAGCGAGGTCTCGATGGGGATGAACCCCTGATCGCCGGGAGTGAAATAGAATTTCTCGTAGTAAGCCGGGTCGTCGGGGATGTGCATCTTGCGGTACTGGCCGGCCACGCTGCCGTCGGTGTCAAAGACTACCGCGGTGTTGTGATACAGTCCCGTCGTCCTCTTCTCGAACAGCGAGGTGACGAGCACGATGTGGCACTCCCGCGCCACGGCGGCATATTCCTCGGTCACCGCGCCGGGGATGTCCACTGCCAGGTCAAAGTTGTCCACGCTCTCCACTTGGCAGAAGTAGAGCGAGTCGTGCAGCTCGGGCAGCACGACCAGTTGGGCTCCCATGGCTGCTGCTTGCTTGATTTTCTCGATGAGTGACTGGCGGTTGGCCTTGACGTCACTGGTGTTGCGTTGTTGTATGATTCCTACCTTCATGATTGCAGATGAGTGTTGAGTGAACCCTGTGGCAGCTGCATGGTGGCGCAGTGCAGGGAGCCGTGCTGGCAGATGAGGGCTTGACAGTCGATGCCGGTGACCTTGCGGCCGGGGAAGGCTTCGCCGATGAGTCGGCACGCCATGAGGTCTTTCTCGGGCTGGCCATAGAGGGGAACCAGCACTTGATGATTGGTCACCAGGAAGTTGGCATAGGTGGCCGGTAGCCGTGAAATCTCGTCAAAGGTGGCGTCGGGCAGCGGCAGCTTGATCAGGTGGTAGTGGTCGCCAAAGGCATTGGTGAACCTTTTCAGGTCCTCTTCCATCTTCATCAACGGCTCGAAGTGCTCGTCGCTCGGGTCATCACAGCCCGTGTAGAGGATGATGTTGCCGGGAGCGAATCGCGCCAGCGTGTCGATGTGGCCGTCGGTGTCGTCGCCCGAGAGTTCGCCGTGGTCGAGCCACAGCATCTTCAGGCAGCCCAGGCGGTCCAGCAACACGGCCTCCAGCTGGTCGCGCGTCATGGCGTCGTTGCGGTTGGGCGCCGTCAGGCAGCAGGTGGTGGTCATCACCGTGCCGTTGCCGTCGGTCTCGATGGAGCCGCCCTCGAGCACGAGGTCGCGACAGTTGATGAGCGGCAGCTTGAACAATCCTCGCTCGTCGAGACGAGAATTGACCAGGTTGTCACAATCGGCGGCAAACTTCATGCCCCAGGCATTGAAAGTGAAATCGGTGAGCACCGTGCCGCCGTCGCGCCACACGGTGATGGGACCATAGTCGCGCACCCAGGTGTCGTTGGTGGGCAGCTCGATGATGTCGATGCGCTGCCAGTCTACGTCCCGGCCCAGTGCCGTGCGCACGTCATCGCCGTCGGGGGCGACGATGATCAGCCTCTCGCCGTCGTTGAGGATGGCGCGTGCCATCTCCACATAGCATGCGGTCACCTCGTCGAGCATGTAAGCCCAATCGGTGCCCGCATGAGGCCATGCAATGAGAACGCCGTCTTGTGGGTCCCATTCAGCCGCAAAACTGCGGTTTCTTTTAGATGGAAACATGTATTGTCAATAGTGTAAAGCTCTACTGTTGATGCTGTGTTATTATGATATTAAACGTAATAAATGGTTTAGATATTGTTGCCGAATTCCTGATAATTGTCCCAATAGGAGTCCTGTGACTCGACAATCTCGTTGATGAAGTCAAGATAACCGTCCTTGACACTGTAGCCATTCTCATCACACCAGACGGCATATTCATCTTCAAATCCCTCAATCTCGCGCCGCATCCGTTCAAATTCCCGATCAAGTTCAGGTGTGTTGCTGTAGCGATCAAGGAGCTCTCGCAGTATTTCAGAAATGTCGTTCATGTCAGTTTTTCCTTTATTTAGTTATACACTTGTTAGATGGTCATTTTGAATGCTCAAATTTAGTGCTTTTTTTTGAATCCTACCACATAATTACAAAAAAAATCCCATATACTATCAAATATAGTCATCAATGTTAAAAAACAGGGTGAGATTATTGGTCCGATTGTCATAAACTTGTCGTACCTTTGCACTGCCAATTGTGGCAGTTAGCCACGGGCGACATGTTTAATCATCAGAATAACCCAATGTTCATGGTCATGAAATGGCTGAAAAAACTGTCGGTTGCGATGGTCCTGTTCCTGCTGACGGGATGTGCGAGCGACAATCTTGAAAAAATGATTCCTGCCGACGCCACGGGCGTGGTGAGCTTTGACGTGCCCCATATCCTTGAGGTGGCAGGGATGAAGGAAGATGACAATATTGTGTTGCCGCAGAGCCTGCAGCAGGCAATCGACAACAACGATACTTCCCCGTTTTGCATCATGTTGTGCGACCTTCCCCAGATGGGTATCAACACAAGAGACAAGGCCTATATCTTTTTTACCGATAAGACCTTCGCACGCGTGCTTGTCGCCTCGCTCGACGATTCCGAGAAAGCGCGCAAGACGCTGACCATGCGTGTGGGCGGCGACTTTCAGACAGTAGAGGGCCTGAATTGCATGTATGTCAAGGACAACCTGTATGTCGTCAATGACGATGTGCTGCTCATCGGCACGGTGAACAAGCCGATGGACGTGAATAAGGTTGCCAAGGCCGCTAAGCTCATCCTCTCCAAAAATGCGGCAAGCATTGCCGACAACAACAAGGCGACCGAAGCGCTCCACCAAAAGACTACCGAGATTAATGTGTGGATTCAAGGCAAGGGTCTCAAAGGCATTTTCGGCAAGAGCGAGGTCTATCGCGAGTTGTCGCAGAAGATGCCGCTCATCGGCATTTTCACCGAGAGCGATATCGATGCTGTGACCTGCAATGTCGACCTTGATGAGAAGAAGGTGAAGATGATTACTAAAATCATAGCCGACGACGACAGCGAATATGTCGGCTTGCTCCATTCCACGCTGGGCGAACCCGATAGTAATGTCCTCTCGGCGATTCCCAACTCGATGGACTATATCTTCATGATGAGTGTCAAGGGGGAGAAATTCGTCAAGTTGCAACAGATTCAGCAGTTGCTGGAGATGTTCGGCAAGCTGCCCTATATCGGTCGTATCGACCTGGCCAACATCCTGTCGACTGTGGACGGCCCGATTTGCATCGGTCTTGCCCGTGACCCGCACCTTGAGGGAGAGTGGAACATGGTGGTTGCGATTCGCTCAACCGACCCAGATGGTGTGGTTGACCAGATCAGTTCGTTTGCCAACTCGATGGGTCAGGCTCCCGAAATCTATGACGGGGAATACATCTACCAGTATGAGAACAAGATGATACGCATCGGCGTGAATAGCGACATCCTCTACCTCAAGATGCTCGATTACGAACAGACCGAGGGGTATGCCTATGAGATTGAGCCGTTGCGAAATAGCTTTGAAGACGCCTTGATCGGTGCCTTCGCCCAGAATCACAACGACAGCGTGAATGGATATTTTGATTTCACCCTGAAAAATGTATTTGATGGTGAGGGATATTTCTACACCAGCGACCCTGATGCCAATGCCGCGCTTGAACTGGTGCGGTCGCTGTGCGCCATCAAGGTGAGCGATTCCTTCGGCAACGAGGACGATGATGACGATGCTTTCTCCTCATTCATGTCCAACACCTTTGACAATCTGCAGTCCACAGAGTGACATCTCCTCTTGTGAGGGATAGAATAGAAAAACAGGAGCAGGACCTCGCCCGAAGGCTGGTCCTGCTCCTGTTTTGTAATTGTCAGGTCTGGTTTAGAACTTGTAGTTGATGCCCAGTCCGAACACGCCCTGATCCACCTTGCGGATGATGGTGTGGCGGTACTCGAAGTTCACGCCGAAGTGGTCGTTGAGTTCATACTCGACGCCGGCACCCAGGTTCAGGCCGATGTGGTTCTCCTCGTCGCCCTTATAGTCCACCATGGTGTAGTTCAATCCAGCGATAGGGTAGATGTACAGCTGCTCATTCCACAAGTTCAGCAGGTAGTGGGCATTGATGTTCACATCCCAGCATGAGGTGTGGTGCTTCTCGAAGAAGTAGTTGAAGCCCACCTCGCCACGCAACTGGTCGAGAATGCCATACTGGAATCGCGCGCCGATACCCAGGTTCTCAATCTCGGTGCCATACACCAGATTGACGCCTGCGGCGGTCTCACCCTTGTGTACCTGTGCCTGAGCCACGCCCATACCGAGCATGAGCACACAAACGAAAGTTAAAATTTTTTTCATAGTTTCTTGCTATTTGTTGAATTAAAACTGATAATGCCGCTAATAAAACAAGTTGTAAAATTACTGCCATTTTTTTATTCTTGCAAGTAAATGCCGCTTTTTTGGTAAAAACGGTGTGAAATAAGTCGCCAGTGGAGTGCCATGCGCAAGAAAAAAGCTGCCCTTGTGAGGCAGCCTGAATCCTTTTGCTAGCATGAAAAACTTGGTTATCCCAAATAGGCCTTGAGCAGCTTGCTCTTCTGGCCCTTCAGGCGACGGATGGCCTTCTCCTTGATCTGACGGACGCGTTCGCGTGTCAGGTCAAACTTGGCGCCAATCTCTTCGAGCGTCATCTCCTGGCAGCCGATGCCGAAGAACATCTTCAAGATGTCCCTCTCGCGCGGGCTGAGCTGGTCCAGCGCACGGTTCACCTCCTTGGCCAGCGACTCCTGATTGAGGGTCGAGTCGGCCATGGGCGAGTCGTTGTTGGGCAGCACGTCCAGCAGGCTGTTATCTTCACCCTCGACAAAGGGGGCGTCGACCGAGACGTGGCGACCCGATACTTTCATCGTGTCGCTGATCTTGTCGACGGGGATGTCGAGGCGCTCGGCCAATTCCTCGGCCGAGGGACGACGCTCATGCTCTTGCTCAAATCGTGATTGGGCCTTGCTGATCTTGTTGATCGAGCCCACCTGATTGAGCGGGAGCCTGACGATGCGAGATTGTTCGGCAAGGGCTTGCAGGATGGATTGGCGAATCCACCAGACGGCGTAGGAGATAAACTTGAAGCCACGTGTCTCGTCGAACTTCTGTGCTGCCTTGATGAGGCCCAGATTACCCTCGTCGATCAAGTCGGGGAGACTCAATCCCTGGTTCTGATACTGCTTTGCGACAGAAACGACAAAGCGCAGGTTAGCGTTGACAAGCTTGTCAAGTGCGGCCTGTTCGCCCTGGCGAATGCGCTGTGCCAGCTCGACTTCCTCATCAACCGTAATGAGTTCCTTACGGCCGATTTCCTGAAGATATTTGTCAAGGGACGCGCTCTCGCGGTTAGTAATGGATTTTGTAATTTTAAGTTGTCTCATCTAACTAAAGTAGAGTTTAAGCGTGCAAAGGTACGGCGTTTTTCCCAATTATGCAAGGAAAAAATCAAAAATCAACAAATTTCGCCTTGAATTGATGGGTCAAGGTGAATCTGTGGATGCGAACGTGAATATCTCTGCAAGAAGTGTGCCAACTTTTCGGCGTGTGCGTCCGTCATCAACCGCCCCATGCCTGCTGGCATGGGCGGCGTCTACTCAAGAGTGTGGGAGTGGTGGGTGACAACTTCAGGTCGTCAATGTCCTGTGCTCGTCAATAATGAGTTGCTCGACGATGCCGGCCAGAGGCTTCTCTCTGACGGCTGCCAGCTCTTTGAGCTTGTCCTTGGTCTCTTCACTGATCAAGATGGATAATTGCACGCGCTTCCCGTAAATCTTGGGTCTTCCTGCTCCGGGTCTGGGTCCTCCTCTCATATAGTTTCAATTATTTGTGGTTAATATTCGACTGCAAAGATAATATAATTTTTGAAAACCCAACTATTTTCGGTTACTTTTTTTTAAAAAAAACTTGAGAATCACTAAATTGTAGAATAAATGGCGTTAAGTTCAAAATTCATATAAATGCTTTTGGCACCTAGCTTCAGGCCGCTTGCGAAGCCGATAAAAAGAGGGGGAGCGGCCTCGAAGCCGCTCCCCCGATGTGCTGTCGTAACGGTGTGTTTACTGTTCCTCCTCGTCGCTCAGGTCGACAGCGTAGTAAACCTTCTTGCCCGTGGGGTAGAAGCCGGTGATGAACATCACCTTGTCGCTGTCGCTGCTGCGCATGATCTGGTTGTAGATGCTCTCCACGTCGTCGCGCGAGTCAACGGGGATGTTGTTGATGTCGGTGATGATGAAACCGTCGCGCATGCCGGCGTTCTTGAACTTGCCGGCCTTGATGCCGACGACCTTCAGGCCCTTGGAGATGGCGAAGTCCTGCTTCTCTTCCCTGCTCAGCTCGGTGAAGGCGCAGCCCAGCGACATGACATCGCTCTGCTTGGTCATCTTGGTGCTGCCCTGGTCATTCTTGAAGGTGACGGTGGTGCGGCGCAGCTTGTTGTCGCGGTAGTATTCCACCTCGGCCTTGTCGCCGGGACGCAGCTTGTTCATCTCCTCTTGCATCTCGCCGCTGTCCTTCACGCGCGAGCCGTTGAGCTTGACGATGACGTCTCCCTCTTGCAGGCCGGCCTCCTTGGCGGCACCGCGGTCAGTCACCTTGGCGACATAGATGCCCTCGGTGGTGGCGGTGATCTTCTCCTCCTTGGCCTTCTCGGACGTCAGCTCGGTGTATTGGATGCCCAGCACGGCGCGTTGCACGGTGCCATACTGCTTGATGTCGGTGACAACCTTCTTGACGGTGTTGCTGGGGACGGCAAACGAGCAGCCGCTGTAGTTACCCGTCTGGGAGTAGATCATCGTGTTGATACCGATGAGTTCGCCGGCGGTGTTGACCAGAGCGCCACCCGAGTTGCCGGGGTTCACGGCAGCATCGTGCTGGATGAAGGCCTTGATGCCGTTGTTGGAAGAGTTGTCACTCATGCCGCGGGCCTTGGCGCTGATGATGCCGGCGGTGACGGTGGAGTTGAAGCCGAAGGGGTTGCCCACGGCGACGCACCACTGGCCCACCTTGACGGCGTCACTGTTGCCGAAGGTGATGGCACGCAGGTTCTTGGCGTTGATCTTGATCAAGGCGATGTCGGTCTTCTCGTCGTTGCCGATGACGGTGGCGTTATAGGTCTGGTTGTCGTTCAGGGTCACCTCGAGTTTCTCGGCGCCGTCGATGACGTGGTTGTTGGTCACGATATAGCCGTCAGGGCTGATGATGACACCCGAGCCCATTCCTGTGGGCTTGAGCTCGCCCTTGGGCTGCTGTTGCTGCTTGCGCTGGCGCTGACCGTTGCCGCTGCCGAAGCCCGGGCCAAAGAAGAACTCAAACGGATCGAAGAAGTCGCCCTGGTAGTAGTTCTGCTGCTGGGTGGCATAGCTCTTGATGCTCACCACGCTATTGATGGTGCTCTCGGCCACGTCGGTGAAGTCGCGGCTCATGTCGACAGTGCGGGTGGAGGTCTGTACAAAGCCGTCGCTTGTGGGATTGCTCTCCTTGTTGACCACATAGGTATCGGTGATGATACCTTTCTTCTGCAACTCACTCGTTGCCATCATGGTAGCTGCCGAACCCAGGATCGACGCTGCCAGAAGCATTGCTGCTAATTTCAAATTCTGTTTCATGTGTCTTCTAGTGTTAATTTATTGTTGATTTTAATTTTTGCAATTGTTAAATTTAACTTTTCAAATTGTGTGCCAAATGTACAACTAAAAATGACAACCGCAATAGTGACAGGGCTGTTTTTAAAAATAATTAATAGCAAAATGCCATCTTTTTAAATTGTTTTACATTGACCACCGCATTTGCCGTTTAGGTTTGCGCCAATTTGTCACCCTGTCGCCAGAATCATTCAAGTGAGGGAGCATGGGAGGGACAGCTGCTGGACGAGAAAGCGCGTAAACAGGCCATCCCCACATCGCCGGGGTGGGACGGTGTGGGGATGGACTTGTAGCAGGGAGAGATGGGGGCGTCAGTCTGATTTGTCATCATAGCCCAGCGACTGGAGCAGTTCGGCGAGGACATACATGCTGCCGCCCACGTAGATGAGGTCCTTGTCGCCGGCCATCGAGCGGGCCGCATTCAGGGCCTCGCTCACATTATTATATGTGTCGCCTGTCATGCCGCACTTGGCGGCTTCTTTCTTGAGCCTGGCAGCGGTCATGCTGCGCGATGTCTGTGCCTGGGTGAAATAGTAAGTCGCCTCGTTAGGCGCCAGTTTGAGCATCGATGTCACGTCCTTGTCGGCCATGAAACCGAGTATCATGTGCAGCCTCTCGCGGGGCTCATTCTTGAGCTGCTTCATTGCCACTTCAAATCCGGCTGGGTTGTGGGCCGAGTCGCAGATCACGCGCGGATTGTCGCCGACGGTCATCCAGCGTCCCATGAGCCCGGTGGTCTCGATGACGGTGGCAAATCCTTGCTTGACTGCGTCGTCCTTGATGCGGTACTTGAGGCGCTTGAGCAGGTTGAGTGCCGTGAGCACGGTGTTGGCGTTCTCGACCTGGTAGTCGCCGGTGAGTTCGCAGTTGATGATGCCGTAGTTGTTGGTCTCGAGCTGCAGCACGTTGGCCGTGTGGCGGGCGCTGATGACCTCGGGCTTGTCCTGTGCGAACCGGATCTCGGAATACATGCGCTTGGCATAGCCTTCCAGCACCTCCCTGACAACGCCCTCGGCGCGGCCCACAATCACGGGTTGTCCGTGCTTGATGATGCCGGCTTTCTCGAGCGTGATTTCTTCAAGGGTGTTGCCCAGGAACTCCTGGTGCTCCAGGCCGATGTTGGTGATGATGCTCAGCTGGGGGGTGACGATGTTGGTGCTGTCGAGCCGGCCTCCCAGGCCTGTCTCGATGACGGCGACATTGACATTGCGCCACGCGAAGTAGTCAAACGCCATGGTTGATGTCAGCTCAAAGAAGGACGGCACGAGGTTGCCCAAATCCTTTTTCTGATATTCTGACACCCATTGCATCACGTAGTTGCGGCTGATTTTGCGGCCGTTAACGCGAATTCTTTCCCTGAAATCAACCAAATGTGGGGATGTGAACAGTCCCACGCGATAGCCGCACCGTTGCAGGCAGGATGCCAGCAAGTGGGCTGTGGAACCCTTGCCATTGGTGCCTGCGATGTGGATGATGCGGAAACGACGATGAGGCTCCTTGTAGAGTTTATCAAGTGCCAGACTGGTTTCAAGTCCTGGTTTGTAGCCCTTGGCGCCCTGGCGCTCAAACGCGGGGCGTTGCTTATATAGGTAGTCTGTTGTGCGCTCCCACATGCGCATTAATTCTTCTTTTCGTGCCATAAACTAATTGGTAGTTATGTGATTGACGGTGTCACTCACGTGACAATCATAATAATCCATAAAAAAGACAGTATGGCTGTAAGCCGGGTTATGTGCCTGCTGTGGCAGGTGCTTGTCATTTATCTGTCCTGCGCATTGCTGCGCCGGTATAGCGTTCTACCCCCCGACAATGGACGAGCAGCCCTTAGATGCCGGTATACATGAACTTGCAACTCACAGGTGGTGCGGCGCGCTGTGTCACCACAACGCCCGGTGGGCTCTTACCCCGCCTTTTCACCCTTACCGCTCGCGCGGCGGTTGTTTTCTGTCACCTTAACCCTGCGGTCACCCGCAGCTTCCCGTTAAGAAATGTGATGCTCTGTGTTGCCCGGACTTTCCTCTCGCAACCAGGATGTTAACGAGCGACAAGCCGCCATACTGTTTCGCTATATACGGCGACAAAATTAGAACAAATAATCATGATGTGCAAATTTTTTGACACTTTTACCTGTGGTTTTTTATTTCGTGCCTTGATCAAGTGTTATGGAACTTTTCCGGAATAGCTGTCTGCAATACATTCACCTTTAAACATTAAACAGTGAGTTTATAGTGCAATTTATTGCGATGTTAGCCGTTATTTAATGTATAATGACGGTGAAAATTGTAGATGTATGAGTTTTGTCAAGAAACATTCTATCGGGTTGATGGCCGCGCGTTTTGGCAGCACGCTCAGGCGCTTCCCGCTGGCCTTCTTGTTCACCCTGTTGCTGACGGGCTTTTTCATCTTCCTCAGCCACGATGGAGATGTCGACGAGAAGCTGCAGTTTTTCTTTATCTTTTATTTTGCCACGGGCGCCTTGCTGGCTGTGGCTGTCACGCTGCTCACCGAGGAATTCAAGAATCGGCTCGCTGCGCTGGCGTCGCAGGTGGTGGTGCATGGCGTGTGGCTGGCCGTGTCGGTCTATCTGGCGCGGTTTGACAGCTTCTCCTTGCCGCAGTTTGTGGCCGTTGCCGCCACGGTGTTTGCCATCGGGATGGCCATTTTCCTGATCTGTTACTATCGCAAGAACCAGGATGTGGCGTTCTGGAATTTCTCGATCAGCACTGCCGCGAGTCTTGCTGTGGCTGGCGTCATCGGTGGTGTGCTGACGTTGGGCCTGTTTGCGCTCATCGGGTCGTTGAACATGTTGTTTGACCTGCACATCGATTTCCGCGTCAATCAGGACATCGCCGCCGTGTGCATGGTGACACTGGCTCCGGCACTGTTCATGAACCTGATTCCCGAGGGTAAACGCAAGTTCTTGACCACCGCGCCCGAGTTTTCCCGCTTTGCGATGGGCGTGGTTCAATACCTGTTCTTGCCCTTGTTGGGGCTGTACTTGATCACGCTCTATGTCTATGCTGCCAAGATTCTCATCCAGTGGTCGCTACCCGTTGGTGGCGTGAGCTACCTGGTGTCGGGCAGCATGGCGCTCATGGTGCTGCTCATCTACCTCACTTATCCCATCATGTGCCGTGATGGAAACATCATCTTCAAGCGCATCATCCGCCTCCTGCCGGTGCTGATGCTCCCCATGCTGGCACTCATGACGGTGGCCATCGCGCGTCGCTTGAGCGACTACGGCATCACGGTGAGCCGCCTCTACCTGCTGGTGTTCAACGTGTGGTGTTATGCGGTGTGCCTGTGGCTCATCTTTACCCGTGGCAAGCGCATCTGGATGGTTCCGGCCTCGTTTGCCTTGATTCTGTTCTTCATCTCGGTCGGGCCGCAGTCCATCCCCAATGTCACCCAGCGCGAACTGGTCAAAGAAGCCCGTGAGGCCTTCATGGCATCGGGCATCAAGGACTTTCCTCTTGACAAGGAGCAGTACGGAAAATGGCTTGACAGCGCCGATGCCAAGGTGGTTGCGAGAATCGACTCCAAGCTGCATTACCTGAACTGGGAATACGGCTATGATGCCGTCAAGCCGTTGCTCGACGAGCATGTCGTCGAGGGCCGTTATTCCCGGCTCGAAGATAGTCACGATGACGTCGTGACCCAGGTCGTCGATTATGGCAATGAAGACCTGATCAAGCAGGTCGCCCTGCCGCAGGGCTATTCCCGGTTCACGATGATTGACAGTGGCGACTGCAGCATCGAGCGTGCCGAAGAGGACATCGACGGCCAGTTGACACTCACGGTGGATGCCGGCAATGGAGACAGCTATCAATTTCAACTCGCGGTCGATGACCTGGCGCGATGGGACGAGGACGGGGATGGCGACAGCATGCCCCGTGCGTTTGTGCTCGATAACGGCAAGGCGATGCTGATGCTCGACAGCTTCCAGTATTACAGCCGTGGCGCTGGTGATGTGGACTTCAACTGCACAGCCATACTCTTCACAAAATAAGGTGCTTGGCGCCCCCATGGCATCGGTGACCCGGAAAAAATGAATTGTTGATAACTTTTTCCGGGTTATTGTGGTGTTGATAATGGTATTTGGCAGTAATTTTGTGGCATCAAATTATTAATGTGCAAAATGAATCGCTTTTTATCGTTCTTCATGATGGCCTTCATGGCCTTTTCTGCATTGCAGGCAGCCGAGGTGACCTTTGACTTCTCGACGGCCGAGGGGATTACTGCGATGGGCTATGCCGTGCCTGCCCAGAGTGCTGGAACCAACCTGACCCAAGCCGGTCAGGTGACCGTGGATGGTGTGATGCTGTCGGCCACCGATGGCTCCACCCCCACGCGCATCTGGAACTCGCAGGGCAGCTACACGCTGCGCATCTATGTTGACGGCTCGATCACGCTGTCGGTAGGCGAGGGTAGCATCACGGCCATCACGGTCAATGCCGCCAATGCCTCTAACTTTGACCTGCTGACTGACGTCGGCGACTACAGTGTCGCTGGCACGGTGGGCTCGTGGACGGGTAACGCCTCGTCGGTGACCTTTACCCACTTTGGCTCCAAGAATGCCCAGGTGGCCAGCCTTGTGGTCACCACCAGCGGAGAGGGTCCCGTTGACCCCGACCCCGAAGATCCCATTGACCCCAACATCACCAAGCTCGACTCGCTGAATCACCTGGCAGGTCTGGAGGACGGCACCGCCTTCCAGTTCACCAGCGACGTGTATGTCAATTATCAGTGGAACGACCACCTGTGGGTGATGCAGCTCGACGAGGATGGAGATGCCTATGCTGGACTCATCTATGGCGACACGGGCAAGCAGTATCAGATGGGAGCCGTGATTCCCGCTGGCTGGACGGGCGTGAAGAATACCTATAAGGGCCTGGTCGAGGTGGCCGAGCCGGCCCATTTCGCCAACCCCAAGACCGTCCTGGACGAGGACTACTACTCCCCCTTTGACGTCACGGGCTACCTGTCCCATATTGCCGATCCTGCCGAGGGATGGGCGAACTACAAGGTTTACATGGATGGCGTCAGCCTGAGTGAGGCCGATGAGCGTGGCAACTTCACCATCACCAGCGTCGAGACGGGCGAGGATGGCCAGACCCATGAGGCGACGATGCCAGGTTTCAACAAGTTCGGTATCGACTATCCCGAGGTGGATGACACCGAGCTGTATAGCATCGAGGGCATGTTGACGCTCTATAACGGAGCCATCGAACTCTATCCCATCGCTATCACCGGCGACCCCGGCACGCGCCTGTGGAAGGTGGTCTATGCCGGAGAAGACGGGCAGCAGTATAAGCTCAACGACACCCTGTATGTTGCCGCTATTGTCGATGCGGGAGACCGCAGGCTGGCCTTTGTGACCGATGATGTCGATGAGGTTTACTATGACCTCTACGCCGATTGGGGCTATGCCGAGTGGATGGCTTGGTATCCCGACTGGATTGCCCTGGACTGCGGCGATAACGATGAGTGGTTCAGCAGCCTTGCCAATATGCAGGTCATCGCTCCCGGCTCTGTCAAGGGTGTCCTGGCCGATGGCCAGACCAACCCCCGACTGCAGCTCAAGCAGTGCCCCATCAGCCTGGAGGACACTGCCCTGCCCGAACTGACACTGTTCCGCTACAACTTGGATGAGGATTACCTCACGGCAATGGGTCACGAGGTGGCACGAGCCGACGGCTATTTCCGCTATGTGGACGGCCAGCCCTGCCTGTGCAGCGAGCAGGATTCTGTCGTGGTGAAACTCGACTTTGACTACGCTACAGCTCTGGAGGCCGAGATGGCGTCGAAGGAAGGGTTCCATTATGGGCTCTTGTGCGTCTTCACGCTCGATGAGCCGTGGGAGGAGACCAGCAGTCAGGGCAACCTGCGCCGCATCCATTCCACCGACGAGGACTATTACACCAACTACACGTTGCACCCCCTCGCCATCATCGAGTGTGCCGCCGTCGATGAGACCGTTGCCGACAAGCTGGTGATTGACAAGAAATATGTCAGCCCCAATGGTGTGGTCAGCGAGACCCCTCAGGAGGGTGTGAACATTGTGGTCACTACCCACAGCGACGGCACCCGTACAACGGTCAAGCGCCTGAATCACTAAGGTGATTTTCAGGGTCGCAAAACAATAACTGGACAATCTCGAGAGGCGTTGCTGCCATCAGATTGTCCAGTTACTGTTTTATGGTTGATCGCTGTGCTAATTCCTGCGCAGGTTGATACGTTGCAGCACCACGATGATGGTGCCCTTGTTGTCGAGCAGGGCCATCTCGTTCTGGTTGATGCGCTTGCACGACTCGGTGCATTCCAGAGCCAGCAGCAGGGCTGTCTCGTCCTCGATGTCCTCGCACATGTATTCGCTCGAGTGAAGGTCCTCAAACTGGATGGCCATGTCCTTGGTCGGGTCCAGGGTGATGATGCCGTTGATGATGTTACAGCCCGTGTCGCCGTGGATGGTCTGCATCACGGCGTCGATGACAACGCGCATGTTCTTCTCGCTGACGTTCTCGCTGTTGAGCTCCTTGACGAGCCAGGCGCCGTTCATCGCGTCCAGGTTGTGGCGCTTGAGCACCATGACGACCGCGCCCTTGGAGTTCATCAGGTTCAGGTATTGTGCGTTATACTGCGACTGCAGCGTGTAGCGGCGCACATCGGCCAGCGCGTGCATGATGGACTTCTCGTTGGTCACGTTGTTGCACGACTCCTGGCTGGAGATGAATTCGCCGAACTTCAGGTTGTTGCCGCTCAGCTCAAACGTGCCGTTGATGGTGTTGCAGCCATTGTTGCCATAGACCTTGTTGCCGCCGGCAAAGTCCAGATACAGGTAGGCCCGTTCGATGGTCATGACCGACCTCTTGCGCAGGCTCACGATATCCCATTCGCCATAGAGCTGCTTGGCGGGATCGGTGACGGCGACATCGCGCATGGGCTGATCAACGTCCGAGATGACATTCTCGACGCTCACGCGATGTTTCTCCAGTTTCTTGTCTTTCTTCTTGTGCGCATCCATCGTGGCAGGGGCCAGCAGCATGGCAATCAAGAGACTCAGAACAATATATTTTCTCATCTTTTGTTTTCCTGTTTTTGGTTTCAAACTTCAAAGGTAGTAAAACTTGCATGATAAGCCAAATCCTTTAGCCGTTTTTAAGAATTTATGCCATAAAATGTGAAAAAACTGTGCGCTGAACGCCGATTTTTGGCGGTTGAGAAATTTTCTTCTACTTTTGCCGTTATGATATCGCAACAGATGAGAAAGATAAAGACAATATACCGCCGATTGGCGCTGCTGCTGGCCATGCTGGGAGCAGCGATGTCTGTTCATGCCCAGATCAATACCGACCAGGTCGTGAACATCGGTCGCAATGCACTCTACTTTGAGGACTACATCCTTGCCATCCAATATTTTAACCAGGCGATAAAGGCCAAGCCCTTTCTGGCCGAGCCTTATTTCTACCGCTCCGTGGCCAAGATCAGCCTGGAGGATTATCAGGGGGCCGAGCAGGACGCGGGGCTGGCGATTGAGCGCAATCCGTTCATCGTCGATGCCTATCAGGTGCGCGGCGTGTCTCGTCAGAACCTGGGCAACTATGCCGGAGCCATCGAGGACTATGATGCAGGCTTGCGCCTCATGCCCGAGGACAAGAACCTGCTGATCAACCGTGCCGTCTGCCAGACGGCCCTGAAACAATATGATGAAGCGCAGCAGACCTTTGACCGCCTGTTGCAGCTCGACCGCCGCAACGACCGTGCCTACATCGGCCTGGCGCAGATGAGCCTGGCTCACAAGGACACGACGGCGGCCCTGGACAACCTCAACCAGGCTATCGCCCTGAGCAAGAAGAATGCCAGCGCCTACGTCATGCGTGCCGAGATCGAGACGCGCTCGCTGCACGACTTTGAGCGTGCCCTGGCCGACATGGACAGCGCCATTCTGCTTGAGCCACGCTACGCGGGTTACTTCATCAACCGTGCCTACATGAAGTATAACCTCGATGACTACTTCGGGGCCATGGCCGACTATGACTACGCCATCGTGCTCGACCCGGCAAGCCAGGAGGCGCACTTCAACCGTGGACTGCTGCGTGCCGAGGTCGGTGACAACAATAAGGCCATCAGCGATTTCACCTTTGTGCTGAAAAACAACCCGTCCAACTTCATGGCGCTCTATAACCGGGCGCTGCTGCACATGCGCACGCGCCAGTTCCGTGAGGCTGCCGCCGACTTCACAGCCATCCTGAAGAAGTACCCCAACTTTGAGGCCGGCTACATGGCGCGCGGCGAGGCCAAGCGTCGCATGGGTGACCTGAAGGGCAGTGAGGCCGACTACGAGAAGGCGATGGCGATCTTCCGCCGCAACAAGACCCATGTCTCCACCTTTGACCCTGCCGAGATCGAGGCGACAGCAGCCATCAAGAAGGCCGAGCAACGTGCCTTGAACGGCGAGGACGAACCCGAGACAGCCGAGGACATCATGAACCGCTTCAACACCCTGCTCACGGTAACTGATAACGACCCCGTCAAGCCCGAGTATGCCAACCGCCAACGCGGCCATATCCAGAACGACAACATCGAGGTCGAGCCATTGCCCATGTTCACGCTTTCCTACTATGATCAGGACAATCAACTCGGCAACAAGACCCATTACACGCGTGAGATTGATGATATCAACAACGCTCGCCTGTTACCCGGCAAGCTCACCCTTATCAATGGAGAAACCCAGCTGAGCGAGGACGATATCCAGCGTCATTTCAGGAACATAGAGTATTATAACAGCCTGCTGGCGGCTGCAAAGCCTCGCGCGGCCGATTACTTTGCCAGGGCCGTGGACTACCTGTTGCTCAAGAACCCCGACGCCGCCATCACCGATGCCGACAGCGCCATCGCCTTGAGTCCCGACTTCACCCTGGCCTACCTGCTGCGTGCCGATGCTCGCTACGTCCAGTATCGCATGGACCAGGCGATGGATGCTCAAACCGGCGGCTGGGCTGATGGCAATGCCCCCGATGCCAAGACGCAGGCCATGTTGCGCCAGCGCCAGGACGTGACCCATCTCGACCTGATCATGAGCGACCTGGACCGCGTTATCAAGTTGTCACCTGGTGGCGCCTACGCCCACTACAACAAGGCTTGCGTTTACATGCTCCAGGGCGACTACACCAGTGCCATCAGCTGTTACAGCACCGCCATCGAACTCAAGCCAGACCTCGCCGAGGCCTACTATAACCGTGGGCTGATGTATCTGCGCATGGGCAACAAGGCGCAGGGCGTCGCCGACTTGAGCAAGGCCGGAGAACTCGGCGTCCTGCCCAGCTACAACATCCTCAAGCGCATGACCCATTAAAGCTTCAGAGCTTCATTAGGACAGCAATACAGAACACGCGGGCTCCCGGTATCGGTCGGGCCCGCGTGTCGGTGTATTGTGAGCTTTCCGGCTCGTGGATATTCCTTAGGTTACTGCTTGTTCATGGTCGCGACCGGAGAGAAGTTGAGGCCCATCATCTTGCCGTCGTTGTCATAGACGATGACCATGCCCAGACTGATGTTCTCGAAGTTGAGCAATGAGGTATAGGCTTTCATGTCCATGGCTTCATGGATTTCCCAGGGCTCATGGCTCTGGTACTTGCCAGCCTGGGACTCAATCTGGGTGAGGAGGTTCTCTAACATCTCGGGCTTAACCTGTGCTTTGACTTTCTCCGACATCAGGGCATAGAGCTCCTGGCTCTGGTTCTGGAGCACGTGGTTAAGGATCTGCTCGCTCAGGATGGTCTTGGGGTCATCGGCAGGCGCGGGAGTGATGGTGGGTTTCACCATGGACTGCTGTTGTGGCTGCTGAGGTTGTTGTGGCTGCTGAGGCTGCTGCTGTTGCTGAGGCTGCTGTTTTTTAGCTTCTTGGGCATTGACCTTCTTGCTGAGTTCCTTCTCCATGGCAGCCTTCTTGGCCGGGTCGATGGGCTTGCTGGCAGCTTGATTGGTCGAGGGAACGACCGCTTGAGTCGTGGGGGTGATCTTTTGAGCCGTGGGTGCAATGTCTTGAGCCGTGGGGCCTACTTCCTGGGCCGTGGTGAGGCTCTTGAGCTTGGCATTGACCTTATTGAGGCTGCCCTCGTTCTTGATGAGCACCTTGTAGTCCTTGTCCAGCAGGTAGAAGCAGGGCAGTGTGGGCAGGTCATAGAGCTCGTTGTATTCAATCTGGCGGCTCTGGTTCCAGCCGTTGATCATCATCTTGGGGTACTTGGCCTTCTTCCACAGCTTCTGGTCATCATAGGGGTAGATGCCGAGCACGATGAGTTTCTTGTCCTTGATGAGCTGGTTGATGAGTTCATCCTGGGCAATGCGCTCCTTGACGGTCTCACATGCTTCGCAATCGGGGTTATTGAAGTAGATAAGGATATAGTCGGACTTGAGGTCCTTGAGGTGATGGACGGCCTTGTCGCCGGGAGTGACGTAGTCAAAGTCGATGGCCGTTGAACCGATCATGTTCTTCTTGGCCCCCTCGAGCAGCAGGCGCTGTTTCTCCTTCTCGGCACCACTGAGCACATAATTCTCGGTGGCGTGCTTGAGCACGACCATATACAGCTGCTCGTTGTGGATCGGGTCGGCCGGGTCGCTGAAGCGCTTCTCGGCAAGTTCCATCATCTGGCGGTAGCCCTTGGGGTTCTCCACCAGGGTCTCCATGGTGGCCTGCATCAGGAACTCGGCACGTACCGCGTCGAGCTGTGCAATCTGTTCAATCAATTCGGAATATTTCTCGGGCGCAGGCGCCGATTGGGCCTGTGCGTTGCACCATGCGGCGATGCATACGATGGCAGTGATGATGAATTTTTTCATTTTCAGTTTTCTCATTTTTCTGTTTTCGGTTTTCAGTTTTCAGCGGCATCCACAATGGAGTGACGCCTAAAAGTTGAAAAACTTTTCAAGAACAATAAATTATCGTGCAAAAGTAGTAACTTTGCAGCAATAAAGACAAAGAATGATGAAAAAAATCAACAAAACCAATGCTGCCCGATTGCTGGACGCTGCATCAGTCGATTATGAGCTGATTCCCTACGAGGTGGACGAGACCGACCTGGGCGCCCAGCACATCGCCGACCAGTTGGGCGAGAACATCGAGCAGGTGTTCAAGACGTTAGTGCTGCAGGGCGACAAGACAGGCCATCTGGTGTGTGTGATTCCCGGTGCCGAGGAAGTTGACTTGAAGAAGGCCGCCAAGGTGTCGGGCAACAAGAAGGTGGACCTCATCCCCATGAAGGAGCTGCTGCCCACCACGGGTTACATCCGTGGCGGCTGTTCGCCCGTGGGCATGAAGAAGCCTTTTCCCACGTTCTTTGACGAGACTTGCATCCTGTATGATTACATCTATGTGAGTGCCGGCGTGCGTGGCCTTCAGTTCAAGATTAACCCCGATGTCCTGGTCAACTTTGTACAAGGGCAAACCGTTGACCTGATAGCCGAGAAGACAGAATGAACACGATAGGCAAGATATTGACGCTCACCACCTTCGGTGAGTCACACGGGCCAGCCGTGGGAGGCGTGCTCGACGGCATGCCTGCCGGGGTGGTTATCGACATGGACGAGTTGCAGCACTTTGTGGATCGGCGCCGCACGGGGCAGACCGACGGCAGCAGCTCGCGCCGCGAGCAGGACAGGGTAGAGGTGCTCTCGGGCATCTGGCAAGACAAGACGTTGGGCACCCCCATCGGCTTCATCATCCGCAACACCGACGTCCGCAGTGCCGATTATGACGCCATCGCCCGTTGCTACCGCCCCAATCATGCCGACTACACCTGGCAGGCGAAGTATGGCATCCGTGACCACCGTGGCGGCGGACGGGCCTCAGCCCGCGAGACCGTGGCGCGCGTCGTGGCTGGCGGCATCGCCCTCCAGGCGCTGGCTACCCTGGGCATTACTATCGACACCCGTGTGGTCGCTCAACCCTGCGTGACCCCTCCCGCCGACGGCGACACCTGCGGCGGCATCATCGAGTGTGTCTGCAAGGGCGTGCCAGTGGGGGTGGGCGAGCCTGTCTTCGGCAAGCTGCATGCCCAGCTGGCGGCCGCCATGATGAGCATCCCGTCGGTGCACGGCTTTGAATATGGCGACGGCTTTGACATGGCGACACGGTGCGGCAGTGAGGTGATGGACCGCTTCGTGAAACGTCCCGACGGCACTATCGGCACCGAGACCAACCACTCGGGCGGCATCCAGGGCGGCATCAGCAACGGTGAAGACATTGTGATGCGCATCGCCTTCAAGCCGGTGCCCACGCTCATGCGCCCCATGCCCGCCATTGACCAGGAAGGCCATAACATGACCCTGCCGCCACGCGGTCGTCACGACTCTTGTGTCCTGCCGCGAGCCCTTCCCATCGTCGAGGCGATGGCTGCGCTAGTCATTTTAGATCATCATTTAATCAAGAAAACCAATGTGCTCTAACACTGATAAGAAACAGTTCTATAAGGACTATTACCTTGCCGCCGGTGAGTGCAATCCCCAGGGCGAGATGCCCCTGACGCTGTTGATGACTCGCATCATCGAGGTCGCCACCTTCCATGCCAACTCCTGGGGTGTGGGCTATGCTCGCCTCATCCAGGATAATCACGTGTGGGTGCTCTCTCGCGTGACCATCGAGATGAAGGCCTATCCCAAGGTGAACACCAACTATCGCCTCACCACCTGGATCGAGGATTACAACCGCCACTTCTCGCAGCGCAATATGCGCCTCGACGATGAGGACGGCAATCCGCTGGGCTATGTGCGCACCATCTGGATGGTCATCGACCTCACCACCCGTGCCAGCGTCGATATTTCCCAGCTGGAGTACATCCGCGAGAATGTGTCCGACATCCCTTGCCCCATCGAGCCGATGAGCCGCCTGCGCCCCATCGATGAGGGCCATGCCATCGACTACACCTTCGGCTACATGGACTGCGACTTCAACCGCCACGTCAACACCGTGCGCTACCTCTCCCACCTGATGAACCTGTTCGACATGGACTGCTACGACCACTATTTCATCCGCCGCATGGAGATCTCCTTCATCAAGGAGACCCACTATGGCGAGACCGCTCAGGTTGTCATCGACGACACCGACCCGCTGGACTCCCGCATGAGCATCACCGTCGACGGCACCGACCACGTGCGCGCCCGTTTCCACTGGCAAGAGCGCTGATATCAGCCCTCAGTGGCATCTCCTTTGAACCGATAACCGAAGAAACCGAAAAACATGAAAAAAAGATTACTTCTTCTTCAAGTAGCGACCCTCATGGCATGCCTGCTGTGCCATGTCGGCGCTGTGGCTCAAGAGGCCTACACCACGTTAACCGTGGCCGACAGCACGTTGACGTTCTACTGCGACACCCTGCGTGCCTCGCGAGCCGGCACGTCCTACTCGCTGAATGCGGGAGAAAAGCTGCCTGACTGGCATGAGCATGCCGCCGGGGTTGCCCGTGTGGTGTTTGACCCCTCATTTGCCACGGCTCGCCCAACGTCGACTCATGGCTGGTTCAATGAGATGATGCTGCTCGACACCATCGTTGGCCTCAACCATTTGAACACCAGTTTGGTGACCGATATGGGTGATATGTTCTACTTCTGCAAGAGGTTGAAGTCACTTGACCTGAGCGGTTTTGATACCGGGAATGTGACCACCATGAATGGCATGTTCACGTTCTGCTCCTCCCTGACGGCGCTTGACCTGAGCGGCTTCAACACCTCTAATGTGACCGACATGACCAGCATGTTCCATGCCTGCCCGTCATTGACATCCCTCAACCTGAGTGGCTGGAACACCGAGAAAGTGACCACCATGTACTACATGTTCTACGCGTGCAGATCCCTAACGGCGCTTGACCTGAGCAGTTTCAACACGTCAAGTGTGGACAGCATGGTTGGCATGTTCCATACCTGCACATCCATGGAATCGATCGACCTGAGTGGTTTTGATACCTCTCATGTGACCGACATGTCGGTCATGTTTTCATCCTGCACGTCATTGACAACGCTGGACTTGAGCTTTATTGATTCCTCTAATCTGAAAGGGATATGGGCCATGTTCAGTGGCTGCACTTCACTGACGGCGCTTGACCTGAGCGGCTTGAACACGGCTGCTGTGACCGACATGAACTATGTTTTCGATGATTGCAAATCACTGGAATTCATCGACTTGAGTAGCTTCAATACCTCTCGCGTGCAGTCTATGGAAAAGATGTTTTCGGGCTGCGAGAATCTGAAAACAATCGTGGCAGGAGAGGGGTGGCAGACGGATTCGGTGAATCAGTCCGAGGACATGTTCCTGGGCTGCACCAGCATCGTCGGTGGCCAGGGCACAACCTACGACGAGAACTATGTCGATGTCACGCGAGCTCATATCGACGGGGGGGCGGGCAACCCGGGTTATCTTTCCGCCCCGGTTGTCTACAATCCTGGTATAGCTTACGCTGTGCTGTCGACCGACCGCACGGCACTGACCTTCTACTGCGACACCCTGCGTGAAGCTCGAGCCGGCACGTCCTACTCGCTGAACTCGGCCGACACCATCCCTGGCTGGTCGCAATATGCCGCGAGTGTCACCCGGGTGGAGTTTGATGCCTCGTTTGCTGCAGCTGCTCCCACGTCGACCTACGGGTGGTTTGCCGGGATGGAAAAACTCAATACCGATTCCATCATCGGCCTCAACCATTTCAACACCAGCTCGGTGACCGACATGCGACTGATGTTCCGGGGGTGCAAGTCGTTGACGGCGCTTGACCTGAGCGCCTTTAACACGTCGAGCGTGACCAACATGTGGGCCATGTTTGCCGGTTGTGACAAGTTGGTGTCCATTGACTTGAGCGGTTTCACAACGTCCAATGTGACCAACATGGCACGCATGTTCAGTGGTTGCGGGTCATTGGCCTCACTGGACCTGAGCGCCTTCAACACCTCGAGAGTGAGCGACATGGCAGGTATGTTCAGTGGCTGCGGGTCATTGACTTCTCTTGACCTGAGCGGTTTCAACACCTCCAGTGTGAAATGCATGGGGTGGATGTTCAGTGGCTGCAGGTCATTGGCCTCGCTGGACCTGAGCGGTTTCAACACTTCGGCCGTGACCGAGATGGAATCCATGTTTGCCGGTTGCGACACGGTGGCCTCGCTTGATCTGAGCGCCTTCAACACCTCTAGCGTGTGGAACATGGCTTCCATGTTCAACGGTTGCCGACGTCTGCAGACGATATTTGCCGGCGATGGTTGGCTCACCGATGCCGTGATGGAATCCGAGGACATGTTCCTGGGTTGCACCAGCATCGTCGGTGGCCAGGGCACAACCTACGACGAGCACCAGGTGGATGCCGCCCGTGCCCATATCGACGGCGGCCCGGGCAATCCAGGCTACTTCACGGGAAACGGGAGTGTTGATGTGCTGCGTGGCGACGTGAATGCCGACGGCGAGGTGACCATCGCCGACGTGAATTGCGTGGTCGGCCTCATCCTGGGAGCAGCGGACACCTATCAGGGCCGCGCCGACGTGAATGCCGATGGCGAGGTGACCGTCGCCGATGTCAACGCTGTCATTGACATCATCCTCGGCCATTGATGATGTTGGGGCTTTTCAGCCGCATGGCACGGGCCACTTCGGGTGGTGCTGTCGCTGGCTGCGTGGGTCAATCGGTGATGCTGGTGCCGTCGATGGCGGCGAACTGCTCCCGCAGCCCCGGCACCTTGTCGGCATCGGCCTCGATGGTCATCGTGCACACGTTGTCAAAGGCCTGTTCCACCACCCTCAAGTCGCTCTTCTTGACCACCTTCATCACGTCGTTCATGCTCAGGTAGGGGAAGGTGAACGACAGCCGCGCCTGCTCGTGGCACTCCAGGATCTCTCCCGCTTCGATGGCCAGCCGGGCCGCCTCGCGATAAGCGACAATCAGGCCCGACGTGCCCAGCTTGATGCCGCCAAAGTAGCGGATGACCACAATCACCACATTGGTCAGCCCGAACGAGTTGATCTGTCCCAGGATGGGCTTGCCAGCCGTGCCGCTGGGCTCGCCGTTGTCGCTGCTCAGGTACTCGTTGCGCTCGGTCCCGATCATGTAGGCCCAGCAGCAATGGCGCGCGTCATGGTACTCGTTGGCATAACGCTTGATGACGGCACGGGCCTCCTCGGCGCTCGACACGGGCTCGGCAAACGCCAGGAATCGGGACATCTTCTCGCGGTAGATGCCCTGGGACACGCCCTTCACGGTTTTATAGAAATCACTCATAATGCACGATGAACGGACAAAATTATAGAAAAAATGACATTTGACCAAACACGCGGGCAGATTTACTCCAGCGAAAGGCTTCTTAGGCCTTCTCGTTGTCGATTTTTTGCACTACCGTTGACCCCCTGGCGGGGTCGAAGGTAGGCGGCGCCTCAACAATGCTCAAAAAAGTTTTGGCATTGTGTTCGGCTTGCACTATCGTTGACCCCTAGCGAGGGTCGAAGGTAGGCGGCGCCTCAACAATGCTCAAATAAAATTTGGCATTGTGTTCGGCTTGCACTACCTTTGTAGCTTAAAATGAAGAAAGGATTTTTGATAGCGGCACCAGCGAGTGGCTCGGGCAAGACGACGTTTGCCCGGGGGCTGATGGCGCTTTTTACCGGCAAGGGATACAAGGTGCAGCCGTTTAAATGCGGTCCTGATTATATCGACACGAAGTTCCATGCTGCCGTGTGTGGGCGGCCCAGCATTAACCTGGACACGTTCATGGCGACGCCTGGCCATGCTCGTGAACTCTTTGCCCGTTATGGTGAGGGAGCCGATGTGTGCGTTGTCGAGGGCATGATGGGCCTGTTTGACGGGTATGATCGGGACAGGGGCTCAGCGGCCGAGGTGGCACGCGTGCTCGACCTTCCTGTTGTGCTGGTGGTGGATGCCAGGTCGGCGGCCTACTCGATGGCGGCGTTGTTGCAGGGGTTTGTCAATTTCAGCAGCGATGTGCACATTGCGGGGGTGATTTTCAACCGTGTGGGCTCGGCAAGGCATCGTGCCATGCTGCAGCAGGTGTGCGACGACTTGGGGGTGGAGTGTTACGGTTATCTGCCCAAGAGTGCCGCTCTGGAGCAGGGTTCGCGCTACTTGGGGCTGGATTTCAGCGAGAAGCCCGAGACTCAGCTCTTGATCGAGCTGTTGGAGAGCCATGTGCAGTGGCAGCGACTATTGGACTTGACCACTGGTGCTGAGCTGTCGGCTCCTGAGCCCGGCATGGGCCCGAAACACACGGGGCGAGCGCTGATAGCCCGCAACAACGAGTCTTTCTCCTTCATTTACCAGGAGAATATCGATGCGTTGCAGGAAGTGTCGTTCTTTGATCCCGAGACCGAGGTCCCCGGCCTGGACAATGTGGATCTGCTCTACCTGCCCGGTGGCTATCCCGAGAAACATCTCGGCGCACTGGCCCGAGCCGAGGCCACGCGCCGTTCTATCAAGGCTTATGCCGAGCGTGGTGGGCGCATCATCGCCGAGTGTGGAGGAATGATGTACTTGTGCGAGAAGATAGTGACCGATGAGGGCGAGTTCCCCATGTGTGGCGTGTTGCCCTATAGCATCACTGCCCGCAAGGCCGACCGCCGGCTTTCGTTGGGTTATCGCCGTTTCGTGCTCGACGGCAAGGAATACCGTGGTCACGAGTTCCACTACACCCAATTCTTGGGCCAGACGCCACCATCGGTGACCCAAGTCTATAACGCCCTGGGCGATCCTGTCACGACACCTGTTATCCGCTACAAGAATGTAGTAGCCAGTTACACCCACGTTTATCAGATACAATGAAACAGATCTATACCGGAACAGGAGATGAGGGCATGACAAGCCTGCGCGACGGGGTGCGGGTGCCGAAGGACGACCTGCGCATCGAGGTCAATGGACAGATTGACCAGCTGAATGCCCTTCTGGGCATCGTGCGCTCGATGCTGGGCGACGATGACGCCGATAAGGGCCTGATCCATGCCGCTCAGCGCGAATTGATGACCGTCATGAGCCACTTGGCCACGCCCGATGGCCATGTCAACCCACGAGAACTGCATGCCGCCGAGCTGGTGCGCCAGCTCGAGCAGGCCATCGACCGAGCCAATTATCAGGGAGGGTTTGTCGTGCCCGGCGCAGGTTCTCAACAGGCCGCCTTCATCCACCTGGCGCGCACTCAGGCACGCACAGTGGAGCGCCGCCTGTGGTCGCTGAACCGCGAGCACCCGGTTGACGGCAGCGTCATGGTGATGATGAACCGCTTGTCAGATTATCTGTTTGTTTTAGCCAACGAGAAGGAATGATCAACCGACCACAATATTTGCATCCGGTCATGCTGGCCGGAACAGGCAGCGATGTGGGCAAGAGCATCGTTGCGGCGGCCTTCTGCCGCATTTTCAAGCAAGACGGCTACCGGCCCGCCCCTTTCAAGGCCCAGAACATGGCGCTGAACTCCTATGCTACGCCCGAGGGTCTGGAAATCGGCCGTGCCCAGGCCGTACAAGCCGAGGCTGCCGGCATAGCCTGCCACACCGACATGAACCCGCTGTTGCTCAAGCCGCAGTCCGACCACACGTCGCAGGTCGTTCTGCATGGTCGCCCCATCGGCAACAAGAACGCCTATGACTACTGGCGGCGCGGTGAATCGGACATCGACTTCCGCAGGGAGGTCTGCGCGGCTTTTGACCGCTTGGCATCCCGCTACAACCCCATCGTGATGGAGGGTGCGGGAAGCATCAGCGAGGTCAATCTGCGTGCCACCGACCTCGTGAACCTGCCCATGGCGCGCCACGCCGGGGCCGATGTCATCCTGGTGGGCGATATCGACCGCGGGGGAGTGTTCGCTTCGGTCTATGGCAGCATCGCCTTGCAGACGCCCGAGGACAGGAAACTCATCAAGGGCATCATCATCAACAAGTTCCGTGGCGACATGCGCCTGTTTGACGAGGGCCGCAGGATGCTTGAGGACATCTGCGGCGTGCCAGTCCTTGGAGTTATCCCTTACTATAAAGACATCCACATTGAGGAGGAGGACAGCGTGGCTTTGGCACAAAAGTCGATGCAGGCCGAGCGCGGAAAAGTCAACGTCGCTGTCGTGATGTTGAGGCACTTGTCCAACTATACCGACTTTGACGCCCTGGAACGAGACCCACGCGTGCATCTGTTTTACACCAACAATACCGAGGACATCAAGAAGGCCGACATCATCATCCTGCCAGGCACCAAGTCCACATTGCATGACCTGTATGAATTGCGCCGCAACGGCTGTGCCCAGGCCATCGTGCGTGCCCATCGCGAGGGGGCAACGGTGCTGGGCATCTGCGGGGGCTACCAGATGATGGGCATGGAGGTGCTTGATCCTGACCATGTGGAGGGCGACATCGAACGCCTGCCCGGCTTGGGCCTGCTGCCCACAACCACCACGATGAACGGCGACAAGCAGACGCGCCAGGTCACATGCCAGTATGGGCAAGGCTATGAGATTCACCAGGGCGAAACATCCCCTGTGGGAGAGGCCAAGCCGTCACCCTTGCTGCATCTTGACGACGGACGTGACGACGGCTACATCGTGGACCGCAAGTGCATGGGAACCTACGTCCATGGCATCCTCGATAACGCGCCCTTTGCCGATTTCCTGTTAGAGCCCTATCAGGACAAAATGGCCGAGGGGAATGCCCCGTTCGACTATGCGACATTTAAAGAAGAACAATACGACAAGTTGGCTGCCCACGTGCGCCGGCACGTTGACATGAACCAGATTTATCAAATTCTCACACGTCATGATTGAAGGACACGGCGACGACCTGTACCGTTACAGCGACATCAAGATGAACTTCAGTTCCAACATTTACAACGGGACTGACTTGAGCACGCTCAATGATTACCTGTGCACGCGCATGGATGCCGTGCGCTCCTATCCCGAGCCGTCGGCCGCTTCGCTGGAGCGGATGATTGCCGACGAGTGCGCCATCCGTCCCGACGAGGTGATGGTGACCAGCGGAGCTGTGGATGCCATCTACCTGATTGCTCAGACCTACCGCCATGAGGGCTCTTGCCGCATCATCCAACCCACGTTCCGTGAATATGAAGACGCCTGCCGTGTGTTTGGCTATCAGGAACGCGAGGACGGTGCCCTGTGCTGGCTGTGCAATCCTAACAACCCGACAGGCAGCGTGATGCCTGTCGAGGACGTCCTGTCACTCGCCCGGCGTCACCAGCTGCTCATCGTCGATCAGTCCTATGAGGATTACACGATGGCTCCGTTGCTGCGACCTGCCGATGTGGAGAGTCGTGACAACATCATCCTGCTGCACTCCATGACCAAGCGTTATGCCGTGCCTGGACTGCGGTTGGGCTATATCACGGCTTCGTCTCAGGTCATCAGCCGCCTGCGTGAGCAGTACCGCCCTTGGGCCATCAACGCCCTCTCGCTGGAGGCCGGCAAGTGGCTCGTCGCGCGTGGCATTACCGCCATCCCCGACTTGCCGTCCTATTTGGCCGAGACCGAGCGCCTGCGCCAAGCTTTGAATAAGATCGAAGGCATCGAGGCCTTAGGAACCCAAACCAATTTTTTTCTCTGCACTATCCGCCAGACAACCGCCAGCAAGCTGAAGGAGTATCTCGCACATGAGCATGGCATCCTCATCCGCGATGCCTCCAATTTCACTGGATTGACGCCGCACCACTTCCGCGTCGCCACCCAATCTCCGGCCGAAAACGATGCCCTGGTCACGGCCATAATGAGCTACGCATTACACCAATTAAACTAAAAACCAGGGGACTAGAGACTAAAAACTAATGGAAGAGACATTGTTGCTGATATTGCCGTTGCTGTTGGGTTGGTTGCTGGATTTTTTCTTCGGCGACCCGTCACGGTTGCCACATCCCATTGTGTGGTTCGGCAAGATGATTTCTTGGGGCGAACACCGTCTCAATAAGGGCAGCCACCGCATGGCCAAGGGGGCCGTGATGGCTATCGCACTCATCCTGATGGTCTTCTTCCTCGTGTGGGGCTTGAAGCGTCTGGTTCCCAGCATTGTCTTGTGGCTCGTGTTGGATACCATCATCATCTTCTATTGCTTGGCGGGGACGACGCTCATCCGCGAGGTGCGCGAGGTCTTTTTGGCCCTGGACCGTTCGTTGGACGAGGGGCGCCAGCAGGTGGCCCGCATCGTCGGTCGTGACACCTCCCAGCTATCGGCGCAGGAAGTCAGAACCGCCGCCCTCGAGACCCTGGCCGAGAACCTGAGCGATGGAGTGATTGCTCCGCTCTTCTGGCTCATGCTGCTGGGCACCCCCGGCATGCTGGCCTACAAGATGGTCAACACCCTCGACTCGATGATTGGCTACCGCACCGAGCGTTACAAGGACTTCGGCTGCTGGGCCGCCCGCATTGACGATGTGGCCAACTACATTCCCGCCCGCCTGACCGCCTTGCTGATGGTCTTTGCCTCGGGCAAACTATCGTTGCTGAAGTTCGTCTGGAAAAACGGCCGCAAGCACGCCAGCCCCAATAGCGGCTACCCTGAGGCCGTCCTTGCTGGCGCCCTCAACTGCCGCTTCGGCGGTCCCCACTACTACTTCGGCGAACTCTTTGACAAACCCTTCATCGGCGAGAACGAACGAGAGTTGACTACCCAGGACATGCGCACCGCCGTCCGCATCAACCGCCTCGCCGAGTTCCTCATGCTCGCCCTCACGCTTGTTGTGATGTTAATTCATTAGAAGTATTTGGTGATGTGGGCGGTGTCGAAGTTGTTCATTTCGTTAATCATTCTCACTGCCGAATCGATGATGGGGTAGGCGCACAGGGCACCGGTACCCTCACCCAGGCGCAGGCCCAGGTTGAGTAACGGTTTGGCACCGACGATGTCGAGCATGCGGCGGTGGCCGCTCTCGTCGCCGCAGTGGGTGAAAATCATGTAATCCTGGGCGGCAGGGTAGAGGCGGATGGCCGCTATGGCACAGGCCGTCATGATGAAACCGTCGACCAGCACGACAAGCCCCTTCTCGGCTCCTCGCAGCATGGCACCAATAGCCGTCACCATCTCAAAGCCGCCAAAGTAGCGGATGGCGTTCTCGATAGTGTGCTTCATGGTCTCGTGATAATGCGCTAATGCTTGCGCCAGAATGTCGCGCTTGTGCTGGATGCCCGGGTTGTCAAGACCTGCTCCCGCACCGATGCACTCGTCCAGGGGAATATTACCGAACAGACTCATCCAGATGCTTGACGGAGAGGTGTTGGCGATGCCCATTTCGCCGATGCACAGCACTTGGCAGCCCTCGCTGATGCAGTCGTCCACGAGGTCAATGCCCGTCTGGACAGCTTGGTCAAACTGCTCCTCGCTCATGGCCGGCTCGTGCAGGAAGTTGCGGGTGCCACGGGCAATCTTGCGGTCGATAATTCCCTCAACGCCTTTCAGGTCGTAGTCCACGCCCGTGTCCACGATACGCAACTTGAAGCCGTGCTGACGGCAGAACATGTTCACGCCGCCACCGCCATGGGTGAAATTGATCATCTGTTGCCAGGTGACCTCGCGCGGCGACACGCTCACGCCCTCGCGCTCGATGCCGTGATCACCTCCCAGCAGCAGGTGGCAAGGGTTGTTCAGGCTTGGAGTCAACGTCTGCTGGATGAGGCAGATGTGCAGTGCCAGTTCTTCCAGCCGGCCCAGCGAGCCTTTGGGTTTGTTCAGGTGATCGATTTTCTGCTGGATGCGCTGCTCCAGCGACTTGTTGGTGTGTCGTATGTTGAATTGTCTCATTGTCAGTGCTTAATGCAAAAGCTATTTTATTTTTACAGCGATTCCTGATACCATGAGGATGACCTCGTCGGCATGGCTGGCGATGTACTGGTTCATCCAGCCTTGCAGGTCGGTGAAACGCCGCTGTACGGCATCAACGCTCACGCCGCCGCTGCCTATCTCGTTGGTGACAAAGATAAAGGTGCCGTCGTGGGCGGTGAAACGGTCAAATTCCCCCTTTACAGCCTCGAGCGTCTTATCAACGTCCTGGGTCTCAAAGAAGAAATTGGTCAGCCACAGTGTCACACAATCGATGACAGCAACCCGTCCCGTCAGGTCGTGGCGGCTCAAGTATTTCTCCTCCTCGATGTTGGTCCATTGGGGACCGCGACGCTCCTGATGGCGGCGCACTCGCTCGCGGAACTCCTCGTCCCACACGTGGGCTGTCGCGACATATACGGGGTTGTCGGTCAAGCTCAAAGCCAATTCCTCGGCCCTGGTGCTCTTGCCCGAGCGCTGTCCTCCGGTAATCAGTATGATTTTGCTCATGTTTTTCAGTTATCAGTTATCAGAATGCGGATGCCAATTCCACATTCCTAATTACAATAAAGTCTCCGTAATCTGGCAGATTGCTCCAAGCGTTGTCCCATGAATACAGTCCACCATACAGTCCGGCGCTGATGAGCACGCCCGCATGGGCAAAGATGGCTACTCGCTGGTAGGGCTTGCCCTTGAGTTCATTAAGGAAGGCCGCAACGCGCTGGTACTGTTGTCGGAAACTCTCACCGCCTGTCGTGGGCTGGTTGATATAGTCGTCATACCACTCCTGCAGGTGTGGATCCTGGATTTCGTCGTATAGCTGCATTTCCCACTCGCCCATGTTCATCTCCATCAGGCGGTCATCGGTCACCGCACCGGGGTAGCCGCAAAAGGCTGCCAGCATGCGGGCGCGCGTCAATGGTGAAGAAAACACCTTGTCGAACGGCACAAACTGCTCCAGTGACTGGCGGGTTAATTCGGCCTCCTGCTCAAAGGTCTTCCGAACGGGCACATCGGTTTGTCCGTAACACGTCCCCCGAGGGACATCGACACTCGTATGTCTTATCAGAACTACTTCCATTTTGGTTTCAGGTTTTTAAAAGTCAGCTCCCGCATTGCGTGCAGGCAATGAGATAGACCGACAGTTCGACCAGCAGGCACACGGCACCGCAGCAGTCACCCGTGTAGCCTTGAATCTTGTGTAGCATGAGCAGGTACAGGAAGTACATCAGCACAGCAGGAAAGACAATGACCAGAAACCAACTGATGCCCGTGAGCCATATCATCAATGCCATGGGCAGCAGGCCCTGCACCGTCAGGCTCAGTCCGGCTGCCAGTGTGGGCTTGCGGTAAATGGTCTTGTTCTTGGCTTCTTCCTCACGGCGGGCATAAGGGAGCATGTTCATCAGCTGGCTGGTAACCATCTTGGAGAATGGATCGGCAGCGAGCACGGTGAGCGCCGCCACGTGGACCGGCATACTGAAGAGCGCCGTGCCCAGCAGCAGCATGTAGATGATGAGTCCCAGCACACCATAGGTGCCGATGTGAGAGTCCTTCATGATGGCGAGGATGCGGCCTCGGTCTCCACCAGCGCCAAAGCCGTCCAGGAAGTCGGCCAGTCCGTCCTCGTGCAGTGCCCCTGTGATGAGCAGCCTCACAACTATCGCAGCAATCACTGCGACAGCCCATGGCAGGATCATGCTGCCGAAATATAATGTGGCGGCCATGGCGCCCCCCGTGAGCCATCCCGTCAACGGCCAGTACTCGACCACGGCCTTGTAGCTCGCTTGCGGTGGCTGATAAACCCGCCAAAACGGTAATCGCGTGAAGAAAATCAACGCTGCCCACACGTTGTCATACCACTTGTTAGTCGCAGAATTCTCTTTCATGCGGCAAAATTACAAAAAACATTCCATCTTTTCCTTATCAATAAGGGCTTTTCAGCCTTGTCACACATGATTATCTCGCTAAAAAACACTACCTTTGCACCATTCTAAAATCATGTGAACAAGAATGAAGAAAATATTCGGAATTATAGCTTTTTTGATGTTGATGTGTGCCTGCTCTGGCCAGGGTGGGAAGCAAACTGGTTTGAGTGACAACCCGATGGAGGAAGTCACGGTGAAGTATGCCACCGGGTTCAGTGTGCGCGACTCGGCTGGCATCAGATTGGTTGATGTGGGTAAAAAAGACCATTTTGCCCTTGTCCATGATGCCGATGCCCATGTGCCCGAGGGCTATGTCAAGGTCAAAGTGCCCATCGAGCGCACCATCTGCATGACCTCATTGCAGCTGTCCAATTTCACCATCCTCGATGCGCATGACTTCGTCAAGGGCATCACGGGCACCAAGAACCTCTTCAACGAGGACATCAAGGCGCGTGTCAAGGATGGCCGCATCGTCAAGATAGGCATGGAGGGCGAGTTTGACCCCGAGGTGGTCATGGCCGCCAATCCTGATGTCATCTTCATCTCCCCATCCAAGCGTGGCGGTTATGACGCCATCAAGGAGATCGGCATCACCCTCGTGCCCCATCTGGGCTATAAGGAACTCGACCCGCTGGGCCAGGCCGAGTGGATCAAGTTCATCGGCATGTTCATCGGCAAGGAAAAAGAGGCCGCCGAAATCTTCGCTGGCATTGAGAGCCGTTACAACGAGTTGAAGGCAAAAGCCGCTAAGGTCGAGAGCCGCCCCACTGTCACCAGCGGAGAGATGCACTATGGCAACTGGCATGCTGTGGGTGGCAAGAACTACCTGGCGCAGATCTTCCGTGACGCAGGTGCCGACTATGTCATCAACGATGATGAGACCTCGGGTGAGGATCTGGAGTTTGAAAAGATGTATGCCCTGTCGGCTAATGCCGACTACTGGCGCATCCTCAACAGCTACCAGGGTGATTTCTCCTATGAGGCGCTCAAGGCCAGTGAGCCCCGCAACGAGATGTTCAAGGCCTTCAAGGAGAAAAAGGTCATCTATTGCAACATGAAGCAGACGCCCTACTACGAGATTGCCCCCGTCAAGCCCGACGTGCTCCTCAAGGACTTCGTAGCCATCTTCCATCCCGAGCTGGTCGAGAAGGACTACCAGCCCACTTTTTATCGCATACTGCGATAGAGTTTAGAGTTGGCATCCGCTTACTGATAACTGAAGAGAATGAGACGCACGTTGCCCTTAATGCTTGTCCTCGTGGTGGCAATTGTCGCACTGATGATTGTCAACCTGTTCATCGGCTCGGTAGAAATTCCCGTGGCCGACATCTGCCGCATCTTAGTCGGAAAGGGCAGCGACAACGAAATCTGGACCAACATCATCCTCAGTTCCCGCCTGCCGCAGGTGCTCACCGCCATCGTGGCGGGAGCAGGCCTTGCCGTGAGCGGCCTGATGATGCAGACCATCTTCCACAACCCGCTGGCGGGCCCGTCCATCCTGGGTATTTCCAACGGTGCCAGCTTGGGTGTGGCCTTTGTCGTACTCCTCTCAGGACAACTGGGTGGTGTGGCGTTGAGCAGCCTGGGCTATTTGGGCGATGCCGCCGTATCGGTGGCAGCCATCGTTGGTGCCCTGGCCGTGATGATGCTCATTGTGTGGATTTCGGGCAAGGTCAAGGGAAATGTCACACTGCTGATTATCGGTGTGATGATTGGTTATCTGGCCACCGCCATCATTGGCGTGCTGAAGTTCCTCAGTCCCGAGGAGGACGTGAAAGCCTTCGTCGTGTGGGGGCTCGGCTCTTTCTCCCGTGTGTCGGGTGATGAGATGATGCTTTTTGTTGTGCTCATGTGCATCCTGCTGCCCTTGAGTTTCCTGCTGGTAAAGCCCTTGAATGCCATGTTGCTTGGCGACCGTTATGCAGCCAACTTGGGCGTCAATGTCAAGCGTGCCCGCACATGGATCATCGTTTGTTCTGGCACACTGGTCGCCATCGTCACCGCCTATTGCGGCCCTATCATGTTCATCGGTATGGCTGTGCCCCATCTGGCGCGCGGCATCTTCCGCACCAGCGACCACTGGAAGCTGATGCCCGCCACCGCCCTGTGTGGCGCTGCCTTGGCCCTGATCTGTAACCTGCTTGCCCGTGCTCCCGGCTTTGAGGGTGCTATGCCCGTCAACAGCGTCACTGCCCTCGTCGGTGCTCCCATCATCATCTACGTCCTCTACCGCCGCCGCAAAACCTCCTACGAGTAATAAATCTTTCCATTATCATCGATGAGGAGGATGGTGAGGTGACCGTTGGGGAGTAGGGGGGCGCAATGTGTGTAGCAATGGCCGATGACTACCGAAGCAAAATCCTGTAGTTTCTCTTGTGGAATGCGTTCCCATAGTTCGCGGGCAAGGGTGAGGTCGCTGATGTCGATATTGATGCCCGCCTCGTGGAGCATCTCCATAATGAAATCCTTGTCCATCGTGGTGTGGCGGCTGTGGGTGTCGAGGTTGCCTGCAGCGAGCTTGACTGCCTTGCCCAGCATCACGCCTAGGGTGACGTTCTTGATGCCCAGCTCGTGAGCGATGGCCATCGTCTCGCCGATGTAATTGCCATATTCCACAAACGCCTGCTGCGGCAGGTCGGTGTATTGCGCTTTTACAAAGCGCTCACTCTTGCCGCCGCTGTTGATGACCACACGGTTGCTGCCCGATGCTTGAGCCACCTGCATGCACTTACGGATGCTGCTGATGAAAGCTTCCTCGCTAAAAGGCTTGACGATGCCCGAAACGCCGATGATGCTGATGCCGCCCTCGATGCCCAGTCGTGGATTGAACGTGCGGCGGGCAATCTCGGCCCCTTGGGGCACACTGATGGTGATGCAGACATTGTCGCGGATGTTATCGCGCATCATCTGGCGCGGGGCCTTGTTGATGGCGGCCTCGCCTGGAGGAAAGTCAAACCCCGGTACCGTGAACCTGCCGACGCCTTCTCCGCCTAGTATCTCGAAGCGGTCACTGGGTTCAACACGGGCGCGTATCTCAATGCCATTGGTCACATCAGGGTCATCGCCCGAGACTTTGATCACCGACGCATAACCGTCCCCATAATTCACTGCCACATGGATGGTTTCGCCATCGGGCAGGATAACAGGAACCTCGTCGGGCATTTCGCCCGTCATGAGCCGATGGGTGGCTGCCACGGCAGCCGCTGTGGCGCAGGTGCCCGTGGTCAAGCCGCTGTGCAAGGGGTAGAATTGGGGCAATGTGCGCTCCACAGTACGTCTTAGGCCGTGAGGCCCGTTGACATGATGAACGGTCACACCATCGGCTGCTGGATAGCTGGGTCGCTCCACGACAAAGACTTTGGTCCCTGCTTGTCGAGCGGCTTCGATTTTCTCGTTGAATCCACCGCTCGTGCCACTTTCCTTGGTGATGATGGCTTGAGGGCGAAGTTGCCCGATCAGTGCCGCCGTGTCGTCTTGTTGATAATATACCAGGTGGTCGGCAGGGAATCCCGCCTTTTCTGCCATGCGCATCGACTCCTCGCGGTTAAGAATGCGGAACCAGCAAGTGTGCTCCTGCCAATAATCCCGCAACTTGTCAATGGTCTTGACGCCTGTGAGTGCCAGCAGACGATGAACGCCCTGTTTTTTCAGTTGGCTTATCGCATCGTCATAATCCTTGCACCACACGAGGTCATCATCATGGGCCGGGAAGATACGGTCATAACGGATAACGGGAATGCTCAGCGCCTGAGCAACCTGAACGATATTGCGATGCAGGTTCTCGGCAAACGGGTGAGCGGCATCAACCAGCAGGCGGATGTCATGCTCCTGGCAGAAGGTTGCCATCTGTAGCCCCTCCATCGCTCCAGTGATGTGAACGCCGTGGGCCAGTTGTATGTCCTGAAATCCCCGGTGGGTGGAATAGAAATAGGCGGTACCCGATTCATCGAGCACCTTTGCCGCCATGCGGCCCTCGGTCGTTCCACCAAACACGAGAATCATGCGTCGCCCTTCCTGAACAAGTGGGTGAAATGCTTGTTGTACAGCTCCGACAGGCCCTTACGGTTGTCAATGGCTTCGCCCACGACGAGCATTGTCGTCAAGGTGAGGTTGTTGTCATGGACAATCTTGGCCAAGTCCTTGAGCTCGCCACGGTAAATCTTCTGGTCGGGCCATGTCAGGTGGTAGCAGGCGGCCACCGGCGTGTCCTCGGGATACTCCATCAGCAGTTCTCGCTGCACGTCATCGACAATCGCGGCGCTCAGGAAGATGCACATCGTGCTCTGGCTGCGGGCCAGCAGATGTAGCTGTTCCTTCTCGGGCATGGGCGTGCGGCCCTCGCCACGAGTGAGGATGATGGTCTGGGTGCGCTCGGGGATGGTGAACTGACTGCGTAATTCGGCTGCGGCGGCGAGGAACGACGAGATGCCCGGGGTGATGTGATATCGCATGTTGTGCTGGTCAAAGAAGGCCATCTGTTCCTGAATGGCACCAAAGATGCACGGGTCGCCCGTGTGCAGCCGCACGATAAAGTATCCCTTGTCGTAATACTCCTTCATCAACGCACACTGCTCATCCAGATTCATGCCCGCCGAACTGCGCACGACGGCACCGGCTTTGGCACACAAGGTGAGTTCACGCGGCACCAACGATCCCGCATACAGAATCAAGTCGGCCCGTTCCAGCATCTTGCGGCCCCGCACCGAAACCAGGTCGGGATCGCCGGGTCCTGCGCCCACAATCTCGATGTGCCCTTCTTGATCGCGCAGGTATTTATGGTCAATGGCCAGCGCCACCGTGAAATTCTTTCCCTTGATCTTGGGAACAATCAATTTGCCATGATCAGAGCCCAAGATAGCCGCTGCCTCGCACACGCTGGGGGTGCCCACGTGCTTGGCGACGGTGTCGCTCGGGTTGGGCACTTCCACGGCCGCCAGCTGCTCGGCGGTGAAGAACTGAACATCCTCGTCGTACCCGTCTCTCAACAGCTGTACAAACGGCTCGTCGGCCTTGACGTCGATGGTACAATAGCGGCAGGCACAAGGCAGGATGTCACAATGGGCCAGGGCTTCATCCATCTGGTCATAGATGTACCTGTAATCCTCAGGATGATGCGCCAGGCCAAAGCCGATGGTTCCCACCATGGGGACAAAATGCAACGACAACATGCCCTCGGGCGCATAGCGGCAATAGGGCGTGACCATGATGAGCAATTTGTATCTCGACGGGTCGGCTTCGCTGATGTCGTTGATGACGGTGACGTGGCCGGGCAGGGTCTTCTCCAGGTAGTCGGTACCAGAATCGCGCACCTCCATCAACAGGGCTGTAGGCCTGCGGCTGACGAAGGCATAGATGCAGTCGTTCATGTCATCCTCGCTGGCAATGGACCAATTAAAGCGTTCCTCCAATGTGTCAAGAGCCCACAGGCCCGCATTGTCGCTCTGTGTAGTGATCACGGGGTCGGCTCCCAATACCGCTGCCACACGTCTTGTCAGCTCGTTGGCGCCCCCCACATGACCAGACAAAACCGAAATGGCGTGGCGAGCCATGCTATCCACGCAGATGACTGCCGGGTCGGTGTGCTTGTCATCGATGAGGGGTGCTATCGTGCGCATGCAGATTCCCATGGCCCCAATAAAGATGAAAGCATCAAATTCTTTCCATTGCTTGGCGACCTCAGCACGTTTGATCACTGAGGCTTGGAACTCTTGCTGGAGCGTTGCGGCGATGTTGCGCCCCTCGTTCATCACGGGAATTAAGGCTATCTTTTGCATTTCAGTATTTCGATTGGGTTGTTGTCATTCAGGATGATGCGTGTGGATGGTTCTTGCGTTAAGCCCAATTCATCGCACGCGTCGTTAAACAGGTGGTGGCTGTCGGTCTGCACCAGGGGAGAGGTGACGCTGTTCATCACGATGCAGCCATCGTCGGCAAGCACCGTCAGCACCCGGGCCATGATGTCCTTGATGCGTCCCCCATGCCCGCCGATGAACACAGCATCGGGCTGGGGTAGGGCATCAATACTGGCGTCGAGGAAATCCCCGATGTGGTAGCTGATGCCTGGCACGCCAAAACGTCGGCTGTTCTCCTGCATCAATGCCTCACACTCGGGTCTGATCTCGAAGGCCTCGACATGAAGATGAGGAAACTGCAGCCTTGCCTCGATGGACACGCTGCCTGTGCAGAAGCCGATGTCCCACAGGACACGCTTCTGCTGCAATTCCATAGCTCGAAGCGTCAACAGGCGTATGGGGGCCTTGGTAATCATCTTTTCCCTGCCATCAAGCAAGGCAAACTCGCTCTCGGGTATGCCGAAGTAACGTGGCCTCGGGTCATTGCCTACCAAGATGAGGCAGTTGGGATAGTCAAATTCGCGCTCCACAGCCTCTTCAAGAGTCAAGGAGGAAAAGCGCTCTTCGTTGGGATTTCCCAGGTGCTCGCCAACATGCATGACATAGCCGTTGTAACCATAATCCAGCATCCTGTGGGCGATGGCCCCTGGCGTGTGCTCGTTGTCGGTGAGCACACCGATTTTGCCGGCACGCTCAATCAATGCTTTGTCAAATTCAGGCCAGGGCCTTCCCGTCAACGAGACGATGCGCATATCGTTATAGGGCATCACCAGTCGATGTGCCAACAACTGCAGTGAGTTGAATGACGGGAAAAGCACTATCTCGGCATCGGGCAACCGGCGCCTGATGGTATTGGCAAAGCCGAAGAACAACGGGTCACCGCTGGCAAACACAATCACCTCATCGTGATACTGTTCAAATACCGCATCCAGCGGCGCGGTGATTTCAATCCATTGTGCACCCTCGGGCAAATAGGGTGAGACAAGCCGATAATGGCGCTTGCCGCCCGAGAAGACGCGCCCTTTACAGATGATACTGATGACCTCTGGCGGCAGATAGGGCCGAGGCTTGTCACTGATGCCTATCACGTAAAACTTCATATCATTCTTGATGATTATTGTTCAAACAACTACCTTTTCAATCAAACAACATGAACAACAAATAACAACAGAAACCACTTAAATTATTGTTGTTTGCGTTGTTCATAGTTGTTTTGATTGTTTGAAAAATGTTGCTTGATTGAGTGTCATAAGTCTCGTCCGGGTTTCAGTTGTGCCGCGTCGTCAAAAGTCAGGATGGCGTTGCACAAGGTCGCAGCCAGATTGCTGCCGCCCTTGCGACCCTCCACAATGATTTTGGGGATGTCCTTGAAGGGCTTGACCATGTGCTTGGATTCACGCACGTGGACAAATCCCACGGGGGCGGCGATGATGCCTGCAGGATGCGCCTTGCCCTTGCGGATGAGGTCGCACAATTCCATCAGGGCTGTCGGCGCGTTGCCAAAGGCAAACAGTGCATCGGGATGCTCCTCAACCGCCAGGCGGATGCCCGCTTGGGTGCGGGTGATGCCTTGGGCGGTAGCCATTTCGGCAACCCTCGGGTCGCTCAGGTAGCATTTAGCCTCCACGCCTAATCGTGCCAGCGCACCCTTGCGGATGCCGCTGGTCACCATCGTCACATCGGTCACGATGGTCTTGATTTCGCCTTTTGCGACTTTGTTATAGAGCGTTTCCACCGCATGGTCATCGGTATAGAGAATCCGTTCCATTTCAAAGTCGGCGGTCGTGTGGATGGCGTGCAATAGTGCCCACTTGTGGTCAAGCGGGATATCCTTGTTACGCAGCTCGCTCTCGATGGTACGGAACGACTCAATCATAATTTGCTGGCCAGGCTTGACGCCCTCGTTGCCGCGCTCACGATAATAACCGCGTGGCGTTATGATGTGGCCGTCGCTGATGGTGGATTGTGAATTGCCGATGAGAATGACGGTGAACATATCCACCTGCTCGGGGTCAAACTCGCCGAGCGTGGTCACCTTGATCTCCTGTTCATCGCGTCCCGCCTGACGGACATAGCCTACGGGCGTATCGGCCGAGCGTTGTTGCAGGAACAATTCCACCAAGCGATACAGTTGCCAGTAACGGCCATTGGACTTGGGGTTGTAGATTGCTGTGACAAAATCGCCCACAGCGGCGGCCTTGATGCGTCGCTCAATCACCTCCCACGGGGTCATCAGGTCGCTCAGCGAGATGATGCACAGGTCGTGACCGATGGGAGCTCCCAGCAGCGATGCCGCTTTTTGAAAGGCCGAGATGCCAGGCAACGAAGCTACCTCGACATCAGAGCCGCGCTCACGTTTCATCTCATAGATGAGCGGGGTCATACCGTAGATGCCAGCGTCGCCCGACGAGATGACCACCACGGTCTTGCCTTGCTCAGCCAGTTCAAAGGCCTGCTCAGCACGCTCACGCTCCCGCTTCATGCCTGTGTCGATGCACTCGCAGCCATCGTGGACGTATTCTTGGATGAACTGGAAATAATATTTATAGCCCACAATCGCATCTGCCCCCTGCACTGCTTCGAGCACAGCCGGGGTGATATCTTCTTGACTTCCGGGCCCGATGCCCGCAACTATAATCTTACCCATATCACTTGCAAAATTAATGTAAAAAAGAAAAAGGGAGGCACAATCTCGCGACTTTCCTCCACAATCACATATAAGGTTACTTAATTTTCAATTTCAATCCCACGACGAGCATGCGTCCTGGCGAATACAGGGCATACTTGCGGTTGGTGGAGTCGATGCGGCGGTCTACTTTGTCAAACAGGTTGTCAATGCCGATGCTTGGCTCCAGATACAGGTGCTTCAACCCGTTAAACGAGTGGGTGGTATTCAGGTTCCAAATGCCGTAACCAGGGGCATCCTCATAGTCGGGATAATAGGTCTTGGACTGCAACCTGCCATTGATGTTCACGTTCAGGCCGTAGTTCCCCCAACTGTGGTAATAGTTGGCGACCACGGTAGCGGCATTGCGGATGCTGCGCTCCAGTGGAGTCCATTGGTCACCGCTGCAAGTGCGGGCATAGGTGTAAACGTAGTTGGCCGACAGGTTAAAGCCCCTGAACAGGTTGGCAGAGACGTTGACCTGCACACCCTTGACGTCGCCCTTGTCGCTGTTCTTATACAATGAGTAACGTTCGAGTTTTTGGGCCTGGTCGTCGGTCATCTCGGGAAACTCGGCCTGGAGCATGGCCAGCGAGGCTGCATCCACGTCGATATTCTGTCTGATGACCATGTCGTTGATGCGGTTCATGAAACCTGTCACACTCACGGCAAGGAGATTGCTGCGGTACTCGGCGTTAAGCGAGAAATAGTTGCTCTTTTCGGGCTTGAGGTCCTTGTTGCCGAAAATGATTTGCGCCTTGCCTCGGTTGACTGAGAAGTAATGGTAATACAACTCGTCAAGACCCGGCGCACGGAAACCAGCCGAATAGGTGGCGCGCAAGCGGAAGTTGCCAGGGGCGTACATCAGTGTGGCCTTGGGCGTGAGGTGCCAGTTGAAGGTCTCGTGATAGGTCAGGCGCAAGCCCACTGTTGCGGTCAGGCGGTCAAAGAAAAGCATCTCGTGCTGGGCAAAGGCTGCTGCCGTATAGGCATTCTGGTTGATGTTGCCCGAGGTGGCGGTCAAGTAATCCTTGCGCCAGTCAGCGCCAAAAATGGTGGTAGAGTTTTTCATCAAGCCCAAAATGGCTTTCAACTGACCTTCCATCGAGCGCTGCTTCTTGGACTGCACGTAATCGTCAATGGCGTAGGTCTTGGTGGCCACGTCATACTGCTTGCCGTAGCGGAAACGGTCAACAGTGAAGTCGGCCTGCAGTGAGTTGCGGCTCGTGAACTTGTAGATACCGCCCACGTTCCATCGCAGGCCCTTGTAGCGCATCTCATAGTCGGTGCCGCCGGTGATGTCCTTGCGAGTATTGGGGCGGTCGGTAATCTTGTAGGAGTAGTCGATGCCGGCATTCAGCGCCAGATGCTCATTGGGGGCAAAAGTGAACTTCTGTCCGACAAGGCTTGAGCGGTAGCCTGTGAAGAACGGGGCAATCGTCGGCTGGGTCTCGGTATCGGAGCCCTTGACATACTCCACATCGTTGATTCGGTAACTGTCGGCCTGGTCACGCGAGAACGAGGTATAGGAGCCGAATCCGTTCTTGTAGATGTCCAGGGCGATGTTCTCGGTCAACTGGCCATGGCCTGAAACGCGCGTGTCGCTGGTGAGACTCACCAGATCGCGTGTGGGCTGGTCGGTAATGATGTTGATGACACCTGCTATGGCATCTGAACCGTAGAGCGACGATGCGGCGCCATCGAGCACCTCGATGCGCTTCACGCGCGCCATGTTGATGCGGTTCAGGTCCACATTGTTGGAGATGTCACCTGTCAGTTTTTGGCCATTAATCAAGATAAGGATGTACTTGTTGCCCAGTCCGTTAAGCCTTAGGAACGTGCCCATCGAGTTGGGCGCCATCGACACTTGAGGCATCATGCGCGTCAAGGCTCCGTCAAAGGTGGTGATGCCCTGTTCCTTGATTTCCTGGCTGCTGAGCACATGGACGGGAGTGGCGGTGGATTTCAGGCGCTGGTGGTGACCCGAACCGGTCACAACCACAGGATTTAAGGCATGAATGCGGCTCGTCATCGACGAGTCATTGCGTTCCATTTTGTGGATTTGTGAAACAGCAGCACTCCATGTGAGGAGTGCCACTGTAATCAATATGATTCTCTTAATCACTTCTTAATTCTCTTTTTTAAAAAAAGGTCCTTAAGGACTTTAAAGACCCGAAGGACCTTATCGTCAAATCACTCGGGATTTTTGCTGTGATAGAAGTCGAGAGGATCACCGTTGATGGCGTCGCGGGTGTGGTTCATCCACACTTGACGGATCGTGGGGAGCTCGAGCAGACCCTTCTCGATCATGGTCGAGTTGTTGCACTCATAACCCAGGTGGTGGAAGTACATCTTCCAGGAGGTGTCTTCAACCTCGCCCTCCTCGTTGGGGGTGAACTTGGTGCCGTCCCAGTTGTCATCGTCATCACCGGCCATGTCGTTGTGGCCGTGGTCACCGTCGATCGACATCAGCGGGTGGCAATATACCTTACCGCTGGTGATACCGGCAGCCAGCATGCGGGCATACACGTTGGTCTTGAAGTTGTCCATCATGTCAACGGTACCAACAAAGTAGTTCTTGTTGAACTTCTGGAGGGCCTCTTCGAGCTGGGTGTAGCGGATGTTGGCCTTGTAGGTGTCATAAGAGTCGGGGTTACCGTGGCCCATAAAGGCAACTACGCCCTGCTTGGCCAGATTGCTGTAGAGCTTGTTCAACTCGGTGGCAACGAGGTTCACGTCGGCCTCGGCATCCTGCAACAGGGGCACACCCAACTTGAGGTCAACGATCGACAGGTACTTGTCGCTGATGTCACCATTGGCGTTGTTGGCAAAGTCCTTGATGTAGTTGATCACGCGTGTGTATTCCTCACCGGGAATTACCTGCAGCGATTGAACTACGATTTCCATGTACTCAACCTCGGCAAAGGCATTGAGCCAGAAAGGGGGAGCATAGAAATTGCGGGGATCAACATTCTCACCGGCAGCTGCACGGTTGATGCAGATGGCCGAGGAGAATGACAGATACACGTCATAGCCCGGGAAGGCCTGCTTGTAGGCGGCTACAGTGGCATCAAATGCGTTGTAGGCCTGCTCCCAGGTCGAGCCGAAGGCCACGAGCAGGATAGCCTTGTCGCTCTTCTTCTGAGACTTAACGGTCTGAGTGACGGCTTTCTGGTAAATCGTGTAGTTGTTTTCGATGGGATCGTCCTTGTCATCGCTGCAAGAAGTGAAGCCCATTGTCATGCAGATGGCCATCATGGCAATCAATAGAGATTTAATCTTCATCATTGTTTTGTTGTTTATAGTTAGACTTATACTTATTAGAAAGTTTCTTTCCTTGATTGAAGCGGATGGTCAGCGACACATAGCCTGTGCGCCCAGGGGTCGTCGTGCCCAAGTGCAGGCCATGGGGCGTGCGGTCGCAGTAGTTGAAGATGTTGTCCACGCCGGCTTCGACGCGCCATGTGGTGGCTTTGAAGTGTCCCAGGTCATGGGTGGTGGACAAGCGCCAGGTCTGATACCCCTTGCCGTTGCCATCCTCCTGATAGTAGCGGGTGCTCGACATGCGGCCATAGACGCCCACGCCCAGGCGGTAGTTGGGGGAAAAGCGGTGCCCCCAGGTGATGCGCCAGTTGCCCTTGTGGTGGGCCATGCCGTCGATGGTGACCTTCTTCATCGTGTCGTGGTTGGTGTCATACTGGTTGGCGTCGGTGTCCAGATAACTGTAGCCCAAGCCGAAAGCAAACTCCCGCCACTGGTAATTGACATTCACGTCAACACCACGGGTCTTGGCATCCTCGATGTTCTGGTACTGGCGGGTCTTGACGGGGTCATACTGGATGATGTACTCGTCGGGAGCCTGATAGTTAGGGATGGTCACCAGGGCAATCATGTCCTTAACTTTATTGTAATAACCGGTCACGGTGACGTTCAGGCCTCGCCAGCCATACTCGCCGCTCACCGAGAAGTAGTTGCTCGACTGGGGCTTCAAGTCGGTGTTTCCGAGATAGAGATAGGTGCCGCTCATCTGGCGCACGTAGCGGTAGAACAGCTCGCGGATGGCTGGCGTCTTGAAGCCCTGGCTCCAGGTGGCACGCAGTCGCCAGGGACTGCCGATTTTCCACATGGCAGATACCTTGGGCGTCAGGCGGGTGCCGAATTGCTCGTTGTGGTTCAAGCGCAAGCCGGCGGTGATGTTCAGGTTGGGGATCAGGTTGAACTCGTCCTGGACATAGGCTGCCGCTGTCCAGTCGCTGGCCTTGCCGCCCTTGACGCGCGTGGGTGCCTTCAGCCAGTCGTAACGGTACTCGACACCGGCGCTCAGGATGTTCTCGAAGGGTAGGGTGAGCACGCCTTTCAGCGTCGCCATCGTGCGTTGCTGGTCGCTCTGCAGCTCCTTCTGGTCGGGCAGATAGGGGAAATAGGGGTAGTAGGGGGTGCCGGCGCTCTTCTCGTAGTCCTCGACGAGCGTTGTGGCGGTGTAATAGTAGTAATAGGCGTGGCGATGCCAGTCGACGTCGAGCGAGATGTAATCGGTCGATGATTTACTCCACTTGCCGCCGATGGCTGCCGACCCGTTGTGGTACTCCATGTCCCACGTCTTCACGTCGTAGTGAGGATGACGGCCGCTCACGCGGTAGATGCGCTTCCAGTAGGTGCTGCCGTCGGCATACAGCTCCACGTTCTTGACGGGCTGGTAGGTCAGCCGTTCAGCAATCTGCCAGTTGGTGTGGCGGTTCACCGTCTTGTTGCGCGAGTCGGTGATGGGTGGCTCAGAGCCCTCGGTGTGCTCAACGGTGGTGTTTTGCCAGCCGTCGCTGTGCTGCAGCTGGAAGTTGGTGTAGCTGCTCCACTTGCCGTAATTCAACGCCAGGCCGTTGTGCTGGCGCACGTCGCCATAACTGCCCAGACGGGTGGTGTTCTCTATCAGCAGCCCCTCGTCGCGGTGCTTCCTGGTGATGATGTTGACCACGCCGGCGATGGCGTCCGAGCCATAGAGCGCGCTCGACGCACCCTTCACAATCTCAATCTTCTCGATGTTCTGCGGGTCGATCAGCGACAGGTCGTTCTGCCCGCCCACGTCGCCATGGATGCGCTTGCCGTCGATCAAGATAAGGATATAGGCGTTGCCCAGGCCATTGAGCTGCATCTGTGAGCCCATATCGTCCTGGTTGAACGCAAATGATGCCGTGAGGCCACCCAGGATGTCCTCAATGCTCTTGCCAGCATAGTTCTGCAGCATCTTGCTGGTGATGACCTCGGTCTGCACGGGCGCATCCTTGAGCAGGTGCTCCGTGCCAGTACCCGTTACCACCACCTCTGGCAGGCTGTCAACATGCCAGACGTCGCCTTGTGCATTGACCGCTGCATGCGAGCATAAAGCCAGCACTGCAGCCGCCATTAATTGTCTTTTCTTCATTTGCTTTCCGTCACACCTGTTCCTGAGTGAGCGTACTTTTAATCCGTTGTCAATTGTCAGTTACCGGTTGTCGGCGGCATCAGCAACTGGCGCTTAGCCACCTGACCCCCTGATGACTGACAAGCGATGGCAGGTCTTCTGACTTTTCCCCCAGTCCGCTTCACCTTCCCAGCCATCAGTTCGGCCAGTGGCATTTGAGAAGCAAACCCTCTTCCAGGGGATTACAGCTGCAGGTACAGTTCCGGACTCTCACCGGATTCCCTTGCATCAGCAGTGGCACATGGCCACCCGATTACCATCAAAAAAACGCCGCAAAGGTACTGCTTTTTCCGAAACCTGCAATCATTATCAAGAAAAAAAAGTTTTTGTACAACTTTTGTGGGGGGTGCTTCGGCTTCACAAAAAATAGACTACCTTTGCACCTGCGTTAAAGACATGAAGAAGAATGTACATATCTCGACGTGCGGCCGCTTGTTGCTAACGGCCGTGCTCTTGCTTGTGTCACTCTTCACCGTGAACGGCCAGGTGACGCAGGGCGACAGCACCGAGGTGGCCCTCTCGGGTGAAATCTCGGAGGTGACGGTCACTACCAGGCGGCCAGGCATGAGCCGCGTGGCTGGTGCCGAGAACGCCATGCGCATCAACAAGGTCGAGCTCTTCAAGGCTGCCTGCTGCAACCTGGGCGAGAGTTTCACCACCAACCCCTCGGTGGACGTCAATTACAGTGATGCCGCCACGGGGGCCAAGCAAATCAAGTTGCTGGGCCTGAGCGGCACCTACGTGCAGATGCTCACCGAGAACATGCCCAACTGGCGAGGGGCAGCATTGCCTTTCGCTCTGGGCTATGTCCCCGGGCCGTGGATGAAGAGCATTCAAGTGTCCAAGGGGGCGGCGTCGGTGCGCAACGGCTACGAGGGCATCACCGGGCAAATAGATGTGGAGTACCTGAAGCCCGAGGATGATCCTGGCGTCACCCTCAACCTGTACGGCAACACCGACGGCCGCATCGAGGCCAACGCCGACGGCAATATTCATCTGACCGAGCGGCTGAATGCCAATGTGCTGGCCCACTACGAGGATAATCTGGCCGACATGGATCACAACCATGACCATTTCCTTGACCAGCCCAACGTGCGCCAGGTTAACCTTCAGAACCGGTGGGACTGGCTGGGAGAGCGCTACATCTTCCATGGGGGCTTGGGACTGATGGATGAACGTCGCGAGAGTGGTCAGAAAAAGGGCCACTCGGGAGCCACCCCCTTTGAAATCCTGCTGAAGACCAAACGCTATGAGGGCTACATGAAACATGCCTTCATCCTCAATGCCGAGCACGGTACCAACATTGCCCTCATGGCCTCGGCCTCGTGGCATGACCTTGACGGCAGCTATGGGTATAAGCTATATAGCGTCAACGAGAAGAATGCCTATGCCCAACTGATGTTTGAGACGAGTTTCACCGACGCCCACGCCCTGTCGGCAGGACTGAGCCTGAACCACGACCACCTGTCCCAGGACTACCGCCTGCAGCACAATGCGACGGGCGAGATCACCCACGACATCGAAAAAGAGACCGTACCAGGGGGCTATCTCCAGTATACCTTCACCCCCAACGACAACGTGACGCTCATGGCGGGCTTGAGGATGGACCACAGCAGCTTGTATGGCACCTTCTTCACGCCGCGCGTCCACCTGCGCCTGAAGCCCGTGCCCATCTGGACGCTGAGGCTGTCGGCCGGCATGGGCTACCGCACACCTCATGCCCTGGCCGAGAACAACTACCTGCTGGCCAGTGGCCGACAACTCATCATCGACCCGCTGGAGCAGGAGCGCGCCGTCAACTATGGCTTCACCTCATCGTTCGATATCCCCCTGTGGGGGCGCCTGTTGAAGGTCAATACCGAGTATCACTACACCAGGTTCGATCGGCAGATGGTGATTGACTATGACATGAATCCGTGGACCGTGCGCATCACGAACCTCAACGGCAAGTCCCGCTCACACACCCTGCAGGTCGATGCCTCCTATCCCATCGTCGAAGGTCTGGAATTCACCGTGGCCTGCCGCTACAACGATGTCAAGGCTACTTATGGCGGCACCCTGCGGGAGAAGCCGCTCACGTCGCGCTACAAGGGACTGCTCTCGGCCTCCTACAAGACCCCGTTGGGCCTGTGGCAGTTCGACGCGACGCTGCAACTCAACGGTGGTGGACGCTTGCCCGACTCCTATCAGAACGAAGATGGTGTCTGGGCATGGGACCGCCGTTTCCCGGCCTATTGTCAACTCAATGCACAGGTCACCCGCTGGTTCAGGCATTTCTCCATCTACGTGGGTGGAGAGAACTTGACGGGCTACAAGCAGCGTGAGCCCATCATCGCCGCCGACCAGCCATGGAGCGGGCGCTTCGAGCCCACGCTAATCTGGGGACCCGTGAGCGGTGCCATGGCCTATGCTGGAATACGCATCAATTTGTTTAAGCATTAACCTAACAATAAGAAATGAAGAAGTTTTTATTTTTCCTCATGGTCGTGATGACTGTCGTGGCCGCCAGCGCCAAGGACATCAAGACCGTCGTGTTCACAACCGAGCCGCCCATGCATTGCGAGGGTTGCGAGAACCGCATCAAGAACAACCTGCGCTTCGAGAAAGGCATTAAGAAGATTGCAACCGATGTCGAGAAGCAGACCGTCACCATCACCTATGATGCCGACAAGACAACTGTCGAGAACCTGATCAAGGGCTTTGAGAAAATCGAGTACATGGCCACCGAGGTGAAGCCTGGTGAACAACCCGATGCCGACAAGTGCACCCAAGGCGAGTGTCAGCCAGAGACACAACCAGTCGCCCCAGAGTCATAAATGCCAGTGCAGCAGTGATTCTGGAAGAATCTTTTCCCCCAACAAAACCAAGTGAGGCAAAAAAAAAGACAAATAGACTCCCTTTAGCCCTTAGTCTTTAAACTTGAACTGCAAGACTCATTGGGCCGTGTCATCATAGAGAGCAGCTGCCATGTGTAGCTGCTTTTGTATATAGGAAACGGCCTGACGTGGGGATAGGATCTTGATGCCGGCGCCGTAACTCATGAAGACGGAATACATCTCGAAGTTGATGACAACCTCGATCTGAAAGATGCAGCTACCGTCATCGGGATTCTCGCTGATGAGCCGTTGCGAGGGGTGCAGCGGTTTGGTCTTGATGTAGTTGCTCTGCTCGCGGCTCGCCCAAAACTTGACACGGCAAGGATGAGAGCCCTTCAGGTTCTTGCTCACGCCGATCACGTCGTCAAAGAAGTGCTCGGGGTCAAAGTCGGGATTCTGACGGAACGCGACCCCCTTGGCTGGCGTGATGCCCACAATGCGGTCCAGCGCCAGGTTAAACAGCTGCATCTTGTCATCGGTGCAACCGAACAGGAACCAGCGGTTGCGGAACTCCTTGAGCAGATAGGGGTGCAGCACATACTCAACCGGGCCACGCTGGTTAAAAGACTGATAGATGACATTCAACACGCGATGATGGGTAATGTGGTCATAGAGTGGGCTGAGCAGCTTGAGGCCCCTCAAGTCCGGCACGCTGTCGTAGTGGACTATCGGGCTGCGCTCCTGGCGCGTGACCGACAGTTTGTCCTGCAAGCGGTTGATCACGTCGGCCATTTCGCCAAACTGGTCAAAGTCCTGCAACTGCTGCAGCATGTCCACCGCCTCCTGCAACACGTCGACGTCGTTGCTGGAGAGCGGCATCCCGGTGATGGTGTAATCAGGGTCGCTATAGCGGTAATACTTGAGGTCATACACCTCGATGGGCGCGTTATAGCCCAACTTGTCGGAGCGCATCATCTGGATGTCGCCCTGCACGGTGCGTACCGACACGCCCCTGGTCACGCCCTCCATCTCGCGCAGGGCCATGGAGCATTCGTCCACCAGGTCCTCAAGTGTCCAGCGGCGGAAACGGTTCGACAGGCACCTGTCAATCGTTTTATAACGAATTAGCGCATTCTTGTTAGCAGGCATAAGTATTTATTTTGTCGTTTGTTGGTTTGTTCTTGATGCAAAATTTCGGTTTAGCGAGAGCCGAGTCAAGCTTGCTTGCACTTTGCCGAGCGATAGAAATTTATGCAAAAGTAGACAATTTCTGCGCAACCTATTTGCGCATGTGTTAAAAATGACACTTTTTTGCCGTTTTTTTCTCGATATTTTTTTTCTACGCAAATAGATTGCGCACCAGGGGCTTTACCTTTGCACCGTGACAAATCAAGAGGTGCCCTAGGAAAACATCAAGTTGCAGGTTTGTCGCAGCGTGAATATAAGTGGACTTCTATAAATTGGAATCAGATTATTAAACGATTGAACTATGAGTATATTTCTAACCAAAGCAGGTGGCATCACTTCCACCTCGGCCAACACCCTGGCCAACTGGGCAAAGAATGAAGCCCATGCATCCACAATAGAACTGGAGGCCTTGACTTTTGTCGATACACGCTTTGAGCTCATCAACGGTGCGAATCACAAGACGATGGGCATCGGCGCGAAAGACACTGCCAGGGTGGGCGCCCTCATTGAAAAAATTGCCAAGCTGAATAGCTTCAGCGCATGGATGCGCGAAGGTATCAAGGCCAAGTCGGCACTTCTCCAAAAGGTCGATAATCTTAGAGTGTTGGATTTTGCTGACCTCCAAGGCATCGAGCGGCCCGTAGAGCCGAACTACCCCAACATGGTAGAGGCTGGAGACATCATCAACGAGATGGACGTCAAGAAGCGCAACACCTATCTGAGGCTGGAGGCATTTGCTGCCGCCTATGGCAAGTATATCCACAGCACCAGCGACTCGACGGGTGCCGTTGCCCGTGCCCGCAACGAGTTGGTCGAGAGGATTGCTCGTCCCACCATGGTCGAAGGTTCGGGCAGGGATAGTGTTCTTTACAACTATACACCCTCGGTTCCCATCGAAGAGGTTGAAGCAATGTTCAACGCGTTGCAGGAGACACAGCGCTCCTATGAGCAGCAGCTCAACGCTATCAAGTATAGCATTGAGAGCGAAGTGAACATGCGCAATGCAAAAGCGCTTAGCGAGTATAATCAAGCCTTAGCCGAGTATAATGGTAAGATGAAAGCGCTGTGCGAAGCTCTCCATGAGTACAAGATCAAGGAAAGAGAACGCATCGGCCGTTTGAAAATCGTTGTCCCCAACGAGTTGAAGGATACCTACGAGTATCTGAACTCGCTGGGCAAGGAGCAGTAAAACTGCCGTCACGATAGGTGAGTAATACCTGGCATACCTGTTTGCCTATGTTACTCTTTGTGAATATAGGGAATGGCAGATTGAGCGGACATTTGTCCTCAATTATTAAGGAGCGTCTATTGGAGACACTTAATCGCATATCTTTCATGTCTGCCCCTGCCGCTGCTAACTGTTGAGCCTTTGTCTTAGACAGGCAGGGTGCAGGTCTTTGACTTCGACTGTGCCTTTGACTTTTTAGTCATTCTCTATATTTGACTATCTGTTTTACTCTAAGAGGGTGTGTCATAATGAAGTGGACCCCAAAAGTTGGACAAAAAACTTTTGGGGTTCATTATGTATAAGCACCATTCATTAGAAG